>JBBRFW010000030.1:0-37837 GCA_038241255.1 Burkholderiales bacterium | reverse complement strand
TTGGTCTCGCCCTTGCAGCCGAACTCCGGCGTCGCCGTCTTGCCGAGGATCACCGCGCCGGCCTCGCGCAGGCGCGCGGTCGCCGGCGCGTCGACGTCCCAGGGACCGGCCGGATCGACGGTGCGCGAGCCGCGCAAGGTCGGCCAGCCCGCAGCGAGGATCAGGTCCTTTACCGACACCGGCACGCCGTCGAGCTCGCCGCAGCGCGCGCGCCGCTGCCAGCGCGCCTCGCTAGCGCGGGCGGCGGCCAGGGCCTCGTCGGGCGCGAGGTGGCAGAACGCGTTTATGAAGGGGTCGAAGCGTTCGATGCGAGCGAGCACCGCGCGAGTCGCTTCGACCGGCGATGCAGCGCCGGCGCGATAGAGGGCGAGCAACGTCAGCGCGCTGCAGTCGGCGAGGTCCGTCGCGAGGGCCATGCGCGTCTCCTGGCGCCGCGATCGCGGCGGTTCGCGATCATCGTCGAAGAAGCCTCCAGCCACCTTCCGGCGCGAGGACGAGCGATGATGATGCCTCCTCGCCCCACTTATACCCTCCTTGCGATGGCCTCACGACGACTCCTGCTCGCCGCCGGCGGCGCCGCTCTTCTCGACGCGGCCGGCTGCGCGGCGCCGGCCGGCGCCGCCACGCTCGCACCCACCGGTCGCCTGCGCGCGTCGATCAACCTCGGCAATCCGATCCTGGCACGCCGCGACCCGATCAGCGGCGCGGCCGCTGGCGTCTCGGTCGACCTCGCGCGCTCGCTCGCGGCCGAGCTCGGCGTGCCGCTCGAGCTCTTGATCGTCGACGCGGCGGCCAAGTCGGTTCAGGCGGTGACCTCGGACCAGGCCGACATCGGCTTTTTCGCGATCGATCCGCTTCGCGACGAGGGCGTCCGCTTCAGCGCCCCCTACCTGCTGATCGAAGGCGCTTATCTGGTCCGGAGCGGCTCGCCAGTGCAGACCAACGACGAGGTCGATCGGCCGGGGGCGCGCATCGTCGTCGGCCGCGGCAGTGCCTACGACCTCTATCTCAGCCGCGTGCTCAAGTCGGCGACGCTGGTTCGCACGACGACTTCGTCCGAAGTCGTCGACGCGTTCCTGACGCAGAACGCGGACGCAGCCGCCGGCGTGAAGCAGCAGCTCGAGGCCGACGCGGCGCGAGTCGGCGGCGTCCGCCTGCTGTCCGGGCGCTTCATGGTGATCGAGCAGGCCATGGGCATCCCGGCCGAGCGCGGCGAGCGGGCGCGGGCACAGCTCGCGGCCTTCGTCGAGCGCGCCAAGTCGAGCGGCTTCGTCGCAGAAGCACTGGTGCGCAACGCCATCCAGGGCGCGGTCGTCGCGCCGCCGGCGCGCCTTTGATCGAGCGAATGCGGCCGCGCGCTGGGCAATGATCCTGCTGCGCCGCTACGGCGGCGTCTGCTGGCGCCTGCTCGAGCGCGCGGCGGCGTGGCTGCCGCCCTGGCGCGAGCTCGTCCGTGTCTACCGGCGGCTGGAAGCGCGGGGCGAGATCCGCGGCGGCCGCTTCATCGACGGCCACCGGCGAGCAGTTCGCCTTGCCCGACGCGATCGCGTCGATGCGCGAGGTGCGGCGCCGCCCTGCCGATGACGCGCTGGTCTGCCTCGCGGTGAGCGATCCGGCCAACCTGCTCGGCACCATCGTCCGCGGCCCGAAGGTCGCGCGTCTCGCCGGCGCGCGCGTCGTCTGGCGCGACGGCGTCCCGCGTCGGCGGCGAGGTCGCGGCGCTGGTGCCGCTCAGCGCTGCCGAGCTCCGCGCGGCGAGCGAGGCCGTGCGCGACGGGCCAGTGTGGCGCTTTTCGGAAGCCCGGCCCCGAATCGAGGTGCGCGAGTCCAGGACGCCGTCATCCTGAGCCAAGCGAAGGATCTCTGCGACCCGTCGCGACCTTCGCTTGGCTCAGGATGACGAGGCCGGGGGCTCCTGTGGGCCTCGCCGCACCATGCGCGGGTCGAAGCGGTCGCGCAGACCGTCGCCGAGCAGGTTGAGGCCGAGCACGGTCAGCGCGATCGCGATGCCGGGATAGACGGCGAGCTGCGGCGCCTGGAACAGCTGCTGCTGCGCTTCGTTGAGCATGCGCCCCCACGACGGTGTCGGTGGCTGGGTGCCGAGGCCGAGGTAGCTGAGCGCCGCCTCGGCAAGGATCGCGAGCGCGAACTGGATCGTCGCCTGGACGATCAGGATCGCGGCGATGTTGGGCAGCACGTGCTCGACCGTGATGCGCCATTCGCTCTTGCCGAGCGCGCGCGCCGCGGTGACGAACTCGCGCGAGCGGACGACGAGCGCGCTTGCCCGCGTGATGCGCGCGAACACCGGCACGTTGAAGATGCCGATGGCGACGATCGAGGTCACGAGCCCGGGTCCGTAGATCGCCGTCAGCATGATCGCCGACAGCAGCGCCGGGAAGGCGAAGGTGAAGTCGGCCAGGCGCATCACGATTTCCTCGACCCAGCCGCGCTTGACGGCGGCGAGCAGGCCGAGCCCCACGCCGAAGACGATGCCGATGCCCACCGCGATCACGCCCACCGCGATCGAGACGCGGCTGCCGACGATGAGCAGCGAGACGATGTCGCGGCCGAGGCCGTCGGTGCCGAGCCAGTGCGATTCGTTCGGGCCCTGCAGCTTGTGCGGAATGTCGAGATCGGACGCGGGATGCGGTGTCCACACGTAAGAGAGCAACGCCAAGCCGACGACCAGCGCGACCAGCATCGCGCCGAGGCGAAGGCTCGCATCGCGCCAGCCGCGACGGCGCGGCAATGATGCGGCTCTCGCCGGCGCGCCGGCGCTCATGTCGTTCGCGCTGGCGCGCGCAGGCGCGGGTCGATAACGACGTAGAGCACGTCGACCGCGAAGTTGATGACGACGACGGTCGCGGCCAGCAGCATCACGACGTTGCGGACGACGAGCAGGTCGCGGTTGGCGATGGCCTGGAACGCCAGACGGCCGAGGCCGGGCAGGGAGAACACGTTCTCGATCACCACCGTGCCGGCGAGCAGGTTGGCGAACTGCAGGCCCATGACGGTGAGCACCGGCACCATCGCGTTGCGCAGCACATGGCCCCAGAGCACGCCGCGCGGGGACTGCCCCTTCGCGCGCGCGGTGCGGACGAAATCCTCGCGCAGCACATCGAGCACCGCCGAGCGGACGATGCGAGCGAGGATTGCCGCCTGCACGACGGCGAGCGCGACCGCCGGCAGCACGAGCGCGCGCAGCCCGGAGACGATGCCGCCGCCGTCGGCCGCGTTCCAGCCGGGAAAGCCGCCGGCCGAGAACCAGCGCAGCTTCACAGCGAAGAGCCAGATCAGCAGGATCGCGAACCAGAAGTTGGGCAGGGCGATGCCGATCTGGCTGACGCTCATCACGCCGACGTCGCCGGCGCGGCCGTGGCGCGACGCCGCGAACAGGCCGAGCGAGAACGCAAGCAGCGTCGTCAGCGCCATCGCCATCAGCGCCAGCGGCACCGTCACGACAAGGCGCTCGGCGACGAGCTGCGCGATGGGCGTGTCGTAGGCGATGCTGGTGCCGAGCTCGCCGGTCGCCAGGCCCTTCATCCAATCGGCGTAGCGCACGACCGCGGGGCGGTCGAGGCCGAGCCTGGCCGAAAGCGCCGCCACCGATTCCGGCGTGGCGCTTTCGCCGAGCATCACCTCGGCGGCATTGCCGGGCAGGACGTCGAGGACGGTGAAGACGAGCGCGGAGGCTGCCAGCAGCGTCAGCAGCAGGCTGGCGAAGCGCTTGAACAAGAAGAAGCCGATGGCGCTAGGCCTGCCAAAGCTGGAGCGCGCAGTGGCGCGCCGCCAGCACGAAACCATGGTCCGTGGTCAGCATGCGCAGGTCGTTGCGGATGCAGAGTTGGGCGAGCAGCGAGTCGATCGTTCCGATCTGGACGCCGTGCCGCCGGCATAGGTTGCGAAGCGAGGCGGCGTCGATGTGATCGCGGCGATCGGGGACGACGAAGGGAAGCGCAGAGAAGCGCTCGACGATGTCCGCGCCAGCTCGTGCGCCCGCGAAGCCCTGAAGGAGCTCCTGCAGGATGATTCCGGTGGTGACGACCGAATCACCACCCTGGAGGGCGCGCAGCAGCGCCTGGACTTCGGCCAGCTCCGGAACCGAGTCGCGGCGCAGGGCGAGCGACCATACGCTCGTGTCGACCAGCAGGGTCACCGTCGGGAACGTTCGGCCTTCAGATCGAAGGACTCGTCCCATTCGAGCTTGCCCATCAGCTCGACCAGGTGCTTCTGCCTGCGCCGGGCGATGAACTCCTCGAGCGCCCGCGTCACCGCCGCCTTCTTGGTGCGCTCGCCGCTGATCGCGAGGGCACGCTCGATGAGATCGGGGTCGAGAGAGAGATTGGTGGCCATGTGTGACTCCTCACACATCAGTCTACACACACGCCCGCGGTGTCGCAAGCGTCGCGGGGCACGGACCGCGAGCCCGGCGAGAATCGGCCCATGAACCGTCGTCCTTCCCTTGCCGGGAGCGTTCCTTTCCCGACCGACCGCCTCTTCATCGGTGGCGAATGGTGCGCCCCCGCTTCGGGCGCGACGCTCGCGCTTGAGGACCCGTCCGACGGCAGCGAGCTCGCCCGCATCGGCCGCGGCGGCGCCGGCGACATCGATGCCGCGATCGCCGCCGCGCGCGCTGCCCTCGACGATGGCGCGGCGTCGGCGTGGGGCCGGCAGAGCGCGGTCGAGCGCGGCCGCCTTCTGGCGGCGATCGGCCGCAAGGTGTTCGACAACGTCGAGCTGCTCGCCGCGCTCGAAGTGCACGACGTCGGCAAGCCGCTCAAGCAGGCGCGCGCCGACGTGGTCGCGCTCGCCCGCTACTGCGAGTTCTACGCCGGCGCCTGCGACAAGGTGCACGGCCAGACGCTGCCATTCGCGAACGGCTACACCGCGCTGACGCTGCGCGAGCCGCACGGCGTCACCGGCCACATCGTGCCCTGGAACTACCCGATGCAGATCGTCGGCCGCAGCGTCGGTGCGGCGCTGGCGATGGGCAACGCCTGCGTGCTGAAGCCGGCCGAAGAAGCGTGCTTAACGGTCCTCGCCTTCGCCCGCCTGTGCGCCGAGGCGGGCCTGCCGGCGGGCGCGCTCAACGTCGTCACCGGGCTCGGCGAGGAAGCGGGCGCGGCGCTGTCGGCACACCAGGGCGTCGATCACCTCTCGTTCACCGGGTCGGTCGCGACCGGCGCCCTCGTGCAGACGGCAGCCGCGCGCAATGCCGTGCCGGTGACGCTCGAACTCGGCGGCAAGAGCCCGCAGATCGTTTTCGCCGACGCCGACCTCGACGCGGCGCTGCCCTTCCTCGTCAATGCCGGCATCCAGAACGCAGGTCAGACCTGCTCGGCGGCGTCGAGGATCCTCGTCGAGCGGCCCGTCTTCGACGCCGTGCGCGCGAGGATGGCTGAGCGCTACCGCGCGCTCCGCGTCGGCCCGGCCGCGCGCGATCTCGACCTCGGCCCGGTGATCTCCGCGCGCCAGAAGGAACGCGTCGACCACTACCTCGGCCTGGCGCGCGACAGCGGCCTGGCCTTCGCCGCCGAAGGCGCGATCGTCGCCGACGCGCCGCAGCGAGGCCACTACGTGCGGCCGACGCTCGTTGACGACGTCCCGCCCGGCCACGCGCTGGCACAGGAGGAGATTTTCGGCCCGGTGCAAGTGCTGATCGCCTTCGACGGCGAGGCCGAGGCGATCCGCATCGCCAACGGCACGAGGTACGGGCTCGTGGCCGGCGTCTGGACACGCGACGGCGGCCGGGCCTTGCGGGTGGCGCGGGCGCTGAAGTGCGGCCAGGTTTTCGTCAACAACTACGGCGCCGGCGGCGGCATCGAGCTGCCGTTCGGCGGCGTCAAGCACTCCGGCCATGGCCGCGAGAAGGGCTTCGAGGCGCTGTATGGCTTCTCGACGCTGAAGACGATCGCCATCCACCACGGCTGAGACCGCATCGCGCCCGCGCACGGCCACGACAAAGGAACGCGCATGCGACTCGCAGGAAAGATCGCCATCGTCACCGGGGCGGCGTCCGGATTCGGAGAAGGAATCGCCCGGAAGTTCGCCGCCGAGGGCGCGCGCATCGTCGTCGCCGACCGCGACGGCGCCGGCGCCGAGCGGGTCGCCCGGTCGCTCGGCGACGTCGCCATCGGCGTGCGCGCCGACGTCACCGTCGGCGCCGACGTCGCAGCGATGGTCGAGCGCGCGCTCGAGCGCTTCGGCGGCCTCGACGTGCTCGTCAACAACGCCGGCATGGGCCACGTACCGCAACCGCTCGAATCGCTCGACGAGGCCGACTTCGACCGCATCCTGGCGGTCAACGTCAAGTCGATCTACCTCGCCGCGAAGCAGGTCGTGCCGGGCTTCAAGGCGCAGAGGAAGGGCGTCATCCTCAACATCGCCAGCACGGCCGGTGTCAGCCCGCGGCCCCGCCTCACCTGGTACAACGCCAGCAAAGGCTGGGTGATCACGGCGACGCGCTCGATGGCGGTCGAGCTGGCGCCGTTCGGCGTTCGCGTCTGCGCGCTCAACCCGGTCGCCGGCGAGACGCCGATGCTCAAGACGTTCATGGGCGAGGACACGCCGGAGATGCGCGCCAAGTTCCTGGCGACGATCCCGATCGGCCGCTTCTCGACTCCCGAGGACCTCGGCAACGCGGCCTGCTTCCTGTGCAGCGACGAGGCGGCGATGATCACCGGCGTGGCGTTGGAAGTCGACGGCGGCCGCTGCATCTGAACCGGGCGCCGCCCGCCGTGAATGCAGGCGGCCGTGCCGGCGCTGGGGCTCTGGCACCACTCTTGCAGCGCAGCATGGCAGGAGGCCCGGGCGGACCCGAATAGGCGTTTGCCCGGCGGCGAATAGGATCGCCGCAGGCTGTCCGGGCACCTGCGTGCCGGCCGACTCCAGGAGACCCGAAATGCAAGAAGCCGAGCTGCGCTCTCTGATCGAAGACGTCCGCACCGAAAAGCTGCCGCGGCGCAGCTTCATCGAGCGGCTGGTGGGCCTCGGCCTCACCGCGCCGATGGCGTCGATGCTGCTGATGCATGCTGGCGTCGCCCAATCCCAGCCGGCGCCGGTCTACAAGGGCATCAAGCGCGGCGGCGGCGGCGCGTTGAAGACGCTCTGGTGGCAGGGTCCGACGCTGCTCCAGCCGCACTTCGCCAACGGCACCAAGGACCAGGAAGGCTCGCGCGTCTTCTACGAGCCGCTGGCGGTCTGGGACAACGACGGCAACCTCGTGCCGATCCTGGCCGCCGAGATCCCGAGCATTCAGAACGGCGGCGTCCTCGAGGGCGGCAAGGTCGTTCGCTGGCGCCTGAAGAAGGGCGTCACCTGGCACGACGGCAAGCCGTTCACTGCCGACGACGTCGTCTTCACGTGGGAATTCGCGCGCGATCCGGCCAGCGCCTGCGTGACGATCAGCGTCTACAAGGATGTGACCGTCACCAAGGTCGACGACTACACCGTCCTGGTCTCGTTCAAGAAGCCGACGCCCTTCTGGGCCACGTCCTTCGTCGCCGCCGAAGGGATGATCATTCCGAAGCACCTGTTCGGACCCTACAGCGGCGCCAAGTCGCGCGACGCGCCCACCAATCTGAAGCCGGTCGGCACCGGCCCCTACAAGTTCGTCGATTTCAAGCCGGGCGACCTCGTTTCCGGCGAGATCAACAAGAGCTACCACATGCCCAACCGCCCCTTCTTCGACACGATCGAGATGAAGGGCGGCGGCGACGCGACCTCGGCGGCGCGTGCCGTGCTGCAGACCGGCGAGTACGACTACGCCTGGAACCTGCAGGTCGAAGACGAGGTCCTGAAGCGAATGGAGGCCGGCGGCAAGGGGAAGGTGCATATCGTCCCGGGCGGCGACATCGAGTTCATCCAGGTCAACATCACCGACCCGTGGAACGAGGTCGAGGGCGAGCGCGGCAGCATCAAGAGCAAGCACTTCGCCTTCAGCGACCCGAAGGTGCGCGAGGCGATGGCGCTGCTCTGCGACAAAAAGAGCATGCAGGAGTTCATCTACGGCCGCACCGGGTTCGCGACCGCCAACTTCATGAACAACCCTCCGCGCTTCAAGTCGCCTAACACGAAGTGGGAGTTCAACGTCGACAAGGCCAACGCCTTGCTCGACGCCGCCGGCTGGAAGCGAGGTGCCGACGGCATCCGCGAGAAGGGCGGCAAGAAGATGAAGTTCGTCTACCAGACGTCCATCAACGGCACGCGTCAGAAAGAGCAGGCGATCGTCAAGCAGGCGGCGCAGAAGGCGGGCGTCGATCTCGAGCTGAAGTCGGTGACGGCGTCGGTGTTCTTCTCTTCGGACGTGGCCAACCCCGACACCTACCAGAAATTCTGGGCCGACCTGCAGATGTACACGACGACCATGACGGCGCCGGACGCCGAGCGCTTCATGGACCAGTACAAGTCCGACGAGGTGTCGCAGAAGGCGAACAAGTGGTCGGGCCGCAACATCTGCCGCTACGTCAACCCCGAGTACGACAAGCTGAACGCGGCTGCGTCCTCGGAGCTCGATCCCGTCAGGCGGGCGACGATGTACATCAAGATGAACGACATGGTCGTGAACGATTTCGTCGTCATCCCGCTGATCAGCCGGCCTCGCGTTCGCGGCGGCAACCTGAAGCTTGTGACTACGCTCTCCGGATGGGACCTCGACTTCTCCGCGCTGCAGAACTGGTACCGGGAAGGCAGCGTCGCCTGATCGTCGGCGTCCCCTGAGACCGCGGCGTGGGGCACTACCTCTTGCGGCGGCTGCTGATCGCCTTGCCGAGCCTGCTCGGCATCAGCGTCGTCCTGTTCACCGTGCTCGCGCTCGCGCCTGGCGATCCGTTCTCGGAGATGGCGCTCAATCCGAACGTACCTCCCGAGGTGCAGGCCAACCTGAGGAAGCAGTTCGGCCTCGACGACCCGATCTATCTGCGCTATTTCCGCTGGCTGTTCGCCATGCTGCACGGCGACTGGGGGTTCTCTTTCATCAGCCGCGTTGACGTCGACAAGCTTATCCTCGGCCGCCTGCCGGTAACGCTGGCGGTGATCGGTGCCTCGCAGATGCTCGCGCTGCTCATCGCTCTGCCCGTGGGCATCTACTCGGCAGCGCGGCCCTATTCGTGGTTCGATCGCATCGCCAGCACGCTCGCCTTCGTCGGCTTCTCCCTGCCGACGTTCTTCACCGGGCTGCTGCTGATCCTCCTGTTCTCGATCAAGCTCGACTGGCTACCGTTCGTGTTCCGCGCCGACATCTCGGGCACCGGCTGGGACTGGTGGTGGCAGCACATAAAGCAGGCGATCATGCCGGTGCTGGTGCTGGGCCTGTTCCAGGGCGCGAGCTGGACTCGCTACGTGCGTTCGGCGATGCTCGACGTGATCCGGCTCGACTATGTCACCACCGCGCGCAGCAAGGGGCTGCGCGAGTACGCGGTGATCATGAAGCACGTCGTCCGCAACGCCATGATCCCGGTCGTGACGCTCGTCGCCCTCACCATGCCGCAGGTCTTCGGCGGCGCGATCGTCACCGAGCAGATTTTTCGCGTGCCCGGCATCGGCTCGCTGCTGATCGATGCCATCCTGCGCAACGACACGCCGGTGATCATGGCCGTGACCTTCGTTTTCTCGTGCCTGGTCATCCTCTTCAACCTGATCGCCGACCTGCTCTATGGCTGGCTCGACCCCCGCATCAGCTATCGCTAGCGCGGCCGTGCCGATGACCGCGGCGCCGCGGCTGCGCAACGTCTCGCCCGCGGCAGAGGCGTGGCGGCGCTTCCGCCGCCATCGCCTGGCCGTGCTCGGCCTCGTCGTGCTATCGCTCATGGTGCTCATGGTCGTTTTCGGGCCGATGCTCTGGAGGGTCGCGATCAACGACATCGACTTCACGTCGCGTCTGCACACGCCGACCGCGAACCATCCGTTCGGCACCGACGATCTCGGCCAGGACATCTTCGCGCGCATGCTCTACGGCGGCCGCATCTCGCTCGCCGTCGGCCTAGCGGCGATGCTGATGGCGATGCTCGTCGGCGTGACGATCGGCGCCATCGCCGGCATCTCGCGCGGCGCCGTCGACGCTGCGCTGATGTGGCTCACCGACTTGTTCCTCTCGCTGCCGCAGCTGCCGCTGCTGCTGATCCTGATATACCTCTTCCGCGACGCGCTGAAGCAGGCGTTCGGCCCCGAGGTTGGCGTCTTCATCCTGATCGTGCTGGTGATCGGCGGCTTTCGCTGGATGCCGGTGGCGCGCTTGGTGCGGGCGCAGTTCTTCTCGCTGCGCGAGAAGGAGTTCGTCGAGGCGGCGCGCGCGCTGGGCGCCTCAGTGCCGCGCCAGGTCGTGCGGCACATCCTGCCCAACTCGCTTGGCCCGGTTATCGTCGCCGGCACGATCGACGTCGCCGCGGCGATCATCGCCGAGTCGACCCTCTCGTTCCTCGGCCTCGGCTTTCCGCCCGACATCCCGACCTGGGGCCGAATCCTGTTCGACAGCAAGGAATACCTCGACATCGCGCCGCACTGGGCACTCTTCCCCGGCAGCGCCATCTTCCTCGCCGTGCTGTGCATCAACTTCGTCGGCGACGGCTTGCGCGACGCGCTCGATCCGCGCCGGGTGCTTTGATGCCGGCGCCGCCTCGACCCATCCTGGTGACATCCGCCTCGCGAGACGCGGCGACGCGAGCCGCGCCGACCCAGGAAGTGCCGCTCCTGCGCATCCACGGGCTGAAGACTCACTTCAAGACCGACGAAGGCTGGCTCCACGCCGTCGACGGAGTCGACATCTCCATCGACCGCGGCGAGACGGTGTGCGTCGTCGGCGAATCCGGCTGCGGCAAGACGGTGACGGCGATGACCGTGCTGAAGCTGCTGCCGATGCCGCCGGGCAGGATCGTCGCCGGGCAGGTGCTGTGGAAGGGCCGCGACCTCGTCACCGCGAACACTGACGAGATGCGGCGCGTCCGCGCCAAGGAAATCGCAATCGTCTTCCAGGAGCCGATGACCTCGCTCAACCCCGTCTACAGCGTTGGCGAGCAGATCGCCGAGAGCCTGCGCCTGCATGAAAGGATGGGCCGCAAGGCCGCCATGGACCGCGCCGTCGAGATGCTGGCCCTGGTGCGCATCCCGACGCCGCAGCAGCGCATCCACGACTACCCGCACCAGTTCTCCGGAGGCATGCGCCAGCGCGTGATGATCGCCATTGCGCTCGCTTGCAATCCGCAGCTATTAATCGCCGACGAGCCGACCACTGCGCTCGACGTCACCATCCAGGCGCAAATTCTGGACCTCCTCGCCGAGCTGAAGGAGCGGCTCGGCATGGCGATCATGCTGATCACGCACGCGATGGGAGTCGTCGCTGAGGTGGCGCAGCGCGTCGTTGTGATGTACGCCGGCATGGTGGTCGAGGAAGCCAGCGTCGTTTCGCTGTTCGCCAACCCGCGCCACCCGTACACGCAGGGGCTGATCCGCTCGATCCCGCGCATCGACACCGCGGCCCTGCACAAGGTGCGGCTCGAGCAGATCCCCGGCACGGTGCCAAAGCTGATCGAGCCCGGCGAAGGCTGCCGCTTCGCGGCGCGCTGCAAGTACGCGGTGCCCGAGTGCGTCGCCGCGACGCCGGCGCTGCGCGAGCCGCTGCCGGGCCATAAGGTGCGCTGCATCTTCGACATCCTGCCGAACGGCGAAAAGGTGCTGGAATGAGCGCGCCATTGCTGCGCGTCACGGACCTGGTCAAGCGCTTCCCGATCACCGGCGGCTGGCTCGGCCGCGAGGTCGACAGCGTCCATGCGGTGAGCGGAGTCAGCTTCGACCTAATGGTCGGCGAGACGCTTGGCGTCGTCGGCGAGTCGGGCTGCGGCAAGAGCACAACGGGCCGTTGCATCCTGCGCCTGATCGAGCCGACCTCGGGCGAGGTGTGGTTCGACGGCAAGGATGTCACTCGCGCCGGCAAGGACGAGCTGCGCGCCCTCGCGCGCGACATGCAGATCATCTTCCAGGACCCGTACGCGTCTCTCAATCCGCGCATGACCGTCGGCGCGATCGTCGGCGAGGCGCTGACGATCCACAAGCTCGCCAAGAGCCGCGCCGAGTACGACGCGCGCATCGTCGAGCTGCTCGAGACCGTGGGATTGTCGGCCGATCACATGCGCCGCTACCCGCACGAGTTCTCGGGCGGGCAGCGCCAGCGCATCGGCATCGCGCGGGCGCTCGCGGTCAGCCCCAAGCTCGTCGTCTGCGACGAGGCGGTGTCGGCGCTCGACGTCTCGATCCAGGCGCAGGTGATCAACCTGCTCGAGGACCTGCAGGCCAAGTTCAATCTCACCTACATCTTCATCGCCCACGATCTCTCGGTGGTCGAGCACATCAGCGATCGGGTCGCCGTCATGTATCTCGGCCGCATCGTAGAGATCGCGCCGGCCAAGCGCCTGTACATGCAGCCGCTGCACCCGTACACCGAGGCGCTGCTCTCCGCGGTGCCGATCCCCGACCCGCAGGTGAAGCGCAAGCGCATTCCGCTGCAGGGCGACGTGCCGAGCCCGATCCGGCCGCCGACGGGCTGCCACTTCCACACCCGTTGCCCGATCGCCCAGTTCCCGCTCTGCAGCACGGTCGTTCCAGAGCTGAAGGAGAGCAGCGAAGGGCATCGGGTCGCGTGTCACTTCCGCGGCTGAGATGAGCATGACTTCGCTGTCGCCGTAGCGTCGGTGAGCAGAGCCGCCATCCTCGTTCGAACTCTCGTGGCGGTGCTCCCCGCCGCACTGATTGCCAGCGCTGCACGAGCCGACGACGCGCCTCTCGGCACTGCCCGCGTCCGCTTCGCGAGCGTCGCCGAAGGCCGGGCGGTGCTCGGCCGCAGCGACGCCTGGCTCGAGGCGACCAGCGACTTTCAGCGGAGCGCACCCTGGACGTTCCTGCGCCGGTGCCGACCGATCGATTCCTCTCCTTCCTCGCCACCACCGTGCAGACTTGGCCGGCGGAGCAGGAGACGCGCTGGCGCCGCGCGCTGGCGACGATCGCGCCGCGCCTGGTCGAGCTGCACGTGCCGTTGCCCGACGAAATCCTGCTCGTCGACACCGACGGTCGTGACGCCGCCGGCGCGCCGTACACGCGCGGGCGCGCCATCGCATTGCCCGGCGCCCTGGTGCCACCCGACGTGACGCCCGGCGGAGACGCGCGGCTCCTTGCCCATGAGATGTTCCACGTCGCCTCGCGACTCGACCCCGCGCTCGCGACGCGGCTCTATCGGACGATCGGCTTCGAGCCCGTGCCGGCGCTGCAATGGCCGGCGGCGGGGTCGCCGCTGCGCATCGCCAACCCCCGACGCCCCCTTCGATCGGCACGCGATGGCCGTGGCCATCGACGGCAAGCCGGCGCTGCTGATGCCGCTGCTGCTCGCGCGACGCAACGAGCTTGCCCCCGGCGAGACCTTCTTCAGCGTCATGGACGTGCGGCTGCTCGAAGTCGTGGGCGACAAGACGCTGCCGGTGCTGCGCGACGGCCAGCCGCTCTGGCATGCGCCCCGCCAGGTGCCCGATTACCTCGAACGGCTCGGCGGCAACACCGGCTACATCATCCATCCTGAAGAGACGATGGCCGACAACTTCGCGCTCCTCGTCACGCGGAGCGCGGCGCGCAATCCCGCGCTTCTCGGACGCATAGAGGCCGTGCTGACCGGTCGCTGACGCTACCTCTTGTCACAGCCGGACGCGCGACGGGCGCACCATTTGCCGCTTCATCGGTTGCTGCCCGGGCAGCGACGGCACGTCGGAGATTGGAAGATGGCGAGACGGTTCGCCCCCCGCATCGGCGCATGGGCAGCGCTGTGCACCCTGCTGTCGCTCGCTGCCTGCGGCGGCGGTTCCGACGGCGGCGCTGCGGTCGTCAACCTGCCGCCCTCGGTGATGCTAGCCGCGCCGGGGAACGGCACGCCGGGCAACGCGATCGCGCTGACAGCGACCGCGAGCGATCCCGACGACGGCGTCGCCAAGGTCGAGTTCTTCGACGGCGGCACGCTGCTGGCCGAGGACACGACGAGCCCGTACGTATTCTCGTGGACGCCGTTGACGGCTGGGCCGCACACGCTCACCGCGCGCGCCACCGACAGCCGCGGTGCGGCAACGACGAGCGCGGCCGTGACGGTGCTCGTGGTGCCGCCGCCCCCCGCGCTCGACGGTCTGGCGCCGATAGCCACGCTGACCGCGCCCGTGAATCTCGCCGCCGGCCTTACCGGCACGATCAGCGTCGGCGCGAGCGCGACCGACAACGTCGCCGTTGCAGGCGTCGAATTTCAGATCGACGGCGTGGCGATCGGCAGCGCCGACACGGCGGCGCCTTACTCGGTGATGCTCGACACGAGCGCGTACCCGGTCGGGCAGCACGTGCTGCGGGCGCGTGCCACCGACACCAGCGGCAGCGTTTCGCAGTGGTCGAGCGCAATGGTCCAATTCAGCGGCAGCACGGCGCGGCCGAGCGGCTTCACGCTCAATCAGGGCTGGCTCGCCGGCCTAACCCACGCAACCGCATTCGCTCAGGCGCCCGACGGGCGGCTCTTCGTCGCCGAGCAGGGCGGGACGCTGCGCGTCGTCAAGAACGGCGCGCTGCTGGCGACGCCGTTCGCGACCGTCGCTGTCGATTCGGCCGGCGAGCGCGGCCTGATCGGCGTGGCGTTGCATCCGGGCTTCGCGACCAACGGCTTCGTCTACATCTACTCGACGCGATCGATCGCCGGTGTCTCGCACAACCGGATCAGCCGCTTCAGCGCGAGCGGCGACGTCGCCGTCGCAGGCAGCGAGGCCGCGATCCTCGACCTGCCGAATCTCTCGGGCGCCACCAACCACAACGGCGGAGGGATGCACTTCGGCAGCGACGGCAAGCTCTACGTCGGCGTCGGCGACAACGGCAACGGCGCGCAGGCGCAGAACCTGGCGTTGCCGTTTGGCAAGCTCCTTCGCCTGAACGAGGACGGCAGCCTCCCGGCGGACAACCCCTTCTTCGCGTCACAGACCGGCCTCGGCCGCGCCATCTGGGCCTACGGCCTGCGCACCCCGTTCACCTTTGCCGTGCAGCCCGGCACCGGTCGCGTCCACATCAACGACGTCGGTGAGACGACATGGGAAGAGATCGACGTCGGCGCCGCGGGCGCGAACTACGGCTGGCCCGCATCCGAAGGACCGGACAACGTCGGCGCCGGCGTGACCGCCCCGCTCTTCACCTACAAGCATGCCGACGTCGCGCCGCTCGGCTCCGGCCCGGGCGGATTCTTCAAGGGCTTCGCGATCGCCGGCGGAGCGTTCTACCCGCCCACGGGTCCCTTCCCCGACGGCTACCGCGACCAGTATTATTTCGCCGATTTCGTCAGCCGCTTCGTCGGCCGCATCGACCTCGCCAACGGCAACGCCGCCTACTCGTTCGCGAGCCTCACCGGCCAGCCGGTCGACCTGCTCGTCGGCATCGACGGCGCGATCTACGTGCTCACGCGAGGCGGCGTGACTCGCATCAGCGCGCCCTGATCACAAGGCCCGACGCTGCCCGGAGCGGCGCGCGCCGCCTGCCGGCGCCGCCACGCGGCCGGCGGCGTGCCGTACTCGCGCCGGAAGGCGCGGCTGAAGGCGGTGTCGGTCTGGTATCCGACGTCCTCGACGATGCGCGCGAGCGGCGCGTTGCTGCCCGAGAGCAGGTCGAGCACGACCATCAGCACGCCGAGGCAGACGACGCCGAGCGCCAGCCAGCGGCGCGAGCGGAAAAGCGGGCCGGTCATGTCGAAGATCGATCAGTTGAAACGGAAAAATCGCCGATCCTAGTCGCGTGGCGAGCCTTGTTTTCGACAGCCTACGGCGCTTGCGGTAGTGGCCCGCCTTTCCGTTCGCAAAGCGCGTTCGGTCGCCGTGGGCTGGTGGCGGTGCGTGTCTTCGGTGCGCGAGGAGCTCGTCGCGTTCGAACAGTAGGATGCAGTGCAGGTACGCCGCGAGCGCTGGATCGGGAGAGCGCTCCTCGTAGCGCGGCGTGATCGGCCCGCGGCGTCAGCGGGCAAGCGCGTCGTCGAGCACCTCGACCCAGTGGCGGACGGGGGTCGTCGTGCCACTCTGCAAGTGCTGAATGCAGCCGATGTTGGCCGAGACGATCGTCGCCGGCGCAAGCTCGCGGAGGTGGGCGAGCTTGCGGTCGCGCAGCGCGGTAGCGAGCTCGGGCTGCAGTACCGAGTACGTGCCGGCGGAGCCGCAGCACAGGTGGGCCTCGTTGCGCGCGACCTGAATGTCGAAGCCGAGCGCGGCCAGCGCGCTCTCGACGCTGCCGCGCACGCGCTGGCCGTGCTGCAGGGTGCAAGGAGGGTGGAACACGATCCGTTCAGCGCGTCGTTCGGGCCGCACCGAGCCGCCGCGCCGCGCGGCGGTCGAACGCGCATCGGCGAGGAGCGGCCGCAGTGGCTCGACCAGGCCGGGCAGCATTTCGGCAACGTCGAGCGTGAGGTCGGCGATGCGGCTTGCCTTGTGCGCGTAGTCGGGATCGTGCGCGAGCGAGTGGCCGTACTCCTTGACCGTCACTCCGCAGCCTGACGCGTTCATGACGATCGCCTCGACGGCCCCGCTCTGCACGATCGGCCACCAAGCGTCGATGTTGCGCCGCATGTGCTCGAGCGCACCGCCGAGGTCGTTGAGGTGCAGGCGGATCGCGCCGCAGCAGCCGGCCTCGTCCGCGACGAGCGTCTGGATGCCGGCGGCATCGAGGACGCGCGCCGTCGCGCTGTTGACGTTCGGCATCATCGACGGTTGCACGCAGCCGAGCAGGAGCAGGACTCTGCGCGAATGCTCGCGCGTCGGCCAGCTTTGCGCGCGGGCGGGCGCTGGTGCCGGCACTTTCGCCTTCAGCGCGGCCGGCAGCGCGCCGCGCACCGCCCGGCCGAGCTTCATCGCCGGCGCGAACGCGGGCGAGGTGAGGCCTTCCTTCAGCATCCAGCGCAGCGCGCGCTCGCCGGCCGGCCGAGGCACCCGCTCGTCGACGATACGCCTGCCGATCTCGACCAGATTGCCGTACTGCACTCCCGACGGGCACGTCGTCTCGCAGTTGCGGCAGGTGAGGCAGCGGTCGAGATGAAGCTGCGTCGCACGCGTCGGCGCATGGCCCTCGAGCACCTGCTTGATGAGGTAGATGCGGCCACGCGGCCCGTCGAGCTCGTCGCCGAGCAGCTGGTAGGTCGGGCAGGTCGCGGCGCAGAAGCCGCAGTGCACGCACTTGCGAAGAATGGCCTCAGCCTCGATCCCTTCGGGGGTGCCGGCGAACTCGGCTGCGATCTCGGTCTGCATGTTAGGAGCCGATTGTCGTCACAGGCCGGGGTACAGACGTCCGCGATTGAGAATGCCCTTCGGGTCGAACGATCGCTTCAGGCGTTCGTGGATCGCGCGCAGTGGCGGCGGCAGCGGCGCGAACGCGCCGATCGATCGGTCCCGGGTGCGAAACGCGGTGGCGTGGCCGCCGGCCGCGGCCGCGGCCGTGCGCACCTGCGCCGCAGGCAGCGCGGTCGCTAGCCAGCGCTGCGCGCCGTGCCACTCGATCAGCTCGTCACCGGCGAGGCCGAGCAGCGGCGCGGTCTGCGGCAGCGACAGGCGCCAGAGGGTCGCGTCGTGGTGGGCGATCGCCTCCTCGGCGGCGCCGAAGAAGGGGTCGACGTGATCGCGAAGGCCGTCCCAGAACGGCGCGGCGGCGCTCGCCGCGATCGCCTCGCCGCCAAGCGAGCGCGCCGCTTCGTCGACGGCCGCGTCCGAACCGCGCAGGCGCACGATAAGGCTGCCGTTCCACCACGCGCTGGCGTCGAGCGGCAGCGGCCGCGTACCCCAACCGTGCAGCAGGGCGAGCGCTTCCCGCGGCTTGCAGTCGAAGCGAAGCGTCGACTCGGCCTCGGCCCGCGCCAGCACCTTGAGCGAGACCTCGACGATCACGCCGAGGATGCCGAGCGAGCCGGCGATGAGGCGCGAGACGTCGTAGCCGGCGACGTTCTTGATGACGCGGCCGCCGAAGTGCATCAGCTCGCCGCTGCCGCTGATGAGCGTCACACCCAGCAGGTGGTCGCGTACCGAGCCGGCGGCGGCGCGCGATGGTCCGGAAAGGCCCGCCGCCACCATGCCGCCGACGGTCGAACCGGTCGCGAAGCGCGGCGGCTCGAAGGCGAGGCACTGGCCCTTTTCCGCCAGCAGTGCCTCGAGCTCGACGAGCGTCATGCCGGCGGGCGCGGTGACGACGAGCTCGGTCGGCTCGTGGTCGGCGGCACCGACCAGCGTTCGCACGTCGAGGATGTCGCCGCTCGGCGCCTCTCCGTAGAAGTCCTTCGTACCGCCGCTGCGGATGCAGAGCGGCCGGCCGCGCGCGTGCGACTCGCGGACGCGCTCGACGATCGCCTCGACGGCGGGATTCACGCGGCCGTTCCGACTAGAAGCGCGGCAGCTCGGGGAACGCGAGCAGGCCTCGCTTGACGTGCATGCGGCCGTACTCGGCGCAGCGGGAGAGCGAAGGAATCACCTTGCCGGGATTGAGATGGCCGGCCGGATCGAAGGCGCGCTTGACGCCTTCCATCTGCGTCCGCTCGGCGGGCGAGAACTGGACGCACATCGACGACAGCTTCTCGACGCCGACGCCGTGCTCGCCGGTCACCGTGCCGCCCATCGCCACGCTGAGCTCGAGAATCTCGGCGCCGAAGGCCTCGGCGCGATGCAGCTGCTCCGCGTCGTTGGCGTCGAACAGGATCAGCGGGTGCAGGTTGCCGTCGCCGGCGTGAAAGACGTTGACGCAGCGCAGGTCGTGCTTTTTCTCCATCGCGGCGATCGCGATCAGCATGTCGGCGAGGCGCTTTCTCGGGATCGTCGAGTCCATGCACATGTAGTCGGGGCTGATCCGGCCGCTCGCCGGAAAGGCGTTCTTGCGGCCGCTCCAGAAGCGCAGGCGCTGCGCCTCGTCCCCGCTCGCCTCGATGCGCGTCGCGCCGCAGGCGCGCAGCAGGTCGGCCACGCGGCCGCTCTCCGCCTCGACGGCGCTCGCCGTGCCGTCGCTCTCGCAGAGCAGGATCGCGGCGGCATCGAGGTCGTAGCCCGCATGCACGAAGCCTTCGACCGCCGACGTCATCGGCCTGTCCATCATCTCGAGGCCGGCTGGGACGATGCCGGCGCCGATGATCGCGGCGACGGCATCGCCGGCGCGGCGCACGTCGTCGAAGCTGGCCATGATGCAGCGCGCCGTCTCGGCGAGAGGCAAAAGCTTGACGGTTACCTCGAAGATCACGGCGAGCATGCCTTCGCTGCCGATCACCACGGCGAGCAGGTCGAGGCCGGGCGCGTCGAGCGCATCGCTACCAAATTCGACCGACTCGCCCGCGGCGGTGAAGCCGCGCACCTTGAGCACGTTGTGCAGCGTCATGCCGTACTTGAGGCAATGCACGCCGCCCGAGTTCTCGGCGACGTTGCCGCCGATCGTGCAGGCGATCTGGCTGCTCGGGTCGGGCGCGTAGAAGAGGCCGTGCGGCCTCGCCGCCTCGCTGATTGCGAGGTTGCGCACGCCGCACTGCACCGTCGCGGTTCGCGCCGTGCGGTCGATGGCGAGGATGCGATTGAACTTGGCCAGGCTGAGCGTCACGCCGAGCGCGTCGGGCAGGGCGCCGCCCGAGAGGCCGGTGCCGGCGCCGCGCGCGACGACCGGCACCTCGAGGCGATGGCAGATCGCGAGCACCTCGGCGACCTGGCGCTCGGTTTCCGGCAGGACGACGACGAGCGGCTGCTGGCGATACGCGGTGAGCCCATCGCACTCGTAGGGCACGGTGTCCTCCCGTCTCCACAGCAAGGCGTGCGGCGGCAGCGCGCCGCCGAGCGCGGTGACGACTTCGGCCTGGCGCGCGCCGCGGTCCATGGCGTCGCGAGCGACGGCACTCGGCAGGGGCGCATTCATGCGGTGGTGCGCATCAAGTCGACTCAGACACCGCGCGGCGGCGCGACGCCGCCTTCTTCCGGCGCGCCGGCGCTGCGCTCTTGGCGGCGGTGCCGGCAGACCTCGGCGCCAGGGTCATGGCCGCGCCCGCGACCGCGCGGCCGGGGGCGCCGGCGACCTTCTTCATCGTCTCGGCGGCGGCCTCGAACGACTGCTTCATCATGCCGCCGGCAAGCGACTTGGCTGCGTCGCCGGCGCTGTCCTTCATCGCGTTGGTTGCGAGCTCGGCGAACTGGTTGGTGAGCGCGCCCCACCACTGCATCGGGTCGACGGCCGGCGCGGCCGGCTTGGGCGGCTTGGGCGGCGCCGCATTCTTCACCGGCGCGGGGGCGGCTGCAGCGACCTCGGAGGCGACGCTCGTCGGCTTGATCATTAGCGACTCGGTGAGGTCGCCCATCTGCACGTTCATCGACTTCAGGGTCGACAAGGTCATGCGCTGCACCTCGAGCGCCTGGATCGTCGCCGCCAGCATGCGAACATTCTGCTCGAGCCAGTACTGGACCGTGCGCAGCTCGCCGATGCGTTTGTCGAGCTCGGCCGGGTCGAGCGTCGGCGCGACCCACTGGCCGATGCCCGGCAGCACCGAGCCCGCATTCTTGACCAGGCTTTGCAGGAAATCGAAGCCGGGAACGAGTTTACCGAAGCCGCTGGCGTCGCTCATCGTGTCTCCTCTTGAGTTAGGGCGATTGTCGCCCCCGGCCGCGCGCCGCGCCGGCAGCCGTCAGCGGCCGAAGCGGACCTGCTCGACCGCGTAGCCGCGCCCCCGCAGCAGCGCCGGTAAACCTTTCGAGCCGATCATGTGCAGGCTGCCGACGGCGGCGAACACCGAACGGCCGCTCGCGTGCAGCGCGTCGATCGCTTGGGTGAGGAGCGGATTGCGATCGTCGAGCAGCCGCTTCATCGAGGCCCGCTCGGCGGCGGTGTTCAGGCAGTCGCACCAGCGCTCGTAGCCCTCAAGCTCGTCGAGGTTGCCTTCGGCCCAGGCCGCGGCCATGTGCGCGAGCAGCGGCTCGGCGCGGCCGGATTCGAGCTCGTCGAGGCCGCTGGTCACGAATTCGATCGTCGCTTCGCGCGTCGGCATGCGCAGCGACGCGATCTGAGCTTCCGGCGTTTCGAGCGAGGTCGTGGTCTTGCCGAGGTTGCGGGCGATGAGGGCGAGGACGAGGTCTATCGCATACGAAGGGTCGAGCCCGCCGCGGCGCGCGTCGAGCACGGCGAGCGAGGCGATTTGGAACTCGGGCGCGAAGCCGCGCCACGGCGCTGCATCGACGCATTCGGCGGCCATGCGCCGCTCGAGGCGCGCGACCAGCGGCGCGGGCAGGCGTTCGTTGGGCCGCGCGCTCGCCGCCCGGGCCAGGCGCGCCTGCATTCGCGGATCAAGCAGGTCGAGTTCGAGGGCGAGGACGTCGCTCGCCTCGAGCGCCTCCGTCGTGAGCGGCCCGGGGAACATCCAAGCCGGCCGCGCCGCGTGAATGGTGCCGTACAGGTACGAAGTCCGTCCGTCCTTGGCGATGCGCCAGAGGAAGCCGTGGTCGACGGCCTCGCGCGCGCCGGTCTGGAAGCGCTGGGCGTCGAGCGGGGCCACGGCGGGCGGGCACGCTGCCGGCGCGCCCGCGCCCTGGGCTAGGCTGCGCGGTGGTGCCAACGCGGCGACGCCAAAGGCGAGGGCGGCGAGAAGGAAACGAAGCGGGGTCACGATGCAGGCTCTCCCGTGCTGCCGCTGCCGAGGTCGATCCGCAAGGCGCCGTCGTGCTGTTGCCAGTGCAGGCGACCGAGCACGTCCATGCCGAGCAGTGGGTCGTCGAGATGGGGCAGCGCGACCATGCGCAGCCGTTTGGCGCGGACGCCGCCCTCGAGGGTCAGGTCGGCGCGTACGACGCGGCCCGTGACCCAGCCGCCGGCGGTGCTCGAGCGAACGCTCTCCTCGCTGCTCAGGTGCAGACGCTCGGCGAGCGCAGAGGGAATGGCGACGCCGCTCGCGCCGGTGTCGACGAGGAAATCGACACGTTCGCCGTTCAGCGTTCCCGGCCAGTGGTAATGGCCGTCTTCGCCGCGCCGGATCTCGATGACGCCGCCTGCGGTATTGAAGGTAGCCTTGTGCGCCTCGCGCTGGCGCCATTGGTAGCCGACGAAGACCATCGCGCCGAGGACCAGCCAGACGGTCGCGAACTTGAGCGTTCGCGGCAGGTCGTCGTTCATCCGCTCGACGCCCTGATCCGCCGTGCGGTCCCGGCTGCGGCCGCGGCACGCCGGGTCATTGGCGCGCGACCTTCTGGTCGATCGCTCCGAAGATCGACGCTCCCGCCGCGTCCTTCATCTCGATCCGGATCGTGTCGCCGAAGCGCATGAAGGGCGTCTTCGGCGCGCCGCCTTCGATCGTCTCGATCGCGCGCTTTTCGGCGATGCACGAGTAGCCGCGCGTCCAGTCCTTGTTGCTCACGGTGCCGCTGCCGACGATCGAGCCGGCGCGCGCGTTGCGCGTCTTGCACAGGTGGGCGATCAGCTGGCCGAAGTGAAAGGTCATCTCTTCGCCGGCGTCGCACCGGCCCGCGAGCTCGCCGTTCCAACTGCTTTCGAGTTCGAGGTGGAGGCGCCCGCCGCGCCACGCCGCGCCCAGCTCGTCGGGTGTCACGGCCACGGGGCTGAACGCGGTGGCCGGCTTGCTCTGAAAGAAGCCGAATCCCTTTGCGAGCTCGGCCGGGATGAGGTGGCGCAGGCTGACGTCGTTGGCGAGCATCACCAGGCGAACCGACTCGATCGCCGCCTCGGCCGAAGTGCCCATCGCGACGTCGCCGGTGACGACCGCGACCTCGGCCTCGAAGTCGATCCCCCAGTCCTCGCTCGCGGCGACGATGTCGTCGCAGGGGCCCAGGAAGTCGTCGCTGCCGCCTTGGTACATCAGCGGGTCGGCCCAGAAGCTCGCCGGCATCTCGGCATTGCGCGCCCGGCGCACGAGCTCGACGTGGTTGACGAAGGCCGATCCATCGGTCCACTGGTACGCGCGCGGCAGCGGCGCCATGGAGCGCGACGGCTCGAAAGGAAACGCCGATCGGGCCTTGCCCTGGTCGAGGCTCGTCGCCAGGTCCTCGAGCTGCGGCGACAGGAAGTTCCAGTCGTCGAGCACCTGCTGGAGGCGGGTCGCGATAGCGCTGGCGTAGTGGGCGCTGGCGAGATCGCGCGAGACGACGACGAGCTGGCCGTCGCGCGAGCCGTCCTTGTACGTGGCGAGCTTCATCGTGCGGGTTCCGGGGCGAGGGTTGCGAAGGAGGGCCGATTGTCGATGCTGGACCGAAGCCACGCCGGCGGCGCCGAACCCCAACCCGCGCGATGCTCGGGCGCGCGGCGGACCGCCGCAGCAGCGTGCACTTCCCGGCTGCGCGGCGCTCGCGCTCGCAGGGAATGTGGTGTCTCTCGGCGGCATCGGCCGGCTTGCTCCCGGCACGACCTCGGAGCCGGCGCGGTGGCGGTGTCGGTTCGAACGCTGGGCTCCCAGGCGGACCGCTTCGCATCGGCGCGCAGGAAGTGACCGCCGCGGCAGAGCCGGTCCTTTCGATGCTGGCACCATTGCCCGTGGGTGCCGTGGCGCTCTGGCCCCGTATTGCGCCCGGACAGATCTCGGCAGCTGCCCCGCATTCCGATGCAGAAGCCGGCGCTGACTTCCGAGCTGCACAGGCGACTGCCGTGATCACGTCGGAGACGAATTGCCCTGTCTTCTCCGCTCGCCATCGGGCGGGTCGCCGCCGCCGCTCTACCGTACGCAACTGCCGGCATCGGCAGCGCTGCGTTACAGGACCGGCGCGGCATTCTTCGGGGCACGGGTGAGATCCGTTGGCAGGCCGAGGGTGACCGCTATGTGCTCGCGCTGGAGGGCGCGCAGGCGCGCCTCAGCTTCGGCAGACGAGCCATGGAGGGATCGGTTCCCACGGACTTGCGCCGGCTCGTTTCCACGACCAGCGCGCCCGGCGTGCGCCGCAGGCGGTGGCTGACGAATCGGATCAGCTTTTCGGACAGCGGCGTCGAATGGCCACTCCTTGGCGGCACCCAGAACCGGCCGGATGATCCAGCTCGCCGGCATCGCCGCGGCCGATTCGCAGCGGCTCGTCGAGGGCGGCTGATTTTCATGGTCGTGGTCGCCGCGCGCGGCTATCCCGCGGGCGGAACGCTTCGCTGCGCCTCTCGCGAAACGATCGAGACCGCCTCGGTCCCGTCCTCGCCGTCAATCTCGTGCGCGAGGCGTGATCGGCGTATGACGCCGGCGCCGAGATCTGGCTCGATCCCGGGCGCTCCTACCTGCCGGCGCAGGCGACGCTGCGCAACAGCAGCAGCGCCTGCGAGTACGAGCTCGTTCCCGAGCGCGTCGACCCCGGTGACGCGCAAGCGGCTTGCAATTCGGCGCCGGGGCCGCAGGTGGGGCGAAGGAGAAACTCGCCATGCACATGCTCTACAACTCGGACAGCTTCACGGTCGTCGCCGTCGACATCCCCCACGCTTCGACATCGCCCGGCGAGCCGACCGATCCTCCCCGCGGCGGC
This sequence comes from Burkholderiales bacterium, assembly GCA_038241255.1. Classification (GTDB taxonomy): domain Bacteria; phylum Pseudomonadota; class Gammaproteobacteria; order Burkholderiales; family Burkholderiaceae_C; genus Schlegelella_A. Next base: position 13,364 of record JBBRFW010000030.1, on the reverse strand, counting down.
TTCGAGATCGTCGATAAGTTGGCGCAGACCGACATTTTCATCGAGGGCGCGATGGCGGCGAGCTTCCAGTCCGGCGTCGAGTTGCTCATGGAGAGCAAGCCGAGCGAGGAGGACATCGACGAGTTCATCGGCCGCTTCGCCGCGCTGATGCCGCAGCCCCTGGTCCTGCACTGACGCGCCGCGGCGCTCCGGCGGCCGCGACTTAATTCCGGCTCGATCTCGGCGCCTTGCCAGGCGAGACGACCGTCCGCCGCCTCAGTTCGACCCTGCGCCGTCGATATGGGAAGGCGCCGGCGGACAGCGATCTCGCTGCCGCGGCAGCGTATCCACGGTCGAGGTCCATGACAGTGAGCTGGCGATGAACACGGGAGCGGAGCCGGTCATCTCGACGGTGCTGATGCTCCTGCTCGGCGTGGTGTTCAGCACGCTGGCCGCCTACGTCGCGCTCGATCTCGCGCGCCGGGTCCGCGTCCTGCGAACGCGCGCCGGCGCCCTCTGGCTTCTCGGCGCGGCGTCGGCGCCGGCGAAGGGCGTATTGTCGAGGCAGTTGATCGGTATTGCCGCGGATCCACCACCGTTCGCCCTCGGCTACCACGGTCTCTGCATCGTCGGCGTGTGGGCGGCCGCGCTGGTCGCGAGCCACGCCGGTCTCGGCGCCGTCGGCCCCCACGCCCTGGCTGGCGCCGCTCGGCCTCGCCCCTGGGCCTCGAATGGCAGATCCTGCCGCTGGTCGCCGCCTTCGCCGGCGCCGCGGGCCGCTGCATGTTGGCGCTCCGCGTCTTCTTTCGCGGCGGCGACCGGACGCGGCCCGCGACGCTCGGCTGGCCGGCGACCTCGGCCTTCGTCCTCGGTCTCAGCCTGGTCGCCAGCCAGCAGCTCGTCCTCGGTTCGGCGGGGCTGGCCGACCAGACCCTCGAGCAACGCCGACCGCATCGCGTCTGCGACGCTGGTCCTGCTGGCCTCGGTCGGCTCGTGCGCGATCCTGGCCGCCGGCCTGCTCTTCTCGATGCTCGAGGCGCCCTGCGCCGGTCGCTGCGCCGTGCCGAGACCGAGCTCGAGCGGCGCAGCTCCCGCGACGGTTTGACCGGCCTGCCGAACCGACTGATGTTCGCAGGCATGCTGGCGCAGGCGGTCCAGCACGTCGACGGCGCCCACCAGCGGCTGGCGGTGCTCTTCATCGACCTCGATGGCTTCAAGCCGGTCAACGATCGCTCGGTCACGCCACCGGGGACCTCGTGCTGCGCGAAGTTGCGACGCGGCTGAAGTGCTTCTCCCGCCCCGAGGACCGCGTCGCCCATCTCGGCGGCGACGAGTACCTGATGCTGATCGGCGCCGACCCGAGCGCCGAGGACCTGGGCGTCTTCGCCGAGCGGCTGCAGACCTCGATCGGCGAGCCGTGCCGAATGAAAGGCCGCGGGGCGATGGTCTCGATCGGCGTCGCGATCTATCCCGAGCACGGGCCGATCTCGGCGCTGATTGCCAACGCCGAGGCGGCGATGCGGTCGGCTAAGAGCGGCGGCGGTGCCGGCTACGCGTTCTTCGAGCCGCGCATGACCAGCGGCGCGCGCGACCAGCTCGACCTCCTGCGCGACCTGCGCCGCGCCTTGACCGACGGCCAGCTCCAGTTCGTCTACCCGCCGAAGGTCCATGCCCCCAGCGGCGAGATCACCGGCGCCGAGGCGCTGATGCGTTGGGAGCATCCGACGCGCGGACTCGTCGGCCCGGACCAGTTCATCCCGATCGCCGAGCGCTTCGGCCTGATCAACGCGATGGGCAACTGGCTGATCGAGGAAGCCTGTCGGCAGGCCGGCGTCTGGCGCGACGAGGGTGCCTGCAGATGCGCGTCGCGATCAACCTCTCGGCGGATCAGCTGCGCCATCCGGACCTCGCCGACCGCTTAGACATTGCCTTGCGCCGCCATGACATCAAGCCCCAGCTGCTGACCTGCGAGATCACCGAGTCGGTGGCGATGGAAGACGCATCGAACGCGATCCGCATGGTCGAGCGGCTCAACCGGCTCGGCGTCAACATCTCGATCGGAGACTTTGGCACCGGCTACTCGAGCCTGTCGTATCTGCGAAAGCTGCGCGCCGTCGAGCTGAAGATCGACAAGAGCTTGATGCTCGACCTCGAGACCAGCTTCTAGGCGCGCGCCGTCGTCGACGGCATCGTCAAGCTCGCCACGCGGTCGAGCTGGGCGATGGAAGACGGCCCCACGCGCGCTGGAATTCCGCGACTCGCTCTACCACGCGACGGCCGCGGGCGCGCTGTACTGACGCTGTCATTCCGAGCCAAGCGGCAGCACGCGGTCTGTCGCGACGAGGTCCTTTGCTGCGCCCGCGACGACGGCTTTCTACAATCGCGGCCATGAAAACCTTGGCCTATACCCGTGGTGGCGCCCTTGCGCAGATCCTGAAGGAACGCATCGTCATCCTCGATGGGGCGATGGGGACCATGATCCAGCGCTACCGGCTCGGCGAGGCCGACTACCGTGGCGACCGCTTCAGGGACCACCCGAAGAGCCTGAAGGGCAACGGCGACCTGCTCCAGATCACGCGTCCCGACATCGTCGAGGCGATCCACGAGGCCTACCTTTGCGCCGGCGCCGACATCGTCGAGACCAATACCTTCGGGGCCACATCGGTGGCGCAGGCCGACTACGACCTCGGCGCCTTCGCCCGCGAGATGAACGTTGCCGGCGCCCGCCTGGCGCGCGAGGCGTGCGACAAGTTCTCATGTGCCGACAAGCCGCGCTTCGTCGCCGGCGCGCTCGGCCCGACGCCGAAGACGGCCAGCATCAGCCCCGACGTCAACGACCCGGCGGCGCGCAATGTCACCTTCGCCGAGCTGCGCGACGCGTACCGCGAGCAGGCAGAGGGCCTCCTTGATGGCGGCTGCGACCTGTTCCTGGTCGAGACGATCTTCGACACGCTCAACGCGAAGGCGGCGATCTTCGCACTCGACGCGCTAATGGAAGACAGCGGCGAGCGGCTGCCGGTGATCGTCTCGGGCACCGTCACCGACGCCTCGGGCCGCATCCTCTCCGGCCAGACCGTGCCGGCGTTCTGGCACAGCGTGCGCCACGCGCGGCCGCTCGCGATCGGCCTCAACTGCGCCCTCGGCGCGGCGCTGATGCGCCCCTACGTCGAGGAGCTGTCGCGCATCGCCGGCGACACGTTTGTGAGCTGCTATCCCAATGCCGGGCTGCCCAACCCGATGAGCGAGACCGGCTTCGACGAGACCCCCGAGATCACCGCCGGCCTGCTCGAGGAGTTCGCGAGGTCGGGCTTCCTCAACATCGCCGGCGGCTGCTGCGGAACGACGCCCGAGCACATCTCGATGATCGCCCAGCGGGTCGGCAAGTACCAGCCGCGCGTTCCGAGGTTCCGCGACCTGACAGCCGCGGCATGACCGAGCGCAGCGAAGACGAGGCGGTTCCCCTCGGTGGAACCGCGCGAAGCGGGAGGGGCGTCACCCCATCGCCGGGCCGGCGGTCTTCATCGGCAGCGCCGATGAAGCTATCCGGACTCGAGCCGGTGACGATCGGCGCGGGCTCGCTGTTCGTCAATATCGGAGAGCGCACGAATGTCACGGGTTCGAAGGCGTTCGCGCGCCTGATCTTGAACGGGCAGTTCGAGGAGGCGCTCACGGTCGCGCGCCAGCAGGTCGAGAACGGCGCGCAGATCATCGACGTCAACATGGACGAGGCGATGCTCGATTCGAAGGCGGCGATGGTCCGCTTCCTGAACCTAGTCGCCGGCGAGCCCGAGATCGCGCGCGTGCCGGTGATGATCGACAGCTCGAAGTGGGAGGTGATCGAGGCCGGCCTGCAGTGCGTGCAGGGCAAGGGCATCGTCAACTCGATCTCGATGAAGGAGGGCGAGCAGGCGTTTCGCCACCACGCCAAGCTCGTGCGCCGCTACGGCGCGGCCGCAGTGGTGATGGCGTTCGACGAGAAAGGCCAAGCCGACACCTTCGCTCGCAAGACCGAGATCTGCGCGCGCGCCTATAAGATCCTCGTCGACGAGGTAGGCTTTCCGGCCGAGGACATCATCTTCGACCCGAACGTTTTCGCGATCGCGACGGGCATCGAGGAGCACGACAACTACGCCGTGGACTTCATCGAGGCGACGCGCTGGATCAAGCAGAACCTGCCCGGCGCGAAGGTCTCGGGCGGCGTCTCGAACGTGAGCTTCTCGTTTCGCGGCAACGACCCGGTGCGCGAGGCCATCCATACCGTGTTCCTCTACCACGCGATCAAGGCGGGGATGGACATGGGCATCGTCAACGCCGGCATGGTCGGCGTCTACGACGACCTCGATCCCGAGCTGCGCGAGCGCGTCGAAGACGTCGTTCTCAATCGCAGGCCTCGCCTGCGCGCAGGCGAGTCTGAAGCCACCGCCGGCGAGCGCCTGGTCGAGATCGCCGAGCGCGCGAAGGGCCAGTCGCGCGACGACTCGGCGCGCCTGGCCTGGCGCGGCACGGCCGAGTACCCGAAAACGGTCGACGAGCGGCTTTCGCACGCGCTTGTCCACGGCATTACCGACTTCATCGTCGAGGACACCGAGACCGCGTGGCAGGCGATCCGGGCCAGCGGCGGCCGGCCGCTGCATGTCATCGAAGGGCCGCTCATGGCCGGCATGAACATCGTCGGCGACCTGTTCGGCCAAGGCAAGATGTTCCTGCCGCAGGTGGTGAAGTCGGCGCGCGTCATGAAGCAGGCGGTTGCCCACCTGCTGCCTTATATCGAGGCCGAGAAGATGGCGCTGATCGAGGGCGGCGGCGAGGCGAAGGCGAAGGGCAAGATCGTCATCGCGACGGTGAAAGGCGACGTCCACGACATCGGCAAGAACATCGTCACCGTCGTCCTACAGTGCAACAACTTCGAGGTCGTCAACATGGGCGTGATGGTCGCGTGCCAGGACATCCTCGCCAAGGCGAGGGTCGAAGGCGCCGACATCGTCGGTCTGTCGGGCCTCATCACTCCGAGCCTGGAGGAGATGCAGCACGTCGCCAGCGAAATGCAGCGCGACGATTTCTTCCGGATCAGGAAGATCCCGCTCCTGATCGGCGGTGCGACGACGAGCCGTGTTCACACGGCGGTGAAGATCGCACCGCACTACGACGGGCCCGTCGTCTACGTGCCCGACGCCAGCCGCTCGGTCGGCGTCTGCAGCGAGCTGCTGAGCGAGGACCGCGCGGTCGCCTACGTCGCCGAGCTCGAGTCCGACTACGAGAAGGTGCGCGCGCACCACGCGAGCAAGAAGCAGACGCCGCTCGTCTCGCTCGCCGAGGCGCGCGCCAACAACACGAGGATCGACTGGGCGAGCTACACCCCGCCGGCGCCCAGGTTCATCGGCCGGCGCGTGCTGCAGAACCAGAACCTAGCCGAGATCGCCGAGGTGATCGACTGGGGCCCGTTCTTCCAGACCTGGGAGCTCGCCGGTCCGTATCCGGCGATCCTCACCGACGAGATCGTCGGCGAGTCGGCGCGGCGCCTTCTCTCCGACGGCAAGCGCATGCTCCGCCGCGTGATCGAAGGCCGGTGGCTGCGCGCCAACGGCATCGTCGGCCTCTATCCGGCGGCGACGGTCGGCGACGACGACATCGAGATCTACCGCGATGAATCGCGCAGCGACGTGCTCTTCACCTGGCGTGGCCTGCGCGTCCAGAGCGTCAGGCCGGTCGTCGACGGCGTGAAGGGCCCGAACCGCTGCCTCGCCGATTTCATTGCGCCCAAGGGTTCGGGCAAGAACGACTTCATCGGTCTCTTCGCCGTCACCGCTGGCCTGGGCGTCGATAAGAAGGAACAGCAGTTCGCCGCCGACCTGGATGACTACAGTGCGATCATGCTGAAGGCGCTCGCCGACCGCCTCGCCGAAGCCTTTGCGGAGAAGCTCCATCAGCGCGTCCGCACCGACCTCTGGGGCTACTCGCCCGACGAGGCCCTCGACGTCGCGGGGCTCGTGGCCGAGCGCTACCGCGGCATCCGACCCGCGCCGGGCTATCCGGCCTGTCCCGACCACACCGTCAAGCGCGACCTGTTCCGCACGCTCGGCTGCGACGAGATCGGCATGACCCTCACCGAGAGCCTGGCGATGCTCCCGGCGGCGAGCGTCGCCGGCTTCTACTTCGCGCACCCCGAGGCGAAGTACTTCAACGTCGGCCGCATCGGCCCCGATCAGTTGAAGAGCTGGGCCGAGCGCAACGCCAGCAGCGTCGACGCCGCCGAGCGCGCGCTGGCGCCGCTGCTGTAGTCGCTACCGACGTGCGGCCAGTGCCGCTCACGTAGCCGCGGCAAGGCCGCGCCGGTACTGGATGGCCTCGCCGAGATGCGCCGTCGTGGTCTCGGCGCTGCCGTCGAGGTCGGCGACGGTGCCGGCCACGCGCAGGGTGCGATGGAAGCTGCGCGCCGACCGGCCGAGCCACGCCGTCAGCTTCGTACTTCAGCTCAAGGCCCAGCCGGCACGAGCAACCGCTTGCTTCCTGAGTGCGGAGCATTGGCCGGAGGTGGGCGAGCGGTGGGGTCGCAATGGAAGGCCCCGGGCAGCGAACTGCTGTTTCTCGCGCGGCTCGGCCTACCCATTCTTTCGGGATTTCCGCTGTGTTGACAGCCTGTCGTACTTACTCTGCTTGGCTGGTAGGCGACCTCGTGCTTCTGACCGCAGGTGACCCTCCGGCGCGCCGCATCCCCGGCTCGACCCAGGCAGGTGCACCGCAACGGTTGCGAGACGTCGCGCGCTCCGGATTCGGGCGCGCGCCGCACCGTATGCGCCAAAGAGGGGCGCATGCACGGCCCCGGACGCTGGCACACATCCTGCGGAAACGATCACGAACATCAACCAGCACCAGGAGCCCTCTCTATGAAGAAGACGTCGTGCGCGTTCGCGTCTGCACTCGCCCTCGCCGCCATCGCGGCCCAGGCCCAGACTGCGCCACCCGCCGCCCCGGGCCCGCAAGCGCCTGCCGCCGCCACTCCGGAGCCCGCATCGCCCTTCACCGCCAACATCAACGTCACGACGAACTACAAGTTCCGTGGCCAGGATCAAGGGACCGCGAGGTACTTCTCGCCGGCCGTCCAGGGCGGCTTCGACTGGTCGCAGAACGGCTTCTATCTCGGCAACTGGAACTCGAACGTCTCCTTCGCCGGCAACATCGAGATGGACCTTTACGGCGGCTACAAGGGCGAGATCGCCAAGGACTTCGGCTACGACGTCGGCATCCTGCAGTACTACTACCCGCAGCGGAAGAGCCCACCGGTCAATTTCAACACGACCGAGATCTACGGTGCGCTGACATACCTGTGGATGTCGCTGAAGTACTCGCACACTGTGTCGTCGGACTACTTCGGCATCGGTGAGGCGTTCCAGAAGGGCGTTCCGCTGTCCTCTCGCCCCAAGGGCCGCAACACGGGTTACCTTGACTACAGCGCCAACTACCCGCTCGTCGACAAGCTGACCCTGAACGGCCATGTCGGTTACACGCGCTACGCAAGCGACCTGCGCAACGTCAAGGACGGTACCGGTGCCACCGTCGGCACGCCGAACTACTACGACTACAAGCTCGGAGTGACTTACGACCTCGGATCGGGCTTCTCGGTCGGAGGCGCCGTGGTCGGCGCCAACAAGAAGAACTATTACGGCGACATCAACAAGGCGCGCGCGATCTTCACGATCAGCAAGTCGATGTGACTTCCGGCGGCGCCGGCTTAAGTGCCGCGCCGCCTCCGATTTTCCAATGCGAGGGAGTGGGCAATGAAGATGGTGACCGCGATCGTCAAGCCGTTCAAGCTGGACGAAGTACGTGAGGCCTTGAGCGCGATCGGCGTGCAGGGCGTCACGGTGACGGAAGTGAAAGGCTTCGGCCGGCAGAAGGGGCACACCGAGCTGTACCGAGGGGCGGAGTACGTCGTCGACTTCCTGCCCAAGGTGAAGATCGAGGCCGCGGTCGATGACGCGGTCGTCGACCGCGTCATCGAGGCGATCGAAGCCGCTGCGCGCACCGGCAAGATAGGCGACGGCAAGGTCTTCGTCTCGACGCTGGAGCAGGTCGTCCGCATCCGAACCGGCGAGACCGGCAAGGACGCGCTCTGAGCCTCACAAGAACAACACCATGAACAAACTTCTACTCGCCTTTCTCTTCGGACTGCTCGTCTTCGTCGCCGGCGGCAACGCCTTCGCACAGGGCGCGGCCTCTGACGCCACCCCGGGCGCGATGGCGTCGCCCGCCGCGGCCGCGACCGCGTCGGCACCCGCGGTGGCCGCCTCGGCTGCCGACGCCGCCTCGGCGCCCGCTGCCGCGGCATCGACGCCCGTGCCCAACAAGGGCGACGTCGCCTGGATGCTGGTCTCGACCGCGCTCGTCATCATGATGTCGATCCCGGCGCTGGCCCTGTTCTACGGCGGCCTGGTCCGCAGCAAGAACATGCTGTCGGTGTTGATGCAGGTGTTTGTCACCTTCTCCATGATCGTCGTACTCTGGTGCCTTTACGGCTACAGCCTCGCCTTCACCGAGGGCAACGCGTTCTTCGGCAGCTTCGACCGTGTCTTCATGAAGGGAATGTACGACCCGCTCACCGGCACCATGGCGATGGCCGGCACATTCAGCAAGGGCGTCGCGATCCCTGAGCTGCTCTTCATGGCCTTCCAGGCGACTTTCGCGGCGATCACGTGCTGCCTGATCGTCGGTGCCTTCGCGGAACGCATGAAGTTCTCGGCGGTGCTTGCGTTCATGGTGCTCTGGTTCACCTTCGCCTACGCACCGATCGCCCACATGGTCTGGTTCTGGCCCGGCCCCGACGCGTACACGAGCAAGGCAATCGTCGATGCGACCAACGCCAAGGCCGGCCTGATCTGGCAGTGGGGCACGCTCGACTTCGCCGGAGGCACGGTGGTTCACATCAACGCCGCCGTCGCCGGTCTGGTCGGCGCCTACATGGTCGGCAAGCGGATCGGCTATGGCCGCGAAGCGTTCACGCCGCACTCGCTGACGCTGACCATGGTCGGCGCCGCGCTGCTGTGGGTCGGCTGGTTCGGCTTCAACGCCGGCTCTGCGCTCGAAGCGGGCAACAGCGCGGTGCTGGCCTTCATCAACACCTTCTCCGCCACGGCAGCGGCGGTGCTGGCCTGGTGCCTAGGCGAAGCGCTGATGAAGGGCAAGGCCTCGATGCTCGGCGCGGCCTCGGGCGCTGTCGCCGGCCTGGTGGCGATCACGCCGGCGTGCGGCAACGTCGGCCTGCTCGGCGCGCTCGTCGTCGGCTTCGTCGCCGGTTTCGCCTGCCTCTGGGGCGTCAACGGCCTCAAAAAGATGCTGGGCGCGGACGACTCGCTCGACGTGTTCGGCGTCCACGGCGTCGGCGGCATCGTCGGTGCGCTCCTCACCGGCGTCTTCAACTCGCCGTCGCTCGGTGGGCCGAGCTTCCCCGACAACTGGTTCACGGGCGAGCTGGTCAAGCCGGAGAACTATTCGATCGCCACGCAGGTCTGGGCCCAAGCCAAGGCGATCCTGGTGACGATCGCCTGGTCCGGCGTGGTCTCGCTGATCGCCTACAAGCTGGTCGATATGACGATCGGCCTGCGCGTCAACGAGGAAGAAGAGCGCGAGGGACTGGACATCGCCGCTCACGGCGAGACGGCGTACCACAACTGACGTTCAGGGTCGCAGGCGCGGCCTGAACTTCATCCCGAGCGCAGCGAGGAATCGCTTTCATCCCGAGCGCAGCGGGGATTCCCCCTCAGGGCCACCGACCGGTGGCCCTTTTTCTTGGCGCCAGCGCCCGCTTGCGCCGGCGGGCGGGCGCCCCATATGCCTAGAATCCCGGCTCCGCTCCGGGGTCTTTTGCCTGCTGCGAGCCTTTTCTCATGGTCCCCCATCTCATCACCGCGCTCACCGGTCCGATCAACGAGCTCGAGCAGCGCATGCTGGAGTCGCTGCCGGCGATCGAGCGCTGGTTCCGTCTCGAGTGGATGGAGCACACGCCGCCGTTCTATACGTCGGTCGACCTGCGCAACGCAGGCTTCAAGCTGGCGCCCGTCGACACCAACCTGTTTCCGGGCGGCTTCAACAACCTGACGACCGAGATGCTGCCGCTGGCGGTGCAGGCTGCGATGGCGGCGATCGAGAAGATCTGCCCGGAAGCCAAGAACCTGCTCCTCATCCCGGAGAGGCACACCCGCAACTCGTTCTATCTGATGAACGTGGCGCGGCTGATGGAGATCTTTCACCAAGCTGGCCTGAACGTGCGCCTCGGTACCCTCGACGACGCGATCACCGCGCCGACCGAGGTGCCGCTGCCCGACGGCAGTTCGCTCACCGTCGAGCCGCTGCTGCGCACGAGAAACCGGCTCGGGCTGAAGGACTTCGATCCCTGCACCATCCTGCTCAACAACGACCTCTCGGCGGGCATTCCGAAGATCCTCGAGGGCCTGCACGAGCAGTACCTCCTGCCGCCGCTGCACGCCGGCTGGGCGGTGCGCCGCAAGACCAACCATTTCGCCGCTTACGAAGAGGTCGCCAAGAAGTTCGCCAAGCTGCTCGGCATGGACCCGTGGCTGATCAACCCGATGTTCGCGCGATGTGGCGAGGTGAACTTCAGCGAGAAAGACGGCGCGGGCGCCGAGTGCCTGATGAGCAACGCCGAGACTCTGCTCGGCAAGATCCGCCGCAAGTACAAGGAATACGGCATCCAGGAAAAGCCCTTCATCATCGTCAAGGCCGACGCCGGCACGTACGGCATGGGCATCATGACTGTGCGCGACGTGAAGGAGCTCGCCGACCTGAACCGACGCTCGCGCAACAAGATGAGCGTCATCAAGGACGGCCAGGAGGTGAGCGAGGTCATCCTTCAGGAAGGCGTACCGACCTACGAGCGCGTCAACGACTCGGTCGCCGAGCCGGTGGTCTACATGATCGACCGCTACGTCGTCGGCGGCTTCTACCGCGTCAACCCCGAGCGCGGCAACGACGAGAACCTAAACTCGCCAGGCGCGAGCTTCGTGCCGCTCGCATTCGCCGGCTCGAACCAGCTGCCCAAGCCGGGCAGCAAGCCCGGCGCGAGCGCGCCGAACCGGTTCTACATGTACGGCGTGATCGCGCGCCTGGCGATGGTCGCGGCCAGCTACGAGCTCGAGGCGACCGATCCCGACGCCGAAATCTACGAGTAGGGCGCCGGTGCCGCCGCCGCCGCGGCGGGCCACAATCACCGTCCTTCGCCGTCCACGCCACGCGGCGCACCTCGCCGCGGCCGGATTCGCCCCGTGAACCAGACCCGCTCCACCTCCAGCACTGCCGCGCTCACACTTGGCGCGATCGGCGTCGTCTACGGCGACATCGGCACCAGCCCGCTCTACGCGCTGAAGCAGGTCTTCGCCAACGGCCACGTCCCGCTAACGCCGGACAACGTGTTCGGCGTCCTCTCGCTCGTGTTCTGGACGCTGACGGTCGTGGTCTCGATCAAGTACGTCGTCCTCATCTTGCGCGCGGACAACAATGGTGAGGGCGGCCTGATCGCGATGCTCGCGCTTGCCTCGCAGGCGGTGCGCGACCGACCGCCACTGCGACGAAGGCTCCTTTTCGTCGGCATATTCGGCACCGCCATCTTCTTCGGCGACGGCGTCATCACGCCGGCGATCTCGGTGCTCGGCGCGGTCGAGGGCCTGCAGGTCGCCGCGCCCGCCCTTCACACATGGGTCGTGCCCATCACGCTGGTGGTGCTGACGGTGCTCTTCATGTTCCAGCGCCACGGCACCGAGCGCGTCGGCAAGCTGTTCGGGCCCGTGATGGCGGTCTGGTTCGTCGTTCTCGCCGTGCTCGGGCTCGCGCATATCGGCGACAACCCCGCGATCCTGAAAGCCCTGTCGCCGCACTACGCGCTACTGTTCCTGTTCACGCACTCGGCGGTCGCGTTCATCGCGCTCGGCTCCGTCGTGCTCTGCGTCACCGGCGCCGAGGCTCTCTACGCCGACATGGGCCACTTCGGCAAGCGGCCGATCCGCCTCGCCTGGTTCGGCATGGCGATGCCGGCCCTGCTCCTTAACTACTTCGGCCAGGGCGCGATGTTGCTCGCCCATCCGGACAGGGTCCGCAACCCGTTCTTCGAGATGGCGCCGCCGTGGGCGCTCTATCCGCTCATCGCGCTCGCCACCTGCGCAGCGGTGATCGCGTCGCAGGCCCTCATCACCGCGGCCTTTTCGGTCACCAAGCAGGCGATCCAACTCGGCTACCTGCCGCGCCTGCGCGTCCAGCACACTTCAGTCAAGGAAACTGGCCAGATCTTCGTGCCTTTCGTCAACTGGGGACTCTTCGCCGGCGTGGTGGTCGCCGTCGTCCTGTTCGGCTCGAGCGACAACCTAGGCGCGGCCTACGGCATCACCGTCACGATCGACATGCTGATCACGACGACGATGACCTTCTTCGTCGTCCGCTACGCCTGGAAATACGGGTGGCCGCTGGTGATCCTGGCGACCGGCTTCTTCTTTCTCGTCGACTTCACCTTCCTTGCCGCCAACATCGTCAAGGTGATCGACGGCGGCTGGTTCCCGCTCCTCATCGGCGCCTTCATGTTCACGCTCATGATGACCTGGAAGCAGGGGCGAAAGCTCATGTCGAAGAGCCTGCGCGACGATGCGATCGACCTGAAGAGTTTCCTCGAGTCGGTCTTCATCAGCCCTCCGACGCGCGTTCCTGGCACGGCGGTCTTCCTGGTCAGCGACCAGGGGCTGACGCCGAACGCGCTGCTGCACAACCTAAAGCACAACAAGGTGCTGCACGTGCGCAATCTGTTCGTGACCGTCAAGCACCACGAAGTGCCGTGGGTGCAAGACGGCTTTTGCGCGGAGATGAAGGCGCTAGGCAACGACTGCTGGGAGGTGACGCTCAACTTCGGCTTCAAGAACGAGCCCGACGTGCCCACCGCGCTGGGCCGCCTGCGCGAGCAGGGGTGCTCGGTCGACGACATGGACACCTCGTACTTCCTCTCCCGCGACATCGTCATCCCGACGCTCGGCGGCGGCATGGCCGACTGGCGCGAGAAGCTCTTCGCCGGCATGCACCGCAACGCCTCGGCGGCGGCCGACTTCCTGCGGCTGCCAACGAACCGGGTGGTCGAGCTCGGTTCCAAAGTGGAGATCTAGGCCATGGCGTCCGCTGCCAAGAAGCTGCTCTTCGTCGCCGATCCGCTCGAAACCTTCAAGACCTACAAGGACACGACGTTCGCGATGATGCGCGTGGCCGCGTCACGCGGCCACGCGCTCTTCGCCTGCGAGCCGAAGGACCTGGTCTGGCAAAGCGGTGGCCGGGTCGGCGCGCGCGTGCGCTCGATCGCGCTGGCGGCGCCGAGCAGTGCCGCCTGGTTCGTCGAGACGGCG
>JBBRFW010000029.1:0-38071 GCA_038241255.1 Burkholderiales bacterium | reverse complement strand
GTCGGGGCGACGATCCCGACGAACTGCCGCACCGCTATGCGACCTTCATCAACAAGGTGGTGGCGCAGAAGCCGCAGGGCATGACGCTGGCGATTCACCTGTGCCGCGGCAACTTCAAGAGCACCTGGGCCGCGCAGGGCGGTTACGAGCCGGTGGCCGAGGCACTGCTGTCGGAAATGGACGTCGACGGCTACTTCCTCGAGTACGACGACGCCCGCTCCGGGGACTTCAAGCCGCTGCGCTTCCTGCCGAAGGGCAAGACGGTGGTGCTGGGGCTGGTGATGACCAAGCTCGGCCAGCTCGAATCGAAGGACGACCTCAAGCGGCGCATAGACGAGGCCGCGAAGTACGTGCCGCTCGAGCAGCTCTGCCTGTCGCCGCAGTGCGGCTTCTCGAGCACCGTGCACGGCAACGCCATAGCGGTAGAGGCACAAAGGGCCAAGCTGCGACTCGTCCTCGAGGTCGCCGACGCGGTTTGGGGCGGCCACTGACGAGGCCGGGTCGCCCGTTTCCCGGTTATGCGGCGAGCCGTTTTCTTGCCCCTGACGTCAAGCCGCTTCGACCCCTTGCCCCGGCTTTCTCGCCCGGGGTGCGCTCATGCCCGTTGCCGACCTCGCGCTGCTGCGCGCCGACCGCGCCGAGATGCGCGCACTCGGCGCGATGAGGGCCGACAGGCGCGCGGCTTTCCACGCGGGCCGCAGGGAGACGATCGCATGGATGAACATTCCTCCGCTTCGCCGCCGCCGCCTACTACTGGTTCGACATTCGCCCGCAGGTGAGCATCGATGCCGTCGCGACACCGCCCGCGGCGCCGAGCGGGCGGCCGCGCCGCGCCGATTTCGGCAGCGCGGTCGCCCGCGCCGACGTCCACCTCGTCGCCGATCGGGTGGTGGCCAGCGCCGACCGTGACCAGCAGCCATTCGCCGTTGTCGACAAGACAGAGGCGAGGCTGTTCGGCCCCCTCGCGGACGTGTTCCCGGCGCTTTGCGGCGCGCCTGCGACGAGCGCCGCTAGTTGCAGTCGGCGCGCGCGGGGGCGGGCGCAGCGGCCGCGCTGCTCTTAGTCTTGCTCGCGCCCAGGCTCGCGAGGTGCCGCTCAGGCGCTCGACTTCTTGCGTGTCGCGCCGAGATACGTCTCGATGATGCGCGGGTCCCGAGCGAGGTCATCGGCGGGCCCTTCAAGCGCGATCTCGCCCATCTCGAGCACGTAGCCGTAATCGGCGACCTCGAGCGCCGCGCGCGCATTCTGCTCGACGAGCAGGATCGTCACGCCGGTGGCGCGCAGCGCCGCGATGGTCGCGAAGATATCGCGCACGACCAGCGGCGCGAGGCCGAGGCTGGGCTCGTCGAGCATGAGCAGCTGCGGCTTGCCCATCAGTGCGCGGCCCACGGCGAGCATCTGCCGCTCGCCACCCGAGAGCGTACCGGCGAACTGACTGCGCCGCTCACGCAGGCGCGGGAACAGCGTGAACACCTCGTCGAGCGACTTGGCGCTTTCCTTGTGGCCGAGGCGCACCTGTCGATACGCGCCCAGAAGCAGGTTGTCCTCGACCGACATCGCGCCGAACAGGGCACGCGTTTCCGGCACCAGCGCCATGCCGAGCATGACGCGCTCCTCGAGCGAGCGTAGGCCGACCGGCTGGCCGTCGTACTCGATCGTGCCGCGCGCGTTTAGCACGCCCATGAGCGCGTTGAGCAGGGTCGACTTGCCGGCGCCGTTGGGGCCGATGACGGTGATCACCTTGCCGGCGCGGGCGGTGATCGTCAGGCCGTGCAGGACCTCGGCTTTTCCATAGCCGGCCTGGAGGGCTCTGACGTTGAGCAGCAGCTCAGCCATCGCTCCCTTTCGCCACGTGCTGCGCTGGGCGCGCCAGCCCGACGGGTCCGGGCGGGACCGGGCGGGCTGCTGCAAACAAGGAATGAGCGTCCATCAGCCAGCAATCAATGCTCGGTGCCGAGATACGCCGCTCGAACGGCCGGAGATGCCTGCACCTCCTCCGGCGTCCCCTCTATCAGCTTGGTCCCGAACTCCATCACCACGCAGCGGTCGACCAACCCCATGACGAGGTCCATGTCATGCTCCACGAGCAGGATCGAGAGCCCCTCGTCACGCAGCTGGCGCAGCACGGCCGCGAGACCTTCCTTCTCCTTCAGCCGCAGACCCGCCGCGGGCTCGTCGAGAAGCAGCAGGATCGGGTCGGCGGCGAGCGCGCGGGCGATCTCCATGAGCCGCTGCTGGCCGAGAGCGAGGTTCCCAGCCTGCTCGTGCATCAGCTCGCCCATGCCGATGCGCTGCAGCTGGCGCTCGGCCTCCTTCATCAGGCGGCGCTCCTCGGCGCGGTCGGTGCGCAGCATCGCCGCGGGGACGCCATGGCGGCCGCGCAGGTGCGCGCCGAGGGCGACGTTCTCGAGCAAGGTCATGGCGCCGATCATCTTCACGTGCTGAAAGGTGCGGGCGACGCCGCGGCGCGCGATCATGCGCGCGGGCAGCGTATCGATGCGCCGGCCGAGCAGCGCGACCTCGCCGCGCGTCGCCGCCAGCACGCCGGTGACGAGGTTGAAGGTGGTCGACTTGCCGGCGCCGTTCGGGCCGATCAGGCCGAGGATTTCGCCGGCATGCACTTGGAATCCGACGTCGTTGACGGCGACCAGGCCGCCGAACTCCTTGCGCACCGCCCGCACGTCGAGCACGACCTCGCCGTGCGACGGCCGAGGCCGCGTCGGCAGCGCCGCGGCGTCGGCCCAATCGACCTTACGGCGCTCGCGCGGCATGGCGGCGTCGACGAACGCCCAGATGCCGTCACGCGCGTACTGGAGCATCAGCACGAGGATGACGCCGAAGACGATGATCTCGTAGTTGCCGCTCGTGCCCATCAGCTTCGGCAGCCAGACCTGCAGCTGGTCCTTGAGGATCTGGACGACGCCGGCGCCGACAAGCGCGCCCCAGACATAGCCGACGCCGCCGAGCACCGCCATGAACAAATATTCGATGCCCATGTTGAGACCGAAGGGCGAGGGGTTGACGGTGCGCTGGAAGTGCGCGAACAGCCAGCCGGAGACGCTCGCCAGCAGGGCGGCGAGGACGAACGCCGTCACCTTGACGCGGAAAGTGTCGATGCCCATCGCCTCTGGCATCGTCGCGCCGCCCTTGACCGCGCGCAGTGCCCGGCCGGCGCGCGAATCGAGCAAGTGGGTGACGGCGACAGCGGCGACGACGACGATGATCCAGAGCAGATAGAAGAACCGGCGCCCGGTGTTCAGCGGCGTGCCGAAGAACGACAGCGCCGGGATGCCAAGCAGGCCGTCGTACTTGCCGAGGAAGTCGAGGTTGCCGAGCAGGTAGAAGAGCGATAGCCCCCAGGCGATCGTCGCCAGCGGCAAGTAGTGGCCCGACATGCGCAGCGTCACCCAGGCCAGGACCAGTGCCGCCAGCGCCGTGACGGCCAGACCGATCCAGACCGTCAGCCAAGGCGAGACGCCGTAGGTCAGCGTCAGGTACGCCGCGGTGTACGCGCCCATGCCAACGAACGCCGCCTGGCCAAACGACGTGAGCCCGGCGATCCCGGTGAGCAGCACCAGTCCGATGACGACCAGCGCGTACAGGCCGATGTAGTTGGCCTGGGTAATGAGGAATTCATTCGAGGCCGGCGTCAGCATCGGCACCAGGGCGAGCGTAATGACGAAGGCCACGAGGGCGATGCGGCGCAGGTTCACTGCGCTTCCTCCTCGTCGTCGTGGCCGTGCTGGAAGGAGCGCCAGAGGAGCACGGGGATGATGAGCGTGAAAACGATCACTTCCTTGAAGGCGCTGGCGTAGAACGAGCTGAAGCTTTCCAGCACGCCGACGAGGACCGCGCCGAGCGCAGCCGCCGGGTAGCTCGCGAGGCCGCCGAAGATCGCGGCGACGAAGCCTTTCAGGCCGATCAGGAAGCCCGAGTCGTAGAAAATCGTCGTCGTCGGGCCGTTCAGGAGGCCCGAGAGCGCGCCGATGAACGCCGCCAAGCCGAAGCTCAGCTTGCCGGCACCCGACGTCGAGATGCCCATGAGGCGGGCGCCCAGCCGATTCACCGCCGTCGCCCGCAGCGCCTTGCCGCGCAGCGTGCTGCCGAAGAACAGCCAGAGCGATAGGATCAGCGCGATCGACGCCGCGAAGATGAAGATCGTCTGCCCGGAAAGCGTCAGCGGGCCGGCGGAAAAGCGCGCGTCCCAGAAGCTCGGATTGCGAAAGCCCTCGGCACCGAAGAAGACCAGGCCGAGCCCGGTGAGCGCGAAGTGGACGCCGACGGAGACGATCAGCAGTACGAGCACGCTCGCGTCGGCGAGGCGCTGGTAGGCTAGGCGGTAGACGAGCGGCCCGAGCAGCGTCACGACGGCCAAGGTCAGCAGGCTCTGGGCGATCAGGTGGAGCTTCTGCGGCGCCGCCCACCACGTGACGGCTGCGACGACCACCGGCGCGAGCAGCGTGCGCACGAGGCCGCGCACGATCGCCGCCGCGGGCAGGCCGCGGCGCAGCGCGTCGACGACGTCGAGCGCGGC
The DNA here is from genome assembly GCA_038241255.1 of Burkholderiales bacterium. GTDB lineage: Bacteria > Pseudomonadota > Gammaproteobacteria > Burkholderiales > Burkholderiaceae_C > Schlegelella_A. Next base: position 33,537 of record JBBRFW010000029.1, on the reverse strand, counting down.
TGCCAGCGCCGCGAGGCCGAGCAGCAGCCAGATCGTTCCCGGCACCTTGCCGAGCTGGAGCAGCGCCAGCGTCAGCGCGCCGTAGGCGACGAACTCGCCCTGCGGGATGAAGATGACGCGCGTGACCGCGAAGACGAGCACCGTCGCCAGCGCCAACAACGCGTAGACCGCGCCGTTGGTGACGCCGTCGAGCAGGAGGATGCCGGCGGTGGAGAGGTCCATGCGATCGCGGCGCCGGACGAAGGAGACCGCCCGGCGCCGCCCGCAACGATAACCGTCGGCTCAGTGCACGACTTGCCAGTCGCCGTTGGCGACCTTGAGCAGCACGCCGGTCTCGGGCGTGTAGCCGAAGTGATCGGCAGCGGTCCAGTTGAGGACGCCCTGCGAGACCGGCGTGCGGCCCATGGTCTCGAAGGCGTCCTTCAAGGCGGTGCGGAACTCCGGCGTTCCCGGCTTGCCCTTCTTGAGCGCGAGCGGCACCGCCTTCTGCAGGACGATGACGACGTCGTACGCGTGCGCCGCGAACTGGTTTGCCGAGCCCTTGCCGTTGGCCGCCTCAAATTGGTTCTTGAAGGCGACGCCGAGCGCCTTGCTCGCGTTCGTGTCGGGCAGCTTCTCGGCGACCACGGCCGGACCCGACGAGACGAAGGATCCATCGACGTCCGCACCGCCAACGCGGATCAGGTCCATCGTCGCCGCGCCGTGGGTCTGGTAAATCTTGCCCCTGGCGTAGCCGCGTTCGACCAGGCCGCGATGCGGCATCGCCGCGCCGCTGCCCGAAGCGACGACGAGGATCGCATCGGGGTTGGCCGACACGAGCTTGAGCGCCTGGCCTGTGACGGCCGTGTCGGAACGAGCGAAGCGCTCGACATCGACGAGCTTGATGCCGGCCTTTTCCGCTAGCGGCTTGATGTCGGTCAGCCACGCCTCGCCGTAGCCGTCGGAATAGCCGAGGACGCCGTAGGTCTTGACGCCGAGCTTCCTCCACTGCTCGATGATCGGGATCGCCATCACCGCAGTCGACTGCGGCATGCGAAACGACCACCCGCCCTTTCCTTCCGGAAGGTTCGCCGGCGACAGCATGAGCTGCACCGTCCTGCCTTCGGCGCATACGTCGGCCATCGCGATCGCGACCGGCGTCGTCACCGAGCCTACGACGACGTCGACCTTGTCCTCGGTGATCAGCTTGCGCGTGTTCTGCACGCCCTTCGTCGGGTCGGTCGCATCGTCAAGCATGATCACGTTGAGCCTCTCGCCGCCGATCTCTTTCGGCCACAGGGCGATGCCCTTCTGGGTCGGGATGCCGAGCGCCGAGGTCGGGCCGGTGAGCGAGATGCTGACGCCGATGGTGAGGTCGGCGAGCGCCGGCAGGGCAGTCAGCGCGCCGAGCGCCGTGACGGCGGCCGCGAGCAGGCGGGTGTTCTTCATCGGGATGTCTCCTGGTGATCTGGTGAAAGGCTCTTCATTCGCAGAGCGCGCGAATGTCTTCGGGAATCGGAATCGCGCGCAGGCGATCGGGGTTATTGGCGTCACGGCGCACGAAGGCGCGCGTCTCGCGGCCCTCGCAGATGAGCGTCTCGCCACGCGTGACGCGGTGGTGCTGCACGAACACCTTGGCACGCCACTCCTCGACGTGGGTCGCAATCGAGAGCTCCTCGGCGTAAGTCGCCGCGGTCACGAAGCGGGTCGAGATTTCGAGCAACGGCGTGCCGACGATGCCGCGTGTCTTCACCAGCTCGCGCCAGGGCGGCACGCCGCATTGCATGAAGAACGAGAGCGACGCGGCGTCGATCCAGCGCTGGAAATTCGGATAAAAGACAATTCCCACCGGGTCGCAGTCGCCGAACTGGACCGTCACGAGGTGATGCGTCGTCTTGGCCACGGCGCGGGCTTCAGTGCGAGCGCGGCACGATCACATCGCGGTCGCGGCCGAGGTACATGCGCTCGACATCGGCCTCGCGGTGCGTCAGCACGGCGCGCTGGTTGATCGAGCCCTTGTCGGTGATCTCGCCGCGGTCGATGGACGGCGGCTCGGCGAGGACGAGGGCGCGCGCCACGCGCGTCGCGCTGCCGGTGCCGCTTAGGTAAAGCGAGTCGACCAGGTCCTGCAGGAACGCGCGCACTGCGGGATCGCCCAGGGCGATGTGCGCGGACGCGTTCGCCGGCAGCCCGGCCATGGCGAGGCAGGCGTCGAGGCGCGGGAAAAGGAGGATGCCGATCTCGTTGCGGTTCATGCCGGCGATGACGACGTCCTGCACGATCGGATCGCCCGCGGCGATGATCTTCGCGCGCAGCGGCCCGACGGAGACGAAGGTGCCGGTGGCGAGCTTGAAGTCCTCGGCGATGCGCCCGTCGAAGACGAAGCCCAGCTCGGGGCGCGCCGGGTCCATCGGCTTGGCGGCGTCGCCGCTGCGATAGAAGCCTTCGGCGTCGAAGCATTCGGCGGTCTGCTCGGGGGCGCGCCAGTAGCCGGGCGTGACGTTCGGGCCGCGGTAGCGCACCTCCTGCTTGGCGCCCGGCCCCGGCCCGTCGGGCACGAGCTTCAGCTCGAGGCCCGGCGCCGGCAGGCCGATGTGGCCGGATTTCACCTCGTGCGCATTGGCGCAGATCGCGAACGGCGAGGTCTCGGTCATGCCCAGACCGGTAAGCATGCGGATGCGTTCGCCGCACTCCTGCTCGGCGAGACGGTCCAGCTTGTCCCAAACCGGCTGGGCGAGGCCGGCGCCCGAGAAAAAGAACATCTTCACGCGGCTGAAGAAGGTCTTGCGCAGACCGGCGTCGACCTCGAGCGCGTTGGCGATCTCCTCGAAGCCCTTAGGCACGTTGAAGTAGATCGTCGGCGCGATCTCGCGCAGGTTGCGCAGCGTCTCGCCGATCAGCGCCGCCGTCGGCTTGCCGTCGTCGATGTAGAGCGTGCCGCCGTTGTAGATCACGAGGCCGACGTTGTGGTTGCCGCCGAAGGTGTGGTTCCAGGGCAGCCAGTCGACCAGCACCGGCGGCTCCTCGGCGAGGGCCGGAAAGCACTGGCGGATCATCTGCTGGTTCGCGCACAGCATGCGCTGCGTGTTGACGACGCCCTTGGGCAGCTTGGTCGAGCCCGAGGTGAACAGGAACTTGGCGATCGTGTCGGGGCCGACGCGAGCGTGCGCGCTGTCGACGGCCGAGGTCGGCGTTGCTGCCAGCAGGCCGGCGAACGAAAGGGTCGGCCGGCCCTCGATCGCGCCGTGGCCGAGGACCACGGGCGTGTCGCGCGGCACGACGGCGTCGATCGCCCGCGCGTACGCCCGCCCGCTCGCGAACACCAGGCCCGGCGTCAGCACGCAGAGGATGTGGCGCAGCTTGCCGTGGTCCTGCGAGAGCAGGGAGTACGCGGGCGAGACCGGCGCGAACGGGACGCCGGCGATCATCGCGCCGAGCGCGAGCAGCAGGTGCTCAATGTCGTTGTCGGACAGGATCGCGACCGGCCGCTCGGCCGAGAGCTGGTGATCGAGGAGCGATTGCGCGATCGCGCGCGCGCTCCGCACCGCTTCGCCGTAGCTCACGCGGCGCCAGTCGCCGCCGTCGACGCGCTTGGCGACGAGCGTGCGGTGCGGGTCGCGGGCCGCCCACTCGAGCAGGCGGTCGGTGAGGCGCTCGGCGTACGGCGCCAGCGGCTCGCGCGAGATGACCAGTGTCGCGCCGTCGGCGCGCCGCGTCAGTTCGGCCTCGAGGGAGCCGCCGAGCGGCAGCGGCCGATAGCGCGGCATGTGCGGCCCCTCACCGCCGCCTGCGGCGGCTCGGCTCACGCCTTGCCCACCTTGGCCGCCCGGCCTTCGAGAAAGGCGCGGACACGCAGCTTAGCGGCGTCGTCGCCGGAAGCGATCGCCGCCATCAGCGATTCGACGAACAAGCCCTCGTTCTGCGCCATGTCGGCGATCCGCGGCAGCGCCTGCACGACGGCGAAGTTCGAGAGTGGCGCATTGGCGGCGATGCGCGCGGCGAGCTCGAACGCCTTGGCGAGACCCTGACCCGGCGCGACGACGTACTGCGAGAGGCCGATCGCCAGGCCCTCGCGCGCGTCATAAACGCGGCCGGTGAGCATCATGTCGGTCATTCTGGCGACGCCGATCAGGCGCGGCACCCGCGCCGAGCCGCCGCCGCCGACGAAAAGGCCGCGCTGGCCTTCAGGCAGGCCGTAGAAGGCGCTTTCCTCGGCGACGCGGACGTGGCACGCGGCGGCGAGCTCCAGGCCGCCGCCGACGACCGCGCCGTGCAGCACCGCCACGACGGGGACGCGGCCGAACTGGATCTGCTCGAACGCGGCATGCCAGGAGCGCGAATGGAGGATGCCGTCGGCGACGCTGCGCTCCGTCACCTCCGCGAGATCGAGGCCGGCGCAGAAATGGCTGCCTTCGCCGCTCACGACCACGGCACGCGTCTCCTCCGGCAAGTTGACGAAGGCGGTGTGCAGCTGGGCGACGAGCGCATCGCTCACGGCGTTGCGCTTCTCGGGCCGGTTGAGGCGCACGTGCAGCACGGGCCCGCGTGACTCGATCCGCAGCAGATCGAGAGAACGAAGCGAGGAGGACGGCGCAGCGCCGTCATGCGGGTCGGCAGTGGTCATCGGTCGATCGTATTGAAGGCAGCCGCGCCATCGCCTAGGGACTTCCCTTCGGGCCGGCCGGTGCGTCGACAGCACTGGCGCAGGGCGCAGCGGAGCAAGCCACGGCGTTAGTAACATTAATAAATATAAATGTTAACACTCGAAACTATATTGCGCAAGCAGGGGCGCCACCAAGCTCCGGGGTCGGCTACCCGAGGAGACACGCAATGACATTCCCGATGCACCGGATTTCCGCGACGCTCACGCTCGGCCTGGCCGCCGCCCTCGCCGCCTGCGGCGGCAATGACGACAACGGCAGCAATGCGCTGCCGCAGCTGGCCGTAGCCACCGTCGCGACCGTGACGTCGTGCACCGATCTCACGACACCCGCCGCGTTCGCGAACACCACTTTCACGGCGGCCAGCGCAGTCGCCACGGGTGCGCTGACGATTGCCGGCAACGCAGTGCCGGCGCACTGCCTGCTGACCGGCCGCATGTTCGATCGCGTCAGCGTCGTCGACGCCAAGAGCTACGCCATCGGCTTCGAGATGCGCCTGCCCTACAGCTGGAACGGCCGGTTCTTCTACCAGGCCAATGGCGGAACCGACGGCAGCGTCGTCACCGCCAACGCCGGCTTCGGCGGCGGGCCGACGACGAGCCCGCTCGCCCAGGGCTTCGCCGTATCAGCTCGGACGCCGGTCACAGCGCGGCGCAGAACTCGACTTTCGGCGTCGACCCGCAGGCCCGCCTCGACTATGGCTAGCAGGCCGTCGCCAAGCTGACGCCGATGGCCAAATCGGTCATCCAAACCGCCTACGGCAAGGGCCCCGATCGTTCGTATTTCGGCGGCTGCTCCAACGGCGGACGCCCCACCCTCGTCGCGGCGCGCGCTACGCGGATCTATACGACGGCTTCGCCGCCGGCGACCCAGGCTGCCGCCTGCCGCTCGCCGCCACCGCGAACATCGCCGGCTTTCAGACCTACCTGAGCCTGACGTCGAAGCCGGGCAACGCATCGACGGGCTTCACGACAGCCGAGCGCCAGCTCGTCTCGAACGCCGTGGCGGCCAAATGCGACGCGCTCGACGGCGCCACCGACGGCCTCATCCAGGACACCAAGGACGTGCCAGGTCGCGGTTCGATCTCAACCGCGACGTGCCGACGTGCACCGGCGCACGGGACGGCACCTGCCTGAGCACGTTGCAGAAGACCGGCATCGCCAAGTGTTCTCCGAAGCGACGACAAGCAACGGCGCCAAGATCTACTCGAGCTGGCCGTACGACGCCGGCCTGGCAACCGGCGGCTGGTCGTTCTGGAAATTCACCGTTCCGGCCATCCTCGATTCAGGGGCCGTCGCCTTCAGCTGGCCGGTGCCTCGGCAAACCCAGCGACCTTCGACGGGCCGACCTTCGAGGCGAAGAGCAATTTCGACACGCTGTCGCCAATATCCATGCCACGAACGGGACGTACACCGAGAACTCGCTTTCGTTCATGATCCGCCCCATCCCACCGATCTCTCGGCGTTGGGAGCGCACGGTGCTAAGCTCATCATCTATCACGGCACCAGCGACCCGATCTTCTCGAGCGACGACAGCGTCGCGTTCTACGAGGGCTTGCGCGCCAGCAACGCCGGCGATGCCTCCGTCTTCGCCCGCCTCTACCACGTTCCCGGCATGAACCACTGCGGCGGCGGCCTGGCCACCGACCAGTTCGACATGCTCACGCCGCTGGTCAACTGGGTGGAGCGCGGGCAGGCACCAGGCAGTGTCATGGCCAGCGCGCGTGGCGCAAGCAACCCAGCAGGCCCGAACCCTGACATGCGCGCGGCCTGGTCGGCGACGCGCAAGCGTCCGCTCTGCTCGTACCCCAACGTGGCCCACTACAACGGCAGCGGCAGCCTCGACCTGGCGAGCAGCTTCACCTTTCAGTGACGAGGACGAGCCCGCCTCGGCACGAGGGGGCTCTGCCCGGGCACCTCGACCACGGCCGCATGCAGAAGCTGCTCGGCTACAACCTGGCCCAGGCAGCGATCCCGAGCTTCAGGATCTTTAAGAAGCACATTGGTGAGCCCTTCCAACTGCGCCGCCTCGACTTCACGATCCTGATGCTCGTCGCCGCCAACCCGGGCGTCACGCAACGCCAGATGTCGCTGGCGCTCGATGTCGCGGCGCCGCGCCTGACGCTGGTCTGCGACAAGCTCGAGGAGCGCGAGCTGATCACGCGCACGCGGAGCGAAGACGATCGCCGCAAGCAATACATCGCCCTCACCCGCAAGGGTGCGGCGATGGTGCGCAAGGCCGATCGCATCGCCGACAACATGGAGAAGGAGTTGCTCGGGCATCTCACCGAAATCGAGCGAACGCTGCTGTTCCAGCTGCTCGAGAAAGTCTCGGTGCACCGGCGCCTCTAAACGCGTGTTGCATCCGGCGAACTCGCGCACACTGTTTGTCTCACTCTGCCGCGCCGACCGCACGTCGCCCGCGCAGCACGTTTCAGGACACTCTATGAACACCGCCGACCTGATTGCCATCGACACCCACACCCATCTCGAGGTGTCATGCCGCAACCCGTTCGACAACTACGGCGAGGAGTACGACCGCGCCGCCGACAAGTACTTCCGCTCGTCGAAACGCCCGACGATGCAGGAGACGATCGACTTCTACCGCGAGAAGAAGATCGGCTTCGTCAACTTCACCGTCGACGCCGAGACGCAGATGGGACGGCGGCGTATTCCCAACGAAGAGATCGCGGAGGCGGCGCAGGCCAACCCGGACATCATGATCGCCTTCGGCTCGATCGATCCGCACAAGGGAAAGATGGGCGGGCGCGAGGCGAGAAGGCTGGTCGAGGAGTACGGCGTCAAGGGCTTCAAGTTCCACCCGACCGTGCAGGGCTTCGACGTCACCGACACCATGGCCTGGCCGATCTACGAGGTGATCGCCGAGCACAAGCTGCCCGCGGTCTTCCACAGCGGTCACTCGGGGATCGGCTCGGGCATGCGCTGCGGCGGCGGGTTGCGACTGCAGAACTCGAACCCGATGCTGCTTGAGGACGTCGCGATCGCCTTCCCCGACATGCAGATCGTCGTGGCCCATCCGTCGTGGCCGTGGCAGGACGAGGCAATCTCGCTCGCCATGCACAAGCCCAACATCTGGATCGACCTCTCAGGCTGGAGCCCAAAGTACTTCCCACCCCAACTCGTGCAGTACGCCAACACGCTGCTCAAGGACCGCATCCTCTTCGGCAGCGACTTCCCGCTGCTCACGCCCGACCGGTGGCTCAAGGATTTCGAGGAAGCCGGCTTCAAGGAAGAGGTCAAGCCCCTGATCCTCAAGCAGAACGCGATGCGCCTGCTCGGACTCGGCTGATCGACTTGGCGACGCGTTCGCCGCCGGCCGCCCGCCTGGCTGGACCCGGAGGCCTCGCGGCCGCCGAATTCGTCAGGGCTTGACGGTCATCTTGTTCTCGACCGATTTCACGCCCTCGGTGTCGCGGGCGAGCGAGACCGCCTTGTCGACGTTGCCGGCCTTGTCGGCTGAGCCGTTGAGCGTCACGACACCGTTCTTCGTGTCGACGTCGATCATCAGACCCTTGACGTCGGCGTCGGCAAGCAACTTGGTCTTGACCTTGCCGGTGATCATCGCGTCGCCGGCGGCATCGGCTGTCTTGTCCATGGCGCTGGCGGTCGCGGACATGGCGTTGGACGCCGCCGTCGAAGGCGCGACCGTCGTGGTTGACGAGGTCGTGGCAGTCGTGCCAGCGGACGTGTCGGTCACAGTCGTCTTGCGTTCGCAAGCGACCAGCAGCGTGGCGGCGGCGAGCAGGGAAAGAGCGATGGGGGTCTTATTGGCTTTCATGAAATCTCCTGAGCGCGCCAATCCACTGTGCGGCGCGAGCCCGGATTGTCGGCACCCGGCCCTCTGTTTTGGCGCGCGGGACGCGGATCGCGCGATCGGCTGACCCGGGCGCGGGCAGCTGTCTTACGCACTGGGGGCATCGAGCAACTCGAGCCATGCGCGCTCGCGCAGCCACGGCCCGACGCGATAGCGTTCGCCGCGAAAGTGCGCGTCCAGGTGACCGAGCAGCGTCGCGACGGCGACCGCATTCCAGCGGGCCAGGAACTCGAACGGCCCGGCCGGATGATTGACGCCGAGTTTCATCGCCAGGTCGGCGCCTTCGGTGGTGCAGACCCCTTGCTGCACCGCGTCCGCGCCTTCGTTGACGAGCATCGCGACCGTGCGCGCGACGATGAGCCCGGGGGCGTCGCCAATGGGTTGCGGCTCCCAGCCGGCGATGCGCAGCCACTCGACGGCCTGCTCGCGCCAGGCGGGCGAGGCGCTTGCCGCGAACGCCATCGCGAGCGGCGTCCCCGGCACGCCGCCGCCGGGGGCGATCGCGAGATCGAAGACTGCGAGGTCGCGCACGCCAGTCTCCGCAGCAACCGCCGTGGCCGTGCGGCCGTCGGTAAGGCGCAGCTCGCCCGCTTCGGTCTGCAGGCCGTTCCACTTGCTCGCAGCGTCCTCCTCGAACTGGCCGCCGGCATCACCGAGCCGCGCCGCCCAACGCTCGACCGCGATGCCGCGGCCGTGCAGGGCGACGATGGCCCCTGGCGGCGGCGCGGACGGTGCAAACGGCGCCGCCGCTGCGGGCGGCGCCGCCTTGCCGACGGCATAGGCAAAGAATCCCTGCCCCGACTTGCGCCCGAGGAGGCCGCCGTCGACCATCTCGCGCTGCACCAGCGACGGCGTGTAGCGCTTGTCGCCGAAGTTGGCGTCGAAGACCGATTGCGTCACCGCGAAGTTGGTGTCGTGGCCGATCAGGTCCATCAGCTCGCACGGCCCCATCCGAAAGCCGACACCGCGCAGGCACGCGTCGATCGTCGCCGGCTCGGCGAGCCGCTCGTGCAGAAGCGCAAGCGCTTCGGCGTAGTAGGGCCGGGCGATGCGGTTGACGATGAAGCCCGGCGTCGAACGCGCATGCACCGGCGTCTTGCCCCAGCGCCGGCTCAGATCGAAGATCGCCGCGGCGACTTCGGCGTCGGTCTGCAGGGCGGAGACGACCTCGACCAGCTTCATCAACGGCACCGGATTGAAGAAGTGCATCCCGACGACGCGACCCGGCCGCTTCAGCCCGGCGGCGAGGGCGGTGATCGAGATCGACGACGTGTTCGACGCGAGCACGCAGGCGCCGCCGACAATCCCTTCGAGGTCGCGAAACAGCTGCTTCTTGGCATCGACGTTCTCGACTATCGCCTCGACGACGAGACCGGCGCCGGCCGCCTCGTCGAGCCGCACCGCGGCGACGATGCGCGACGCCGCCGCGGCCGCGTCGCCGGCGTCGAGCTTGCCCTTGGCGACGAGGCCGTCGAGCGTCGCCGCCAGCTTGGCGCAGGCGGCCGCGGCCGCGCCCTCGCGCATGTCGAACAGGTGCACCGGATGGCCGGCCTGGGCGGCGACCTGGGCGATGCCAGCGCCCATGATGCCGGCGCCGACGACGAAGACCGGCGAGTCGCGAGGAAGTGAGGGGCTCATGGGCGAGGGGTTGAGAGAGCTCGCGACCGCGTGCGATCGGTCGGCGGCAGACGCCGGTTCGTCGTGGGACGCACTTCGATTATCGCGAGCATCCTGGTGCGTCGATCGGCGAGTTGCAAAACGGCCTCGCCGTCCGCTCGCATCTCCCGGCGCGGCATAGGATCAGCGCCTGATCCATCGCGCGCGGCCTGCTGCTCCTGCGATGAACCGACCGATCCGCGCCGCAACGACTCTGCTCATGTCCGCCCTCCTCTGCACCGCCGGCGCTGCGCCGATCGACTATTCGGCGACGGAAGACCGACCTGGCCGACGACTACTTCGGCACGCGCGTCGCCGACCCGTATCGCTGTCTCGCGGACCACAACGCCGAAGCCACAAAGGCGTGGGTCGCGGCGCAGAACCGCACGCCCTTCGCTTGCCTCGACCCGATCTCGTACCGCGCCGCGCTGCACGAGCGAATCCGCGCGATCGCGAACTACCCGAATACAGCGCGTCGTTCCAGAAGCACGACAAGGTCTATTTCTTCAGGAACGACGGGTGGCAGAACCAGTGGGTGCTCAGCGTCCAAGAGGGCGCCGGAGCCGCTGCTCGACCCGAACACCTTCTCGGGCGACGGCACGATCGGGCTCGCGTCGTTCGTGGTCAGCCGCGACGGCCGCCATGCCGCGTACGAGACGACTGCGATCGCCGGCTCCGACGGGCACAAGCTGCGTGCGCGAGAGCCAGGAGCCCGGCCGGCGCGGCAACGACACTGGGTGCGCGACGGGTCGCGCGGCGAACAGGCCTTTCGATCGCTGGTGGCCGAGATCGGCGACGAACGGCACGATCTCGTCGACAGCGACGGCGACACGCTCCTGGTGCGCACGACGCGCTCCGCGCCGAACGGCCGCCTCTTGCGCGTCGATGCGTCCGGCCGCGGCGACGCGGTGGACGACGGTGCTGCTCGAGCGCGACGCGACGCGCCCGGCGGCCGGCTGTTCGCGAGCTACCTGTAGGAAGTGAGCTCGCGCGCCGAAGTGCACGCCCTCGACGGCGCGCTGCAGCACGTCATCGCGCTGCCGGCGCGGTCATCAATCAGCAGCCGGAGCTGGTCAAGGTCGCGCTGCCAGCGGTGGGCGTGATGGACATGCTGCGCCTTCAGAAGTTCTCGGTCGGCGCGGCATGGACGGCTACTACGGATTGAGCGACAACAAGGCGCAGTTCTCTTGCCTGTTCGTTACTCGCCGCTGCACAACATCCGCGCCGGCGCGCCGTACCCGGCTACGCTCGTCACCACCGCCGACCACGACAACCGCGTCGTGCCCGCGCACTCGTTCAAGTACATCGCGACGCTGCAGACGAAGGCGGGCGCCGGCGCGCCGAAGCTCATCCGCATCGCGATGAGCTCGGGCCACGGCGAAAGCAACCTCACGAAGCAGCTTGACGATGCTGCCGACCTCTTTACATTTGTCCGGGCCAACCTCGGTATCGTGCCGCGGTTCGCGCCCTGAGCGAGCGCGCTCGCGCCGACGGTGCCGGCGACGGGCGCCAGTCGAATCAGGCCCATGGACATTCCTCGAGAGCGCCGCGGGTCCTGGCCAATCGAGAGGCCGGCGCCCTTCCACCGACGCGGGCACTGGGCTTGCTCGCAGGGATCACCGTCGTCACTGGAGATTCGGCATGCGCATCGGCACCGCGGGTTGGTCGATTTCGCGCGACGCAGCCGCGTCGTTTCCCGGCGAAGGCCGCCACCTTGGCCGCTACGCGCAAGTGCTCGGCTGTGCCGAAATCAACTCGTCGTTCCACCGCAGCCATCGCGTCGAGGTCTACCAGCGCTGGGCAGCGCAGACGCCGCCTGGCTTCCGCTTCTCCGTGAAGCTGCCGCGCGCCATCAGTCACGACGCGCGCCTGCGCCGGGCGCGCGAGCCGCTGTGCCGCTTTCTAGCCGAAACCTCCGGTCTTGGTGACCGCTTCGCCGTGCTGCTCGTCCAGCTGCCGCCGTCTTTCGCTTTCGAGGCGCTGCCGGTGCGGCGCTTCTTCGCCCTCGTTGCCGAGCTATTCGCCGGCAACGTCGTGTGTGAGCCGCGCCACGCGAGCTGGTTCACCCCGGCGGCCGAGCGCGCTCTCGCGGCGTGCCGAGTCGGCCGCGTCGCCGCCGATCCGGCGCGCGGCCCCGAGGCGCTCGTTCCCGGCGGTTGGCTCGGCCCGGCCGGCGACGGCGCCGGCGCCGCCGTCTACCACCGCTGGCACGGCGCGCCGCGCATGTACTGGTCGCGCTACGAGCCGGAGTGGCTGCGCGAGCGCGCCGACGCGCTGAAGCGATGGCCGGCCGGCGCTGACTGCTGGTGCATCTTCGACAACACTGCGGGCGCCGGGGCGATCGCCAACGCGCTCGAGCTGCGGGCGATGCTCGCTGACGAACCGGCGCTCGCCGCGTGATCCTGACCTTCGCTCCGGAGAGACCCATGGCCCTGCTGCATGCCCGACCGCTCGACGTCATCAACATCGGCCCGCTCGGACCGCGCTGCACGACGCCGTCAGCACCAGCCTGCTGAAGACGGATCGCCTGCAGCTTCTGCACCTGGTGCTGCCGGCGCGACGCGACGTGCCGCAGCACTGGGTCGGCGACGAGTGCACGATCCATTGCCTCGAAGGCGACCTCGAGGTCCGGATGCCGATCGGCGTTCGTCGGCTCGCACCTGGCCAGCTCGTCGTGCTGCCGGCGAGCCAGCCGTACTCGCTCAGCGCGCGCGTCGATTCCGCCGTGCTGATGACGCTGCTGCACCACGGCGACGGCGGGGACGAAGGCGGGCGCGACCGGGGCTGAAAACGGCCCGAAAAGCCCCGGAAACGAAAATTGCTGCACCCGGTCATGGGTGGTGGCGTGGAGCGGGCACGCCGGTCGCCGGGCGGCGGGATACCTCCCTACTCCAAGGACTGCCATGACCTCACGCCGCCTCACCACCCTCCTCTCGGCGATCGCCCTCGCAGCGCTTGGCGCCTGTTCGTCGATGGGCGGCCGCAGCTCCAGCATGCAGAGCGGCGCGTCGAACTCGGCAACGGCGGCCGGCGACGTCGACAGCGCGGTCGTCGTCCTGCCGACCAGCGGCGCCGTCGAGCAGATGCGGGCCGGCTGCTGGGCCTCGTTCTACGACGAGCGCAATTTCAACGGCGACTCGCTGACGCTGGTCGGGCCGGTCGACCTGCAGACGCTCGACCGCGGCAGCGCGCGCCAGCTCAAGCGCGATATCAAGAGCATCATCACCGGCCCGCGCGCCACGCTCGTGCTCTACGAGAAGCAGTTCCTTTCCGCCCGCTCTGTCGGCTTCCAGCCCGACAGCCGCGAGGGCGGTCTGGCCGAGAAGCTCGGCTTCGGCGGCCGCATCGAGTCGATGCGCCTGAACTGCAGCTGACGCCGGGCACCGCCCGCACAGGCGGGTGAGCGAGCCGGTATTGCCCGGCGACGCTCAGGCCGAGCGCAGCCGCAAGCCCTGCGCATCAAGCGTGCGGGCGCGCCCCTGCTCCTTGGCGCTGTACAGCGTCGCGTCGGCGCGCTTGACCATCGCGGCGAGCGTGTCGTCGGGCGAGACGCGCATCGCGATGCCGGCGCTGTACGCGAGCGGGAAGCCGAGCTCCTGCTCGGCGACCTCGGTGAGGTAAGTGCGCATGCGCACGTCGAAGGCACTCGCGGCGGCGTTGTCGGCGTGCGTCATAAGGACGCAGAACTCCTCGCCGCCGTAGCGCCCGACCAGGTCACCCGGCCGAACCGCCGATTGCAGGGCGCGAGCGATGAAGGCGAGCGCGCGGTCGCCGGCGTCGTGGCCGTGGGTGTCGTTGATCTGCTTGAAGTGATCGAGGTCGATCATCAGCACCGCGACGAGATGGCCGTAGCGGACGCTCACCGCCATCTCGGTTGCTGCCAGGCTTATCCAGGCGCGACGGTTGAGCACGCCAGTGAGGCTGTCGACGGTAGCAAAGCGCTCGAGCTCGCGCGCGGCCTCGTCGCGATGCGCGAGCAGCACCGCCATTAGCGAGAGCACCGTCGTCACGTTGGCAACGATCGCGAACGCGTAGTTGACGGGATGCGGCGCCAGGAAAGTGGGGAAGCTGGCGGTGTAGAACGCGCCGAGGACGCCGCGCCACGACGTCACCAGCATCTGGACGAGCACGCCGCCCAGCAGCAGCCAGCGCCACTTGCCGATGGCCACCTTCGGCGTGCGCCACACCGACGCGACCAGGAAGGCCATCTGCAGAGTGATCAGGCCGTTGGCCCAGCCGACGCGAAAAGGATAGCTGGCGAAGCCTAGCGCATAGCCGACCGACAGCAAGAGCGCAATCGCGAGCGGCGCGCCGATCTGCGGCTTGCGGCCGCACCAAAGGTCGAACGCCGCCGCATTCAGCGCCAGTCCAGCGCCGATGCCCGTGACGGCCAGGGTCGACAGCGCGAGGTCGGCGATGGAACTCTGGCGGACGACGCCCGAGGTCAACAGTAGCGCCCAGGCAGCGCCCTGAAGGACGACGCCGCCCTGGGCGCAGCGGGCAGGCGCGCCGACGCGGCCCATCACCAGCGGCAGGGTGACGGCCATGGTCACCATGCACGCGGTCATGGCGAAGAGGAGAGAGGCGATGTCGAGGTGCACGGGAGGCGCCGCCGGGGAACCAGAAAGCGTCGCGATTGTCCGGTCGCGTGCCCGCGGCGGCGCCCGGATCAGACGTAATTCCGGCGAGCGCGACGGCCCAGCCGAGCAAAGCGTCACGGATCGGTCGGGGGCGCGGGCAAAGCTGCCGCGGCTTGGCGCGCGACCGGCGATGAACGAACGAATCGAGACCCATGCGGACGGGCCTGAAGCGGCTCGGACCCGTCGATTCGCGCCACGTCGGCGGCAGCGGCTCTTGGGTGTCGACGCCGACCTAGCCGCCGCGGTGCGCAAGCGGCGCCGCGCGACGGAGCGACGCCTCAGCTTCTTCGCGATCGAGACGCGCATCGCGATCGCCCGCAGCGGGGTGCGCCGGCTCCGCGGCGCGCTAGGGCGCGGTCGAAGGCCCGACCGGCGCGACCGCGTCGCCGACCCCGATCGGCCCGCCCTCAATCACCCGCGCCGTGAGCCCGCCCAGCCCGCGCACGGCGTTGTAGCCGCCGGTGCCGAGGATTTCCTCCATTCGCGAGCACGGATGGCACTCTCCCGAGGCTTCGAGCAACGCAGCGCCGATACGAAAGCGGCGCCCCTTGAGCGCGAGCAAATTGAGGCCGCGCACGACGATGTTCCGGCGCAGCTCGTTGGGCGCAACGGCGTCTCGTCCCAGGTGGCTCGCGATCGCCGCGAGGCTCTCGGCGGCGACGAGCGTCACCTGGCGTGCGCCGCATGCGTTGGCATAGCGGTCGCCGACCAGGCCGCGGCCGGCTTCCAGCATGGCCGCAGTCTCGGCGCGCATCGCCACGCGACGCGCCGGGCGAATGCCGATCCAGACCACCGTCCCCGGGCGGACCGGGGCCTCGATCAGGCCGGCGAGCGATGATGCGGGAGCGAACGGCATGGCATCTTTATCCGGGGTCATCGCGGCGCGGGCCGGGCGCGCGCGGTAAGGTTTCGCTAAGCTCCGGCGACTGGATATGCCCCAAGGAGATCCACATGCCCACGACCTATTGCAAGACGCCCGAGGCGGTGGCCCGCCTCACGCCCGAACAGTATCGCGTCACCCAGCAGAACGCGACGGAGCGACCCGGCACCGGCGAGTACCTCGACAACCACGAGCCCGGTATCTACGTCGACATCGTCTCAGGCGAGCCACTCTTCGCCTCGGCCGACAAGTTCGAGTCGGGCTGCGGCTGGCCGAGCTTTACGAAGCCGATAGCACCCGCCAACGTCCACGAGCTCGTGGACAAGTCGTTCGGCACGGTGCGCACGGAGGTGCGCTCGGCGCACGGCGACAGCCACCTCGGCCATGTCTTCGACGACGGCCCGCGCGACCGCGGCGGTCTGCGCTACTGCATCAACTCGGCGTCGCTGCGCTTCATTCATCGCGACGACATGGCAAAGGAAGGCTACGCCGCCTTCCTCGACCAGGTGGAGGAAGTGCGATGAGCGCGGCGAGCAGCACGACCGAGCGTGCCGTCCTCGCGGGCGGCTGCTTCTGGGGCATGCAGGACCTGATCCGGAGGATGGACGGCGTGGTCTCGACGCGCGTCGGCTACAGCGGCGGCGACGTGCCAAACGCGACCTACCGCAACCATGGCACCCACGCCGAGGCGATCGAGATCGTCTTCGATCCGGCCCGGACGAGCTATCGCAAGCTGCTTGAATTCTTCTTCCAGATTCACGACCCGACGACGAAGAACCGCCAGGGCAACGACCGCGGCCTCAGCTATCGCTCGGCGATCTACTACGCCAGCGCCGAGCAGAAACGCATCGCCGAGGACACCATCGCCGACGTCGACGCCTCGGGCCTGTGGCCGGGCACCGTGGCGACCGAGCTGGCGCCGGCCGGCCCGTTCTGGGCGGCCGAGCCGGAGCATCAGGACTACCTCGAGCGCATCCCCGACGGCTACACCTGCCACTTCGTGCGGCCGAACTGGCGCCTCCCGGTGCGCGCCGAGGCGTCTCGCTGAACCGCTGCGGCGCTACTGCGCCGGGAAGGGCAAGGCAGGGCGGCGCGGTGCGCTCCGCCGCAGGAGATGACCTCCCAGACGGAGCGGTTCCTGAAGTAGTCGTAGGGCGCCGACGCCGGCGATTTCGAGTAACGACGACGCCACCGACGTGGATAGGTCCGGGTCGGGCGGCTCCGCGCATCCGCTCGCCTCGCTGCCGGGTGCAGGTGTCGTCGAAGGCGAGTCGTAGCCCAGCTTATTGCTGTTCGGCCACTGGGTCCGCGGCGGCCAGGCATCTCGATGGCCTCGACCCGCGTGTCGCGCGTCGCCCCGGGAGCGGCCTGATTCGGTAGCTCCGCACCGCGATTCGCACTTTCGACTCGCCTCCGGCGCCCGGCCATGAAAGACGCTGACGTTGACGTCGTGCGGCGGCACGCTCATGCCGGGATCGCGTGCAGGACGATCGCTGCCGCGTGGCGTCGTCGAGCCAGCCGCCCTTCCGTCGAGCGCGTGGCCAGCGCTGTGCTCGTTGACGCCGTGCATGAAGATCAGCCGCAGCGTCGTGTCGTCGGCGGCGACGATCTCGCGCACCGGCCGGACCGATCCGGTGAGTGCGACGCCGGGCGGGTCGGCGGCGGAATACACCACCGGCGACGTCGCGCACGGGTCGCGGGGCCGGCGAGGAACAGCGAGACGAGGAGTCGGGACATTCGCCGCCTTTCGATGACGAGGCACCGTGATAGCAAGGCCGGTCGCGACGGCTTCGGCAGGTCGTCGGATGAACCGTCGGCGAGGACCGCCGCCGCCCGGCGCGGCTACGCGCTCGGATCGATCAGCACCTTCGACGCGGTGGCGCGGCGGCCGTAGTCGGCGATGGCGTCGGCCTGCAGGGCGCCGGCGAGCGACACGGTGCGTGTGTATCGACTTGCGAACGTCGTCTTGAGCTCGGCGGCGACGCGCGTCTTCAGCGTGTGCGCCGCATCGGGCCCGATTCGCTGCAGGAAGGGGAAAAGCAGCCAGCCGCCCAGGCCCCAGGTCATGCCGAAGTTGCGGACGATCTCGGTCGGGCCGGTGTCGAGACCGCCGTAGAGGTAGACCTGCTTGTGAACCGCCGAGCCGTAACGGCTGTATTCTTTGGCGCTGCGATTGATCGCCGCTTCCATCGCGCCGAGGATCTGGCCGGCGAGGCGGCCGCCGCTGATGGCATCGAAGCCCAGCGTCGCGCCGGTCGCGACGAGCGCGTTCGTGAGCTCTTCGACGAACGCCGGCGATGCGGTGCTAACCACGTGCAGCGCCCCCTGCTCGCGCAGGAGCGCGACCTGCTCGGGCTTGCGCACGACGTTGACCAGGCCGATCCCGTCGGCGCGGCAGATCCGGTTCAGCATCTGGCCGAGGTTCGACGCCGCCGCGGTGTGCACCAGCGCGCGATGACCTTCGCGCCGCATCGTCTCGGTCATGCCGAGGGCGGTGAGCGGGTTGACGAAGCACGACGCGCCTTCGGCCGCGCTCGTGCCCGGAGGCAGCGGCAGGCAGAGTTCGGCCTTGACCGTGCGGTACTGCGAATACCTCGCGCCGCCGAGCACGGCGACGGTCCTGCCGAGCAAGGCCTGCGCCGCCGCGCCGTCGCCCGCAGTGACGACGGTGCCGGCGCCTTCGTTGCCGACCGGCAGCGATTGGCCGAGCCGCGCCGCCATCGACCTTATCGCCGCGTCGGGCACGCGCGCGGTGGCGACGGTGCCCGCGCCGCTCCCGCGGACCGCCAGCGTCGTGAGGTCGGCCGCGCCGAACAGGAGACCGATGTCGGAAGGGTTGATCGGCGTCGCCTCCACGCGCAGCACGACCTCGTCGGCGGCAGGCGCAAGCGTCTGCACGGGGACGAGCGACAGCTCAATCTCGCCGCTCTCCTTGACGAGCGAGCGCAGTTGAAGTCCTTCTTCGGGCACCGGGATGTTCATGCATCGAAGCGTAAGCCCCTTCGGCGTGCTGTGCTTGTTGCCGCTCTCGTTCCGGGTCGTAAGCTCCGGAATTGCTGCGCGTCACCTTGGCCGGGCCCGAGAAGTCGATGCTGGCGACGCCCGAGACGGTCAAGTCGAGCCGATCCGTCTGAAGCTTCTCGAGCCGCACCGAGCCGGCGCCAGAGATCCTCACGATCAGCTGGCGCAGGCGGAGCGCGTCGACAGGGAGGCGAACGTTCACGGTACGACTACGGTCACGCTGCTCGCGGCGCTGCGCGACGGGGCCGGTGCCGGACCTCAACCATGGACGGCATGCCGCTCGTGCGCTCGCCCCATGCGCGCCGAGAGAACCAGCCACCCCGCCGCGACCGGCAACGCACAGAGCGCGATCGCAGCGAGCTTCATGCCGAGGATCTGGAGGCTGTCGAACAGCCAGCCGTACAAGGCGTCGGAGCCGCGGAAGACGACGACGTCGATCACGTTCTTGGCCTTGAATTTTTCTTCCCGGCTGACGACGGTGAAGAACACCTGGCGCGCCGGGGCACCGATCAGGCCGAGCCTGATCCAGGCGCGGCGGACTGGGCCAGCAGACGATGTGGCCTGGCGCCCGCGAGCCACGCGGCAGCGCCGGCGGCAAGCATGACGCGGCGCCGCCGCTCGCCGGATAGGAGGCGGGACGCTGAATCTCCGGGGCGAAAGGGTCGTGACATGTCGGCGACGAGGAGTTGCGGATCACCATCATCGGAGCGCAGCGGGCAAGGCAATGGGGTCTGCGGCATACCATCGAAAAAGACTTGCGGCGCAGGAGCGATCGATCATGAAGAGCCGGCGGAATTTCGTGAAAGCGGCGTCGCTTGGCCTGGCCGGCCTGGGGCTCGGGCCGGGCGCCTCCGCCGCGGCGAAAGCGCAGGATGCGCCCGGGGCTCCGCTGCGCATCCTGATCCTGGGCGGCACGGGATTCACGGGGCCGCACCAGGTGCGCTACGCACTCGCCCGCGGCCACAAGATGACCTTGTTCAATCGCGGCCGCCAGCCGAAGGCTTGGCCAGGCGAAGTCGAACAGCTGCTCGGCGATCGCAACACCGGTGACCTCAAGGCGCTCGAGGGGCGCGAATGGGACGTCTGCATCGACAACCCGACGACGCTGCCGTTCTGGGTGCGCGAGGCCGGCCAGGTGCTGCGCGGCAAGGTGCGCCAGTACGTCTTCATCTCGACCGTCTCGGTCTACGCCGCCAACGACAAGCCCGAGGACGAATCGGCCGCAGTGCTTTCCTACGACGGCAGCGATCCGATGACCGAGACTGCCCAGACACTGAGCGCGAAGCCCCAGCTCTACGGCGCGCTCAAGGCGGCGAGCGAGGCCGAGGCGAGGCGGCAGTTCGGCGCGGCGACGACGATCATCCGCCCGGGTCTCATCGCCGGCCCGGGTGACGAGACCGATCGCTTCACCTACTGGCCGGTTCGGCTCGCCCGCGGAAGCGAGGTGCTCGCGCCTGGCGACGGCGGCGACCGGGTGCAGTTCATCGACGCGCGCGACCTCGCCGAGTGGACGATCCGCATGGCCGAGGCGCGCACCGTCGGCACCTTCAACGCCACCGGGCCGGCGCAACCGCTCGTCATCGGCGACATGCTCGCCGGCATCGCGGCGCCGACACGGGCGAAGGCCCGCTTGACGTGGGTGCCCGCGGAGTTCCTCGAGGCGCAGCATGTGTCGCCGTGGACCGACCTGCCGGTCTGGGTGCCGGGCGAGGGCGAGAGCGCCGGCTTCGCGCAGCGCCGGATCGACCGCGCGCTGCGCGCCGGGCTCACGTTCCGGCCGCTGGCGACGACGGCCGCCGACACGCTCGAATGGTTCAGGCAGCAGCCGGAGGCCCGCCAGGCCAACCCGAAGGCGGGGCTGACGCCCGCGCGCGAGGTCGAGGTGCTGGTAGCTTGGAAGGCGAGCGCGAAGAAGCCGGGATAGCCCCGGCGGCGGCGCCTCAGGTGCCGCAGAACGTCCGGTAGCAGGCCGTGACGTCGGCCGGCGCGGGCACGCCGTAGGGCGCGTTGTCGTCGCGCTCGGCATAAGGGTTGCGCAACGCGGCGAGGAGGCGGTCGAACGGGCCGAGATCGTCGCCGTCGGACGCCGCAGCGAGCGCTTCCTCGACGCGATGATTGCGCGGAATCACGAACGGATTGACGCCGCGCGTGCGCTCGGCTCTGGCCGCGGCGGCGGCCTCGCTGCCGCCCGCGGTGCCTTCGTCCTCGCGCGCGCAGCGCTGGCGCCAGCGCTCGAGCCAGGCCGAGGGCGCATCGGCGTCGGCGCCTGCCGCGGCGAACAGCGTACGCAACGGCCCGTCGTCGCCGGCAGCGGCGTCGCCGAGACGGCGCCACGCGAGCGTGAAATCGACATGGGCGGCGTGCAGCAACGCCAGCCAGTCGTTGGCAAGCCGGGCATCGGCAGCATCGTCGGTGCCTTCCGGCGCGCGCAGGCCGAGCTTTGCGCGCTGGCCGGCGAGCAGATAGCGGCGATACGCGATCGGAAAGGCGTCGACGACGCGCATCGCTTCGGCCGTCGCCTGCGCATCGCCGTTGGCGAGCAGCGGGAGCAGCGACTCGGCCAAGCGCGCCAGGTTCCAGCGCGCGATGCTCGGCTGGTTGCCGAAAGCGTAGCGGCCCTGCGCGTCGATCGAGCTGAACACGGCCGCCGGATCGTAGGCTTCGACGAAGGCGCAGGGCCCGTAGTCGATCGTCTCGCCGGAGAGGGTCATGTTGTCGGTGTTCATGACGCCGTGGATGAAGCCGACGTTCATCCACTGCGCGATCAGCATGGCCTGGCGCTCGCCGACGCGCTCCAGGAGGCCGAGGAATCGGCCGGGCGTGCCGACGAGGTCCGAATCGTGGCGCGCGATCGTGTACTCGGCGAGCTGGCGCACGCGTTCGACGTCGCCGCGCGCGGCAAAGAACTGGAACGTGCCGACCCGGATGTGACTCGCCGCCACGCGCGTCAGCACTGCGCCCGGCAACACCGTCTCGCGCAGCACCGGCTCCCCTGTCGCAACCACCGCGAGCGCACGCGTCGTCGCAATGCCGGCGGCATGCATGAACTCGCCGACGAGCGCCTCGCGCAGCATCGGTCCAACCACCGCCTTGCCGTCACCGCCGCGCGAGAACGGCGTGCGGCCCGAGCCCTTGAAGGCGATGTCGCGGCGCCGGCCAGTGCGATCGATCACCTCGCCGAGCAGCACGGCGCGGCCGTCGCCGAGCTGCGGCGAGAAGGCGCCGAACTGGTGGCCCGCGTAGGCCTGCGCGATCGGCTCGGCACCCGCGGGAATCGCGTTGCCGGCGAAGAGCGCGGCGCCGCCTTCGCCGGACAACGATGCGACGTCCAGCCCGAGCTCGTCGGCGAGCGGCGCGTTGAAGAAGAGCGACTTCGGCGCCGGCGCGGCTTCGGGACGCCAAGGCACGGAGAAGCCCTGGAGTTCGCGCGCGTAGGAGTTGTCAAGGGTGAACGAGGCGGCAGCCATGGCAAGACGCAGAGGACGGGCGTCAGTGTGAATGATTTCGAGCGCCGGCTCCGGGCGGCCGCCAGCTCACCCCGGGACCGACAATGACGCGAAGGAATCGAATTGACCGCCCGCAGTCCCGCCGCCGATCGCAACAAGTCCGCGATCCTCGCCGTGCTCGACCGAGTGCTGCCGACCCACGCCGTCGTGCTCGAGATCGCGAGCGGAACCGGCCAACATGCAGCCCACTTCGCCGGCGCGCATCCTGGCTGGCAGTGGCAGCCCACCGAGAGGGACGCGCCGGCGCTTGCATCGATCACGGCGCGAACCGCAGCTCTGGGCAACGTGCGGCGGCCAATGCGGCTCGATGTGCTCGCACAACCCTGGCCACCGGCTCTCGTCCACGTCGATGCTGTCTTCTGCGCGAACATGCTGCACATCGCCGCCTGGCCGACCTGCGCGGCGCTGATGGGCGGCGCGGCGCATCACCTGGTGCCGGGCGGCGTGCTGGTCCTCTACGGCCCCTTCGTCGTCGACGGAGAGGCGGTGGCGCCGAGCAACGC
The DNA here is from genome assembly GCA_038241255.1 of Burkholderiales bacterium. GTDB lineage: Bacteria > Pseudomonadota > Gammaproteobacteria > Burkholderiales > Burkholderiaceae_C > Schlegelella_A. The sequence goes on along the minus strand of JBBRFW010000029.1, from coordinate 10,857 downwards.
CGCCTTCGACGCCGACCTGCGGGCGCGGGATCCCGCCTGGGGCCTGCGACGGCTGGCGCAGGTGATCGACGAGGCGCAACTCGCCGGGCTGGCGTTCGAGCGTCGATGGGACATGGCCGCCAACAACCTGATGATCGCGTTCCGCATCGCTGAGGCGTAGCGCGACCGAAAGCTTGGCGCCAACCCGACGGCTGGATCGAGACCCCACCCCCTCTGCCGACCTGCCGCTCGAAACGGACTAGGATTGGGGTTGATGCCAGCGCACCTCAGCGCCGGTGTACCGCGGCGAGTCGACTGCATCGCGGCAAGAACCATCGGCGAAGCGCAGCGCAACGAACCCCACAGGTCAGGCCGCGGCCTGCAAGCGCCTATGAAGGCATTCGACAGCTCCTCCCTCTGGAAAATCAGCGAGTTCCAGCGCGCCCGCAGCGAAGGCAAGCTCGATCTCGCGCCGGGCGGAGACCGGCTGACTCTCCTGCCGACGACGCTGCTCGCCGATCTGCGTCGACTGCAGAGCGAAGGCGCCGATGGCGACATCCTCGAAGTGATCGCCGCCTGCATCCGCAACCAGGAGCCGGCGCTGCTGTACCTCGAGCAAGGGGCGTTCGTCTGGCCGGTGACGCTGTTCCCGCGCGAGGCGCTCTATCACTCGCCGCGCGATGCCCTCGCCCTGGCCGCCCACACGGCGCTGTCAGGCCTGCGACTGCTGCTTGCCGAGCCGCCCGGCGTTCGCCCTCCCGGCCACCGGATGCACGAGCGCGTGGCGAGCGCGGACAAGTACCGTCCCCTTGCCGACCTGCTCTGGGCGGTGGCGATGAACGGGCCGCGATCCGCGTTGCTGGCCGAGATCAGCGGCCGCGTCGCCTATCGGCTCGTGTCGTCGCACGCCAGGGAGCTGCCGCGCTCGACGGGCGCGATCAGCTCGACCGTCCGGCGCCTCGAGCGCGAGTCGGCAGCGCTCGGCGACATCGCCCGCTGGCCCGGCATGAGCGTCGAGCGGGCGAGCCGGCTTCTCAATGCGCTCTATCTCTGCGGCGCGCTGATGGTGACGCGCAGCCACCCCGCGGCACGCCACGCGCCGGCGAGCTGGCGGACCTGGTTCACACGTCGCAATTGAGCGAACGCGCGGCGGCTCGCGAGGTCGGCGCTTCGCTGCCTTCATCGTCAGCGCCCTTGCGTTGAGGAGCCTCGGCCGCGCGACCGCTCCGAAGCGTTCGGCCCGCAGGCGGCGGGTCTGATCGGTCAATAGGTCTTGAGATGCAGCCGGCCTTCGCGCTTGAGCGCAGCCGCGATCTCGCGCCACGCGGGCGTGGCGCCGACGGCAACGTCGCGCAGCGCTAGGAGCACGCCCTCTTCCATCGCCTTCAGCCCGCACACGTAGAAGTGCGAGTTCGGGTCGTAGAGCAACGGCAACAGATCGACGGCGCGCTCGTGGATCAGGTCGGCACGTACTTCTCCGGCTGCCCCGGCGTGCGCGAGAACGCCAGGTTGATGTCGATGAAGTCCTTCGGCAGCGGCGTGAGCGGCCCGAAGTACGGCAGCTCCTCGCGAGATCGCGCCCCGAAGACGAGCATCAGCTTGCCGCATTCGAACTTGCCGCTCTTCCTGAGGCGTCGGCGCCACGCGGTCATCGCCCGCATCGGCGCGCTGCCGGTGCCGGTGCAGATCATCACGAGGTGCGACTTCGGATGGTTCGGCATCAGGAAGCTCTGCCCGAACGGGCCGATCACCTGCACCATGTCGCCGACGTCGAGGTCGCAGACGTAGTTGGACTCGACGCCGCAGTCGGCCGGCCCTGATGGTCTTCGGTGACGCGCTTGACCGTCAGCGAGACGTTGTTGTAGCCCGGCCGCTCGCCGTTCCTCGGACTTGCGATCGAATACTGGCGCGCCACGTGCGACCGGCCGTTGGCGTCCAACCGGGCGGGACGATTCCGATCGACTGGCCTTCAGGCTCCGGGAACGGCGTCGCGCCGAAATCGAGGACGATGTGATGCGTCTTATTGTGGAAGCCCGCCTCGGTGGAGTTGACGTTGCCCACGACGGTCGCGGTGATCTGGTTCTTCGGTCCGAACAGGTTGGTGGGCATGCGCGGCCGCCCACAGCGGCACCGTCGATCCGAAGGGCCGCGGTTGAACGGCGCCTCGCCGCCGGCCCGACTTAAGCTTGAACGCGAGCACAGTCTCGGCGGCCGCGCCCGCCACGACCTCGGCGGTCACGCCTTCGGCGGCGAGCTGCTCCGGCGTGAGTTGGGGCGGTAGCTCTTCCCACGCGAGCTGCTCGATGATGACGTAGGCGCGCACCTTCGAGCGGTGCGCCAGTTGTCGATCAATCCGGTGGGGCACGGCGAGATGCACGCCATGCAGAAATTGCAGACGTCGGCGCAGACGACGTCATGACGGTCGTCGTGGGTTATCGCGCCGACGGGACAGGTCGCCTCGCAGGTGTTGCAGCGGATGCAGATCTCGGGATCGACCAGGTCCTACGTGATGACTTCCGCGTCGCTAGCCGTCTCCATTCCCGCATCATCAGCCAAACCGCAAGTACCTCGAAGTCGACCGGGTTCTCGTTGATGCCCATCGCCGGCGGCGCGATCCAGCCGGCGAACTTGCCGGGCTCGCGCACCGGGCCCATGAGCGAGGCGACGAACGCGAAGTCGGCCGGGCTCGGCAGCCACTCTCCGTGCTTGGCCTGCCACTCCTTCTCGCTCACGACCCGGCCGTCGGGCGACATCCGGTGCCGGCGAGCGCGCCGATCTTGCGGATGAACGCCTTATGCGGCGCCGCCAGGCGCTGCGCCAGGCCCGCCTTCTCGAGCACCTTGTTCCAAAACGGTGGCAACTCCGAAGTGGCCACCTTCGCCGACCACGAGCGCCGGCTCGACGAGACATCGGCGGCCTGCCGCGCTACATCCTTGCGCCGGTGGCGCTGTTCGCTCCCGGCGTGAACCAGCGACCGGCGCCTGACGCGTTTCACTGCGGCGCCCATCAACATCCAGTGGCGCATGCACAGCCGCACCGTCGGCATCCGCGCGCCGATCGCGGCGCGGTCGGCGCGGCACGCGAGCACCTGCTGTTCCACGCGTAGGCGCTTATTCGCCGGACGAAGAAGCACAGTCCGAAACTGTTCTTCCGCTTCCGCCGGTCCGCTCCGTACAGTCGCGGTCCCGGCTCACGCCGAGACCGCGACCCATGAATCCCGCAAGTGCGATCCAGCTACATGCCCGAGCGACGCCGGGCTTCGAGTCGCGCGTGACGCACGTCTGCGACGTGCTCGCGCGCGCCGCCGCGGTGCACCCGGGCCGTATCGTCCAGGCGTCGAGCCTCGGCGCGGAGGACCAGGTGCTCACCGATCTCATCGCCCGCGAGCGCCTGCCGATCGCGGTCGCGACGCTCGACACCGGCATGCTGCACGGCGAGACGCTCGCGCTCATCGACGTCATTCGGGAGCGCTACGGCCTCCGTGTCGAGCGCTACCGTCCCGTGCACGAGGCGACGATTGCTTTCGTCGCCCGCTACGGCGACGACGCGATGCGGCAGAGCGTCGACCTGCGCAAGGCGTGCTGCGCGCTGCGCAAGGTCGAGCCGCTCGGCCGCATGCTCGCCGGCCGCAGCGCATGGATCACGGGCTTGCGGCGCGAACAGTCGAGCGAGCGCGCCGCCGTCGAGTTCGAGTCGGTCGACGACGCAGGCCGCGCCAAGCTGAGCCCGCTCGCCGACTGGACCTGGGCCGACGTCTGGCACTACCTGGGAACGAACGACGTCCCCTACAACGCGCTGCACGACCGCTTCTATCCGAGCATCGGCTGCGCGCCGTGCACGCGCGCGGTCGCCCTCGGCGAGGACGCTCGCGCCGGTCGGTGGTGGTGGGAGCAGGGCGTCAAGGAGTGCGGCCTGCACGTGGCCGCGATGGGCAGCGCGCTCGGTGTCGCAGCATGAACGCACCCACCCCGCTCGACCGCCTGGCGCTGCCCGAGTTCGACGTCGAGCAGCTCGACGCTCTCGAGGAAGAGGCGATCTTCATCCTGCGCGAGACCGCGGCGGCCTTCGAACGTCCGACGCTGCTCTTCTCGGGCGGCAAGGACTCTTGCGTGGTCCTCCAATTAGCACAGAAGGCGTTCAAGCTCGCCGGCGCGGCGAAGACACGGCTGCCGTTTCCGCTTCTCCACGTCGACACCGGCCACAATTTTCCGGAAGTGATCGAGTTCCGCGACCGCATCGTTGCCGAGCTCGGCGAGCAGCTGATCGTCGCCCACCTCGAGGACTCGATCGCCCGCGGCAGCGTGCGCCTCGCCTCGGCGGGCGAATCGCGCAACGGCCACCAGAGCGTGACGCTCCTGGAAGCGATCGAGCAGCACCGCTTCGATGCGCTCATCGGCGGCGCTCGCCGCGACGAGGAGAAGGCGCGCGCCAAGGAGCGGATCCTCTCGCACCGCGACAGCTTCGGGCAATGGCAGCCGAAGAACCAGCGCCCCGAGCTGTGGACGCTCTTCAACACGCGCCTCAAGCCTGGCGAGCACATTCGTGCCTATCCGATCAGCAACTGGACCGAGCTCGACGTGTGGCTCTACATCCAGCGCGAGCGGATCGCGCTGCCAAGCCTGTACTACACGCACAAGCGCGACGTCGTGCGCAGGAAGGGGCTGCTCGTGCCGGTCACCGCCGTCGCGCCGCCCGCAGCGGACGACAGGGTCGAGTCGCTTGCGGTGCGCTTTCGCACCGTCGGCGACATGACATGCACGTGCCCCGTCGAAAGCCGCGCCGCCGATGCGGCGGCGGTGGTGGGGGAGACGCTCGCCGTCACCGTCAGCGAGCGCGGCGCGACGCGCATGGACGACCGGACTTCCGAAGCCTCGATGGAACGGCGCAAGAAGGAAGGCTACTTCTGATGGGACTTTTCCTGCGCGAGGTCGACGACGCCGGACCCGCGTCCGCGGCGCGCCGGCCGCTGCGATTCATCACCGCCGGCTCGGTCGACGACGGCAAGAGCACGCTCATCGGACGGCTCCTGCTCGACGGCCGCGCAATCCTCGCCGACCAGCTCGATGCGCTCGAGGCGCGCGCCGGCGACGGCCGGCCGATCGACCTGGCGCTCCTCACCGACGGCCTCGAGGCCGAGCGCGAGCAGGGCATCACGATCGACGTCGCCTACCGCTACTTCGCCACGCGCAGACGCAAGTTCATCATCGCCGACGCGCCTGGACACGAGCAGTACACGCGAAACATGGTCACGGCCGCGGCGGGCAGCGACGCGGCAGTCGTGCTCGTCGACGCCACCAAGCTCGATCTCACCGCGACGCCGCTCCGGCTCCTGCCGCAGACGCGCCGCCATGCGCTCCTGGCTCGGCTGCTGCGCCTGCCGCACTTGGTGTTCGCTGTCAACAAGCTCGACGTCGTCGACGATGCCGCCACAGCCTTCGCGAAGGTGCGTGCCGCGCTCGCCGAATTCGCCGTCGAGGCCGGCTTCGTTCCCGCCGCGATCGTGCCGATCTCGGCGCTGCGCGGCGACAACGTCAGCCGCCCCAGCGGCCTCGGCGGCTATGACGGGCGAACGCTGCTTGAAGTGCTCGAGCAGCTACCCGACGATGCGGCGAGCGAGGGCGCGACGCTCGTGCCCGTGCAATACGTCGGCGCCGACGCGGCGAGCGGCGCTGCCGGCCACCGACCGCGCGTTCTGTGGGGCCGCGTCGCGCGTGGCGAGGTCGCAGTCGGCGACAGAGTCGCCGTATTCCCGAGCGGCGAGACCGCGCGGATTGCGGAGCTGCACGGCGCCGGTCGCCGTGCCGGCCGCATCGGCGCCGGCCGCTCGGCCGGCATCGTCCTCGACCGCCAGCTCGATGTCTCGCGCGGCGACTGGCTCGCCGCGCCCGGCAGCGTCGCGCCGTCGGCGCGCTTTCGCGCCACGCTCGCCTGGCTCGACACCGAGCCCGCGGTGATCGGCCGCAAGTACTGGCTGCGCCACGGCAACCGCTGGCTGCAGGGTCGAATCGCCGCCATCGACAGCCGGCTCGACATCGCCACGCTGGCGACGCACGAGGCGCACGCGCTCGGCGTCAACGACATCGGCGAGGTCGTTGTCGAGACGCAGCAGCCGCTGCCGATCGCGCGCTTCGCCGACGACCGCACCGCCGGCGCGCTGCTGGTTGTCGATCCGGCGACGAACCGGACCAGCGGAACGCTCCTCATTCGCGACGCGGCGCCCTGACGAAGGCCGCTCACGCGGCCTTCGTCATTTCACGCTGTAGATCTGGTCGAAGACGCCGCCGTCGGCGAAGTGCGTCTTCTGCGCCTTGGCCCAGCCGCCAAAGACCTCGTCGATCGTGAACAGGCCGATCTTCGGAAACTGTGCGGCGTACTTCGCCGCGACCTTGTCGTCGATCGGACGGTAGAAGTTCTTCGCCGCGATCTCCTGGCCTGCCGGCGAGTAGAGGTAATCGAGATACGCCTCGGCGACTTTCCTCGCGCCGCGCTTGTCCACGACCTTGTCGACCACCGCGACCGGCGGCTCGGCGAGGATGCTTGTCGGTGGATAAACGATTTCGAACTTGTCGGCGCCGAACTCCCTGAGCGCCAGATGGGCCTCGTTCTCCCAAGCGAGCAACACGTCGCCGATGCCGCGGTCGGCGAAGGTGACGGTCGCGCCGCGCGCGCCCGAATCGAGCACCGGTACCTGGCGGAACAGGCGCGCGATGAAGTCGCGCGCCTTCGCGTCGCTGCCGCCGGGCTGGCGCAGCGCCCACCCGTAGGCCGCCAAGTATCCCCAGCGCGCGCCCCCCGAGATCTTCGGGTTCGCCGTGACGACCAAGACGCCTGGCTTGACCAGGTCGCCCCAGTCGCGCAACGCCTTCGGGTTGCCCTTCCTGACCAGGAAGATGTACGTCGACGTATACGGCGAGCTGTTATGGCGCAGACGCCTCTGCCAGTCCGGCGAGATCAGCCTCGCCTTCTCGGCGATTTCGTCGATGTCGTGAGCAAGCGCGAGCGTGACGACGTCGGCGTCGAGGCCGTCGATGACCGAGCGCGCCTGCTTGCCGGAGCTGCCGTGCGACTGCTTGACCGTGACCACGTCGCCGGTCTTGTCCTTCCAGTACGCGGCGAAGGCAGCGTCGTACTGCTGGTAGAGCTCGCGCGTCGGGTCGTACGAGACATTGAGCAACGTCACGTCGGCGGCATAGACGGCGAAGGCAACAGCGAGCACCGAGGCGGCGAGCGCGCGGCTGAGGAATGATCGGTTCACGACGGCTCCGCGGGCGCGAATGGCCGCGCCGATTGACCACCGATCGTAGGGAGCGCGCGGCGCCGGGCCAACGACTCGTTCGTCGCATGCTTATGCGAGGCCTTTTATCATCCGCCGATGAAGCGAACCCCTGTCGCGCGCGCCGTCGGCGCAGCGCTGGCCCTCCTCGTCGCCGCCGCGGCGTCGGCGATCGATGCTGCCGCGGCGACGCGCAAGGCGCCGGTCCGGGCCGTACCCCCCGCAGCGGCGCCGACCGCGATCCTCAAGGTCGCGCCAATCGTTTACCGCGAGCGCCGCCTCGCCAACGGCTTGCAGGTGATCACGGTCGAGAACCGATCGAGCCCGACAGTGAGCGTACAGGTCTGGTATCACGTCGGCAGCCGCGACGATCCGCAAGGCCGCTCGGGCTTCGCCCACCTCTTCGAGCACATGATGTTTAAGAGCACAGTGAACCTGCGCGCGGAGCAGTTCGACCGCTTGACCGAAGACGTCGGCGGCGCCAACAACGCGTTCACGACGGAAGACGTCACCGCGTACGAGGATGTCGTTCCCTCGAACCATGTCGAGACCCTGCTCTGGGCCGAGGCGGAGCGGCTGATGAACCTCAAGGTCGACGAGGGAAACTTCGGCTCCGAGCGCGCCGTCGTAGAGGAAGAGTACGGCCAGCGCGTTCTCGCCTCCCCTTACGGGCGCCTCTTCAACGCGCTCTCTTCGGCGTCGTTCCTTCATCACCCGTACAAGCGCCCGACGATCGGCAGCATTGCCGACCTCGACGCGGCGACGCTCGGCGACGTCGTTGCCTTCCACGCGCGCCACTACCGGCCCGACAACGCGACCCTCGTCGTCGCCGGCGATTTCGACCATAAGCAGCTCGACGCCTGGATCGACAAGTACTTCGCTCCGGTGCCCAGACCCGCCGCACCGCTGCCGAGTTTCGAGGCGAGCGAGCCCGCCTGGCAGAGCGAGCGCACCGTTCACGTCACCGGCCCGCAGGTGCCGCTTCCCGCCGTCGCGCTGACCTGGCTCGCGCCGCCGGTGACGAGCCCCGACGCCCCGGCGCTGCAGGTCGCCGCCGCCGTGCTCGCCGGCGGCGATTCGTCGCGCCTCAACCAGTCGCTCGTCTATCGCCAGCGCGTCGCGACCCAGGCCGGCTTCAACGCCGATCTGCGTGTCGGCCCCGGCCTGCTCATCGCGTATGCAATTGCCGCAGGCGGCAAATCGCCCGCCGACGTGAGCGCGGCGCTTCTGGCCGAGGTCACTCGGCTTGTCAAGACGCCGCCGAGCGCGGCCGAGCTCGCGAAAGTGAAGACGCAACTCGTCACGGCGGCGTTCACGTCGCGCCAGACGCCGCTCGGCCTAGCCTCCGCGATCGCCGAGGCGGCAGTGCTGGAGGGCAATGCCGGCCGCGTCAACACCGATCTCGGCGACATGCAGCGCGTCACCGCCGCCGACGTCCAGCGCGTGATGCACCGCTACGTGCTCGGCGCGCACAAGGTGACGATCGACTATCGCCAGGAAGAGGTCGCGAAGAAATGAGCCCGCTCGCCCCCCTTGTCTCCCTGGCCGTGCCGAGAGCGGCCGCGCTGGCGCTCGCCTGCGCCGCCACCTTGGCCGCCGCCCAGCCGTACACGACACCGCCACCGCCGGGAGCGCCACGCCCGCTCGCGATCGCGGCGCCGACCGAGACCCGGCTCGCCAACGGCATGCGCGTCATCGTCGCGCGTCGCGAAGGGATCCCGCTGGTGAGCGCGGAGCTCGTCGCGCTGTCGGGCGCCGAGGTCGATCCGCCGCGCCTCTCGGGCTTGGCGGCGCTCGCCGCCGCGCTGATGACGCAGGGCACGCAGCGCCACAGCGCGCCCGAGCTCGCCGACACCGCCGAGGCGCTCGGCGGCTCGCTCGACAGCGGCGCCGGCTGGAACAGCGCACTGGTGTCGATGACGGTGACCACGCCCAAGCTCGACGCCGCGCTCGCGCTGGTCGCCGAAGTTGCGCGCAAGCCGGTGTTCGCGCCTGACGAGATCGAGCGCGTGCGCACGCAGACGCTCGACCAGCTGAAGGTCGCCTACTCGACCCCGGGCACACTCGCCGACCTCGTCGCCGAGCGGCTCGCCTACGGCACCGGCCCTTACGGCCACCCGGCGAGCGGAACGCCCGAATCGCTGCCGCGCATCGGCCGTGACGACCTGGTCGCTGCGCACCGGCTCACATTCCGTCCCGACAATGCGGTGCTCATCCTCGCTGGCGACATCGGCGCCGATGCCGGGCTGGCGCTGGCGCGACGCCACTTCGGCAGCTGGGCCGCTCCGGCGGATACGAATGCGGCGCCGACGCCGGTCGCCGCGGCGGCGAGAGGGGGGGCCTCGGTCGCCGTCGTCGACATGGGCAAGTCGGGCCAGGCCGGCGTCGCCCTCGCCGTACCGCTGCCGGACCGAACCGGCAGCGAGCGCGCGATCGGCGCGGTGCTTAACACGGTGCTCGGCGGCGGCTACTCCTCGCGCCTGAACCAGGAGGTGCGGATCAAGCGCGGCCTCAGCTACGGCGTCAGCAGCGCGCTCGACGCGCGACGCGAGGCGGCGCTCTTTCGCATCGGCGTGCAGACCAAGAACGAATCGGCGACCGAGGTCGTCAAGGTCGTCCAGGACGAGATGGACCGGTTGATGACCCAGCCCGTCGGCGCGGACGAGCTCGCCGCTCGCAAGACGACGCTGATCGGAGGCTTCAGCCGCAGCGTCGAGACGACCGCCGGCCTCGTGGCGGCGATCCGAACGCTCGTGGTCGCGAACCGTCCGCCTGCCGAGCTAAGGGAACGCATCGGCCAGCTCGAGGCGGTGAGCTCCGACGACGTACAGCGCTATGCCGCGGCGCACCTCGGCTCTGCGAACCGGCGCCTGGCCGTGGCCGGCGAGGCGAGCGCCTTCGCTGCCGCTCTTAAGGCGGAGCAGCCCGGACTGGTAACGGTGGCCCAGGATGCGCTCGACCTCGAGCGCAGCGACGGGCTGAGCAGACGCTGACGCCCGCAGGAGCCGATCGTCCTCAAGGTCTTGCGCCTGCCCTTGCCTGGGGGCAAGGCAAACCCTTCGTACCAGGCAGTGCGTTTACTGGGACAATAGTGCCCCTGTCGGACGGCGGATGCACCGCGCTGGCGTCGTCCGCCGATCTCTTCAGGTACCTTGCCCATGGCCACCCGTCGCTCCGCTTCCCCGTCCAAAGGGCCTGCTGTCGCTGCGCCCGCCGCCACACCCGCCGCTTCGGCCACCCACGCTGCCCTCAAGCTGCGCCAGACGCAGGCCGAGTACGTCGCGGCCCGCCCGTCTGGTGAGCCCGGCGTGAAGCCAATGATGTCGAGCTCGAAGATGTATGTCTGCCGGCGCTGCCAGGCCAACTTCAAGACCGGCGACGGCAAGCCCGATTCGCGCCTGCCCGGCCTCGGAAAGTGCAACAAGTGCCTCGCCGCGCAAGCGGCGTCGGCTCTCGCCGCCTAAGGCTACGCTGATTAAGTCCACCGTCGCCAGCATCAGTGCGTTGTAGCGCGATGAAGCAACAGAGCCTTGCCGCGGCAGCCGATCAGGGTGCTGGATTCGAGCAGTACCGCCGAGCTACCAAGCGCGACGTGTTCCTGGCGA
>JBBRFW010000028.1:0-38919 GCA_038241255.1 Burkholderiales bacterium | reverse complement strand
GGTCGAACAGGCTGCTGACGACCTCGATGACGAGGTGATCGAGCTTGCCGCGCGACGCCTGCATCAGCTCGGCGCGATGGGCGCGGATCAGGTTGGCCGCCATCAGGCCGCTCAGGCCGCTCGACGGCGCCTGCGTGTACGGAGTGCCGAGCGGCACGCCGCTGCGCGTGGTCGGCGCGAAGTCGTCGCCCTGACCGGTATACGAGCCATAGCCGGTGTCGCGCGGCAAGGCGTCGAACTCACCTCGATAGGTCGCACCGCCGTTGAGGCGGCGCAACAGGTTCATCAGCTCGGCGTCGGCCTGCGCGGCACCGGGCGAGCGGGCCGCCCCGCCAGACGCGAAGGAGCCGGGCAGGCCACCGCGGATCAAACGGTCGAGGAGCGAGGCGGAGCTTTCCGGATCGACACCGTCGGCCAGCGGCTCATCCGGGAAGCGGCCGACCATCGAGTTCTCCCACGGCCGCCCCGGCGCGCCGGGGCCGCTGCCGATGCGCCCCTGCCACGAGACCTCCCAAGCCTTGCGCGCGTCCTCGAAGACACCGGCCGGGCCACCGGATCGCGCCGCCGGCCGGGCCGAGAACTCGTCGGCCGGACGCATCGCCAGATCCGTCGGCTTCAGGCCGCGTTGCTTCAGGCTGGCGGCGATTTCGGCGTAGCACGCCGGCATCGCGTTGGCCATCGCCTGCCCGAGCTCGCGGCCGAAGATCTTCTGAGTGTCTGGCTCGTCGGTGATCTTCTCGATCGCCTTGTGCAGCGCAGAGCCGAGGATGGCGCCGCGCAACGGATTCTTCAGCGGGTCGGCCCAGGCATGACGGAGCAGGCTGCTCATGTAGCCCTCGAGCTCGCGCAGCTCGGCCTCGCAGCGGTGCGAGACCAGCTGGCCGATGCGCTCGAACGAGATCTTCTCCTCGATCTTGCCTTCGTCGACGAGGCTGATCGACTGCCAGTCCGTGGTCGTGACCGCGGCGCGGCTCTCGCTGCCCGAGGCGAGGTCCTCGGCGATCCGCTCGCGCAGCGCCGTCGAGAACGACGACAGGAACAGCTCGCGGCTCTCGAGGATGTGGATTTGCGCGAATGCGAGCTGGCCGCGCTCGCGGTAGGTGCCCGCAGACTTCATGAGGACGAGCAGGTTGTTCGCGACCTCGACGACGGCGAGGTCGGCGGTCGCACGGATTCGGTCCTGGGCGGCAGCCAGGACGGCTTGGGCGGAAGGGTCGGTCGCACTCATGGAAGGCAGGGATCGAGGCGCGGCGCGGCCGCCGCGGGGCGCGCCGAACACGCCTGAAAGTATCGTCGCTAACCGGCCCGGCGCGCACCGCCGGCGAGGTCGGATGTCACGGCCGATCAGCGTGGCCGGCCGACCGTTGCCGCGACGCCGACGGCCGGCCGGCGCCGCGCTGCGCTGCGCGCGTCAGCGACGACCCGCGGCGGCGACTATGCCCGCGACGAAACGCGGCCATAGCGGCGCCGGCAGGTCGTGGCCCATGCCGTCTATCACGTCGATCCGGGCGCCGGCGATCTTCGCTTTCAGGTCGTGCCCCGCCGCCACCGGCACGAGCGGATCGGCTGCGCCGTGGATGATCCGGGTCGGCACGCGGATCGCGCCGAGGACCTGCGAGCGGTCACCGTCGGCGGCGATGGCGACCATCTGGCGCGCCGTCCCTGCGGGGCGGTAGGAGCGCTTCACCGAGAACGTGAACCGCTCGCGCAGGTAAGCCGGCGGCGACGGATACGCCGGGCTGCCGATCAGGGCATAGAGCCGGACGTAGTGCTCGACGATGCCCTCGACCGTCGGCGAGGCCGGCCGCGAGATCAGCGCGCTGCGCACCTTGAGTGTCGGCCCCGGCAGCCTGCGCGCGCCGCTCGAGGTCATCATCAAGGTCAGGCTCCTGACCCGCCCGGGGGCGAGCGCCGCCATGCGCTGGGCGATCATGCCACCCATGGAAGCGCCGCAGACGTGTGCGGCCTCAATGCCGAGCGCGTCGAGAACGCCGACCGCATCGGCAGCCATGTCGGCGAGCGTGTACGGCGCCTTGATGCGCAAGCCGAGGGCGTGGCGCAGCGAGTCGAGGGCGAGGTGGGGCACGCCGGCCTCGTCGAAGCTCTGGCTGAGACCGATGTCGCGGTTGTCGAAGCGGATGACGCGAAAGCCGCTCGCGACGAGCAGGGCGACGAAGTCCTCGTGCCAGCCGAGCAGCTGCATGCCAAGGCCCATGACGAGGAGAAGCGGCTCGCCCTGCGGCGAGCCGTGGTCTTCCACCTCGAGGCGGACGCCGTTGGCCTGGACCTGCATCGCCCGGCGGGCCGTTCAGCCCGCCGTCGCCGCCGCGTCGGGCAGCGCGGTGCGGAAGAACCAGCGGCGCCCGCCCGACACATCGAAGCGCCGCCACTGGCCGATCGGCTGCGCGAGCCGGTCGGCGACCGCATACAGCGCGAGCGGATTGGTTCCCATGCCGACGTGGCTCGCCGGTACCTCGATGTTCTCGACCAGCGGCCCGGGGTCGTTGAGGCTGCAGCGCCAGGAGACTATGCCGTCGCTGCGTGAATAGATCGACGTCGTCGGCACCGGTGGCGGCTTCCTGATCTCGGCCATCAGCGCCGGATCGCCGACCTTGCTCCGGCTCAGCAGTTCGTAGATGCGCCAAGCGTTGGTCGCCTTCGGGTGGCCGGTGAACGGGGTTCCGAGCGTGATCACGCAGCGCGCGAGCGAGGGGTGCAGCTTGGCGAGCTCGCGCGCGTAGATGCCGCCCAGGCTCCAGCCGATTAGGCTCACCGGCTGTCCGTGCTGCTCGGCGAGAGCGCGCACGTCGTCGGCCGAACGCTCGAGCACCCCGGGGCGCGGGCCGAAGTTCAGGCCTTGGCCCCACGCGCGAGTGGCATATCCGAGGCCCGTGAGATAGCGGCGCAGCGGCACCGTCGTGACGTCGCTCGCGCCCATGCCAGGGAACACCATCACGGGATGGCCGTCGCCGCGGGGCAGGCGTGCCAGCCACGGCAGCGCGGCGATGAGCGAGAAGAATTCCATCGGCGCCCTGCCTTCGAGCAGCATCAGCAGCGCATTCGGTGCGCGGGCATCGTCGCTGCCGGCACGCCGCGCTGCGCTGGGTCGAGAACGGCGAAGGGGCATGCGATGCGGGTCGACGAGGCGTGAACGAGAGGTCATGGTAGCGGGCGGCATCGCGGTGATGGATCTGCTTGCCGTGATGTCATGTCGCGTCGGTGACATGACGTCGCTGACGCAAAGCAAGCGATTCGTTAGCAACCAGCGCGCCCAACACCAGGGCGCCGCCCTCGAGGACGTACCGGCTCGGCGCTTCGGCCGCACCGAGCCAGGTCCACGTCACGCCGAAGACGATCTCGAGCAGCGAAAGCAACGCGACCTCGGGCGCTGAGAGCACGCGTGCGGCGGCGACGGCGATCAGGCACGGCACGGCGAGCTGGGCGACGCCGAGCAAGGCGAGCCAGGCGACGTCTTGCGCGTTCGCGCGCAGCGGCGCTGCCAGCGGCAAGGTGACGAGCGACGAGACCACCGCGCCGATCAGCACCGCCACAAGCAGGTCCGCTCCGCCGCGCCGGCTGCGCTGGATCGCCGTCCAGTTCAGCGCCGCCGAGATCGGAACCGCGAGCGCGACCGCGGTGCCGAGGAAGTGACGAGAGTCGACCACCGCCAGCTCGTGCGCATACATCCAGGCGATGCCGGCGCCGGCGACGACGATCGCGGCCCGGGTGCGTGCGGGCAGGCGCTGGCCGACGACCGCGCGCGCGACGAGCGCGGTCAGGAGCGGCGCGATCGCCATCGTCACCAACACGTTGGCGACGGTGGTCATAGTGATCGCGACCATGAAGGCCGTGAACATGACGGCCCAGCAGACGGCCGAGAGCCAGAGTGTGGGTCCGGCGCTGCGCAGCGTCCGCCCCAGCGCGGATGCGCCTCGCAGCCGGGCCAGAAGGACGACGAGCGCCGCCGCGTTGAAGACGCTGCGCCAGAACGTCGCCTCGAAGCCGCTCACCGGACCGAGCTGGCGCGTGACCACGCCGGCCATGCTCCAGAGCAACGTCGCGACGACCATCGCCAGCGCAGCGCGGGCGTGCGTGTTCAGCTCAATAGTCGCTGCCTGCCGATCCGGGAGCGAGGTTGTCGAACTTGGTCAGCGGCTTCAAGAACGTCAGCCTGAACGTGTCGGTCGGGCCATTGCGCTGCTTGCCAATGATGATCTCGGCGATGCCCGGCTCCTTGCACGCGTCCTTGGTGTAGTACTCGTCGCGGTAGATGAACATGATCACGTCGGCGTCCTGCTCGATGGCGCCCGACTCGCGCAGGTCGCTCATCAGCGGCCGCTTGTCGGTGCGCGACTCGACGCTGCGGTTGAGCTGCGAGAGCGCGATCACCGGGCACTTGAGTTCCTTGGCGAGTGACTTGAGGCCGCGCGAAACCTCACCGATGACGGTCGCGCGGTTTTCGTCGCTGTTGCTGTCGCTGCCGCTCATCAGCTGCAGGTAGTCGACGACGATCAGGCCGAGCTGGCCGCACTGGCGCGCCTGGCGCCGCGCCCTGGCGCGCAGCTCCGTGGGACTCAGCGAGCCGCTCTCGTCGATGAAGAGGCTCACCTTGCCGAGCTTCTCGACCGCTTCCGACAGGCGCCCCCACTCGTCGTCGCGCAGCGCGCCGGTGCGCAGGTGCTGCTGGTCGATCCGGCCGAGCGAGCCGACCATGCGCAAGGCGAGCTGCGAGGCGCCCATTTCCATCGAGAAGACGACGACCGGCAGGCCTTCCTTGACGGCCACGTGCTCGGCAATGTTGAGGGCGAGCGCGGTCTTGCCCATCGAGGGCCGCGCCGCCAGCACGATCAGGTCGCCCGCCTGCAGGCCAGCGGTGAGCCGGTCGAGGTCGTAAAAGCCGGTGCGCACGCCGGTGACTTCCTCGGCGCCATTCTCGTGCAGCTCGTTGACGCGGTCGATCAGCTGGACGACGAGCTGGTCCATGCTCTGGAATCCCTGACGCGAGCGCGAGCCTTCCTCGCCGATGCGAAAGATCTTGCCCTCGGCGTCGTCGAGGATCTGGGCCACCGGCCGGCCCTGCGGATTGAAGGCGCTGGTGGCGATCTCGTCGCTCGCCGCGACCAACTTGCGGAGCACCGAGCGCTCGCGGACGATCTCGGCATAGCGGCGAATGTTGGCTGCGCTTGGCACGCTCTGCGCGAGCGCGTTGAGATAGACAAGGCCGCCGCAGTCGTCGGCCTTGCCGAGCCGCTGCAGCTGCTCGAAGACCATGATGACGTCGGCCGGCTTGGTCGCGTTGATCAGCGCCGCGATCGCCGCGTAGATCAACCGGTGCTCGTAGCGATAGAAGTCGTCGTCGCCGAGCAGGTCGCCGATGCGGTCCCAGGCGCCGTTATCGAGGAGCAGCCCGCCGAGCACGCTCTGCTCCGCCTCGGGCGAGTGCGGCGGGACTCGCAACCGGGCGACGTCGTCGTCGGCGCGGACATCGGGAGGTCCTCCCGCCGGAGAGAAGATTGCAGACATCGGGAAATCATAAAGGCGCCCGCGCCGCCTCCGGTGGACAACCCTGGGGACAGCCCTTGCACCGCCGGTGGAAACCAAACAAAAAAACGGACTCCGAAGGAGCCCACCCCTCCCCTCGGAGAAAGGGGAGCGAACAGGGGAAGGAGCGATCCCTCCCCGGTCGTCGTCAGTTCGTTTCGCCGAGTACGACGACCTTGACGTCGACGACCACGTCCGTATGCGGCGCCACCGTCACGGTGTGCTCGCCAACGGTCTTGAGCGGCCCGTCGGGCATGCGCACCTGCGCCTTGGTCACCTTGAAGTCGATGCGGTTGAGCGCATCGGCGACGTCGGCGTTGGTGACCGAGCCGAAGAGCCGTCCGTCGACACCGGCCTTCTGCGTGATGTGCACCGTGCGGCCGCTCATCTTCTCGCCCAGCGCCTGCGCGGCCGCGAGCTTCTCGGCAGCCTGCTTCTCCAGTTCGACGCGCTTGTCCTCGAACTCCTTAATCGCGGTCGCGGTCGCGCGCCGGGCGGCGCGCTGCGGGATCAGGAAGTTGCGCGCGTAACCGTCCTTGACCTTGACGACGTCGCCGAGGTTGCCGAGGTTGGCGACCTTATCCAGAAGAATGACTTGCATGGCGTCGTCCTCAGACCTTGTGCTGGTCGCTGTACGGAAGCATCGCCAGGAAACGGGCGCGCTTGATGCACGTCGTCAGCTGGCGCTGGAAGAAGGCGCGCGTTCCGGTCAGTCGGGCGGGCGTGATCTTGCCGTTCTCGTTGATGAAATCGCGCAAGGTGTCGACGTCCTTGTAGTCGATCTCCTTGACGCCGGTGACCGTGAAGCGACAGAAGCGCTTGCGACGGAACAACAGCGACTGGGTGTTGCGCTTCGGCTTGCGGTCCTTGTTGAACCGACCTTTACCGCGGGGCGGGGGCATGTGATTACCTTTCTACTTCGATTCGATGGATTGGATGTGAAAAACAATTCCGCGACCGTTGCGCTGGGCGCCAAGGAAGCCTGCGAAGACATGCTCGGTGCCTAGCTCCGCGGCCAGCAGCGGCTCGGTGATGGGGCCGATCGCCCGTCCCCGTATCTCGACGCTGACCTTGCGAACGCCGCCGGCCTGCGCGATCTCCGATTCGTGGCGAAGGCTCACGTCGATCGCCGGCAGTCCCGCCGGCGTGTACCTGAGCGCCGCACGCTCGACGATCTTAGCCGTCAGCGCCAGCCGATTGATCAGGCCGCCGCTTCCTGCTGCGGCGCAGGCGCGCGCCGCGATTCCTCGCGGTCGACGGCCTTCATCATCACTGAAGGCGTGGTCTCGGCTTGGTCCTTGACGACGGTGAGGTGGCGCAGCACGGCGTCGTTGAAGCGAAAACCGGTCTCCAGCTCGTTCAACACCTTGTTGTCGCACTCGATGTTGATGCAGAGATAATGTGCCTTGGCAAGCTTCTGGATCATGTACGCCATCTGGCGTCGACCCCAGTCCTCGACCCGGTGCACCTTGCCGCCGCCCGCAGTGACGGTGGCCTTGTAGCGTTCCAGCATGGCCGGAACCTGCTCGCTCTGATCGGGATGGATCAAGAGCACGATCTCGTAATGACGCATGGCGTCTCCTTGTGGATTCCTGTGAGGAAGCCGCTCGCCGGGGAAGAAGTCCGGGCGCCGGGTCCAACGTCAAGACCCGATGCGGCAAGGGAAAGCCCTCAATTATAAACCGAAGCGCCGCCCCGGGTCCTTCCGGACCGCCGTGCCCCCGCAAGGGCCCGGCTGGCTTGTCGGTGTCGGGGCGGTCCCAGGTGCTTTGGAACGGTAATCCTCGACGACTCGGTTACCGGACGTTGCCGACGCGGGCGGTTCGGCGCGAGAGCCAGGATTACACTGCGACTGATTGGCTGGCGGGGAGCCTTGCGTGAGTTGCGCGCTGCTCGGAGAGCAGGCGCCCGGCACCGGACAGTCGCGAGGAACGCTTCCGATGAGTGATTCGAGCAGCAGCGGCAAGTTCGCGCGAGACGCTTCGAAGTCGGCCGCGACGGGAGGCCCCTTGCCCGAGGAATGGGCGCCCACGCGCGCCGAGCCCGCGTCCACGGACGAACTCGAGGAGTGGCAGTCGACGCGCGTCCAGGCGCGCCAGCCGAACGGCCTCGACGACTGGCGCGTGCCGCAGCCAGCAGTGGGAGGCACGCCCCTGGAATCGCAGCGCCGTGGCGGCCGCTCCGGCACCGAGTCGCCCGACGCCTGGGCCGCCACCCGGGCCCAGACGGCGCTCGCGACCCAATTGCTAGAGAACGAGAACGACTATCTCGCCACCGAGAAGGAAGAGGTCGGTCGTCAGATCGGCGGCAACGAGCGCGAGCTGTTCGTCTCGTGCGCACCGGCCGAGGCTTTGCAGCAGCAGTTCGAGCACCTGCAGCCGAACTTCATCGCCGTCCACGACATCGCTACCTCGTCGTCGAGGAAGCTCCTCGCCGGCATCGCCGCCGCGAGCGGACGCGCGTTGCAAAAGCTCGTCGTTCGCCGCCAGGGCTACGGCACGGCGCTGGCCTCGCTCGAGTTCGTCGAGTTGCCGACCGCCGACAACCAGCTGCTTCGCCTCTACACCACCGAGGCCGACGCCGACACGGCGTCGCGCCATGCGATCGCGCGCGTCCTGCTCGCCTACAGCCGGCTCGGCGTGGTCATGGTCGGCGAGCTGCCGGGCCATGCGATCGCGTCGGCGCTGAAGCCGCTGCACGACGACATCCTCACCGGCCCGTGGCCGAACCGGAATCTGCTGCTGTTGCCACTCGCCTCGGCGAGCACGCTCGTGACGCACGGGCTCGACCTCGGTCGCGGTACCGGCGTGGCCGTGCGGACGACGCCGCAGGTCGCGCGGCCGGCCGACGCCTGGGCCTTCATCACCGGCACCTGGAGCCGTCTGCGCGAGCAGACCCCTGCCGACGGACGCGCGGTGCCGGAGCTCGGGGCCTTCAAGCCCGCGGCATATCAGCCCAAGCGTCCCCAGCTTGCGACTGGCCTGCCCTCGGGGGACACCTTGCCGATGGAGGACCCGCGTCCGCCAATCGTACTGGCCATGCGGCCGATGCCGGCCATCGGAACACCCTCGTACTCGCCGACCATGCCGTCGACGCTGATCGAGCGCTACGTCAAGCAGCTGAGCGAGCTGAACGGTGTCATCAGTTGCTGCGTGTTCGAGGTGCAGAGCGGCCATCCGGTCGCCCACGCCGGCGCCAACCCGGGGTCGGCCGAGCTTTCCGCCCACGGCAGCGCGCTGATCGCCGCGATGATGGCGGCAAGCCGCGCCCTCGGCTTCGGTCACGCCCTGCCGGAGGCGGCCATCTCGCTCGGCGCGCATCATCTGCTGCTGCGCGGCGTGCCGCGCAACCCGGGACTGGCGATGCACGCCGTGCTTGACAAGACGAGCGCCAATCTGACGCTCGCCCGCCTGCAGGTGCTGCGGATGGACTCCCTGTTCGAGGAAGCCCAACACGCCTGATCTCCGAGTCAGTGCACCACGCGGTCGAAGATGAAACGGCCGTTCTCGTGGTCGACCGGGATCACGTCCTTCGGGCCGAAGCGGCCTTCGAGGATGAGCTTAGCGACCGGGTTCTCGATGTCCTTCTGGATCGCGCGCTTGAGCGGCCGCGCGCCGAACACCGGGTCGAACCCGGCCTTGGCGATCTGCGCGAGCGCCCGGCTCGTCACCTCGAGTTTCATGTCCATCTTCTCTAGGCGCGTCTCGAGCACCTTGAGCTGGATCTTGGCGATCGCCTGGATATTCTTCTGGTCGAGCGCGTGGAAGACGACCGCCTCGTCGATCCGGTTCAGGAACTCGGGCCGGAAGTGCTTCTTGACCTCCACCCAGACCGCGTCGTGGATCGCCTCCGAGCTCTGGCCGACCATCTGCATGATCTGGTGCGAGCCGAGGTTCGAGGTCATGACGATGACCGTGTTCTTGAAGTCGACCGTGCGCCCCTGCCCGTCCGTGAGGCGGCCATCGTCGAGGACCTGCAGCAGGACGTTGAAGACATCCGGGTGCGCCTTCTCGACCTCGTCGAGCAGCAGCACGCAGTAAGGCTTCCTGCGCACCGCCTCGGTCAGGTAGCCGCCCTCGTCGTAGCCGACGTAGCCAGGCGGCGCGCCGATCATGCGCGCCACCGAGTGCTTCTCCATGAACTCGCTCATGTCGAGGCGGATGAGGTGGTCCTCGCTGTCGAACAGGAACCCGGCGAGCGCCTTGCAGAGCTCTGTCTTGCCGACCCCGGTCGGCCCGAGGAACAGGAACGAGCCGGTCGGCCGGTTCGGATCGGAGAGCCCCGAGCGCGAGCGCCGGATCGCATTGGAAACCGCAGTGATCGCCTCGTCCTGGCCGATGACGCGCTCGTGCAGCCTGGCTTCCATCTGCAGCAGCTTGTCGCGCTCGCCCTGCATCAGCTTGGAGACCGGGATGCCGGTGGCACGCGCGACGACCTCGGCGATCTCCTCGGCGCCGACCAGGGTGCGCAGGAGCTGCGGATGACCTGCGTCGAGGCTCTTCTTCTGCTCCTTGGCCTGCGCTTCCTTGAGCTTCCTCTCCAGCTCCGGAAGCGACTCATAGCGAAGCTTGGCGACCTTGTCGTACTCACCCTTTCGCGTCAGCTCCTCGATCCGGAACCGCATGCGATCGATCTCCTCAAGCATCAGGCCCGAGCCTTGCGCTGCCGCCTTCTCCGCCTTCCAGACCTCCTCCATGTCGGCGACCTCGCGCTGGACGCGGGCAATCTCTTCCTCGATCAGATCACGGCGCCGCCGGGACGCCTCGTCCTTTTCCTTGACCACGGCCGCGCGCTCGATCTGCAGTTGGATCAGCCGGCGGTCGAGCTTGTCGAGCACTTCGGGCTTGGAGTCGATCTCGATCTTGACCTTGGCCGCGGCTTCGTCGATCAGGTCGATTGCCTTGTCGGGCAGGAAGCGGTCAGTGATGTAGCGATGCGATAGCTCGGCCGCGGCAACGATCGCCGGGTCGGTGATCTCTACGCCGTGGTGCGCCTCGTATTTTTCCTTCAGCCCGCGCAGGATCGCGATCGTCGCCTCGACGCTCGGCTCGCCGACGAGGATCTTCTGGAAGCGACGTTCGAGGGCGGCGTCCTTCTCGATGTACTTGCGGTACTCGTCGAGCGTCGTCGCGCCGAGGCAGTGCAGCTCGCCGCGCGCGAGGGCGGGCTTGAGCATGTTGCCCGCGTCGATCGCGCCTTCCGCCTTGCCCGCGCCGACCATGGTGTGGATCTCGTCGATGAAGACGATCGTCCGGCCCTCGTCCTGCGCGACTTCCTTGAGCACGCCCTTCAGGCGCTCCTCGAACTCGCCGCGGTACTTTGCGCCGGCGAGCAGGAGCGCCATGTCGAGGACCAGGACGCGCTTGTCCTTCAGGGTGTCGGGCACTTCGCCGGCGACGATGCGCTGCGCCAGGCCCTCGACGATCGCCGTCTTGCCGACGCCGGGCTCGCCGATCAGCACCGGATTGTTCTTGGTGCGCCGCTGCAGCACCTGGATCGCGCGCCGGATCTCGTCGTCGCGGCCGATCACGGGATCGAGCTTGCCGGCCCGGGCACGCTCGGTCAGGTCGAGGGTGTACTTCTTGAGCGCCTCGCGCTGCCCCTCGGCCTCGGCGCTGTCGACCTTCTGGCCGCCACGAACCGCGTCGATCGCCGCCTCGAGCGACTTGCGGTTGGCGCCGAATTCCTTGAGGAGCGCGCCGACCGCCGTCTTCGATTCGGCGGCGGCGAGCAAGAACAGCTCGCTCGAGATGAACTGGTCGCCGCGCTTGCCCGCTTCCTTCTCCGCCGCCTGCAGCAGCGCGCCGAGCTCGCGCCCGGGCTGGACCTGCTCGCCGCCTTGCACTTGCGGCAGGCGCCTCAGCGCGTCCTCGAGCCCGTTCTGAAGGCCGCCGACTTTGACGCCGGCGCGCTGCAGCAATGCCTTGGGTCCGTCGGTTTGGGCGAGCATCGCCGTCAACACGTGCGCGAGCTCGATGTAGGGGTTGTCGCGGGTGACGGCCAGGCTCTGCGCTTCGCCGAGCGCCTCCTGGAAGGTCGTCGTCAGTTTGTCGATACGCATGGCTGGATTCCTCCGATCGCGCAGAGGTTGGGCGCGGCACGCTCATTTCAAGGCAGCCGGCACGCCGGCTTGATTCAGCGCAAGAGCGCGGCCTGGGCGATGCGAAAGCCGAGCGCGGCGCAGGCAAGCGCGCCCACGACATGGGCCAGCGTGTGGGCCAGGGCCAGGGCGAGCTGCCCGCGCTGGAGCAGGATCAGCGACTCGGCGGAGAAGGCTGAAAAGGTCGTGAAGCCGCCTAGCAGGCCGGTCACGATCAGGAGGCGAAACAGCTCGTTGGGCGAGCGCTCGAGCCAGAACAGCACTCCACCGATGACCAGGCCGCCCACGCAGTTGACGAACAGGGTGCCGAGAGGGAAGCCGGCCCACCGCAGGTTCAGCCACATCCCCACCATCCAGCGCAGCAGCGAGCCGACGACGGCACCGGCAGAGACGGCGGCGATCTCGAGCCACGGCATGTTCAGCGCCTCGCCGGCGCGTCCCCGGCCGGATCGAAGGCGTTGCCCGCCTCGATCCCCCAGCGCGCCAGCGCGGCGTCATCGGCGACCCGCGCATCGACCCAGCGCGCACCCGCTGGGCCGGCCTCCTTCTTCCAGAAAGGCGCCTGTGTCTTCAGGTAGTCCATGAGGAACTCGCAGGCCTGGAAGGCCTCGCCGCGATGGGCCGCGGTGACCGCGACGAGGACGATCTGCGCTGCAGGCGCGAGGGTTCCGACGCGATGGACGACGCGTACGGAACGGATCGAGAACCGCCGAACCGCCTCGTCGATCATCGCCTCGATCGCCTCCTCGGTCATGCCGGGATAGTGCTCGAGCTCGAGAGAGCGTACGGCACTGCCGTCGTTGCGGTCGCGCACGGTGCCTATGAACGCCGCCACCGCGCCGACGCCGCCGTCGCCGGCGCGCAGGGCCACGACTTCCGCGCCGAGGTCGAAGTCGTGTTCCTGGATCGAGACGCGCGACGCGGTCATCGGCTCCGCCTCAGCCGCCCGTGAGCGGCGGGAAGAAGCCGACCTCGTCGCCATCGGCAAGCGGCGTGCTTTCGGCGCAGAGGAGGCGGTTGCGGGCGCTGCGCAGCACCCGCTCACGGCCGAGCGCCTCGGCGTGCCGGCCTCCTTGCGCGACCAGCGCGTCGCGCAGGGCGGCAACGTCGGCGCCGGCGGCGAGTTCGGCGTCCTCGCCGCGGCCGAGCGCCTCGCGCACCGCCGCGAAGTAGCGCACCGCGACCTTCATCCGAGCAGCTCGCGCAGCGACAGGTAGCGGACGACATCGCCGGGCACGATCAACTGCCCGGGCGGGTTGTCGACGAAGCCGTCGGCCCAGATGGTCGAGGTCAGGACCGCCGAGCCCTGATGGCCGAACAGGTCGACGCCGCCCACCTCGTTACGGCGCACGCGCAGAAACTCGCGCCGGCGGTCTGGCTTGGGCCACCCGAAATCCGCGCGCATCGCGATCGGCCGCAGGGCCAGGTCGCTCGCGCCCTGCAGGCGCAGGAGCACCGGCCGCACCGCGAGCAGGAAGGTGACGAACGACGACACCGGATTGCCCGGCAGGCCGATGAACCAGGCCGAGGAGCCGTCGGCGCGGAAGACCTCGCCGAAGGCGAGCGGCTTGCCGGGCTTCATCGCGATCTGCCAGAGGTCGAGCTTGCCTTCGCGCTCGAGTGCGGGCCGCAGGTGGTCCTCCTCGCCGACGGAGACGCCGCCGCAGGTGACTATGAGGTCGTTCGTCTCTGCGGCGCGCTTGAGCGCTTCGCGGGTCGCATCGAGCCGATCCGGGACGATGCCGAGGTCGTCGTGCATGGCGCCCAGCGACTCGATCAGCCCGCGCAGGGTGAAGCGGTTCGAGTTGTAGATCGCGCCGGGCTTGAGCGTCTCGCCCGGCATCGCCAGCTCGTCGCCGGTCGAGAACAGCGCGACGCGCGGCCGCCGCGCGACCTGCAGCGTCGCGGCGCCCACCGATGCCGCCATGCCGAGCGCCTGCGGCGTCAGCCGGATGCCTGCGGCGAGCACGCGCGCGCCGCGCTCGACGTCTTCGCCGCGCCGGCGCACAGACTGCCCGGCGCGCACCGCCGCATCGACGCGCACGCCGCCGTCGACCACCGTGCACAGCTCCTGCATGACGACCGCGTCGGCACCGACCGGCACCTGCGCGCCGGTGAAGATGCGCGCCGCCGTGCCCGGAGCGAGCGGCGCGCCGACGCTACCGGCGGCGATGCGCTGACTGACCGCGAGCACCGCGCCCGGCGCGGCGGCGTCGGCCGCGCGCCGGGCGTAGCCGTCCATCTCGCTGTTGTCCTCAGGCGGCACGTCGATCTGCGAGCGCACGTCAGTGGCGAGGACGCGGCCGAGCGCGTCGAAGGTCGAAACCGTCTCGGCGCGCTCAGCACCCGGCGCCACGACCCGGGCGAGGATGCGCTCGATGGCGTCATCGAGCGCGAGCAGCGGCGGCCGGGGCGGCGTGGCGTTCATCGCCGGTCATTTTCGGCGATGAACGCCTTCAGCCGCGCGACGTCGGCGGACATCGTCGTGAAGTGGCGCGGCAGGGATTCGAGCCCGGCAAGGCGAGGCGGCCGCGGCGCGTCGACGCCGATCGCCAGCCGGATGGTCTCGTTGAACTTGGCCGGCAAGGCCGTCTCGAGGACGATCACCGGGGTCGACCCGTCGGCGTGATCCCGCGCCACCTTCAGCGCGTCGGCGGTGTGCGGATCGATGACCTGGCCGAAACGCCGATGCACGTCGGCGATCGTTGCCAGGCGGTCGGACGCGGTGCTGCTGCCGCTCCGGAATCCGAAGTCGCCGATCCGGATGCGCTCGCCCGCATCAAGCTCGAACACGCGCCGGGCCTCGACCTCGGCGAAGAGCGAGCGCGAGCGCGCCGCGTCGCGGCCGAGCGCATCGAAGACGAATCGCTCGAAGTTCGAAGCCTTCGAGATGTCCATCGACGGGCTCGTCGTCTCGTGCGTCTCGGCCGCGCTCCGCACCCGGTAACGGCCGGTGCGGAAGAACTCGTCGAGGACGTCGTTCTCGTTGGTCGCGAGCAGGAGATGTCGGATCGGCAGGCCCATTTCGCGCGCGACATGGCCGGCGCAGATGTTGCCGAAGTTGCCGGTGGGCACGGCGAAGTCGACGGCCTCGTCGTCGCTGAGGGTCGCCTGGAAGTAGCCGGCGAAGTAGTAGACGACCTGCGCCAGCAAGCGCGCCCAGTTGATCGAGTTGACCGTGCCGATCGTGTGCGCGCGCTTGAAGTCGAGATCGGCCGAGACCGCCTTGACCAGGTCCTGGCAGTCGTCGAACACGCCCTCGATCGCGACGTTGTGGATGTTCGCCTCGGTCAGGCTGAACATCTGCGCCTGCTGGAAGGGGCTCATGCGGCCAAGCGGCGACAGCATGAACACCTGTATGCCGCGCTTGTCTCTGAGCGCGTACTCGGCGGCGCTGCCGGTGTCGCCCGAGGTCGCGCCGAGGACGTCGAGCGTGCCGCCGCGCCGCCCGAGCTCGTATTCGAAGGCGTGGCCGAGGAACTGCATCGCCACGTCCTTGAACGCCAGCGTCGGACCATTCGACAGGCCGAGGACGAAGACGCCGGGCTCGAGCGCCCGCAGCGGCACGATGCGCGGGTCGCCGCCGAAGACCTCGGCGCGATAACTCCTGGCGACGAGTGCGCGCAAGTCATCCGCAGGGATGTCGTCGACGAAGAGCGACATCACGGCGAACGCCAGGTCGGGATACGACAGGCCGCGCCAGGCGGTGAGCGTCACGGCGTCGACCCGCGGATAGTGCTCAGGCACGTACAGGCCACCGTCCGGAGCAAGGCCCTCGAGCAGGATCCCGGTGAAGCCGCGATCCGCCGCCTCGCCGCGCGTGCTCACGTATTTCACGCCAGGTCTTCCTTGCGGATGCGGACGATCCTGGCGAGCACGGTCGGCAGTGCCTGCATCCTGGTAATCGCCGCGGTCATCCTCCCCTCGACCGTGTCGTGGGTGAGGATGATGACGTCGGTGCGCGCCTCGCCGGCGCCGGCGGCGCCCGGGCGCTGCAGCAGCGCGTCGATCGAGATGCCGTGCTCGGCGAGGATGCCGGTGATCCGTGCCAGCACGCCGGTCTCGTCGGCAACCTGCAGGCGCAGGTAGAACGCGGTGACGACGTCGTCGATCGGCAGCACGCCGAGGTCCTGCATCGCCGCCGGCTGGAACGCCAGGTGCGGCACGCGATGGTCGGGATCGGCGGTGGCGAGGCGGGCGATGTCGACCAGGTCTGCGATCACCGCCGACGCGGTCGGCTCGGCGCCCGCGCCCTTGCCGTAGTAAAGCGTCGTGCCAACGGCATCGCCCTGCACCATCACCGCGTTCATCGCGCCTTCGACGTTGGCGATGAGGCGCCGCGACGGCACCAGCGTCGGATGGACGCGCAACTCGATGCCACCGGCCTGACCGGAGTCCGCCGCCCTGCGCTTGGTGATGGCCAGCAGCTTGATCCTGTAGCCGAGCTGCTCGGCATAGGCGATGTCGGCCGCCTGCAGATCGACGATCCCCTCGACGTAGGCCTTGGCGAACTGCACCGGCACGCCGAACGCAATGGCGCTGACGATCGTCGCCTTGTGGGCGGCGTCGACGCCGGTGATGTCGAAGGTCGGGTCGGCTTCGGCGTAGCCGAGACGCTGTGCATCGGCGAGCGCGCTGGCGAAATCGATCCGCTTCTCGCGCATCTCCGAGAGGATGAAGTTGGTTGTGCCATTAATGATCCCGGCGATCCATTCGATCCGGTTCGCGGTCAGGCCCTCGCGCAGCGCCTTGATGATCGGGATGCCGCCGGCCACCGCCGCCTCGAACGCGACGACGACGCCGTTCTCGCGCGCCGCTGCGAAGATCTCGGTGCCGTGGACCGCGAGCAGCGCCTTGTTGGCAGTGACGACGTGCTTGCCGGCGGCGATCGCCTCGAGCACAAGCTCGCGCGCGATGCCGGTGCCGCCGATGAGCTCGATCACCGCATCGATCTCAGGCCGCGCGATCAGCGCGCGCGCGTCGTCGCCGACCTCGGCGGCGTCGCCAGCGACTCGGCGCGCCCGCGCCAGATCGACGTCGGCGATGTGCATGATTCGGATCTCGCGGCCGGCGCGGCGGCGGATCTCTTCCTGATTGCGCTGCAGGACCGCGAAGGTGCCGCCGCCGACGACGCCGGCGCCGAGCAGGCCGACCTGGAACGGTTTCATGCGAACGAGGGCTGGCTGCCTGCCTTGTTCGCGTGGCGCGCGCGGTAGTGCTCGAGGAAAGTCGCGATCCGACCCATCGCCTCGACGAGATCGTCGGTGTTTGGCAGGAAGACGACGCGGAAGTGGTCGGCACGCGGCCAGTTGAAGCCCGTGCCCTGGACGATGAGCACCTTCTGTTCGGCGAGTAGCTCGTAGGCGAACTGCTGGTCGTCGGCGATCGGGTAAAGCCTCGGGTCGAGTTTCGGGAACATGTACAGCGCCGCCTTGGGTTTGACGCACGTCACCCCGGGGATCGCGGTCAGCAGCGAGTGCGCGAGATCGCGCTGGCGCGCGAGGCGGCCGCCGGGCGCGACCAGGTCGTCGATGCTCTGGTAGCCGCCGAGCGCCGTCTGGATCGCGAGCTGACCCGGCGTGTTCGAGCACAGCCGCATCGAAGCCAGCATGCCCAGCCCCTCGATGTAGTCGGCGGCATGGCGCTTCTCGCCCGAGACGACCATCCAGCCGGCGCGGTAGCCGCAGGAGCGGTAGTTCTTCGACAGGCCGTTGAAGGTGAGGAAGAGGACATCGTCCGCGAGCGAAGCGATCGAGGTGTGCTGGGCGCCGTCGTACAGCGTCTTGTCGTAGATCTCGTCGGCGAAGACGATCAGGCCGTGCCGGCGCGCGAACGCGACGATCTTTTCGAGCAGCTCGGTCGGATAGAGCGCGCCGGTGGGGTTGTTCGGATTGATGACGACGATGGCACGCGTTCGCGGCGTGACCTTGGCCGCCATGTCGTCGAGGTCGGGCAGCCAGTCGCTCTCCTCGTCGCAGAGGTAGTGCACGGCCGTGCCGCCCGAGAGCGCGACTGACGCGGTCCAGAGCGGGTAGTCAGGCGCCGGGATGAGCACTTCGTCGCTGTCGTTGAGCAAGGCGTTCATGCTCATCGTGATCAGCTCGGAGGCGCCGTTGCCGAGGAACACGTCGTCCACCGCGACGCCCTTGATATGCTTTTGCTGCGTGTAGTGGACGATCGCCTTGCGCGGCGCGAACAGGCCCTTGGAATCGGTATAGCCCGCCGCGTTCGGCAGGTTCCTGATCATGTCCTGGACGATCTCGTCGGGCGGCTCGAGCCCGAACGCGGCGATGTTGCCGATGTTTAGCTTGATGATGTGCTGGCCCTCTTCCTCCATCTGGCGTGCCTTCTCGAGGACAGGGCCGCGGATGTCGTAGCAGACGTTGGCGAGCTTGCTCGACTTGAGAAGGGCTTGCACGGGAAAGCTCCGGCGATGGAAGGGCCTGAAGGCAACCTGATATTTGACCACAGGGGTTGCGCGCGAGCGGCGTTGGCGGTCGGTTCACGACGGCGCCGGCGCCGGCTCCGATAATCACGTCATGAAAATGCGCGCCGACCGGATCGAGGGCCATAACGCGATCGCCCGCCACGGGCCCGACGGCGTCGTCGTCAACGGCATCGAGCGCACGGAAAGCGTGCTCGTCCCCTGGCGCGGCGAGGTCCGGCCGTGGCAGGTCTCAGACTTCGACGCGCTCACGGCGGAACACTTCGCGCGCGTCGCGGCGCTCACGCCCGAGCTCGTCATCTTCGGCAGCGGCGCGCGCCTGCGCTTCCCGGCGCCGGCGCTGCTTCGGCCCTTGATCGACGCCGCGATCGGCGTCGAGACGATGGACACCGCCGCCGCCTGCCGCACCTACAACGTCCTCCTTGCCGAGGGCCGCTCGGTCGTCGCCGCGCTGCTTTTCGGCGCCTCGCCCGCCGTCGTGCAGCACGGCCCGGAGGGGTCGGCGCGCTCGGGTCAAGCCCTATAATCGCTGGCTACGCCCCGAGGAGGGGTCACCTGTTGGCGGCCCGCCCGGGCCGTTCGGGAACGCCCAACCGGGCATAGCGACAAGAGCTTCATGACGCCTGCAATCAATAAACCGGTCCCGGAATTTGAAGCGCTCGCAACAGGAGGAGTGAAGTTCACGCCGCAGGCCTATGCCGGCAAGATCGTCATTCTGTATTTCTACCCCAAGGACAACACGCCGGGCTGCACCACTGAGGCAATGCAGTTCCGCGATCACTACAAGGAATTCGTCAAGGCCGGCGCCGTGCTGTTCGGCGTCTCGCGCGACAACATGGCCTCGCACGATCGCTTCAAGCAGAACCTCGAGCTTCCGTTCGAGTTGATCGCCGACACCGAAGAAAAGCTTTGCCATATGTTTGGCGTTGTCAAGAACAAGATCATGTACGGCAAGAAGGTCAAGGGCATCGAGCGAAGCACCTTCCTGATCGACGGCACCGGCATGCTGCGCGCCGAATGGCGCGGCCTGACGGTCGCCGGCCACGTCGAGGAAGTCCTGAAGGCCGTCAAGGCCATCAAGAAGACCGGCTGAGCGGCGCGCAGCCGCCTTGCCCGCCGGCGCTCGCCGACGCTCCACGATTCACAGGCGTTCCCGCCACCGAGCTCCCGATGCCCCTGCCTAAGCCTCCGGCCAAGCGTGCCGATTTCCTGAGCCCCGCCGACTTCGAGTCGCAGGCCGCCGCCCGCCCGGCGCGCCGCGGCGGGCGGGCGCAGCCCGAGGTCGGGCCCGGCGCGGCCGTCCTCGAGCTGTCGAACGACGGCATGCTCCCTGCCGCGCCGCCGGTGGGCGCCACGGCCCCCGCCCCAGCCCCACGCCCGCCTGTCGCCACCTACGCCGCGCCGGAGCGCGCGCGCAAGCCGCGCGGCAACGGCCCGGCGACGCTCTTCGTCCTCGACACCAACGTTCTGATGCACGACCCGACGTCGCTGTTCCGTTTCGACGAGCACGACATCTACCTGCCGATGATCACGCTCGAGGAGCTCGACGGCCACAAGCGCGGCATGACCGAGGTCGCGCGCAACGCGCGCCAGGTGAGCCGCGACCTCGACGCCCTCGCCACCAACATGCCAACGCGCGACGCCGCCGGCCGCTCGGAAGGTATCGCCCTGAACCGCACCGGCCACCGCGAGGCTGCAGGCAAGCTGTTTTTCCAGACCGACCTGATCCACGTCACCTTGCCTGAGGGGCTGCCCGCCGGCAAGGCCGACAACCAGATCCTCGGCGTCGTCAAGGCGCTGGTCGAGCAAAGTCCCAAGCGCGACGTCGTGCTGGTGTCGAAGGACATCAACATGCGCATCAAGGCGCGTGCCCTCGGCCTGCCCGCGGAGGACTACTTCAACGACAAGACCCTCGACGACGGCGACCTGCTCTACACCGGCACGCTGCAGCTGCCCGGCGACTTCTGGGACAAGCACGCCAAGACGGTCGAGAGCTGGCAGCAAGGCGGCCTCACGTACTACCGGATCGGCGGCGAGATCGTCGGCTCGCTTCTCATCAACCAGTTTGTCTTCCTGGAAGCGCCCGGCGCGCCTTCGCTCTACGCCAAGGTGATCGAGATCACCGGCAAGACCGCGGTGCTGCGCACGCTCAAGGACTACACCCACCAGAAGAACTCGATCTGGGGCGTGATGGCGAGGAACCGCGACCAGAACTTCGCCTTCAACCTGCTGACGGATCCGGACTGCGACTTCATCACTCTCACTGGCACGGCGGGATCGGGCAAGACGTTGATGTCGCTTGCCTCGGGCCTGGCGCAGGTGATGGACGACCGTCGCTACACCGAGATCATCGTCACCCGCGTCACGGTGCCGGTCGGAGAGGACATCGGCTTTTTGCCCGGCACCGAGGAAGAAAAGATGGGCCCGTGGATGGGCGCCCTCGACGACAACCTCGAGGTGCTCTCGAAGACCGACAGCGGCGCCGGCGAATGGGGCCGCGCCGCGACCAACGACCTGGTGCGCTCGAAGATCAAGATCAAGAGCCTGAACTTCATGCGCGGCCGCACCTTCCTCAACAAGTTCGTGATCATCGACGAGGCGCAGAACCTGACGCCCAAACAGATGAAGACGCTGATCACGCGTGCGGGGCCCGGCACCAAGATCGTCTGCCTCGGCAACCTGGCGCAGATCGACACCCCTTACCTCACCGAAGGCTCGTCGGGGCTCACGTACGCGGTCGACCGCTTCAAGGGCTGGGCCCATTCGGGCCACGTGACGCTGGCTCGCGGCGAACGCTCGCGCCTCGCCGACTTCGCCAGCGAGGTCCTCTAGGGCCTAGCGCGCGGGGGCGCCAGCTCGTCCTCGCCGCCGACGAGCTCGCGGATCTGCTCCAGCGCGGTCGGGTCCTCGATCGTCGTCAGGTCGCCGGCGTCGCGGCGCTCACAGATCGCCTGGATCGCGCGCCGCAACAGCTTGCCCGAGCGCGTCTTCGGCAACGCCGTGACGAAGAACACGCGGGCGGGCCGCGCGAGGGCGCCAAGCTGGCTGTCGACCGTCTTCATGACGTCGCCCTCGAGCTTCATCCGCCCCGCCGGATCGGCGAGCATCGACGCGTCCCTGGCGATCACGAAGGCCATCGCGACTTGGCCCTTGAGCACGTCGGCGACGCCGACGACGGCGACCTCGGCGACGTTCGGGTGGCTCGAGATGCTCTCCTCGATCTCGCGCGTGCCGAGGCGGTGGCCGGCGACGTTGATAACGTCGTCAGTGCGGCCGAGGATGAAGAAATAACCGTCGGCGTCGCGGATGCCCCAGTCGAACGTGTTGTAGACCGCGCGGCCCGGAATGCTCTGCCAGTAGGTCTCGACGAAGCGGGGGTCGTCGCGCCACACCGTCTGCATGAAGCCGGGCGGCGTCGGCCCTTCGATGACGACCACGCCCTTCCGGTTCGGCTCGACGATGTCGAGCCCGCTCGACTCGTCGATGATCTTGACGTCGTAGCCGTACATGGGCACGCCCGGGCTGCCGAAGCGGCTCGGCAGCGCCTCGACGCCGTTGGCGATGGTCAGGATCGGCCAGCCGCTCTCGGTCTGCCAGTAGTTGTCGATGATCGGCTTGCCGAGTGCACCCGAGATCCACGTCGCGGTCGGCTCGTCGAGCGGCTCGCCGGCCAGGAAGAGCGCGCGCAGCGACGAAAGGTCGTGCTGGCGCAGGTACTTCGGATCGTGCTTCTTCAACACGCGGATCGCGGTCGGCGCGGTGAACATCACCGTCACCTTGTGCTTCTCGACCAGGCGCCACCAGATGGCGGCGTCGGGCCGGATCGGCAGCCCTTCGTACATGATCGTCGCCATGCCCGCGATCAGCGGCCCGTAGACGATGTAGCTGTGGCCGACCACCCAGCCGATGTCGCTCGTCGAGAAGTACGTTTCGCCCGCGTTGCCGCAGAAAATGTGCTTCATGCTCGCCGCGAGCGCGACAGCGTAGCCGCCCGTATCGCGCTGCACGCCCTTCGGCCGGCCGGTCGTGCCGCTGGTGTAGAGCGTGTAGCTCGGATGGGTCGACTCGACCCAAACGCAGGGCACCTGCGCGTCGAGATGGCACTCGCGCAGCGTCGCATAGCCATGGTCGCGGCCGGCAACCATCGTCATCGGCGCCATGCCGCGGTCGACGAGGACCACGCACGCCGGCTTGTGCCTGGCCAGGGCGATCGCCTCGTCTAGCAGCGGCTTGTACGCGATGACCTTGCCGGCGCGGCTGCCGGCATCGGCGCTGATCACGACCTTCGGCTCGGCATCGTCGATCCGGCTCGCCAGGCTGACGCTGGCGAAGCCGCCGAAAACGACCGAGTGGATCGCGCCGATCCGCGCGCACGCGAGCATCGCGAACGCCGCCTCGGCGATCATCGGCATGTAGAGCAGCACCCGGTCGCCCTGAGTCACGCCGAGCGAGATCAGCACGGCCGCCATGCGCTGCACTTCGGCATGCAACTCGGCGAAGCTGTAAACCCGCTCGCAGTCAGTTTCGGTCGAGACGTGGATTAGCGCCGGCTGCGCGGCGCGCGCCGCGAGGTGGCGGTCGACGGCGTTGTGGCATAGATTGGTCGTGCCGCCGACGAACCAGCGCGCGAACGGCGGCCGGCTGGCGTCACAGACGGTGTCGAACGGGCGCTGCCAGTCAACGCGCGCGGCCTGCTCGGCCCAGAAGCCGTCGCGATCGGCGAGCGAGCGGCGGTGGAACTCGTCGTAGGTCTCCATCCGGCGTGCACTCATCTCGGTTTCTCGCCGGGTCGCGCTGTCGGCAGCACCACCATGGTCGTCGGCGACGGCGGCGTGCAACCGGCGTCGCAGCACTTGCCCGGCTGGCGGTTGGCCGTTATCTTGCGCCCCGGCTGTGCGAGGACGTTGCGCTCCAGCAAACGCTCGACGAGTTCCACCTTGTCGCCGACGGGATAGTTGCGCCAGATCTCCTGCTTCATGGCGGCCGGCGAGCCGCCGCCATGCAGGCTGATGACCGAGTACCAGCCGCCCTGGTACGACGCCGTCAAATCCTCGATCAGGCGCGCTGCCTCGATCCGCTTGTCATAGGACACCGCCGGGTTGGCGCGCAGCACATCGGCGAGGTTGGCCGCCGTCTCCGGGTTGTGGTCCTCGTCCGGCCCGGGCAGCGCCACGATGAGGCCGCCCGAGACGTAGTGGGCGATCCGGTGCATGTCGTAGATCTGGTTGGCCAGCAGGAGCTTGCCGATGTTCGAGAACACCGGGTCCGGCATGACCGTCGTCGAGTGCGGGTCGACGCTCGCATACACGCTGGCGGCGACGCCGCAGGCATAGAAGCTCTCGACGATCGTGATCAGCTGCACCATCTGCTCGCGCAGATGCGTCTCCTGCCCCGGGTCGAAGCCGTTTGCCTCGCACATCAGCGCGCCGGCGCCGATCAGCAGGTCGCCGAAACCTGCGCGCGCGGCGATGCAGGTGTGGCGGTGGTGGGTCGCGTAGCTGTAGGTCAGGTGCGCCGAGTGCTCCCACTCGCCGGCGAGGAAGACGCGCTCCCAGGCGACGAAGACCCGGTCGAAGACGACCATGCCAGTCGACTGCCCGTACTTGTTGGAGAACAGGGCCGCCCTCTCGCCCGGGCGTCCGGCCGGGCGGGCGACGATGGTCAAGCCGTCAGCGTCGCACGGCACGGCGCAGCAGACCGCGAACGCGGCATCGGCCTCGCTCATGTTCCGGCACGGCATGACGAGGAACTCGTGCACGTAGGGCGCGCCGGTGACGATGGCCTTGGTCCCCGAGATGACGATGCCCTTGGCATTCTTCTCGACGATGTGCACGTAGCTGTCGACGTTGGCCTGCTCGTGCGGCCGCTTGCTGCGGTCGCCCTTGGCGTCGGTCATGGCGATGCCGATGCTCAGGTCCTCGTCCTGGAAGTCGTGGAGGTAGGCGGTGAAGCGCTCGCCGTAGCGAGTGCCCTTGTCGGCGTCGATGCGCGCGGTCGACTGCGCCAGCGCGCTGAAGGCATCGTGGGCGAGGTAGCGCTGCGCGCAGCCCGTCTCCTGGCACAGCACGCGCACCGCCTCGAGCTTGTTGAGCAGGTCGGCGCTGCTCTGGTCGACGTGCAGCATCCGGTTCACCGTCTTGC
Source organism: Burkholderiales bacterium (assembly GCA_038241255.1). Taxonomy (GTDB): domain Bacteria; phylum Pseudomonadota; class Gammaproteobacteria; order Burkholderiales; family Burkholderiaceae_C; genus Schlegelella_A. Next base: position 14,692 of record JBBRFW010000028.1, on the reverse strand, counting down.
CGCTCGACGCCTGGACGGCGCGCATGATGGGCGCGAGCTCCTCCCGCAGCGCGAAATCGTAGGTCAGGCCGAGGGCGTTAATGCCGGGCTGGAGCGCCGGCGCGTCGACCACGCTGTCGATGCGCGCGCCGTCGACGAAGACGCGCGGCGAATAGCGGCGCAGTGATTCGCGGTAGTGGCCGGAGTTCATCGGCATCAAGGGACTCCTGGGAGTGACGCCGTCCATTGTGCCGAGGCCCCGCGCATGTCCCAGAATGGGCGACCCTGAGGAGCCTGGCATGCCCGTTCTCTGCAAACCCGACGAGTCGACGCTGCTGATCATCGATCCCCAAGTACGCCTGATGCCGGCGATCCAGGACGGCGACAACGTCGTGCGCCGATGCGTCCAGCTCGCCACCGCCGCGCGTGAGCTCGGCATCCACGTCATCGGCACGGAGCAGAACCCGGACGGCCTGGGCCCGCTCGTTGCCGAGATCGCTGCGCTCTGCGACACGACGCTCGCCAAATTCCATTTCTCGGCCGCCGCCGAGGAGGGATTCCTCCGGCGACTTCCCGCCGGGCGGGATACCCTCGTCGTCGCCGGGTGCGAGGCGCACGTCTGCGTCCTTCAGACCGTCGTCGGCCTGCTCGAATCGGGCCATGCGGTGAAGTGGGTCGCCGATGCGGTCGGCTCGCGCCACCCGCACGACCGCCTCACCGCGACCGAGCGCGCGCGCCGCCTCGGCGCCGACGTCGTGACGACCGAGATGGTGATCTTCGAATGGCTCGGCACGAGCCAGCATCCGAAGTTCACGCGCCTCTGGCAGCTAGTCCGCTGAGAGCGCGAGCGATCCGCTTCAGATGCGGACGACGATGCGACCGCGCACGCCGCCAGTGAGCAACGCGCCTGCCTTGTCGATCGCAGCGTCGAGCGGAACTTCCTCGCTGATCAGCTCGAGCGCGCGCGCGTCGAGGTCGCTCTCCAGCCGCCGCCAGGCGACCCGGCGCTGCGCGAGCGGCGCCATGACGCTGGCGATGCCGGCCAAGGTCACGCCACGCAGGATGTAGGGCATCACCGTCGCCGGCAGGTCGAAGCCCTGCGCGAGTCCGCACGCCGCGACGATCCCGCCGTATCGTGTTTGCGCCAGTGCGTTGACGAGGGTTTGGCTGCCGACGGCGTCGATCGCCGCCGACCAGCGCTCCTTCTGCAGGGGCTTGCCGGCGCCGCTCAGCTCGGAGCGATCGATGATCTCGTGTGCGCCGAGCTCGCGCAGGTACGCCGCTTCGCGCGGCCGGCCGGTCGACGCCGCGACCTCGAAGCCGAGCCGGGCCAGCAAGGCGATCGCGATGCTGCCGACGCCGCCGCCCGCCCCGGTGACGAGCACCGGCCCGGCGTCGGGCCGCACGCCATGCCGCTCGAGCGCCAGCACGGCAAGCATGGCGGTGTATCCGGCGGTGCCGATCGCCATCGCCTGGCGTGCCGACAGCGCCGGCGGCAAGGCGACGAGCCAATCGCCCTTCAGTCGGGCACGCTCGGCGAGGCACCCCCAACGCGTCTCGCCGACGCCCCAGCCGTTGTGGACGACGGCGTCGCCGGCCTGCCACGCGGGGTGGCTCGATGCGAGCACGGTTCCCGCACCGTCGATGCCGGCCACCATCGGCCAGGCGCGAACGATCGGGCTCCTGTGGGTGATCGCGAGCGCGTCCTTGTAGTTGATCGTCGAGTACGCGACGGCAATGGTGACGTCGCCCTCGGGCAGGCCGGCTTCGTCGGCGTCACGCAGCAACGCGCGAAACCCTGTTTCGTCCTTCTCGAGCATCAAGGCCTTGAACATTGTCTTCTCCTGATCCTGGCATCGAACGACGATAGCGCAGCGCCTCGAACCGCAGTGGACGGACGGGCACCGCTCGAGTGCCGCAGCGCAGACGTAAGGCATCGTTTCCAGGGTTGACGCCCGGGTGAGCCTCCACCTATCCTGCGCGCCGATGCGAATCTCCCCCGCCAGGCCCGGCGCCGCCTTTCGAGGTGCGGCCGCGGCGCTGGTCCTCTGTCTGGCGGTCGGTCCTGCGCTGGCCGGGCCGGACGAGACGGCCGATCCCCTGCTGAAGCTGCTCGCCGACAAGGACCTCGGGCCCCAGTTCGCGCCGGCGGCGAGCGACGCCGATGCAGCGGCGCCGAGCCTCCTGCGCCGCGTCCACGATCGCGCCTCGGACCTCACCAGGGCGGCGATCGACCTGGTCGGCGTCCGCTACCGACGCGGCGGCACCTCGGCCGAGACCGGCTTCGACTGCAGCGGCTTCACGCGCCACGTCTTCGAGATGAGTCTCGGCCTGGTGCTGCCGCGCCGCGCCGACGAGCAGGCCGCAGCGCCTGGCCTCGTCGCCGTCGCGCGCGAGGATCTGCGGCCCGGCGACCTTGTCTTCTTCAACACGCTGAAGCGCAGTTTCTCGCACGTCGGCATCTACATCGGCGGCAACCGCTTCATCCATTCGCCGCGCCCCGGCGGCAATGTCCGCACCGACGACATGAGCTTCGCCTACTGGGCCAAGCGCTTCACCGGGGCGCGGCGCGTCCCCGCGAGCGCTGCCTTCGATGCGGCACGAGTCGGTGCGGCGGGCATCGATTCGGCGCCTATCGATGCCGCAGCTGCCCGCGCACGCGGCGAAGGTAGCTAGCTCGGCCTGCGCGCCGCGGCGCCCCTCGGCGCGCAGGCACAATCGAGGCATGGCCGGAAAAGTCATCGCCGTCGCCGACCACCGCTATCGGGCCGACGCGCCGCTCGTTCCCGACCGGCTCGTCGCGCCCACCGGCACGCTCCTCGACCGCCTGCACCGGCCGCTGCGCGACCTGCGCATCTCGGTGACCGACCGTTGCAACTTCCGCTGCAGCTACTGCATGCCGAAGGAAGTCTTCGACCGCGACTACGCCTTCCTGCCGCAGTCGTCGCTGCTGAGCTTCGAGGAGATCGTTCGCATCGCTCGTCTCTTCGTCGCCCACGGCGTCAAGAAGATCCGGCTCACGGGCGGCGAGCCGCTGCTGCGCCGCGATCTCGAGCGGCTGGTGGGAATGCTTGCCGCGATTACCGGCGCCGACGGCGAGCGCCTCGATGTCGCCCTCACGACCAACGGCTCACTCCTCGCACGCAAGGCGGCGGCGCTGCAGGCCGCGGGGCTGAGCCGCGTGACGGTGAGCCTAGATGCCATCGACGACGCGATCTTCCGGCGCATGAACGACGCCGATTTTCCGGTCGCCGATGTCCTCGGCGGCATCGACGCCGCCGAACGCGCCGGCCTCGGGCCGATCAAGGTCAACATGGTCGTCAAGCGCGGCACCAACGATACCCAGATCCTGCCGATGGCGCGCCACTTCCGCGGCCGCGACGTGGCGCTGCGCTTCATCGAATACATGGACGTCGGCGCGACCAACGGCTGGCGCATGGACGACGTGCTGGCTTCGGCCGACGTCATCCAGCGCGTCGGCGACGCGTTCCCGCTGGTGCCGTTGCCTGTCTCGGCTCCGGGCGAGACCGCGGCGCGCTGGCGCTATGCCGAGGCGGGCGTCGCGGGCGAAATCGGCACGATCTCGAGCGTCACGCAGGCATTCTGCGGCGACTGCAACCGAGCACGCCTGTCGACGGAGGGCAAGCTCTTCCTCTGCCTCTTCGCCAGCCGAGGCCACGACCTGCGCGCGCTGGTGCGCGGCGGCGCGAGCGACGCCGAGGTCGCCGCCGCGATCGGCCTCGTCTGGGAGCAGCGCGACGACCGCTACTCCGAGCTGCGCGGCGCCGCGGGCGCCGGCGCGCCTGCCGGCGAACGGCGCGTCGAGATGCACTACATCGGCGGGTGAGCGAAGCGGGCGCTGTCTCGATCCGCCCGCTCGGCGCGGCCGACCTCGCCGGGTACAAGCGGCTGCGCGACGAGATGCTCGTGCTCCATCCGGAAGCGTTCACGTCCGACGCCGCAAGCGATGCGGGCAAGGAACCCACCGACTATCTGCATCGCCTCGGCCTCGAGCGCCGCGATGGCGGCCACTTCCTGCTCGGCGCCTGGCGCACCGCAAGTCTCCTCGGCACCATTGGCTGCGAGCGCGAGGCGCGGCTCAAGGTGCGCCACATCGGCCACGTCGTCGGCATGATGGTTCGTGCCGACGCCCGCGGCGCGGGCATCGGCGCCCTCCTCCTCGAGGCGTGCATCGCCGAGGCGCGCCATGCCGGGCTGGAGATGCTGACGCTCACGGTGACGGCGGAGAACGCGGCCGCGGTCCGGCTGTACGAACGGCACGGCTTCGCGCCCTACGGCACGCTGCGGCGCGCCCTCAAGGTCGCCGGCCGCTATCACGACAAGCTGCACCTGGCGCTGGTCCTGTGACCGGCGCGCGGCGCGCAGCGCGCCCGCTCAGACCACGTTGCGCCGCGTCGCCAGCCGCTTCCAGGTCTCGACGACGCTGTCCGGGTTAAGCGAGATCGAGACGATGCCTTCGTCGGCGAGCCAGTCGGCAAAGTCGGGGTGATCGCTGGGCCCCTGACCGCAGATGCCGATGTACTTGCCGGTCGCGCGGCACGCCGCGATCGCGCGCGAGATCAGCGCCTTGACGGCTGGATCGCGCTCGTCGAAGTCGCGTGCGAGCAGCTCGAGGCCGGAGTCGCGATCGAGGCCGAGCGTGAGCTGGGTCAGATCGTTCGAGCCGATCGACATGCCGTCGAAGTGCTCGAGGAAGCTCTCGGCCAGGACGGCGTTGCTGGGCACCTCGCACATCATGATCACACGCAGGCCGTCGGTGCCGCCTGCGGCGGCGCGCCTCAGGCCGTGCTCGGCGAGCATGGCGACCACGCGCTCGGCCTGGCCGAGAGTGCGAACGAACGGCACCATCACCTCGACGTTGGAGAAGCCCATTTCGCGCCGCACCCGCACCAGGGCTTCGCACTCCATCGCGAACGCCTCGCCAAAGGACTCGCTGACGTAGCGCGACGCGCCGCGAAAGCCGAGCATGGGATTTTCTTCCTCCGGCTCGTAGCGCGAGCCGCCGATCAGCTTCTTGTACTCGTTGCTCTTGAAGTCCGAAAGCCGCACGATCACCGGCTTGGGCCAGAACGCGGCGGCGATGGTCGCGATTCCCTCGGCGAGCTTGTCGACGTAGAACGCGCGCGGCGAGGCGTGGCCGCGCGCCGTGCTCTCGACCGCCTTCTTGAGGTCGCTGTCGATGTTCGGATAGTCAAGGATGGCCTTCGGGTGGACGCCGATGTTGTTGTTGATGATGAATTCGAGCCGCGCCAGGCCGACGCCCGAGTTCGGCATCTGTGCGAAGTCGAACGCAAGCTGTGGGTTGCCGACGTTCATCATGATCTTGACCGGCGAGTACGGCAGCTCGCCGCGCTCGACCTCGGTGACCTCGGTCTCGAGCAGGCCGTCGTAGACATAGCCGGTATCGCCCTCAGAGCACGCGACGGTGACGAGCGCGCCCTCCTTCAACGTCGCGGTCGCGTCGCCGCAGCCGACCACCGCCGGGATGCCGAGCTCGCGCGCGATGATTGCGGCATGGCAGGTCCGTCCGCCGCGGTTAGTGACGATTGCGCTCGCGCGCTTCATCACCGGCTCCCAGTTTGGGTCGGTCATGTCGGTGACCAGGATGTCGCCCGGCTGGACCTTGTCCATGTCGGCGATCGAGACGACGACGCGCACTGGCCCCGTGCCGATCTTCTGGCCGATGGCGCGCCCTTCTGCGAGCACGGTGCCGCTGCCCTTCAGCGAATAGCGCTGCTCGGCCTTGGCGCCGGCCTGGCTCTTCACGGTTTCCGGACGCGCCTGCAGGATGTAGAGCTTGCCGTCAACGCCGTCCTTGCCCCACTCGATGTCCATCGCACGACCGTAGTGCTGTTCGATCACGAGGGCGTAGCGGGCGAGCTCGGCGACGTCGTCGTCGCTGAGCGAATAGCGGTTGCGCTGCTCGGTCGCGGTGTCGATCGTCGTCACCAACTTGCCGGTGGCGGCGCGGTCCTCTGCCGATGCGAAGGTCATCCGGATCAGCTTAGAGCCCAGGTTCCTGCGGATGATCGCCTGCTTGCCGTTCCTGAGCGCGTGCTTGTGGACGTAGAACTCGTCGGGATTGACGGCGCCCTGCACTACGGTCTCGCCGAGGCCGTAGCTCGAGGTGATGAAGACGACGTCGGGGAAGCCGCTCTCGGTGTCGATGGTGAACATCACGCCGGCCGCGCCGAGGTCGCTGCGCACCATTCGCTGCACGCCCGCGGACAAGGCCACGTCGCCGTGCGCATATCCCTTGTGGACGCGGTAGCTGATGGCGCGGTCGTTGTAGAGGCTGGCGAAGACCTCGCGCATGCAGGCCAGGATGCCGTCGATACCGGAGACGTTGAGGAAGGTTTCCTGCTGGCCGGCGAACGACGCCTCGGGCAGGTCCTCCGCAGTCGCGGACGAGCGCACGGCGAAGGTCGCGCCCGGATGATCGGCACTGAGGCGCTCGTACTCGCGCCGCACCTCGGCCTCGAACGCGGGCGGCAGCGGCTGCGCCTCGATCCAGCCGCGGATCTCGGTACCGGCGGCCGCGAGGGCGCGAACGTCGTCGGTGTCCAGGTCGGCCAGCCGCTCGGAGATCCGGCGCGCCAGGCCGCCTTCGGCCAGGAAGGTGCGAAACGCATGCGCGGTGGTCGCGAAGCCGCCGGGGACGCGGACGCCCGAATCGCTCAGCTGGCTGATCATCTCGCCAAGGGAAGCGTTCTTGCCGCCGACCGCCTCGACGTCGGTCATTCTCAGGGTATTAAAACGGGCGACGAAGGCGGTCGCCAAGTGGGGGGATGACATGGCGGGACTCGGGGGGTGTGAAAAACCGGTGTCATCCGACCAGGAGGCGCGGCGCGGCGACGGCCCTGCCTCGGATCGCCCGGCCGCGGCGAGGCCGCGCCGCGGAGGCGATCGGCGAGGAGGCGGCGGCGGCGAGAGTCAGGAGCGAGCATGCGCGGGGTCGAAGAGTTCGCTCGATTCTAAGAGTGCGCCCGGCCCGGCGGTCAGCTGCCTATCATCGGCCGATGAACGGAACCGCGCCCCCATCGGCCGTCGGCGCGTCGCCCCTGGCGACGCCGCTGATGCCGCGCCACACGGTCTTCTTCGTCTCCGACGGCACCGGCATCACCGCCGAGACCTTCGGCAACTCGATCCTCTCGCAGTTCGCGATCAAGCCGCGTCATCTGCGCCGTCCGTTCATCGACACGCCCGACAAGGCGCACCAGGTCGTGCGCGAGATCAACCACACGGCCGAGCACGACGGCAGGAAGCCCATCGTCTTTATCACCCTCGTCAACACCGAGATCCTGTCGATCGTCAAGGATCATGCGCACGGGCTCGTGCTCGACATGTTCAACACCTTCATCGAACCGCTCGAGGCAGAGTTCGGGATCACCTCGAACCATCGCATCGGCCGCTTCTCGGACGTCTCCGACAGCCAGGAATACACCGACCGCATCGAGGCGATCAACTTCGCGCTCGCCCACGACGACGGCCAGTCGGCGAAAAACCTGGCCGAGGCCGACGTCATCTTGGTCGGCGTGAGCCGCAGCGGCAAGACGCCGACCTCGCTGTACCTGGCGATGCAGCACGGCATCAAAGCGGCAAACTACCCGCTGATCCCGGAAGACTTCGAGCGCGGCAACCTGCCGTCGACGCTGATACCGTTCAAGACCAAGTGCTTCGGACTGACGATCGACCCGGACCGACTCGCCCGCATCCGCAACGAGCGCCGGCCGAACAGCAAGTACGCATCGATCGAGAACTGCCGCTACGAGGTGCGCGAAGGCGAGACGATGATGAAGCGGGAGGGTATCGCTTGGCTCTCATCAACGCACAAGTCGATCGAGGAGATCGCGACGACGATCCTGCGCGACCTCCGGCCCGATCGGCTCGCCTATTGAGCGGCGCGACACCGAGAGTCGGCCGCTCGGTGATAACCCTCGACGCCAGGAACACGTTTCGTCACTCGGGGTCGGTACGGTCCTTGCCTTCCTTCCTGGCGTGAGCACTCGCGAGATCAGAGCCAAGAGCCGGGTCGACGTCTTCGCCTGGCAGTACGCCGTCCACGCCCATCTCGTCTACGGGCGGGCACCGCTGCCGCAAGCCGAACTGCTGGACCTGACGCGGGCGGTCCACGCGTTCCGGGGCCACCTCGATCCAATCGCCGTCGCTGACGAGATCTTGCTCAATTGGCCGTTCGATGTGACGGATTGGGGAGGCCTGCGTTGAGCCGTTTCGTCGACACCCATCCCCCGGTCTACGCGAGGGAGGACCTGGACGAGCAGGCAGCGCGGCAGCGGGCGCTCGTTCTCGGCCTGGTGTGCGCGCTCATCTCGGCCTTCCTGAGCATCGGCGCGATCGCCTCGCTCCTCATGGCCTTCGGCTAGCGAGCGTCAGGAGGGGGCGCGCCAATCAGCTCGGCGAATCGCGCCAGGTCGACGTTGCCGCCGCTGATCAGGACGCCGACGCGCTGCCCGCCCAACGCCTGCTGTCCGAGGCGACGCGCCGCGGCGAAACCGAGGCCGCCGGTCGGCTCGACGACCATCTTCATCCGCTCCGCGAAGAACCGCATCGCATCAACGAGCTCGGCGTCGGTCGCGGTCAGGACGTCGGCGACGTCGCGCCGGATGATCGGAAACGTGTGCTCGCCGAGATGCAGCGTCTGGGCGCCGTCGGCGATCGTGCGCGGCGGCTCGATCGAGACGATGCGGCCGCTGCGAAACGACTGCTGGCCGTCGTTGCCGGCCTCGGGCTCGACGCCGTAGACGCGGCACTCGGGAGCGAGTGCGCGCGCCGCCAGGGCAGAGCCGGCGAGCAGACCGCCGCCGCCGAGGCAGACGAAGAGCGCGTCGAGCGCGCCGACCTCCTCGATCAGCTCCTTGGCGGCAGTGCCCTGCCCGGCGATGACGTCCGGGTGGTCGTAGGGCGGGATCAGCGTCATGCCGCGTTCGTCGGCGAGGCTGCGGCCGATAGCCTCACGGTCCTCGCGGTAGCGGTCGTAGACGACGACCTCCCCGCCGTAGCCCTTCGTCGCCGCGACCTTGGCGGCGGGGGCGTCGTGCGGCATGACGATCACCGCCGGCATGCCGAGCAGCGTCGCCGCGAGCGAGATCGCCTGCGCGTGATTGCCGGACGAGAACGCGACCACGCCGCTGCGCCGCTGCCGCTCGTCGAAGCGAGCCAGCGCGTTGTAGGCGCCGCGGAACTTGAACGCGCCCATGCGCTGGAAATTCTCGCACTTGAAGAAGACGCGAGCACCCAGTTCGGAGTCGGCTGTGGCCGAGGTCAATACCGGCGTGCGATGGGCGTGCCCCTCGATTCGCTGCGCTGCGGCGGCGACGTCGTCGTAGGTGGGCAAGGTGAGCGTCATGACGCCGCGCCGCACCGAGCAAACCGCGTCACGGCGTCACCGCCGACCGATCGCTGCCGGCCCGAGCCGGCGCGGATCATTGATCGTAATTTGCATCGATGTCTCCCGAAGAGCAAGCCGCAGAGGCGACGCGGCCGCAGGGCCCTCGCCCTCGTGTGCCGGCCGGCGCTGCAGGGCCGCATCGACAAACGTGCCGAACCATGTTGTAGCGTATCGGCGCCTGGGGTCAGCGGCCGTGCTGCCGCGCCGTCTCGTAGAGGCAGACTGCGGCCGCGGCGGCGACGTTCAGCGACTCGCCGCCGCCCGGCTGCGGGATCGACAGCATCGCCCGGCAGCGCGCCTCGAGCGCCGGCGCGATGCCCTGCCCTTCGTGGCCGAACGCCCAAGCGCAGGGCCAGGGCAGGGCAAAGGCATCGACGCGACGGCCGGCGTGCGAGCTGGTGCCAAACAAGGGCACCTCGAGCGCAGCGAGCGCCGCCTCGTGTGCGCCCTCGACGAGTCGAAGGCCGAAGTGCGCGCCCATTCCGGCGCGCACTACCTTCGGCGCCCACAGCGCGGCCGTGCCGACGAGGGCGATCGCCTGAGTGAAGCCGAAGGCGGTGGCGCTGCGCAGCAGGCTGCCGACGTTGCCGGGGTCCTGGATGCGGTCGAGGACGAGCGTCGGCTCGGCGCCAGCGACCGGCGCGCGCTCGGGCAGGTCGACGAGAAAGGCGATCGGCGCCGGCGATTCGAGCGTGCCGAGCCTAGCCATGACAGCAGGGTCGACGACCGCCACATCGGCGGCCGCCTGCGCGAGCCTGCGCAGGCGCGGCTCGTCCCACGCGGCCACGCTGACGATCGCCTGCTGCACCAGCCCCCTCGGTCGCGCCAGCCAGGCGGCGCAGAGATGCTCGCCCTCGAGCAGGACGCTGCCGAGGCGCCGGTACGAGGCGCCGTCGTCGATGAGCTTCCTCAGCCGGCCGAGCAGCGGATTGCGCGGCGACGTGATCTGCGTGACCTTGGCCACGACGTCAGAAAAGGCGATCCAGAACGTTGCGGACCGGCGCGAAGCTGCGCCGGTGGTGCGGACATGCGCCGTGCTCGCGCAGCGCGTTCAGGTGCTCCGGCGTCGAGTAGCCCTTGTGGCTGTCGAAGCCGTACTCCGGATGCGCGTCGTGCAATTGCATGCAGAGGCGATCGCGGTAGACCTTGGCGATGATCGATGCCGCCGAGATCGCGCGCACCTTGGCGTCGCCGCCGACGACGGTGCGCACGGGCATCACCAGTTGCGGCCGCTGGTTGCCGTCGACGAGCACGATTTGCGGCTGCTGCGCAAGGCCCTCGACGGCGCGCCGCATCGCCAGCAGCGCCGCATGCAGGATGTTTAGCGTATCAATTTCCGCCACGCTCGCCCAGGCGACGCTGAAGCAGACCGCGCGCTTCCTGATCTCCCGATCGAGCCGCTCGCGCTCTTCCGGCATCAGCAGCTTCGAGTCGTTGAGGCCGCGGATCGTCCCCTTCTCCTCGAGGATGACGGCCGCAGCCACGACCGGCCCCGCGAGCGGGCCGCGGCCGACCTCGTCGACGCCGGCCATCAATCCGGCGACGTCGACGATGCCCCTCAGCTTGGCGGCGCGCAGGAAGGTGCGGGCGTGCATCGCGATCGGCCTCAGCCGGCGAGAACCGACTCGATGGCGGCGGTGGCGAGCGCGCCGGTGTCGCGCTTCAGGGCGCGATGGATGCCTTCGAAGCGGACGCGCAGCGCCTCGACCGCGCCGGGATCGTCGAGCCACTCGAAGGCGGCGGCGGAGATCTTAGCCGGTGTCGCGTCGCCCTGCAGCAGCTCGGGGACCGCGAACTCGCGCAGCAGGATGTTGGGCAGCGACACCCACGGCTGGTAGCTCATGCGCTTGCCCATCTGCCAGTTGAGGAGATGCATCACGTAGACGACGACCATCGGCCGCTTGAAGAGCGCAGCCTCGAGCGTCGCCGTGCCGCTGGCGACAAGAGCGACGTCGCACGCGGCGAGGGCGTCGTGAGCCTGGCCGTCGAGGAGCGTGATCGCGGCGTCGGGCGCGAATTGCTTGCGCAGCGGCTCGATGGCATGGCGAAGGCCGTTCACGACCGGCACGACGAAGCGCAGCTGCGGTCGCGCTCGGCTCATCTCGGCGGCGGCGCCGAAGAGGCGCGGAGCAATGTACTGGATCTCGGCGCGGCGGCTCCCCGGCAGCAAGGCGACGACCGTCTCGTCGTCGCCGATTCCAAGCGCGGCGCGGCTCGCCGCGCGCGGCACCTCGAGCGGGATCGCGCCGGCGAGCGGGTGGCCGACGTAGACGGCGTTGATCTTGCGCTTGGCGTAGATCTCCGGCTCGAACGGAAAGATGCAGAGGACGAGATCGGTCGCACGGCCGATCTTCTCGATCCGCTTGCCGCGCCAGGCCCAGATCGAAGGGCTGACGAACTGGATCGTCTTGATCCTCGCGGCCTTCAGCTTCAGCTCGACGCCGAGGTTGAAGTCGGGCGCGTCGATGCCGACGAACGCATCGGGCTTGTCGGCGAGCAGCCGCTCGAGCAGCTGGCTCCGCATCGCGAAGATCTCGCGGAAGCGGCCGAGCACTTCGGCGTAGCCGTGCAGCGAAAGCTTGTCATGCGGCCACCAGGCGGTGAACCCTTGCTCGACCATTCGCGGGCCGCCGATGCCGTGCGCGGCCAGCGCCGGCCAGCGCGCGCGCAGGCTGGCGAGCAAGGCGCCGGCGAGCAGGTCGCCCGAGACCTCGCCAGCGACCATCGCGAAGCGCGGAGCGTCTGGATTCATCGGCAGCACATGATCAGCGGGCGATGCCCCGCCTGGCCGAGGCAAGGAACCCGCCGACGAGGCGAACGTCGTCGCCGGCCTCGGGAACCGCCTCGGCGAGCGCGGCGATCTTCACGCGAGCCTCTTCGAAGGTCAGGCCGTCGCGATATAGCAGCCGGTGCATCTGCTTGACCGCGCCGATGCGCTCGGCGGCGAAGCCGCGACGGCGCATGCCTTCGGCGTTGAAGCCGCGCACCGCGAGCGGGTGTCCGTCGGCCATCATGAACGGCGGCACGTCCTGCGAGATGTGGCTCTGGAAGCCGATCATCGCGTGCGCGCCGACGCGCACGAACTGGAGCAGCCCGCTCTGCCCGCCCACGATCGCCCAATCGCCGAGCTGCACGTGGCCTGCCAGGCCCGAGTAGCCGGCGATGATGGTCTGGCTCCCCACCTGACAATCGTGCGCGATGTGGACGTGATTCATGATCCAGTTGTCGTCGCCGATGCGCGTGACGCCGGCGTCCTGGACGGTGCCGATGTGGATCGAGCAGAACTCGCGGATCGTGTTGCGGTCGCCGATTTCGAGGCGCGTGTCCTCGCCGGCGTACTTCTTGTCCTGCGGCACCCCGCCGATCGCGTTGAAGGGCGAGATGCGGTTGTCGCGGCCGATCGTCGTCTTCCCCTCGACGACGCAATGCGGGCCGAGCACCGTGCCAGCGCCGATGCGCACGTGCGCGCGGACGATGCTGTAGGCACCGACCTCGGCGTCCGCGGCGAGCTCGGCGCCAAGCTCGACGATCGCCGTCGGATGGATTTTCGCCAACGGGGGCCTACTCGACCGCGCGCACCGCGCACATCAGGACGGCTTCGACGGCGGTCTCGCCGTCGACGCTCGCGCGCGCGTGGAACTTGAAGATGTTCGACTTCATCCGGTCGAGCTCGACGTCGAGGATCATCTGGTCGCCGGGCTCGACCGGACGCTTAAAACGCGCCGAGTCGATGCCGGCGAAGTAGTAGAGCGTGTTGTCCTCGGCCTTGGCGCCGAGGGCGTCGAACGAGAGCAGCGCTGCCGCCTGCGCGAGCGCCTCGAGCATCATCACGCCCGGCATCACCGGCCGGAGCGGGAAGTGGCCGACGAAATACGGCTCGTTCGCGGTCACGTTCTTGAGCGCCTTGATGCGCTTGCCGTGCTCGAGCTCGACCACTCGGTCGACCATCAGGAAGGGATACCGGTGCGGCAGCTTCTTCAGGATGTCATGGATGTTCATCGTCATGGCGACTTCTTCTCCAGCGCGCGCACCCGCTCGCGCAAGGCATGCAGGTTGCGCAGCGTGGCGGCGTTCTTCTCCCACGAGGCATTGTCGTCGAACGGAAAAGAACCGCTGTAGAAGCCCGCCTTGGCGATCGATCGCGAGATCTGCGTCGCGCCGCCGACGACGACGTGGTCGGCGATCGTCACGTGACCGGTGACGCCCGATCCTCCGCCGAGCATGCAGTGCGCGCCGATGGTCGCGCTGCCTGCGATGCCGACGCAGCCGGCAATCGCCGTGTGCTCGCCAATCCTGACGTTGTGGCCGATTTGCACGAGGTTGTCGATCTTGACGCCATTGCCGATGACCGTGTCGCCGAGGGCACCGCGATCGATGCAGGTGTTGGCGCCGATCTCGACGTCGTCGCCGACAACGACGCGGCCGAGCTGCTCGATCTTCTCCCAGCGGCCGCTGTCCGGAGCGAAGCCGAATCCGTCGGCGCCGAGGACGGCGCCGGGATGGACGATGCCACGCGCGCCGATCGTGGTCTCGAAAAGGATCGTCACACGCGCGCCGAGCCGCGTCGCCGTTCCGATGCGCGAGCCGCGGCCGACGAACGCGTGGGCGCCGATCGTCACGGCGTCGCCGAGCATCGCGCCCGCTTCGATGACGGCGAACGGGCCGATCGTGACGTCGGCGCCGATCTGCGCCTGGGCATCGATCAGCGCGCTCGGATGGATTCCGCGCGGCGCGGCGGGCCGCGTGCGCTCGACCCACCATTGGGTGAGCCGGGCAAAGTACAGGTACGGATCGGGCGTGACGATCGCCGCGCCGCGCGCCGCCGCCGCCTCGCTGAATGCGGCAGCGACGATCACCGCGCCGGCACGCGAGCCGGCGAGCTGCTTGTCGTACTGGGGATTCGATAGGAAGGCGATTGTCGACGCCGTCGCCGAGTCGAGCGGGCCGATCGAATCGATCAGGATGCCGCCGTCGCCGACCAGTTCTCCGCCGAGGCGCTCGGTGATCTCGCGAAGCGTAACTTCGCCCAAGGGGCCGCCGCTCGCTACTTGCCGCCCTGGGCGTTTAGCGCCTTGATCACCTTGTCGGTGATGTCGACTTTCGGGCTCCAAAACACGGCCTCCTGGAGGATCAGGTCGTACTTCTCGGTCTCGAAGATCTGCTTGATGACGCGGTTCGTGCGCTCGACGACGGTCGCGAGCTCCTCGTTCTTGCGCTGGCTGAGGTCTTCCTGGAACTCGCGCCGGCGCCGCTGCAGCTCGCGGTCCTGGTCGACGAGCTCCC
>JBBRFW010000027.1:0-38989 GCA_038241255.1 Burkholderiales bacterium | reverse complement strand
TCGCCGGTGATCAGCGGCGGCAGCCCGAGCCCGCACCCGATCCAGGGCATCGGCGCCGGCTTCGTGCCGAAGAACCTGCACGTCGACCTGCTCGACGGCGTGATCCTCGTCGAGGCGGAGGCGGCGCGCGAGATGGCGCGGCGATCGGCGCGGGAGGAAGGCATTCTGGTCGGCATCTCGTCAGGCGCGACGCTCGCGGCGATCGCGCAGAAGCTGCCCGATCTGCCCGTCGGCGCAACGGTTCTCGGCTTCAACTACGACACCGGCGAGCGCTACTTGTCGATCGAAGGCTTCCTGCCGGTGGAATGAAGCCCCGAATCCTGATCGTCGAGGACGAGCCCGGCATCGCCGATACGCTGCAATACGCGCTGCGCACCGACGGCTTTGAGCCAGCGTGGTGCGCGACCGGCGAAGAAGCGCTGGCCAGCGCGCGCACCTTGGCCCCGGCGCTGGTGATCCTCGACGTCGGCCTGCCCGACGCGAGCGGCTTCGAGATCTTCAAACGCCTGCGCGAGACGAGCGACGTGCCGGTCGTCTTCCTCACCGCCCGCAGCGATGAGATCGATCGCGTCGTCGGCCTCGAGCTCGGCGCCGACGACTACATCGCCAAGCCGTTTTCGCCGCGCGAGCTGGTGGCGCGCGTGCGCAGTGTCCTGCGCCGCGCCGCCAAAGCGAGCGCGCCGCCCGCCGCGGGCGCAGGGCCGAACGGGCCCATCGTCGTCGACGAGGGGCGCATGCAGGTGCGCTATTACGGGCGGCCGCTGGAGCTCTCGCGCTATGAATTCGGCTTGCTGAAGACTCTCGCCTCGCGGCCTGGCCACGTCTTCACGCGCGAGGCGCTGCTCGACCGCGTCTGGGGTGACGACAGCGACAGCATGGATCGGACCGTCGACGCCCACGTCAAGACCTTGCGCGCCAAGATGAAGGCGGTGGCGCCGCTGCTCGATCCGATTCGCACCTTGCGTGGCAGCGGCTACGCGCTCGCCGAACACCTGCCGGCCGACCCGGCGACCCGCTGACGTCTTCGGGAGGCGCGATGATCATCGCGACGTTCCGCCTTGCCCTTCTGGCCACCTTCGCGGCGGAGCGATCGGCGCGCTCCTCGTCGAGGCCCTTGCTCGAGTCCCTGATGTGGCTCCCGGTCGACAAGGCCGACCGGGCGTGGGGCGCTTGCGGCGGTGCTCGCCGAGTGAGCTGACGGCCGCGGACCTGGCGTGCCCGCAAGCCGAGACCAGGATCGCCGTTGACGAAGCGCACTCGCATCTTCATCGGCATCCTGGTCGCGTACGCGCTCGGGGTCGCCTTGCTGATGTATCGCCAGCTCGGCGACATCGACCCGCGCTATCGCGAATCCGCCGAGGACTCGCTCGTCGACGTCGCCCAACTGATGGCCTCGCTGGTCGAAAACGCCTCGCCCGGCGGCGAGCTGCGCACCGATGCCCTCGGCCCGATGTTCCGGTCGCTCTACGCGCGCCGCTTCAGCGCCGACATCTACGGCGTCGAGAAGACACGCGTCGAGTTGCGCATGACCGTCGTCGATCGCCAGGGCACGGTCGTCTTCGATTCGCGCGCTGCCGCGGCTACGGCGACGGCATCCGCGGGCGCCGCGCCGTCGCAAGTCGGCGCCGATCACTCGCGCTGGCACGACATCTACCTCGCCCTGCGCGGACGCTACGGCGCGCGCACGACGCCGGACGTTGAAGGAGATCCGCGCAGCTCGGTGATGTACGTCGCCGCGCCGATCCGCGATTCCTCGGCCGGCGGCGCCGGCGAGATCATCGGCGTCGTCAGCGTCGGCAAGCCGGTGCAGAGCTTCGGCCAGTACGTCGAGGCGGCGCGCAGGAAGACGCTCGAGCTCGGCGCCACGTCGGTCGTGGCGGTGCTGCTCCTCGTCGTCATCCTCTCGGTCTGGCTGGTGCGGCCGTTCGGCGTCATCGCCGACTACGTCCGCTACGTGCGCGCCGAGCGCAGCTTCAGCCTGCCGCGCCTCGGCCGGCGTGCGCTCGGGGCTTTCGGTGCCGCCTACGACGAGATGCGCGACGCGCTCGCCGGCCGCAACTACGTCGCCGACTACGTGCAGACGATGACGCACGAAGTGAAGGGCCCGCTCTCGGCCATCCGCGGCGCCGCCGAGCTGCTGCAGGAGCCGATGGGCGACGCCGATCGCGCCCGCTTCCTCGCCAACATCGCGCGCGAGACCCAGCGCATCCAGGAGCTCGTCGACCGGATGATGGAGCTCACCGCGCTCGAATCGAGGAGGAGCCTCGACCACGCCGTGCCGGTTGCGCTGCGCGCGCTCGCCGCCGAGGTCGCCGCGAGCGCGGCGCCGGCGGCGCAGGCGCGCAGCCTCGTCGTCGAGCTGCTGCCGGGCAGCGTCGATCCGGTCGTCACCGGCGACGCCTTCCTGCTCCAGCGCGCGCTCGCCAACCTGGTCGAGAACGCGATCGACTTCTCGCCGCGCGGCGGTCGCGTCACGATCGAGGTCGTCGCCCACGTGCGCAGCTGCGACCTGGTCGTCCGTGACAGCGGCCCGGGGATCCCGGACTTCGCCGAAGGCAAGGTGTTCGAGAAGTTCTATTCGCTGGCGCGCCCGGCGACGGCCAAGAAGAGCACCGGTCTCGGTCTCTCGTTCGTCAAGGAGATCGCCGACCTGCACCGCGGCCGGGCCACTCTGAAGAATCAGCCGGCGGGCGGCGCCGTGGCGACGCTGTCGCTGCCGCGCAGCGATCGCTCCTGATCGCTCTTTGCAAGGCGGCCATCGCCGCGGCTCAGCGCGGATTGGCCAGCGTCAGAAGCAGCTCGGCGTGGCACGGCTCGTTCGGCGCGCACCAGCAGGCGAGATGGCGGCCGCCGAGGGTGACGCGGATCGCCTCGAGCGAAGGCGGCTCGGCGCCGCCCGGCGCGGCGATCTCGCCGCGCATCCAGCGGCGGTGCTGAGCCACCGCGATGGCGGCGCTGCCGCAGTCGGCAACGGTGAACGGATTGCCCCAGCGCGTCGTGCGATCGACCTTGACGGCATCGGCCGGCATCTTCCAGCCCGCGCTCCGCTTCAGCTGGACGCGCTGCGGGCCGCCCGCGTGCCCGGCCCTGGTGCCGCCGCTCATCGCAGCGCGGCGAGCTCGCGTTTCGCGTAGTCAAGCACGGCGTCGACCAGCGTCGCGAGCCGCCGCTGCAGCGGCTCGAAGCCAGCGTTCTTCTCGCGTGTCGTCTCGTTCATATAGAGGCGCTTGTTGATCTCGAGCTGCAGGCTCATGCGTCCCTCCGCCGGGCTGGAATAGGCGCGAACGAGCTCGACGCCTTTGTACGGATCGTTGACACGAACGTCGTAGCCCATGCCGGCGAGGATGCCGCGGACGAGCTCGGTGAAGCGGGCGTCGCAGGTTGTGCCCTCGCGGTCGCCGAGGACGAAGTCGGCGCGCGCCCGGCCGGAGCCGCCTTCGCCCTGCGCGCCGCCGACGGCGTTCATCGAGTGACAGTTGATGTGCCAGCTGCGCCCGAAGCGGGCATGCGTCGCCTCGATGAGGTCGCGCACGGCGCCGTGATACGGGCGGTGGAAGACCTCGATGCGGCGCTGCACCTCGTCGACGGCGAGCTTCCGGGCGTAGATCTCGCGGCCGTCGTCGAGCGTGCGCCAGATCAGCGCCTTGCCGAGCCGGGCCTTGCCGCTCGCCACGATCTCGCCCGGCCAACGGCCGCCGGCGAGGAGGGCGAGGTCGATGTCGGCGGCGTGCCGGTTGAGGTCGATGTACGTGCGCGGCGCGAGCGCGGCGATCAGGGCGACGCCGCGCTCGGTCGCGGGCAGGTAGAGCTCGTCGACGAAGCAGTCCTCGCCTTCGCGCAGGTCGAACTCGGTGAGCCGCGAGCCGAAGTCGGCGGGAAACGCAAAGCCGGAGTGCGGTGAATCCAGGACGAGCGGGCCGCGGGGGGCGGCCGGCCCATGAAGCACGAAGGAGGGCGCGGAGAGGGGGGTGGTCACGCGTGCAGCATAGCCCCGGCGGCGCAGCGCGCCCCCGGCGCGCACGGTAGGATAGTCAGGATTCACAGGGGAGACACCCGATGCTTCGACTCCATTCCTCGATCGCGCGCCGGCTCGGCCTCGCGATGCTGGTCATCGCCACGATCCTCGGTCTGCCCGGCTGCGGCTACAACGAATTCCAGACCCTCGACGAGCAGGTGACCGCCGCCTGGGCGGAGGTGCTGAGCCAGTACCAGCGCCGCTCCGACCTGATTCCAAACATCGTCGCCACCGTCAAGGGAGAGGCCAACTTCGAGCAGGAGACGCTCACCAAGGTGATCGAGGCGCGCGCCAAGGCGAGCTCGATCCAGGCGACGCCCGAGCTCGTCAACGACCCGGCCGCGTTCAGCAAGTTCCAGGCGGCGCAGGGCGAGCTCAGCAGCGCGCTGAGCCGGCTGCTCGTCGTCACCGAGAACTATCCCAACCTGAAGGCCAACGCCGCCTTCCAGGACCTGCGCGTGCAGCTCGAAGGCACCGAGAACCGAATCACCGTCGCGCGCAACAAGTACATCGCCGCGGTGCAGCAGTACAACGTCAAGGTGCGCAGCGTGCCGACCAACTTCACGGCGATGATCTTCGGCTACAAGACCAAGCCGGGCTTCACCGTCGCCAACGAAGCGCAGATCTCGGTGCCGCCGCCGGTGAGCTTCGACAAGCCCGCGTCGCGTTGATGCGACTGCGCTCGATGCGCGCTCTTTCCGCCGCCGCGGCCGTGCTCGCCGCATTTGTTTTCGGCCCGGCGCTCGCCGAAGAGGTCGTTCCGGTCCCCGTTCTGACCGGCCGGGTGATGGATCAGACCGCCACCCTCACGGCCGCGCAGGCCGACGCGCTGAGCGCCAAGCTCGCGGCACTCGAGAAGGAGCGAGGCGCGCAGGTCGTGATCCTGATGGTGCCGACGGCGCGGCCCGAAGACATCGCCTCGTTCGCGCAGCGCGTCGCTTCGAGCTGGAAGCTCGGCCGCAAGGAAATCGGTGACGGACTGCTGCTCACGGTCGCGAAGAACGATCGCGACGTGAACATCCAGGTCGCGGCGACGCTGCAGGGCGCGGTTCCCGACGTCGTCGCGGGGCGCATCATCCGCGAGAAGATCGATCCGGCGTTCAAGATGGGCGACTTTGCCGGCGGGCTGAACGCCGCCGTGGACCAGTTAAGCGCCCTCATCGCCGGCGAGCGGCTGCCGGCGCCATCGGCGCAGGGAGCGCCATCGCGGCCGCGCGGCCGTCTCGGCTTCGACTGGCAGGACATCGCCATCTTCCTCTTCGTCGGAGTGCCGATCCTCGGCCGCATCCTGAGCAGCGTGATGGGACGCAAGCTTGGCGCGCTCGGCACCGGCGCCGCGGTCGGCGCGATCGGCTGGTTCCTGACCGCGAGCCTGCTGGTCGCGGCCGGCGCCGGCATCGTCGCCCTCTTTCTCGTCGGCGTCATGGGCGGCGGACGCTCGGGCGGCGCCTTCGCCGGTCCGGTGATCTGGGGCGGCGGTGGCGGCGGCTTCGGCGGTGGCGGCTTCGGCGGCGGCAGTGGCGGCTTCGGCTCGGGTGGTGGCGGCAACTTCGACGGCGGCGGCGCCTCGGGGCGGTGGTGATGGCGCACTGGATTTCGCGCCTGCTCAGGCATCGCCTGCTCGACGAGAGCGACGCGCGCCGCATGCTCGGCGCCGAAGCGCTCACCCGCATCGAGGCCCGCGTCGCGGCCAGCGAGAAGCGCCACAGGGGCGAGATCCGCGTTGTCGTCGAGGCCGGCCTGCCGCTCAGCTACCTGCGCCGCCGTGCCTCGCCGCGCGACCGCGCCGCGGCCCTGTTCGGCAAGCTCGGCGTCTGGGACACCGAGCGCAACAACGGCGTCCTCGTCTACCTGCTGCTCGCCGAGCGCGCGATCGAGATCGTCGCCGACCGCGGCCTGAACCGCGTCGTGAGCGCGGCAGAGTGGGCCGAGATCGCCGCCACGATGCAGAGCGCGTTTAAGGCGCGCGACTTCGAAGGCGGCCTGATGCGCGCCGTCGATGCCGTCGACGCGCTGCTCGTGCGCCACTTCGCCACGCAGCCCGGTGACGTCGACGTCAACGAGCTTCCCGACGCGCCGCTGTTGCGCTAGGCGAGCAGCGCGCCGGACCGCTCGGCCGAGGGCTCCGGCCGCGTCGCCATCCAGGCCGTGACCGCGGCACGGCCGGCCGCGTCGAGGTGCAAGCCGAGCTTGGTGCGGCGCCAGACAACATCCTCGCCGGTGCGCGCCCACTCGTTTGCGCGCAGGTGCTCGAGCTCGCCGACGTGAACGCCGGGCGCGACCTCGGCGCCCAGGCCGGCGTCGAGCAGGCGCGCTGCGCGCGTGCCGTAGAGACGCGCCAGGCGGTGCACGAGCGGGCCGGCGACGCCGGGATGGCGCGAGGCGAGGGCGTCGACGAAGCGCGCGAAGGTCGCTTCGATCGCTGCCGGCGGCGGCGCCTGATCGCCGAGGTGGTCGCGCAGGTCGCCGCCCGGCAGCGGCGCGCCGGCGGTCCAGGCGCCGCGCAGCGGCACGCCGTTGAGCACGGGCGCGAGCCGGTCGGCGGCTTCCTCGGCGAGCTTGCGGAAGGTCGTGATCTTGCCGCCCCAGACCGAGAGCAGTGGCGCGCCGCCGGCAACGTCGAGCTCGAGCCGATAGTCGCGCGTCACCGCCGCCGGGTTGCCCGACTCGTCATCGAGCAGCGGTCGCACGCCGCTGTAGGTCCAGACTACCTGCGCCGGCGTCACCGGCGTCGCGAAGTAGCGGCTCGCCTGCGCGCACAGGTAGGCGATCTCGTCAGCGTCGGCGCGGGCGTCGCCGATCGCCCCGTGGTGCTCAACGTCGGTCGTGCCGAGGAGCGTGAACTCGCCCTCGTACGGGATGGCGAAGATGATCCGCCCGTCGACGTTCTGGAAGATGTAGGCGTGGTCGTGATCGAAGAGCTTGGGCACGACGATGTGGCTGCCCTTGACCAGGCGCAGGTGGACGCGATCGGCGGCGTGCGCGTGCGCCATCAGGAAGTCTGCCGCCCACGGTCCGGTGGCGTTGACGAGGCTTCGCGCCGCCACCGACGTCGCGCCCGCGGCGCTCTCGAGGCGCACCTGCCAGCGCGTCGCACCGCGGACCGCATCGGCGCAGGCCGTGCGCGTGAGCACAGTGGCGCCGCGCTCGGCGGCGTCGACGGCGCACAGGGTGACCAGCCGGGCATCGTCGACCCAGCCGTCGGAATAGACGAAGCCCTTGGTGAACTCGCACTTGAGCGGCCCGCCCGCGACGTGGTCGCGAAGATCGACCGTGCGCGAGCCGGGCAGCACTTCGCGCCGTGCCAGGTGGTCGTAGAGGAAGAGGCCAAGCCGGATCATCCACACTGGCCGCATCGAGGGGTCGTGCGGCATGACGAAACGCAGCGGCCACATGATGTGCGGTGCGCCCTTGAGCAGCACCTCGCGCTCGCCGAGCGCCTTCCTGACGAGCGAGAACTCGCGGTATTCGAGATAGCGCAGGCCGCCGTGGATCAGCTTCGTCGAGGCGCCCGAGGTGTGTGCGGCGAGGTCGTCCTTCTCGCAGAGCAGGACGCGCGCGCCGCGACCGGCGAGGTCGCGCGCGATGCCGGCGCCGTTGACGCCGCCGCCGACGACGAGCACGTCGACGTCGCGCGGCGATTCGTTCGCGATCGGAGCGGCGGCGGTCGTCGGCATCGCGACTATTCTTGCATCGGCGCAGCGGTCATCTTGGATTCCGTGCGGCAACGAAATCCTTCACTGCGTTCAGGATGACACGGCGATGGCGAACGACACCAAACACCTGCTCGCCCTAGACCAGGGCACCTCGAGCTCGCGCGCCATCGTGTTCAACGCAAGCGGCCGGGTCGTCGCCGTCGCCCAGCGCGAGTTCCGCCAGATCTTTCCGCAGCCCGGCTGGGTCGAACACGATCCGCGCGAGATCTGGAGCTCGCAGCTGGCGACGGCGCGCGACGCGCTGGCGAGATCGGCGATCGCCGCCGCCGACATCGCCGCGATCGGCATCACCAACCAGCGCGAGACGACGATCGTCTGGAACCGTGCCACCGGCGAGCCGATCGGCAACGCGATCGTCTGGCAGGACCGGCGCACCGCGCCGGCGTGCGAGGAGCTCAAGGAACGCGGCTTCGAGTCCCTCCTTCGCGAGCGCACGGGCCTGGTTCTCGACGCCTACTTCTCGGGCACCAAACTCGCGTGGCTGCTCGACCACGTCGACGGCGCGCGCGCCGCCGCGGCACGCGGCGAGCTCGCTTTCGGCACCGTCGACACATGGCTGATGTGGCTGCTCACCGGGGGCGCCTCGGCCACGACGCGCGCCGCGGCAGTCCATGCCACCGACCCGAGCAACGCGTCGCGCACGCTCCTGTACGACGTGCCGCGCGGCGCCTGGAGCGACGAGCTGCTCGGCGCGCTTGACGTGCCGCGCGCGGTGTTGCCCGAGGTTCATCCGTCGAGCCATGTCTTCGGCCACACGACGGCCGACTTGTTCGGCGAGCCGATCGCGATCGGCGGCGTCGCCGGTGACCAGCAGAGCGCGCTCTTCGGCCAGGCTTGCTTTCGCCCGGGCCAGGTGAAGAACACCTATGGCACCGGATGCTTCATGCTCATGAACACGGGTGATCGCTTCGAGGTGTCCGCGAACGGCCTCATCGCGACCAGCGCGGCGCAGCCCGGCGCGCGGCCGCAGTTCGCGCGCGAGGGCAGCGTCTTCATCGGCGGGGCCGTCGTGCAGTGGCTGCGCGACGGCCTGAGGGCAATCAGCTCAAGCAGCGAAGTGCAGCAGCTCGCCGAGAGCGTTCCCGACAACGGCGGCGTCATGTTCGTCCCCGCCTTCACCGGCCTCGGCGCGCCGCACTGGAACCCCGGCGCGCGCGGCACCATCGTCGGCCTCACGCGCGGCTCGACGATCGCCCACATCGCGCGGGCGGCGCTCGAGTCGATCGCCTTCCAAAGCGCGGCGCTGCTCGAGGCCATGAGCAAGGACGTCGTCGCCGGCGGCGGAGCGCCGGTGGCCGAGCTGCGCGTCGACGGCGGCGCCTCGGTCAACGGCCTGCTGATGCAGTTCCAGGCCGACCTGCTCGGCATCCCGGTGATCCGGCCGAAGGTGATCGAGACGACCGCGCTCGGCGCCGCCTACCTCGCCGGGCTCGCGTGCGGCGTGTGGTCGGGCACCGACGAGCTCGCCGCCCAATGGCAGGTCGAGCGCACGTTTTACCCGACGATGTCGCGCGCGCGCGCGACAGAGCTGATGCAGCGCTGGCAGCACGCGGTCGCGCAGGCGATCGCATGAGCACCTGAGCCGGTGCCGCCGGCCTTCGCGTCACGCCACGGTCGCCGGCGGCTCGTTGCAGATCGCCGCGATGCGGACCATGGCGGCCGTTTCCAGGCCGTCGCGAAGGAGACGCACGCCGACCGGCTGGCCCGCCGGGTAGACATCGATCGGCAGATCTTCGAGATTGAGGATGGCGTCGCCCGGGCGCAGGCCCGCGCGCTCGGCAGGTCCGCCCGGCGCGAGGTCGACGACGAAACCCGCGCCGTTGACGCGCGCGCCGATGCCGGTATAGACGGCGCCCCGGCAGCCGAGCGGGAGGAACTTGCCGCCCGCGCTTACCCTGCGCGGCGGCATCGGGCCGTCGCCCTCGGGCGCCGGCAGCAGCGAGCCCGGCGGCAGGACCAGTCGCGCGACGAGGCCGTCGACGGGGTGGGTGCCGTCGTCGGCGATATGACAGGCGAGCAGGCAGAGGACGCCCGCATGGAGGGCGATGCTCGCGATGGCCGCGAAGTCGCGCCCCGGCGAGCGGGCACGGCCGTGGCGGCGCAGGGGGAGGAAGTCCATGCCCTTGATGGGCAGGCGGCATGCCAGGGCCGTGGTGAAGCGGCTCGGTAACATCGCGCGATGCCATCAATGCACTGCTGCCTCGCTGCCGTGATCCTCGGCGTCGCCGCGTGTCGCGCGCTGGCGGCGCCGTCGGTGTTCCTCGAGGAGCTCACTTGGACCGAGCTGCGCGACGAGATCCGCGCCGGCAAGACGACGGTCATCGTCCCGGTCGGCGGCACCGAGCAGAGCGGCCCGCACATCGTCCTCGGCAAGCACAACGTGCGCGCGCACGCGCTCGCCGGCCGGATCGCGACGAGTCTCGGCAACGCCTTGGTCGCGCCGGTAATCGCCTACGTGCCCGAAGGCAGCATCGACCCTCCCGCCGGCCACATGCGATTCCCCGGCACGATCAGCATTCCCGAGAACGCCTTCGAGGCGACGCTCGAAGGCGCGGCGCGAAGCTTTCGTCAGGCCGGCTTTCGCGACATCGTCTTGATCGGCGATCACGGCGGCTATCAGAAGAGCCTGCTCAAGGTTGCAGCCAGGCTCGACCGCGAGTGGGCCGCCGCGCCGGTGCGTGTGCATGCGATCGAGGCCTACTACCGCGCTGCCGACCGCGACTTCGCCCAGGCATTGCGCCAGCAGGGCTTCAGCGACGCCGAGATCGGCACCCACGCCGGCGCCGCCGACACCGCGCTCTCGCTCGGCGTCGACGAGCAGCTCGTCCGCACCGCCCGCCTGCACGACGGCAGCGCGCTCAGCGCGGCGAACGGCGTCTCGGGCGACCCGCGCCGCGCGAGTGCCGCCGCCGGGCGCGCGGGCATCGAGCTGATCGTCGCCCGCACGCGCGAGGCGATCGAGCGCGAGGTGGCGCGTCGTTGACCGTGGGCTCGTGTCGGCGCCGCGCCACCGGCGGCGTTGATGACATTGTTTTTGTTGTGCAGATGTTTCCCGGAGCTTCCAGATTTTGAAATCGACTTTCCTCATTTGCCGCGGTGCGGTCGCCGTGACCTGCGCCGTGGCCGCCCTGCACTGCGGCGCCCAATCTCCCGTCGCCTCGGCGGCGCCGCCCGCATCTGCCCCCGCGCGGGTCGACACGGTGCCCGGCATGCCGCCGGTGACCGACCGCGCCAACCTCTACGGCGACGCCGGCGCCGGCAAGCTGAGCGAAGCCGTGCGCGACGCGCTGCCGCGCGTCTACGTGCCGAACCTGCGCTCGAACGACGTCTGGGTCATCGACCCCGAGACCTTCAAGGTCGTCGATCGGTTCAAGGTCGGCCTCAATCCGCAACATGTCGTCCCGGCCTGGGACCTGAAGACGCTCTGGGTTGCCAACAACGCCGAGAACACGACCAAGGGGAGCCTCACGCCGATCGACCCGAAGACCGGCAAGCCGGGCAAGGCAATCGCCGTCGACGACCCCTACAACATGTACTTCACGCCCGATGGCAAGGAAGCGATCGTCGTCGCTGAAGCCTACAAGCGGCTCGACTTTCGCGACCCGATGACGATGGCGCTGAAGTCATCCGTGGCCACACCGCAGTGCGCCGGCATCAACCACGCCGACTTCTCAATCGACGGCCGCTACGCCGTCTTCACCTGCGAGTTCGGCGGCATGCTGGCTAAGATCGACCTGGTCGGGCGCAAGGTGGTCGGCTACCTCAAGCTCTCGACCGGCAAGATGCCGCAGGACATCCGCGTCTCGCCGGACGGCTCCGCCTTCTACATCGCCGACATGATGGCCGACGGCGTCTTCGTGGTCGACGGCGCGAGCTTCACGGAGATCGGCTTCGTCAAGACCGGCAAGGGCACGCACGGCCTCTACCCGAGCCGCGACGGCAAGAAGCTCTACGTCACCAACCGCGGGTCGAACAAGATCCACGGCGCCGAGCACGGCATGGGCAGCGTGTCGGTGCTCGACTTCGCGACGCGCACGGTCGACGTCACCTGGCCCATCCCCGGCGGCGGCAGCCCCGACATGGGCAACGTCAGCGCCGACGGCAAGTGGCTGTGGCTCTCGGGGCGCTACGACAACGTCGTCTACGCGTTCGACACGGGCACGGGGGCGGTGAAGATCATCCCGGTCGGCCAGGAGCCCCACGGCTTGACGGTGTGGCCGCAGCCCGGCCGCTACTCGCTCGGCCACACGGGCAACATGCGCTGAGCGGCGCGCCGCCGCCGCCCTCACCGGAGGATCGATGCTTCATCACCTGATGTTCTCGCAGCGCTGCCGCGTCGCGTTGCTCCTCGGTCCGGCGCTCGTCGCCGGCCTGTTGCTGCACACCGCGCCGGCGCGGGCGCAGGGCGCGACGATCCGCATCCTGGTCGGCTTTCCCGCCGGCGGGACGATCGATCTCGTCGCCCGCGTGCTGGCCGAGCAGCTGAAGGACGAACTCGGCGCCACCGTGATCGTCGACAGCAGGCCTGGCGCGGGCGGCCAGCTCGCGGCGCAGGCACTCAAGCAAGCCGCGCCCGACGGCCGCACGATGCTGCTCAGCCCCGACCACACGATGGTGATGCTGCCGATCACGATTAAGTCGCCCGGCTTCCAACCCCTGGTCGACTTCGCGCCGGTCGCCCAGGTGGCCCGTTACCCGGGCGGCCTGGCCGTCGCCAGCCAGGTCAACGTGCGCACGCTCGACGAGTACTTCGCCTGGGCGCGTGCGAACCCGGCGCAGGCCAACATCGGCGTGCCTGCGCCGGGCAGTATCCCGCAGTTCATCGTCCACGTGCTGTCGCAGCAGTCGAAGACGGCGCTCACGTCGGTGCCGTACCGCGGATCGGCGCCGATGGTCCAGGAACTGATGGGCGGGCAGCTTGCCGCCGGCACGACCGCGCTCGGCGATTTCGTCGAGCCGCATCTCGCGGGCAAGGTGAGGGTGATCGCCGTGCTCGGGCCGAGGCGCTCCGCCGCGCTGCCCGACGTGCCGACCTTCGTCGAGCAGGGCTACCGCGTCGACTGGGAATACTGGCTCGGCATGTTCGTGCCGGCGAAGACCCCGGCCGCCGAGGTGCAGCGCCTCAACGCCGCGATCGGCCGCGCCTTGGCACGACCCGACGTGCGCGAACGAATGATCCGGATCGTCTTCGAGCCCGCGTTCGGCAGCGCCGATGACCTTGGCCGGCTCGTCCGCGATGGCACAAGCTATTGGGAACCGGTGGTCCGCGCCTCGGGCTGGGTCCCGCAGTGACGGCCGCGGGCTCGCCCGGGCGCCGGCGCGTGGGCCTGATAGGCTTCGGCGCGATCGGCCGGCAGGTCTACCGGCGCATCGTCGCCGAGCCGGCGCTCGGGCTCGATGTCGCCTTCGTCCATAACCGCAGCGAAGGCGCGCTGGACGAGGTTCCCGCCGCCCTTCGCTTGCGCGACATCGCCGAGCTCCCCAGCTTCGCGCCCGACCTTGTCATCGAGATGGCTCACCCCACTTACACGCAGCGCTGGGGCGAGCGGATCCTGGACCTTGCCGACTACCTGCCCTTGTCCGTCAGCGCGCTCGCCGACGACGCGCTGCGCGCAAATTTGCTCGCGACCGCCGGCCGGGCCGGGACGACGCTCGCGATTCCGCACGGCGCCTTGATGGGCCTGGACAGCCTGCGCGAATGGCGCCACGCCTGGGAAGACGTGACGATTACCTTCCTCAAGCACCCGGCCAACATCGACTTCGGCGCGTCCGGCGTTGACGCGACGACGATCGCCGCCGACACGGTTCTCTACGACGGCCCGGCGCGGGGCATCGCCGCGCTCTATCCGCGCAACGTCAACACGATGATCACCTGCGCGCTCGCCACCGTGGGCCTGGACCGTTGCCGGGCACGCCTGGTCGCCGTGCCGACGCTGACCTGCGCGGTGGCCGAGGTCGTCGCGCGGGGCCGGGACGGGTCGCTGCTGACGATGCGCAAGGATCAGCCCGCCTCCGGCGTCTCCGGCACCGAGATGTTCGAGTCGCAGTTCGCGTCGATCATCCGGGCGGCGCGCCTGCGGCAGGCGTTCGGATTCGTCTAGGACCTATCGACAGGCCCTGGGCACCGCCTTAGCCGGCGTCGAGCGGGCCCGACTCGTGCTCGATATAGGCAACCACGTCGGGATGCGCCCAGCCGTGCGAGCCCCAGGCGCGCTCGGCGGCGGCGGCCGCGCGCGTCGGGGAGAGCGAGGGCTCGAGCCGTGACCGCGAGGAAACGTAGCGGTCAGCCCACGCCGCTGCGTCGCGGGGGTACGGCAGGCGCCGGGCTGCGAGGAGGTCGGCTTCGATCGAATCGTCCATCGCGTCTTCCTTGACGACGTCTGGAGCGAAGTATTCCTCGACGACCGCTGCGTATGGCGGGGAATTTGTCGATGATAGGCCACCAATTCTGCGAAAATCGCGGCCATGGATAAGATTGACAGAGAAATCGTCCGCGTCCTTCAGGCCGACGGACGCGCCTCGTACACCGACATCGGCGTTGCCGTGCACCTGAGCGCCAACGCAGCAGCCGACCGGGTTCGCCGCCTGCTCCAGGAGGGATCAATCGTCGGCATCCACGCCGTCGCCGACCCGGCGGCACTTGGCCTCACGATCGAGGCCCAGATCGACGTCAAGCTGCGGCCGACGACGAGCGCCGAGGCGTTCGAGCGGGCGCTGAGCGACGTACCGCAGGTGATGACGGCGACGCTCCTCACCGGCTCGTTTGACTACGCGCTGCGTGTCGCCTGCAGCGACCGCGCCGATCTCGCCGGCGTGACCGAGACGATCCGCAACAAGGCCGGCGCCCAGGAAACCTACAGCCGGATCATCCTGCGCGAGGTCCAGGTCGGCGCGCCGTCGAGGCGGCGCGAAGGCGCGCGCGCCAAGGCAGCGAGGCGCGCCTAGCCCTGAACGGCGCTAGCGCCGCGCTGCTGGATCAGCGGAGCCTTGAACTAGCGAGGCGATGGCGGCGTCGACGCCGCCGCGCCCGAAGGCGATGCCCTCGGCCTGCATCGCCGCCTCGACGCCGGCGAGGCAGCCGAGGATCATTGCCTCGTTCATGTCGCCGAGGTGGCCGATGCGAAAGACCCGGCCGGCGAGCGGGCCGAGGCCGCCGGCGATCGCGACCTGGAAACGCTCGCGTGCGACCGTGCGCAGTGCCTCGGGATCGATACCGGCCGAGACCTGGATCGCGGTCACCGAGACCGAGCGCGCTGCCGCCACTTGCGTGAAGAGTCCGAGCGCACCACCTTCGCCCCAGCGCGCCACCGCCGCGTGGACGGCGCCCGCCAGCCGAGCATGGCGTGCCTGCACGGTCGCGAGCCCTTCCTGCGCGATCAGGCCGAGCGCGGCCTCGAGGCCGGCCAGGTGAGCGAGCGGCGGCGTGCCGCAGAACTTGCGGTAGGAGAGTTCGCTCTTGCGGCGCTGCCAGTCCCAGTAGAAGCGCGGCGTGGGGTTGGCGCGTGCGACCGCCATCGCGCGCTCGTCGGCGGCGACAAAGGCGAGGCCGGGGTGGACCATCAGGCCCTTTTGCGACGCGCCGATCGCGACGTTCGCGCCGAGCGCGTCCATTGCGAACGGCGCCGCGGCGAGCGAGGCGACCACGTCGACGACGAAGAGCGCGGGATGCCCGGCGGCGTCGATCGCGCGTCGGATCGCGGCGAGGTCGCAGCTCGTGCCGCTGGCGGTGTCGGTGTGAACGACGAAGACGGCGCCGATGCGATGCCCGGCGTCGTCGCGCAGCGCCGCCTCGACCGCCGCCGGATCGATCGGGAAGCCTTCGCGGAAAGGCGTTCGCACGGCGACGCCGCCGAACGCCTCCACCTGCTCGATCCACGAGTCGGAGAAATGGCCGGTGCCGGGTACCAGCACGGCGCCGCCGGGCGCGACCAGGTTGGCGATCACCGCCTCCCAGCCGCCGTGGCCGTTGGCGGCATAGAAAAACACCTCGGCGCGGTCGGTCTGCAGGAGCGCCTTCATTCCCGACTCGCAAGCGTCGATCAGGAGCGGCAGGCGTGGATCGGCCAGGTCGGTGGGTTGGCGCGCCATCGCGTTGACGACCTCGTCGGGAACGCGGGTCGGCCCGGGCGA
Organism: Burkholderiales bacterium; assembly: GCA_038241255.1. Classification (GTDB taxonomy): domain Bacteria; phylum Pseudomonadota; class Gammaproteobacteria; order Burkholderiales; family Burkholderiaceae_C; genus Schlegelella_A. The sequence continues at coordinate 23,128 of JBBRFW010000027.1, read as the reverse complement.
GTGGAGGAGGCGCGAGCCGGGGATGCGCTGGGCGGGCTTCATCGCGAAGATAGTAGCGGGCGGGAGGAGTAGATTCCTCGCCGGGCGGCGCGCACCGTGGCGCGGCGCCTGAGCCATGAGCGAAACCGAACCGTTAGTCCCGATCCTCGGCCTGCACCACTACGCCTATCGCTGCCGTGACTGCGAGGAGACGCGCGCCTTCTACGAGGGCGTGCTGGGCCTGCCGCTGGTTCACGTCATCCGCTCGGACGTCGTGCCGAGCACCGGCGAGCTTTGCCCGTACGTGCACGTCTTCTTCCGCATGGCCGACGGCTCGCACCTCGCCTTTTTCGACCTCGGCGACAACGTCGCCGCGGCGCCGTCGCCGAACACGCCGGAGTGGGTCAACCACATCGCCTTGCGCGTCGATTCGGTCGACTCATTGCGCATTGCCAAGGGCCGCCTCGAGGGAGCAGGCGTCGAGGTGCTCGGCATCACCGATCATCTGATCATCGAATCGATCTATTTCTTCGACCCGAACGGCATCCGCCTCGAGCTAACCGTGCCGACGGCGAGCGCGGAGACGACGGCGCGCCACGCGCAGGAAGCGCATGCGGCGGTCGCGGCATGGACGCAGGAGAAGCGGGCGCGCCTCGCTGACGCCAACGCCGTCGCCGCGCCGCTCGGCTCCGCCCCCGCGAGCGCAGGCGCCGCGCCCGCCGACGTCTCCGACTGGGGCGCGATGGATGCCTGAGGCGCGCCAGCGTCGCCTCGCCGCGATCGACGTCAAGCCCGGCGCGGCGATGGAGAGCCAGTCCGGCCTGCAGATGATGCGGCCGCGCATCTACGGCGCCTACGAGGAAGCGTCGCACGGCCGCGCCGACCGCGCCCGCACTGGCGCGATCGTCATGCACCCGGCAAGCAACTTCATGGGCCACTACCTGATCGCACCACTCGCCGAGCGCGGCATCACGTGCCTCGGCCTCAACTCGCGCTACGCCGGCAACGACACCGTGCTCCTCATGGAGCGCGTCCTGCAGGACCTCGGCGCCGGCGTCAAGTTCATGCGCGACGAGCTCGGCTGCGATCGCGTCGTGCTGGTCGGCAACTCCGGCGGCGCCGCGCTCGCCGCCTATTACCAGGCCGAGGCCGAGCGCTTCACCGCGGCGACGATGGTCGACGGCGACGCTTCGCACATCGTCGCCGCCGACCTGGCGCCGATCGACGGCCTCGCCCTCTGCGCCGCCCACGAGGGCCGCTCGCACCTGCTGCTGCGCTGGATTGACCCGTCGATCGTCGACGAGCACGACGGCCTCGCCACCGCCGCGGAGCTCGACATGTACGACGCGGTGAACTGGACCGGAGCGCCCGGCGCTGTACCGCGCTTCGAGCGCGCCTTCCTCGATCGCTTCGCGGCCGCGCAGCGCGCCCGACGCGACCGCATCGAGGCGTGCGTACGTGCCCGCCTCGCCGCGCTCCGCGCCGTGCCGAACGGCCCGCGCGACGAGGCCTTCGTCGTCTACCGGACCCATGCCGATCCGCGCTGCCTTGACCTCTCGCTCGACGCCAACGACCGTGCGCCGGGCAGCGTCTGGGGCGATGCGCGCGCGGTCAACGTCAGCGCTAATGCGATGGGGCGGACGACCTCGCTGACCGCGTTCCTCTCGCAATGGTCGTCGGTCTCTCGCGCGGGCGGGCCGGAGAACCTCGCCCGCACCTCGGTGCCGGCGTTGCTCCTCACCTATACCGCCGACCAGAGCACCTTCCCGAGCACGCGCGACGCCTGGCTCAGCGCCGGCGACGATCGCATCCGGAACGTCGACATCGTCGGCGGCGACCACTATCTGGCCGGTCGCGCCGACCTGCAGGCGCGGGTCGCCGACGAGATCGCCGCCTTCGCCGCCGCGCTATAACGGCCGCATGAGCGCCACCGAGGTCTGGAAATTCGCGCCGGCGTACGAGCTGCCGAGCTGGCCATTCGTCGCCCCGCCCGACCTTGCCGCGCGCGAGCGCCGGCGCTACCCGGTCGTCATCGCCGGTGGCGGACTGGCCGGCCTGACTCTCGCCTGCGACCTGGCGCTGCGCGGCATCGAGGTTGTCCTCCTCGACGAGGACGACACCGTCGGCGTTCGCGGCGCGTCTTCGCGCGGCATCTGCTACGCGCAGAAGAGCCTCGAGATTTTCGACCGGCTCGGCATCTACGAGAAGATCCGCGAGAAGGGCATCACCTGGTCGGTCGGCCGCACCTTCTCAGGCGCCGACGAGATCTACTCGTTCAACCTGAAGGACGAGAGCCTCTCCGAGCAGCCGCCCTTCATCAACCTGCAGCAGTTCTACCTGGAGTGGTTCCTGGTCGAGCGGATTCGCGACATCGCGCCGGATGCCATCCGCTGGAAGAGCAAGGTGGTCGGCGTCGAGCACGGCAACGACGGCGCTGTCGTCGAGGTCGAGACGCCGGCCGGCGCCTACGCGCTTCAGGCCGAGTGGTTCGTCGATGCCACCGGCGCCAACAGCAGGATCCGCGACGAGCTCGGCCTCGACGCCCACGCCTCGCGCCACACCGACCGCTGGTGCATCAGCGACGTTCGCTTCAAGAAGCCCTTCGCGGTCGAGCGCTGGACCTGGATCGACGCGCCGTTCAACGAGGGGCGCGGCGTCTGGCAGCACCTCATGGCCGACGCAGTCTGGCGCCTCGACTATCAGATGGACCAGCATGCCGACCCGGAATCGATTAGCCGCCCCGAGGTTGCCGGCGCGCGCCTGCGCGCGCAGCTCGGCCCCGACGTCGAGTTCGAGTTCGTCTGGATCGGCCCGTACCAGTACCGCGACCACCTGCTCGACACGTTCCGCTTGGGCCGCACGATCTTCATTGGCGACGCCGCCCACGTCGTCTGCCCGTTCGGCGCGCGCGGCGGCAACAACGGCATCCAGGACGCCGCCAACCTGGGCTGGAAGCTCGCTCTCGTGCTGCAGGGCCGGGCCGGCGAGACGTTGATCGACAGCTACCACCACGAACGCCATGCGGCGGCGGTCGAGAACCTGCGCGTCACCCGCCGCACGGCGCGCTTCCTGGCGCCGCGCAGCGCCGCAGAGCATCGCCTGCGCCGTGCCGTGATCGCGCTGGCGCGCACGCACGAGTTCGCGCGCCGGCTCGCCAACACGGGCCGGATGGCGCAAGCCAATGCCTATCCGCCGTCGCCGTGGGCACCGGCGGGCGCCCGCTCGCTGCAGAACGTCACCCTCGAAGGCACGACGGTCATGCGTGTGCTCCGGGACGGCACGCGCTTCATCGGCTTGTGGATCGGCGCGAGCGGCGCCCAGGCCGCGGCGCTCGAGGGCGAGCTCGGCGCGCGTTGGCCGCTCGCGGTGCACGCTGTCGCCGCCGACAGCGCGCTGGCGCGCCACGTCGGCGCAGGCTCCGGCTCCTTCGTCCTCGTGCGGCCCGACGCCTATATCGCGGCGCAGATCGACGACGCGGCGCCTGCAAACATTGAAGCCGCGCTGCGCTGCGCTTTGGCCTCGGAGCGCGCATGAAGGCAGAGCCCGGCATCGCCGACGCCGACGGCTTCTACCAGGCTTGGGTCGCAGCGCACGAGGGCCTCAGCGACGCCGAGAGCGCCGACCTCGACGCCCGCCTCGTTCTCCTCCTCGCCAATCAGGTGAGCGACATGAAGGTGCTTCTGGACTGCATTGCCGCCGCCCGCGCCGCGCGCCTCTGAGTCGACGAACGGCGCTCCTGCGGCCGCGAGCGGCACGCCTTCATCGCCGCGCCACCGCGCCTTCTTGCTCCCTTCATCGCCGCTGCGCGCTCGGCCGCGACAGTGCTCTCACCGCGGCGATCGTGCCGCGAGGGGAGAAGGATCATGTGGAAGCAGCGTTTGATGGCCTGGTTCGATTCGATCCGCGCGCGCCTTCGGCCGCGCCGCGTGGGCGCGGCGAGCGACGGGCTCGACGAGTACGAGAGCAACTACGAGACGATCACGGTCGGCGCGCGGCGCGGCTTCGATTGGCGCCGCTCGGCGGTGCCGATCACGGTGGTCGCGATCGCCGTGACATCCGCCGTGGCGCTGGTCACGCACCCACCCGTGCAGGGCGTAGGCCGGGGCGAGGTCGGCGTGCGGATCAACCACCTCACGGGCAGCGTCAGCGAGTGGAACGAGGGCAGTGTCTTCGTCCTCCCCGGCCTGCAGCAGATGCGGGTCTTTTCCCTGCGCGACCAGAGCTGGCGCGCGGCGCAGATGAGCCGCGCCGACGGGCCGGCGCCGCTGCAGTCGGTCGAGGGCCTCTCGCTAGGCGCCGACCTGACGGTGCGCTATGCGATCGACCCACTCAAGGTCGCGGCGCTCGCCAAGAGCCTGCCTGACAACGTCGGCGCCGAGATCGTCGAGCCGGCGGCGCAAGGCGTGATCTACAAAGTCTTCGCGCGCTACACGGTGCGCGAGATCTTCTCGACCAAGCGCGCCGAGATCCAGGCCGCGGTCGAGACCGAGCTGAAGCCGAAGCTCGCCGCCGACGGCGTCGTCCTGCGCCACGTGCAGATCGGCAAGATCGACCTGCCCGCCGATTACCGGCGCGGCATGGAGAGCCTGCTCGCCGAGGAGCTCGCCGGCGAGAAGATGAAGTACACGCTCGACCTAAAGGAAAAGCAGGTTAGGGAGACCGAGCTCTCCGCGCAATCGGAGAAGGTCCGGCGCGAGATCGGCGCTGAGGCCGCGGCGCGCGAGCAGATCATCGCCGCCAAGGGCCAGGAAGAGGCGATGAGGCACGTGCTGCCGTTCAAGCGGCGCCAGATCGAGCAACGCCAGCTCGAGGCCGAGGCCGAGAAGGTGAGCCGGATCAAGGCCGCGGAGGGCGGCGCGCAGGCGCGCCGCATCGAGGCCAGCGGCGAGGCCGAGGCGCGCCAGAAGCTCGCCGACGCCGAGGTCTACCGGATGGACAAGGTCGGCAAGTCGAACGCCGAGCAGATGGGCCGCGAAGGCGCGCTCATTACGCGCCACCCACTGCTGATCCAGAAGACGATGGCCGACAAGCTTTCCGACAAGATCCAGGTGATCATCGCTGCGCCAGGCACCGACGGCAGCTTCATCGGCGCCGGCCTGCTCGGCAACGGCAGGCGCAACGCGATGGCGAGCGGCGGCGGCGACGCCGAGCAGCACGCCGGCGCCGACGACGCCAAGGAGGCCCCGTGAGCGGCGCCTGCTGCACGGTGCGCGACGTCGTCCGGACCGGCGTCACTGTGCTGATCGCGGCCGTGGCCGCCGCGCTGGCGACGGTCGCCGGCGCGGCGAGCGCGACCGGCGCGATGACCATGGCGTCTGCGAGCACGATCGACACCAAGGCCGCGTCGACCGCCATCGTCCTGCGCGACCAGACCGCGTTGCGCGCCGCGCCGCGCGATTCGGCAGCGCAGCAGGCGGTGCTCTGGCAAGGCGAGGTGCTCGAGGTGCGCGGCGAGCGCCTTGACTATCTCCAGGTCTGGGACCACGTCCGCGAGCGCGGCGGCTTCGTCCGTGCCAGCCAGGTCCATCGCAGCAGGCTCAGCGCCGCCGATGCGCCGGCGCTGCTGACGCTGGTCGGGTTCACCCGCGAGTCCGCGGGCAGCGAAGCGCTCGGCATCGGCCTGACCGCCGCCTACCTCCAGGCCGCACCTGCAGAGGCGCTGCGCGGCGCCCCTGGCGTCGAGGCCTTCGATGCCCTCGGCACGTTCGCCGACCGCCTCGCGCAGCGCGTCTCGGCGGGAAACGCGTCGAGCAAGGCCGCCGAATCGGCGCTCGCAGCGCACCTCGAGGCCGCGACGCGCTTTGGCGTCCGCTTCGCGAGCTTCGAGCGCGACGGTAGGATGCAGATCTGCTACGACGGCGACGCGTTCCGGCGCATCCTCGCCCGCGCCGCCGAGCCGTTGCAGCAGGCGCGCGCGGTGCTGGCGCTGACGCGGCCGGAGTGCGTCGACCCGGCGCTCGGCGTCAGCGAGCGCGCAGCGCTCGACGAGTGGCGCGCCGCCGTGCTAGACCGCGTCGACACCTCCAAGTTGCCGACCTACCTGAAGAACCGCGTCGCCATGCGTCGCGCCGGCCTGTGGAGCGTGATCGCCTACCGGCGCGCGCGCCAGGGCGGCGGCGTCGACACCGAAGCGACCGTCGCCGGCGCCGCCGAGCGCGCCCTCGACGAGCTTGCCGCCGTCGTCAAGGACGAACTCACCGACGACGACCGGAGCGCGTTCGACGGCGCCGCGATCCGCGTCAACGCCTCGCGCTGGGCCGCCGACTCGGGCAGCGCGCCGCGCCTCGGCGCCGCCGGTCTTTCGATCGCGACCGCGCCGGGTGAGCCGGGCCAGACCTGCGTCCTGCTCGTCGACGCGAAGCACGACGCGAGCTCGCCCCTGGCGCGCCGCTGCACCTATGGCATCGTCTGGGCCGCGTCGGCGACCCGGAATCGCGAAGCGAACGCGCTCGCCGTCGCCGTCCAGCCGATGGAGGCTTGGCGCGAGCTCTGGATCTTTCGCAAGTCGCGCGACGGCTGGAGCGTGAGCATCCTGCCGCCGGCCACGACGGCGCCGGGCATCGGCTTCGCCGAGTTCGCCGGCTGGGTGCCCGGCGGCAAGCAGATCCTGGTCGCGCGCGAAGCCCAAGGCGAGGGTCGCCACAAGAGAAGCTTTGAGCTGGTGCGGCTCGACGGCCTCGGCACCGAGCGCCAGTCGAGTGACGCGAGCGCGCTCGGCGCTTTCCAGCGCTGGCAGGACCCCGCGTGGAAGCGCGCCACGGTGAGCCTGCGGTGAGGCCTCGCTGCCGCGCGTGCGGCGGACAGCGCCGCGGTCGTCAGGCGGCGGCCGGGTAGTCGAGCTTCGGATACCAGTCGGCGCCGCGGCCGGCCGGCGTCAGGTCGAGGATGTTCCAAAGCGGCGTCGGGTCGGGCGCGCCGCGCGGGTCCTGGCCGGGATCGCCGGTGCCGCCGAGCTCGGCGCCCCAGAAGTGGAACACCTTGCCGTCGCGCCTGACCCAGACGTCGAGCGCGGGCCACTCGCTGCCGTCGGGGGCGAGGCCGCGGTAGTCGCGCGCAAAGTCGTCGCCGACGGTGGCGTAGAACTTGAGGTTCTTCCAGGCGCGCTCGCGCGCAAAGTCGAGCTGGCGCTCGACCGGCGACCGGCCGATCGCTGCGATGGCGACACGCTGCGAGATGTCGCGCGACGGGATGTCGATCGAGCCTAGGAAGGCGGTGCACATCGGGCACGGCCTCTCGCGCTGCGGGCCGAACATCCAGAAGTAGGTGACCAGCGTGTCGTGGCGGCCGAAGAGGTCGGCGAGCTTCACGGTCCTGCCGCTTTCGTCGTTGAACGAATAGTCGGGCGCCTCGCCGCCGAGCGGCAGCGCCCGCCGCTGCGCGGCGACGCGCTCGATGTGGCGGCGCAGCTCGACCTCCTCGGCCAGCAGCGCGATGCGTGCGCGCCGGTACTCGGCGCTGTCGTTGGGGTAGGGCTTGCTCGCGGCGGCGGCGAGCTCGGCGGCGGGTTTGAGCGCGGTCATCGCGTCCTCCTGGGGTTGCGGGTCATCATGCTTTCTAGCATCGACCGCGCCGCCTCGCCAGTTCACCCCTGCGCGCGCCTCAAATTGCGCTCGAACAGGGCGAACAGGCGCTCCCAGTGCCGCTCCGCCGCGGGCCGGTCGTAGACCGCGCGTTGCGGAAACACGAAACCGTGCTCGACGCCCGGGTACCACTCGATCCGGTGCGGCGTGCCGGCCTCTTGCAGCGCGGCTTCGAGCTTGGCGATGTCGGCGGGCGGCGCCCACTTGTCGATCTCCGCACAGGCGAAGTAGCTCTCGCAGCGGATTCCTGGGCCCATGCGATGCGGCGAGTCGGCCAGCTCGGTGGCCATGTTGGCGCCGTGGATCGAGGCGATGCAGCGCAGCCGGGTCGGGAACGCCGCGGCGGCCCACATCACGATCGGGCCGCTCATGCAGTAGCCGACGGCGCCGATGCGGGCGCCGTCGGCGCCGGTTTCGCCGTCGACGAAGCGGAGCAGCCCCTCGGTGTCGAGTTCGGTCGTGATGCGGTCGAGCGTCGCCATGTGGGCGAACATCTCGGCCATCGCCGGCTCGGTGCGCTCCTGCAGAAAGTACTCGCGCGTGCGCCGGTAGTAGAGATTGGGAAGGACGACGAAGTAGCCGACAGCGGCGAGCCTGCGCGCCATGTCGTGCAGCTCCTCGCGCTTGCCCGGGGCGTCCATGTAGAAGAGGACGACCGGGAACGGCCCACCCTCCTCCGGCTGGACGACGAAGCTGTTCATCGCGCCGTCGGCGGTGGCGATGTCCAGGTGGCGTTCGATCATCGAGGCTCCTCCGTGGCGATCGGCGACAGGGTCGCGGCAGCTCGAACTTTGACATGAACCGCGGCGCGCGGCTTCAGATCGATCGCGTAGGGCGCCGCCGCTTTCTATACTCGACGGACCATGGCCGATTCCGCCCGCCCTCTCCGCGCCGCCGTCGCCTCGCTCGAGCAGCGCGCCGAGGCGATCGAGGCCGTGCTGCACGATCGCGGCCTGGCGCCGGGCGAGTTCATCGCCCAGGCCGACCGCCTCGTCGAGGAGAAGTGGGTTCCCGAGAACGGTGCCCGCGTCGTCGCCAAGGCGTGGACCGATCCGGCTTTTCGCGCCCGCCTGCTCGCCGACGGGCGCGCCGCCGTGGCCGAGCTCGGCTATGACATGCCGCGCCATCATCGCCACCTGGTGGCGCTCGAGAACACGGCGACGGTGCACAACGTCATCTGCTGCACGCTCTGCTCTTGCACGGCGTTCACGATCATCGGCCTGCCGCCCGACTGGTACAAGGACCTCGAGTACCGCGCCCGCGTCGTTCGCGAGTCGCGCACCGTGCTTAAGGAGATGGGGCTCGACCTGCCGGCCGAGGTCGAGATCCGCGTCTGGGACACGACCGCCGACACGCGCTACATGGTGCTGCCGATGCGGCCGCCGCACACGGCAGGATGGAGCGAGGACGCGCTCGCCGCGATCGTCAGCCGGGACGCGATGATCGGCGTCGCCCGGATCTAGAGAAGAGAGCGGCCTAGCGATGGACGGCATCCACGACCTCGGCGGCAAGCAGGGCTTCGGCCCCGTGCGCCATGCGCCGGATGCGCCGGCGTTTCACGCCGCGTGGGAGAAGCGCGTCAACGCGATGTACTCGCTCGCCGTCCGGCTCGGCGTCTTCAACATGGACGAATACCGCCACGCGATCGAGCGCATGGAGCCGCGCCACTACCTTGCTGCGGGCTACTACGAGCGCACGCTGACGAGCCTGGCGACGTTGTGCGTCGAGAAGGGACTGGTCACGCGCGACGAGCTCGAGCGGCGCGCGTCCGGTGCGTTCCCGCTCGCCGACCGGAGCGCGCCCGGGCGCACGAACTCGCCTGAGCGCGAGCGCTTCCACATCGCCGATCGCGTTCGCGCCAAGGACGACCATGTGCCGGGTCACGTGCGAATGCCCGCGTACATACGCGGCAAAGTCGGCGTGGTCGTCGGCGAATCGCCGCCGTACCCGTTCCCCGACGCCGAGGCGCACGGCGTCGCCTCCGACCACGAGCCGACCTACGATGTTCGCTTCAGCGCCCGCGAGCTCTGGTCGAGCTCGGCCGACGACGCGTTCGTGCACGTCGGCGTGTTCCAGAGCTATCTCGAGCGCGTCGCGGATTAGCGCCGCCAGGTGCGCGTGCACGCGGCTAGCGCGTGCTCTGGCCGGTCAACGTCGCCGATTGTCGGACCGTCGGGTTGTCGCGCCCGTGGGCCGCGATGCGCTCGTCACACCAGCAAAATGCTCGTCGAGCTCGCGCCACTGCGCCACCGGACCTGGGGCGCGCTGCAGCGTCAGACCGGCGAGTGTGCCGAGCCCGTTGCTTGCGTCATCCAACACGTCGCCCAAGACGCCCGCAGCCCTCGGGGCCCTCTTTAGGGAAGACCGTCCGAACCCGCCAGGAGGCGCGGATGCGGTTGATTCAGGCATTGCGGTCTTCCTTGCGGCCTTCACGCAGCCGGTGCACGCTGAGCATGCTCTGCCTCTCGATCGACTTGACGGGGATGCAGCGCATGTTCTGCCGCGAGGCCGCCTCGCAAATTCGCCACCGCGGATTACATGCTTGGCCAGATCCACCGCTACCCGCACCGCTCCTTCTCGGATAACCTTGTCCACGGACCTCTCTCTTCGATGGCTACAGATTGATGACTCGCACCACCAATCTTGGCGCCTCGACGCCGTTGCCCGACGGTGGGAAGTCTCTTCGCATTCCCGTCGAACGGACGTGCCAAAGGCCGCTTTGCACCGTTTGGCCCGCAGGTCATTTCAAACGTTGGGCGTCGTCGTTCCAACCCAAGACCTTTTCAGGTGGCGACGAACAGTCTCTATAGCGTCGAGTTCTTCGACCTTCAACTCCGATTTGCGGCCAAGGTAGCTGAGATCTCCGGCTTATCCTTCGCCGACGCCGTCGGGAACTACACGAATATCTACGTTCGTCTCGGCCTGGGGCACCGCCTCAGCCTGACCAATAGAGATTGGTTGGGCTATGTCGCCGAGTTGATCAAGGTGCGCGAACCAGCGAAATGGACTCATACGGTGCATCGCCAACGTCTTCATTTGCCGATAGGCCCGCCGCCTGAAGAGACCGTCGGCTGCTTTTCGTATGCACTTGCGGGACAGGGTTGCGTACGGCTGCATTTCAGCGTCGGGAATCACGTTATCGAGTCACCCCTGTCCATCGCGAATCGTCCTGTTCGCCAACACGAACTCGCTTCTTTACTCGCACGCTTGAAAGAGTCGTCTGGCGAGGACGTAAGAATCGTTGGCGCGTCCTGGTTGTACAACTTAGGTTCCTATCGTCGCTTGTTTCCAGAGCCGTACATTGCGAGTCTCCAGGCGGTTGAGCACCTCTACCAACGCCTACCTCTGTGGGGCCAATTCCTCAAACGCAATCGAAGTGTGCGACCTGAAGCCGGAGCAAGCTTTCTTGCAAGCGTCGCCAAGGCATCCAGTCTTGGGGAGCTAGCCTCGTGCTTTCCTCTTCCGATTTTGGCGACCACCGCACCCGCGAGGTGGCTCTACGAGCACGTGGGCCTGTAAACCTGCAAGTGCCGCGCCCATGACGCCAACCCGCTATCGAGCGGACCATCGCCGTCCTGTCAGACGTATGCGTCATGGGCAATCGACGTGACCAGGCGCTCCAACACTACAACCGTCATTCCAGGGTCTTCTCGCCTGTCGGCACCGGCGTCGCTTCATCGGGTACCTTGGTCACGTCGGACGCATGATTCTCCATATGCGTCTTCTTCCCTGGTTGCGGTTTCTTGTCTGCTCCAGGAGCGACTTCTTCGCCTTGGTGCTTCTTCTCTTGTTGGACCTTCTTGTCGTGGGCCACGTTGCGCGGGTCAGTCATTGGATCTTCCTTTCTCTGTGAGGGTCACATCCTTCCTCGAATACAGTGCAACCGAGGTAGGACAACCCGACGTTGCACCCCGGAAGACGCCTAAAGGCGCCACAGCCGCATCCGTCTCCACGACTCGCGAGATCTCCAATGCACGAAGGCTCATGCCACTGTGGCGCAGTTCGAATGACATTGCCCGCTACCCCAGAAGTGGCCACCGATTGCAATTGCTCTCTGTGCCGGCGCATAGGTGGCCCCTGGGTCTACTTCGAGTTCGGCTCAGTAAAGATTCAAGGTCACCCAGAGGCAACTGAGGAGTACGTCTGGGGCGACAAGACTCTTAGAACAGTTCACTGTAGAACCTGTGGCTGCGTTACTCACTGGGAGCCGCTGCAGCCGATTCCTGGCGTCAAGCACGGGGTCAACCTCGGAAACTTCGACCCCAAACTTATCGCCTCTGTGCGGGTTCGCCGCTTCGACGGAGCGGACACTTGGAAGTTTTTGGAAGAGTCAAGTCATCACGGCTCGCCCTCGCCGCCGTGACGCCGAACCACCGAGCGGACAAGCGGGCGGGCTGCACCTGCTTCTGCCTTCGCGACGACGACGGTCCACGTCCCCGCGGCCCGGGGCCCGCAACAGCGCGAAGACGACGATCGACGTCGCCCGCCGTTCCCGGATATTCTGGCGAATGAGCACAGATCGGTCTGCGCCGCCGAAGGTGGCAGTCGTCGCGTTCGAGCGTCGAAAGCAAGGCTGGCACGGCAATTCGGTGGGCATTGTGGTCATCCGCTCCAGGCGGCGAGGAACGACCAACCCGGTGACCAGTTAAGGGAGCTAGCCTAGCCATGGCGCGGCTCTACTACTTTCCCGGCAACGCCAGCCTCATTGCGCACATCGTCCTCGAGGAGATCGGCGCTCCCTTCGTGCTGCGCCACGTCGATCGCACGCATTCGGCCCACAAGTCGCCCGCGTACCTCGCGCTCAATCCGAACGGCCTGATCCCGGTCCTCGTCGACGACGACGCGCTCGATCGCGACGGTGCGCCGCTCGTCCTCTTCGAGACCGTCGCGATCTGCATGCACCTGGCCGACACGCATCCCGGCGCCGCCCTGCTGCCTTCGGTCGGCACGCGCGAGCGAGCCCTGGCCTACAAGTGGCTCGCTTGGTGCGCGAACACGATCCACCCGCTGAGCGGCAGCTATTTCTATCCCGAGCGCTGGGCCGACGGCGACGCCGGAGTCGCGGCGGTCAAGGCCCGCGCTGAGTCGAAGATCGGCGCGCTCCTCGAGCAGATCGATGCCGAGCTCGCGCGCCACGGCGGCCCTTGGTTCCTCGGCGAGCGCTTCAGTGTCGTCGATCCCTACGCCTTCGTGCTCTGCCGCTGGACGCGCGGCTTCGCGCGGCCGGCGCGAAGCCTGCCGCACATCGCGCCGTGGCTCGGCCGCATGCTGGCGCGGCCGGCCGTGCAGCGCGCGGTAGCGACCGAGAAGCTGACGCCGCCGCTCGTCTGAGAGCCGGCGCGGCGGCAGCGCGCTCGCGCGCTCAGCGCAGCGACCGCGCCCACCACTCGCTGAGCGGTGTGTCGGGCTTGGCCCGCGTGCGCGCTTCGTGCAGCGCACGGGCCGCAGCGCGATCGCCGCCGCGCACGGCTGCGGCGAGAAGGGTCTGCTCGACGACATCGCGCTGGGCGTGGCTGCCGCCGATGCGCGAGAGCCGTCCGCGCAGCGGCGCGATCGTCTCGGTGGCTTCGCCGAAACGCCCTTCGCCGAAGGCGAGCAGGCCGCGCAGGAGCGGCGCGCCGATCTCGCGCGAGAGCTCGGCGTTCCAGCCGCTGCGCTGCGCTGCGCCTTCAAGGCTGCGCGCGATCCACGCGCGCGCCCGAGCCGTCTCGCCGGCACCGATCAGGGCCAGCGTCGCGTGCGCGTCGTTAAACAGCGAGTGACCGGCGCTGGCGTCGTCGAGCGGCCAGCCGGCGAGCAGCGCGCGCCAGCGGTCGCCGACGCCGGCACCGAGCAGGTCGAGGCGCCAGAGCAGCGATGCGGCGTCGACGCGCTGCAGCGTGATCTCGATCCGGCTCGCGTCGAGGTAGTCGTCGAAGCAGCGCCGCGCGGTGTCGACGTCGAGGCCTTCGAGCGCGAACAGCGCCTCGTGCCAGCCGAGGTGGCCGGCGAACCCGTTCGGCTCGGCACCGGCTCCGAGGCTGCCGTCGCCGGGTTGCGCGCCCCAGTGGCGGCGCCAGTCGGCCATCCAGCGCGCGCCTTCCTCGTGCCGGCCTTGCATCTCCATGACGTGGGCGACGGCGTGGATCGCCCACGGCACCCGCGCGGCGCCGGCGAGCGCGCGCCGGCCGGCCACCTCGGCCTCTGCGTAGCGGCCGGTCTCCTCGAGGCCGAACGCCTGCAACGCGAGCGCGTAGGGATGGAGCGCGTCGTCCTCGGGCCACGACGGCAGCGCCGCGGCGACGCGGTCGTGCAGCAGGCGCGCGTCGCCGCGATGGAAGTCGAACAGATTCGCCCACTGCAGGGCGAGGGCGTCGCGCGGATGGTCGCCCAGGATCCCGCCCCAGGCGTCGGCGGCGCCGGACCAGTCGCCCGCTTCGAGGTGTCGCAGGGCGGCAAGGTGCCGCTGCTCGCGCTCGTTGCCGCGCGCGGTCGACGAGACGCCGTCGAGCAGCAGCGTCGCCTCGGCGGCGAGCGACGGCTCGGTGAGGCCGAGCAGGAAGCCGGCCTTCATCAGGCGCGGCAGCGGCCATGCGGGATCGGCGGCGATGGCCGTGTCGAGGTCGTCGAGCGGCGTGCCGTAGAACGACATCATTCGCCAGAGCCCGTGCTCGCTCGCCTCGAGCGCGGCCGTGGAATCGGTCGAGACCGGGTTGCCGCGCGGGTCGCGCCGCGTCATTGCCTTTAAAGCCACGCGATCAGGGCGCCGGCGGCTCCGGCCAGACCGGCGGAGCCGGGCGCATCGTCTCCCACGCGCGCGCCACCTGCAGCACGGTGAGGTCGGCGTGGCGATGACCCACGATCTGAAGGCCGATCGGCAGGCCGCTCGCGGTGCGGCGGCAATCGATGCTCGCCGCGGGCTGCTCGCTCATGTTGTAGGCGAGCGTGAAGGCGATGTGCTCGAACGGCCGCTCCGGGTCGTCGGTCGGGCAGGGCAACTCGGCCGCATAGGCCGCGATCGGCGAGGTCGGCGACAGCACGACGTCATACGGCCGGCAGGCCGCAACCGCGGCCTCGCGCATCGCCGCCATCTGGCCGTGGCCGCGAAACACTCGCTCGCCCGTTAGTGTCGCGCCCCGCTTCGCCCAGGCGACGACGAACGGCAAGATGCGCGCGCGCCGCTCCTCGCGCAGCGCCGAGATGTCGAGCCAGGCGCGCATGCGCCAGAAGTCATCCATGCCGTCGAACATGGATCGCGTCATGAACGGCGCGATGCGCTCGACGCGAGCACCGGCGGCCTCGAACTGCTTCGCCGCGGCCTCGACGGCGGCCGCGATCTCGGCGTCGACGGGAAGGCCGACGCCCGCATCCATCATCAGGCCGATGCGCAGGCCGGCGATGTCGCGCTCGAGGCGCTGCCAGTCGATCGACTGCGCCGGCAGGCTCATGGTGTCGCGATCGTCGGGCTGCGCCAGCACGCCCATCATCAGCGCCGCGTCGGCAACCGTGCGCGTCATCGGCCCGGCGCAGCGGCCGGCGTACGGCGGGTCGATCGGGATCCGGCCCAGGCTCGGCTTCAGCGTGAAGATGCCGCACCAGCCGGCCGGCAATCGCACCGAGCCGCCGATGTCAGTGCCGACGTGGAGTGGCCCGTAGCCGGCGGCGACCCCCGCGGCCGCACCCGAGCTGCTGCCGCCCGGGTTCTTGTTCAGGTCCCACGGGTTGCGCGTCAGGGTGTGGAAGCTCGACAGCCCCGACGAGAGCATTCCGTAGTCGGGCATCGTCGTCTTGCCGAGGATCACCGCGCCGGCCTCGCGCAGGCGCGCCGCCGGCGGCGCGTCGCGCGGCGCCGGCACCAGCTCGGTCGCGGCCGTGCCGAGCGGCACCGGCGTGCCGGCGGTGGCGATGTTCTCCTTGATCATCGCCGGCACGCCCTCGAGCGCGCCGACGTTCTCGCCGGCGCTCACGTGGCGAAGCCAGCGCGCTTCCGAGACCCGCGCCGACGCAAGCGCGGCCTCGGCGTCGAGCGCGTAGGTCGCGTGCAGGTGCGGCTCCCAGGCGGCGATGCGGTCGAGCACCGCCCGCGTCACCTCGACTGGCGAGAGCGTCCGCTCGCGGTAGCGGACGACGAGCTCGGTGGCGGCGAGGTCGTACAGCGCCGTCACGTTACTGCCAGGCGAGGGCACCGAGGTCGTTGGCGAAGATCGGCGAGCTGCTCCACAGGCCCTTCAATCGCTTGTTGCCGACCGCGAACTGCGGCAGCTGGAACAGGTAGACGGCGACGCTGTCGGTCGCGAGCTGGCGCTGGATGTCGCCGAGGATCTTCAGTCGGGCCTTCTGGTCGGCCGTGGTGTTGTAGGCGGTGAAGAGATCGCGATACGCCTTCGAGTCGTAGCCGTAGTAGTAGGCGGGATCGGCGTAGCGGTCGAAGTCGAGAGGCTCGACGTGGCTGATGACGGTGAGGTCGAAGTTGCCCTTGAACGCGCCCGAGAGCCATTGCGCCCACTCGACGTTCTCGATCTTGGCGACGACCCCGACCTGGGCGAGCTGCGAAGCAATGATCTCGCCGCCTTGTCGCGCGTACTGCGGCGGCGGCAAGGTCAACGTCACGTTGAGCGGCAGCTTAACGCCGGCCTCCTTGAGCAGAGCCTTCGCCTTCTCCGGGTCGTAGGCGTTGACGGCGTTGAGATCGATGTAGCCGGCATCGCTCGGCACCATGTGGCTGCCGATCGGAGTGCCATACCCGGCCATGGCGCCGTCGATGATCGCCTTGCGATCGATGGCCGCCGCGATAGCGCGCCGCACGCGGACGTCGTCGAAAGGCTTCTTCTTGTTGTTGATCGTCATGATCGTCTTGCCCTCGGTGCCGCCGATGGTCACCGAGAAGCGTGCATCGCTCTGGAACTGCTTCAAGTTATCACCCGAGCTAAAGCGCGGCATGCCGTCGAGGTCGCCGGCGAGGAGCGCGGCGACCTGCGCCGCTGGGTCGTTGATAAAGCGGAAGGTGACCTTCTTCATCGCCACCTTGGCGGCGTCGCGATACTGCTCGTTTTTCACCAACGTGATCGACGATCCCTTGGCCCAGCTGTCGAACTTGAACGGGCCGGTGCCGATCGGTTTCGTCGCGGTCGTCGGCGCGCTCTTCGGGTCAAGGATCACCGCGGTGTTCTCACCCATGCGAAACAGGAAGTTGCCGTCGGCGTTGTTGAGTACCACGATCACCGTCGACGGATCGGGCGTGTCGATGCGGCTGATGTTGTCGAACACCGCCTTCTTCGCCTTGTTGGTCGAGCCCGGCGCCTTGGCGCGCTCGAAGCTGAACTTGACGTCGCCGGAATCGAAGGCCTCGCCGTCGTGGAACTTGACGCCCTTCCTCAGCTTGAACGTGTAGACGCGGCCGTCGGGATCGGTCGACCAGCTCTCGGCGAGCAGCGGCGTGATCTTGCCGTCCATGTTGATCTTGGTCAGGCCCTCGAGCACGCTCATGTGCACGACCTCGCCGATGGCGGCCGCCGACGCGACCGTCGGGTCGAGCCCGGGCGCGGGCTCGAGCACCATGCCGAGGACGACGCTCTCCTTTCTCGCTTGGGCGGCCGCACCCTGAGGCGCAGCGAATGCGAGCACCGCCGCGCACAGCGCAAGGGTGCGGGCGCACAAGGCAAGGATCGAACGGTGCGTGGGCATAGGCGCGGCTCCGGACAAGAACGTGAAGTGGCACTTTACGGGATGATGCGGCGCTTTCTCCGGCTCGCATTGCCTTGGGCCTTGGCCGCCGCCGTCGCGGCGGCGCGCGCCGCGCCAGCCGGCGCCTTGGCCGCTGCCGCGCCAGCCGGCCGGGCCCGGCTCGCCCGAGGTACGACCGCGGCTTCGCATCGCCCGTACGCTGCCGACGAGCGGGCCCGCTGCAGCATCGCCTGCACGGAAGGGCGCAGTCGCCCGCCGTAGATCGCCTCGGCGCGGACAGCGTTGTTGCACTGATGCTGGAGGTCGCTTGCCAGCGCCATTGATGCGAACCACGCGTTGCGCGCGTCGGCCTCGTGGCCGGTGAGGGCGCTGGCCACGGCGAGCGCAGTCCAGTCCTCGATGCGGCCGCTTGGGAAGCGCGGGTCGTTGAGCGTCAGCGAGTGGAGGGCGAGCTGGCGTGCCGCCTCGGCCTGCGGCGGGTTTTCCTTCAGGCGCAGGAAGGCGAGGTTGCCGACGACCTCCGAGTCGAAGGGGTTGGCCCCGAACGCGCGTGTCTGCAGCCGTACCGCCTGGTCGACGTCGTCGCGGCGCCAGTACGCGCCCAACGCCGCCTCGTTGAGCCGCCGCGCCTCATCGACGCGCACCGGCGCCTCGAACGCCGGCCGCGGCGCCGCCGAGCGCAGCGCCTGGATCGCGACGCGGACATTGCCGCGGCGGCGGAACTCGCTCGCCCCGGAAGCGACAGCAAGCACGCGAGCGAGCTGACGCTCGGCCGCTTGCGCGACGCGCGGGATGCGGTTGCGCAGCAGCTCTGCCGCCACCGCATCGAGATCGCCGCCCGGCGCAGGCTCGCGCTCCGCCGGTGCCGGCCCGAGGGCGGGCTCGGGCGGCGGCGGTGGCGGCGCCGCCGCTGTGGCAGTGACGTCGATCGGCGCCGGCGCGGCGGCGGGAGTCGCCGCGGCCGACGCTGGCGATGGCGGGGCGGTGGGTGGGGCCGTGGCGGTGGACGTCGAAGTCGCCATCGACGCCGACGCCGACGCCGACGTCGCGGCGGCGGAGGGCTCGACGGTCGTTGCGAGATCGGTCACGGCAGGCGTCGAGCTTGCGGGCGGCGTCGCGGCGGCGACGACAGGCGCAGCTGCGGTGTCGGGATGGACGCCCTCCGCCGGCGACGGCAGCGCAGGGGCGGCACCCGGCGCTGGGATCGAGGCCGAGAGGCCGAGCGAGGGCTGCGCGATCGTGAACCACCACGCCGCCACCGCCGCGCCGATCACGACGAGGGCCGCGATCGCAGCGCCGAGCGCGCGGCGCCGTCGCCGCCGCACGATCGGCGCCATTGCCGCGCGCGCCGAGATCCCGGCGGCTGCGGCGGAAGCATCGGCCGCGGGCTCGGGCCACACCATCGGCGCGGTGTCGAGCGGCCGGCCTGGCGGCTCGTGCGCGGCGTCGGCGAGCGGCGCGGGTGCGGAAGTGCTCGGCGTGCGCCGACCCTCGCCAAGTGGTACCGGCGCGGAGACTGTCCGCTCGCGCCGGCCGTTGTCGAGCGGCGCGGACGCAGACGCCGTGGGCTCGCGTCGGCCGTCGCCGAGCGGCGCGGGCGCGAAAGCCCCCGCTTCGCTCCCACTTCGCGCGAGCGGGGCCGGCGCCAACGAGGGCTCACGCCCCATGCCCCCGTTCAGCGGGACCGGAGGCGAGGTGCGCGGCTCGGCAGGAGCGTCGCCGAGCGGCATCGGCGCCGATGCGACCGGAGCATCGGCGTGGGGCGTCTCGGGCGCGGGCTTGCGCGCCATCGTCTCGGCGATCCGCGTCGGCGGCGTCAGTCCGGTGTCGAGCGCGAGGGCGCGCTCGGGGTCAAACGTGCAGCCCGCACGCAGCGCCGCCTGCAGATCCGGCTCGCGCAGGCGAAGCGCGGCCAGCGCGATCAGTTGCCGGTGCGGCCACTGCGTCGGCAAGGGTGCGCCATGGACATCGAGCAGTTGCTGCACGAACTCCTTCGCCTGGTCGTGGCGCTCGCCGCTCCATCCGAAGCCGGGCGCGTCGTCGTCTTCGGGCAGGAAGCGCCACAGCATCGCCGCGAGGCTGAAGAAGTCGCAGCGCCAGTCGAGTGCGCGCGTCGCCTCCAGGCTGCCGCGCCGACCCGTCTCGAGGGCGTGCAGCAGACGCGGCGATTGGTATTCGTAGGCCGGTTGCTTGAGCAGCGGCAGCGGCCCCGGCAGGTCGACCTCAGGCACGAGCGAGAAGGCGACGTCGATCAGGGTGAGCGCCTTGATTCGCGGCGCCAGCGGTTGGCCCGCGAGCGGCCGGCCGGCGCCCGCGGGTGCCCACGGGATGCAGACGTTGTCGGCCTTGAGCTCGAGGTGGACGAAGCCGAGAGCATGCAGGGCGTCGAGGGCGACCATGCACTGGCGCGCCAGCTGCCACCAGTTCGCGCAGTCCTCGAACACGTTGCGCAACGTCGTCTCGCCGCGGCGCAGCGGCACGAGCGTCGCCCATTGGTCGAGCGTGGCGCCGGCGTCGCGGGTCTGCAGCCGCGCCGGCCCGTTCTCGTCGGCGGGCAGCAGGTCGAGCGCTTTGGCAACCGGCGCGCCGGGCAAGCGGCCGAGTCGACCCAGGACACGCCACTCGCGCTCGGTCCAGGGACTTAGATCGAGTCCCGGCGTCTCGAGGAAGCGCTTGGTGTAGCGCCGCTCCTCGCCCGAGCGCGCCACCTCGCGAAAGACCTCGACGTGGTGGCCGGTCCCGATCTGGAGCCGGCTGGTGCCGAAGACGCGTTCCACGTCGGCAGGGGTCATCGCCATTTCTCTGGGGCCATCACTGGATGCCGGGCGCCGGGCGCGCGAACAGTAAGCGCGAACGAGGCGCGTGGGCGGCGAGCATACGACGCGCCGCCGGCCGACCTCGGGCGCGGGTCCTCTCGTTGGCGACAGCGACGGGAAGCGCCGCCGCCCTCTGCGGCGTGGGATGAACTCAGGCGGCGCCGCTCCGCGCGGCAGGGCGATCTTCGATCTTCGCGTCGGCCCGGCCGAGACCCAGCTCTGCCAGGCTGGCAGCGATCGCCGCCTCGAGCGGCGTCGTCGTCAGCGACGAGCAGCGGGCGGCGAGCCTGGCGCCGTCGAGAGCGTGCGGCACGCGCCACAAATAGGCCATCCGCGCCAGCTCGCGCCAGATCGGAACGACGAGCCCGAGCACCCGGATCATCGGCCAGGGCAGGGTGCCGCGACGCCAGCGTCGCGTCGGTGGCGCGAGCCCGCGCGCGGCGGCAGCGCGCTCGACGGCGGCAAGAAAGTCGTCGCCGGTCACCGAGTGGCCCGCAAAGGTGAAGCGCTCGAACGGCGCGAGATCGTCGAGCGAAGCGAC
This sequence comes from Burkholderiales bacterium, assembly GCA_038241255.1. Lineage (GTDB taxonomy): Bacteria > Pseudomonadota > Gammaproteobacteria > Burkholderiales > Burkholderiaceae_C > Schlegelella_A. The sequence continues at coordinate 2,549 of JBBRFW010000027.1, read as the reverse complement.
GGCGACGAAGGCGCGCGTGAGGTCGGGTAGGTAGGCCCAGGCGTGGACGAGCTTCGAGTCTCCTGGGTAGACCAGCTTGCCGGCGGCGATCGACTTCACCACCGCCTGGTCGAACCAGCTGCCGCTGCCCGCGCCGAAGAAGTCGCCCGCGGTGATCACCGTCGAGCGCAGGCGGCCGGCCCCGGCGCGGCGCGCGAGCTCGCTTTCCATCTCGACGCGCAGACGCCCCTTGGCTGTCGACGGCCGCTGAGGCGTCGACTCGTGGATCCGCGCGGGCATCGCCGCACCGTAGTTGTAGACGTTGCCCGGCAGCATGAAGCGCGCGCCGAGACGCTCGGCGAGATCCATGCCGGCGCGCGCGGCGGGCAGCGCTTCCTCGTCCCAGCGCGTATAGACCGGATTGATGCCGTGCACGACGACGCTCGGCATCGCTCGCGGCGCCGGGCGATCGGCTAGGGCCTCGGCGAGCGCGGCCAGCGGCGCGCGAATGAGCTCGGCGCCGTCCGGTATGGCGGCGGCTGCGTCGCGCCGCACGTGGGCGATGACGTGCCAATCGGCGGCGGCGAAGGCTTGGGTGGCGGCCAGGCCGAAGCGGCCATTGGCGCCGAGGATAAGGACGGTCGGTGCAGATGCGGGGGTCATGACGGTCTCCTGGAACAAGCGGCGAGCCGCCGATGCCGGGCAGTGTGGCGGCGCACGGGCGCGATGGCCATGCTCTTTTCTGAATGCAAGCCATACAATTCCGCATGGTCGCACGCACACTCCTGCCGACTTCGACTGGCGCCTCGTGCGAAGCTTTCTCGCCGTGCTGGACGCCGGCAGCGTCAGTGCCGCGGCCAAGCGCAGCGGCGCGCAGCAGCCCACGCTCAGCCGCCACGTCGCCGAGCTCGAGTCGCAGCTCGGCGCTCCGCTCTTCGAGCGCACCGGCCGCGGCGTCACGCCCACCGGCGCAGCGCTCGCCATCGCCGACGCTGCGCGGCGCATGGAAGATGGCGCCCTGGCTGTGGCGCGCGGGCTGGCGACGGCGCGCTCGGCGACGCGCGGCATCGTCCGCGTCTCGACCAGCCAGGTCGCCGCGACCTGGCTGCTGCCCGCCGTGCTCGCTCGCCTGCAGCGCGCCCATCCGGCGATCGAGGTCGAACTCGTCGCCTCGAACGAGCTCACCAATCTGCTGCGCCGCGAAGCCGACATCGCCGTGCGCATGGTGCGGCCGGCGCAGCAGTCGCTGATCGCGAAGAAGCTCGGCGACATCGAAATCGTCGCCGCAGCGCACAAGAGCTACCTCGCCAATGCGCCGCCGCTGCGCACGCCGGGCGACCTCGCCGCCCACCGCCTGATCGGCTACGACCGCGACGACACGATCGTCCGCGCCGCCGTCAGGACGGGCATGGCGCTCGCGCGCAGCGACTTCGCGCTGCGCACAGACGACCAGGTCGTCTACGGCCGCCTCGTCGCCGAAGGCGCCGGCATCGGCTTCGTCGCCCGCTACAACCTGCGCCACTGGCCCGGCGTCGTCGCCGTGCTGCCGACGCTGGCCATCGGCGCGCTGCCCTGCTGGCTCGTCGTGCACCGCGAGATCCGCGCCAGTCCGCTGGTGCGGACCGTCTTCGACTTTCTGGCGCGCGAGATTGCCCCCGCGATCCGCGCTTGATGCGCGCTTAGGCGGCGCGCAGCGCGTCGAGCCTCGGCCGCGCGATCGGCCGCACGCTTTCGTAGGCGCGCGCGGCGCGCAACACGAGCGCGTCGCCGAACATCGGCCCGACCAGCTGCAGCCCGATCGGCAAGCCGCCCTGGGTGAGGCCGCACGGGATCGTGCAGGCCGGCTGCTGCGTGAGGTTGAACGGATAGGTGAACGGCGTCCAGCCGAGCATCGCTGCCGGCGCCATCGCACTGTGGCCGGCCGGGCGCGCGTCGAACGCCGGCACAGCGACCGTCGGCGTGACGAGCAGGTCGTAGCGCCGCATGAACTGACGCAGATGCGAGCCGAGGGCGCCGCGACGCAGCGTCAGGCGCGCAAGGTCGAGGGCGCTGTAGGCGGCGCCGAGCTCGGCCTCGGCGCGGAAGTCGGGATCGGTGAGCGCCTGCTGCGCCGGTGTGAGCCCGCTCCAGATCGCGTGCGCGCCGGCGAACCAGAGGCCGGTGGTGATCTCGAGCGGATCGTCGATGCCGGGATCGACGGCGTCGACGTGAGCGCCGAGCGCCTCGAGCTGCGCCACCGCTGCGGCGACGGCGGCGGCGACTTCTCCGTCCACGCTCGCGTAGCCGAGCGTCGGCGAGAAGGCGATGCGTAGGCCTCGGATGCCGTCGTCGAGACCGATCGTGTAGTCAATCGGGTCGTAGGGCAGCGAGGTCCAGTCGCGCGCATCCGGTCGCTTCAGCACGTTCATCATCAGCGCCGCGTCGGCGACGCTCAGCGTGTGCGGGCCGAGGTGGGCGACGGTGCCCATCGGCGAGAGCGGATGCGCCGGGATGCGGCCGAAGCTCGGCTTCAAGCCGAAGTTGCCGCAGAACGCGGCCGGGATGCGGACGCTGCCGGCGCCGTCGGTGCC
>JBBRFW010000026.1:0-39278 GCA_038241255.1 Burkholderiales bacterium | reverse complement strand
GCGGCGAGCGAGGTGACGAGGAGGCCGTTCCTCTCGCCCGCGGCGGCGCTCGCGCCCTCGGGCAACGGCACCGTCTGGGCGCCGATGCCGAGCCAGGGCCGGGCGACCCGGCCGTGGGCGAGCAAGGCGTCGACCACCCGGTCGACCGTCGACGACGGCACGACGATCCCGTAGCTGCGCGACAGCGCGGCCGTGGCGATGCCGATCACGGCGCCGGCGGCGTCGACGACGGGGGCGCCGGAGAGGCCGTCGTAGACGCCGCCGTCGAGGCGGACGAGGCGATCGATGGAGCCGCCGAGCCAGCTCTGCCACGCCCCGCCGACGCGGTTGACGAGGCCCGAGCTGGCGAGCGTGGCGCCGTCATCGCCGCGACCGACGGCGATGACGAGGTGGCCGGCCCGCACGGTCGCGGCGTCGCCCGGCAAGACCGTCGGCAGGGCGTTGTCGTCGGCGAGTCGAAAGACCGCGAGGTCGCTGGCTGAATCGATGCCGATCAGCGTCGCCGGCAGGCTGCGCGCGTCCGCGTCGACGAGCGCGAGCGCCGCCGGCGTGCGCCGGAAAACGTGCGCCGCGGTGACGACGAGCCCCGTGCGCCAGACGCACCCCGAGGCGATCGCGCCGCGCCGGCCGAGGACGGCGACGGTGGCAGCGCCGGTCTGCTTGACGAGGGCGGCGATGCGGTCGGAGTGGGCGCGCAGCGGGTCGCCGGCAGACTCGGGATCGAAAGAGTTCATGAAGTCGCTTCTTCGCACAGGTGGCCGCAAGGTACGCCGCCGCGGGCCGCGGCGAATCCGCCGAACGGCGGAGCCTCGCATTTGGGCAGCGGCCGCAGCTTTGCAAGGACCTCCGGGGATGCGAGCCCCGCGCAAGGCGACGCGCTAACGGCTCGCGGAGGGCGTGATTGGCCCGTTCCTTTCGCGCGCTCGCGCCGCGCAGGCACCGTTCGCGCCTTGCCCCTGTCGATCGGTCGCTCGACGACGCCAAGCCGGGGCGACGCTCGCTAGAGTCGCGCTCGTTCCGACCCGGAGGGATCCGATGCTCGAAGCTCGAGGCCTTTGCAAGTCGTACGGAGACCGCGCGGTGGTCGCCGATCTGTCGCTCAGTGTCGCCGCCGGCGAGATCGTCGGCCTCCTCGGCCCGAACGGCGCCGGCAAATCGACGACGGTGGCGATGCTGTGCGGGCTCGTCGGCGCCGAGCGCGGCGAGGTGTTCGTCGGCGCAGGCGCGTCGCGGCTCGCACTCGACGAACGCGCGCACGCCGCCAAGCGCCGCATCGGCGTCGTGCCGCAGGAGCTCTCGATCTACGAGAACCTCAGCGCCGCCGCCAACCTCGAGCTCTTCGGCGCCCTCTACGGGCTCACCGGCATGCTGCTGCGCGAACGCGTCGACGCCGCGCTCGCGCTCGTTGGCCTTTCCGACCGCGCCCGGGACAAGCCGCAGTCGTTTAGCGGCGGCATGAAGCGGCGCCTCAACATCGCGGCCGCGCTCGTCCACGACCCCGACGTGCTGATCTTCGACGAGCCCACGGTCGGCGTCGACCCGCAGAGCCGCAACGCGATCTTCGACAACCTCGAGTCGCTGCGCGATCGCGGCAAGGCGCTCCTTTACACCACGCACTACATGGAAGAGGCGGAGCGGCTGTGCGATCGCGTCGTCATCATGGACCACGGCCAGGTCGTCGCGAGCGACACCCTCGCCGGCCTGTACAAGCGGCTGCCGGCGGTCGAGACGCTCGAGCTCGAGGTCGACGGCGCGGTCGACCTGGTCGCGCTGGGCCGCGACACCGCCGTCTCGCAACCGACGCAGGAGGGCACGCGGCTGCACGTCGGCGTAAGCGACCTCGGGAAGGCGGCGACGGGGCTGCTCGCCTGGCTCGGCGCCCATGGCCACGCGGTGCACCGGATCTCCTCGGGGCGCGCCGATCTTGAGGACGTCTTCCTATCCCTCACCGGTCGTCAACTGAGAGACTAGCCATGACCACCCACCTCGCCGCCTTCCGCGCCCTCGTCCGCAAAGACCTGGTCCTCTACTTTTCGAATCGGCGCGCGCTCGTCATGTCGATCGCCGCGCCGATCGTCATCGCCGCCTTCTTTGGCTCGATCTTCGGCGCCGGCAACGACAAGCCGACGCGCATTCCGATCGCCTTCGCCGATCGCGACGCGAGCGCGCTGTCGCAGGCGATCGCAGGGTCGGTGAAGGCCGACCCGGCGTTCGAGGTCAAGGAAGGTGACGAAGCCGCGGCCGTCGCGCTGGCACGCGCAGGAAAGGTGCGCGCCGCCGTCGTCCTGCCGCCTGGCTTCGGCGAACAGGCGCGAAATGCGCTCGTCGCCGGCGCCGACAAGCCGGTGGTCGCCGTCCACTACGACCCGTCGCAGGCGACCGCGATGACGCTGGTGCGCGGCCTGCTGGCGCAGCACGTGATGAAGGCACTGGGCGAAAGCCTCGGCGGCGCCGCGCCGGGCAGCGCCGGAAGGCCGCGCGCGGAGGCGTTCAGCCTGCCGTTCACGACCCGTGCGGTCGAGTCCACCGCCGCCGCCGACAAGCCGTACAACGGCTACGCGCACGCTTTCGCGGGCATGGGCGTGCAGTTCATCCTCTTCATGGGCATCGAGGCCGGCGTCGGCGTGCTGCTGGCGCGCCGGCTCGGCCTGTGGAAGCGGCTGCGCGCGGCGCCGCTCTCGCGCGGCCTGCTGCTCGGCAGCCACATTGCGAGCGGAGCGATCACCGCGCTCGTCCTGCTCGCGATCATCTACGCGGCGGCGATCGCGTTCTTTCACGTCCGCATCGACGGCAGCGTCGCCGGCTTGGTCGGAATCGCCGTCGCCTTCGCGCTCCTCACCTCGAGCTTCGGCCTGCTCATCGCCGCGATCGGCAAGACGCCCGAAGCGACTCGCGGCCTGGCGATATTCGCCACGCTGGTGATGGTCATGCTTGGCGGCGCCTGGGTGCCGTCGTTCGTGTTTCCGCCCTGGTTGCAGACGGCCTCGCTCGTCGTGCCGACGCGCTGGGCCGTGGACGGCCTCGACGCGATGACCTGGCGCGGCCTGGGCTTCGACGCTGCGATCGCGCCGATCGTCGTCCTGCTCGCTTTCAGCGCCCTGTTCACGGCGGTCGCGATGTGGCGCTTCGACTGGGAGGAGCCGCGCGGCTGACGCACGTCCAGAGCGACTCTCCTCGCGCGGACGACAAACGCCGCTGCTGGTCGACCTGCAGCGGCGTCGAAGACCGATCGGCATCCGCTCAGGGCATCGGGATCGCCATCACCGAGGGCGCCTACGCCTGCCCTTGACCGCGCCCGACGGGTCAATGCGGACAGGAATAGCGGGACGCTCGCGTTGAAGCCGTGGAAACTTGCCTGCGTGTCGGCGAGCACGTAGCCGAGGTTCCGGGCGGGATCGATCGTCACCGAGTTCGGATCGCCGCGCATACCGTGCTGCGTCGCCGTGGCGTTATGGTCGGCTTCGGCACGATTGCCGCCGCACGGTGAAGGCGTTAGTTAGTCGGCGTCGCCGCATCGGTGCTGGCAAGTGCCGCCGTCGGCATCTGCCTCAGGCGCAGGTTGTGGCCGAGCTCGTCGGCGACCCGGCCCTTGAAGGTCAGCACATTGAGGGCCACCTCCCGCCCGGCGACGACGGCTGCCTACTCGAATTCCACGAGCTCGGCACCTTCTTCGACCTGGTCGCCAGCGGCATAGCGAAAACCCTTGACCCGGCCCGCGCGCGGCGCGCTGATGGTGTGCTCCATCTTCATGGCCTCGAGAACGAGAAGGGGCGCGCCCTTGTCGACCGCGGTCCCGGGAGACACGAGCAGCGCGATCACCTTGCCGGGCATTGGCGCGAGCAGGCCGGCGCCCTCCTCGTCGTGCTCCGCATCGGCGATGCCGAGTACGTCGGCGCGGCCCAGCACGAACGAGCGTCCGTCAGCGAAGACATAGCGCCGGTCCCGATCGGCGACGACGTAGAGCTGCCGACGGCGGCGCCCGAGGGTCGCGGTGAGCCCGCCGTCGGACCCGAGGTCGGCGCTTCCGACCACCACCTCCCCGTCGAGCGTCAGCGCCCAGCCGCCGCCCGGCAGGACGCCGACGTCGACTTCGCGCGTCGTCTCGCCGCTGCGAAAGCCGAGGCGGCGCGGCGCCGCGCCGTTCAGGCGCCAGCCGTCGGGCGCATGCCACGGCGATCCCGGGTCGGCGGCGTCGCGCGCCGCGCGCCGCGCCGCGGCCCGGTCGCGCTCGACCTCGGCGAGCGCGGCAAGCAGCCAGACGTCGTCGGGCGGCAGCGCCGCCGGCGGGAACAGCAGCGCGTGCTCGCGCTCGATGAGCGCGGTGTCGAGATCGGCACGCGCGAACGAGTCGGTCGCGATTAGGCGGCCGAGGAACTCGACGTTGTTGGCGACGCCCGCGATCCGGTAATTCGCCAGCGCGATCTTCATCCGCGCCAGCGCGCCGGCGCGATCGGGCCCATGAACGATCAGCTTGGCGATCATCGGGTCGTAGAACGGCGTGATCGCATCGCCCTGCTCGACCCCGGTGTCGACGCGCACGGAGGCGCTCTCCGGCGGCGGCGCGAGGTGAACGAGGCGGCCGGTCGACGGCAGGAAACCCTTGTCGGGGTCCTCAGCGTAGATGCGCGCCTCGATCGCGTGGCCGGTGATCGAGAGCTCGTCCTGCGCCCGCGGCAACGGCTCGCCCGCGGCGACTCTCAGCTGCCACTCGACCAGGTCGAGTCCGGTGATCATCTCGGTCACCGGGTGCTCGACCTGCAGCCGCGTGTTCATCTCCATGAAGTAGAAGCGGCCGTCGGGCGGGGCGATGAACTCGACCGTGCCGGCGCCGACGTAGCCGACCGCCTTCGCCGCCTCGACGGCGGCGCTGCCCATGGCAACGCGACGCTCGACGGTCATTCCGGGCGCCGGCGCTTCCTCGAGCACTTTCTGGTGGCGGCGCTGCACCGAGCAGTCGCGCTCGAACAAATAAACACAACCGCCGAGGCTGTCGGCAAAGACCTGGATCTCGATGTGGCGCGGCTTCAGCACGTACTGCTCGACCAGCACGCGGTCGTCGCCGAACGCGCTCTTCGCCTCGCGCCGGCACGAGGCGAGCGCGGCCGCGAAGTCCTGCGCCCTGTCGACGCGCCGCATGCCCTTGCCGCCCCCGCCCGCGCTGGCCTTGATGAGCACCGGAAAGCCGATCTTCGCCGCCTCGCGGGCAAGCAGCGCCGGGTCCTGGTCGTCACCGTGGTACCCGGGGGTGAGCGGGACGCCGGCTTTCTCCATCAGCGCCTTGGCGGCCGACTTCGAGCCCATGGCACGGATCGCGGACGCCGGCGGGCCGATGAAGACGATGCCCTCGCCGGCGCACCGCTCGGCGAAGGCATCGTTCTCCGAGAGGAAGCCGTATCCCGGATGGATCGCCTCGGCGCCGGTCGACTTCGCCGCGGCGATGATCTTCGCGCCGACGAGGTACGACTCGCGCGCCGCCGCCGGACCGATGCGCACCGCCTCGCCGGCGAGACGAACATGGCGCGCGCTCGCGTCGGCGTCGGAATAGACCGCGACGGTCGCGATGCCCATCCGGTGCGCCGTCTTGACGACGCGGCAGGCGATCTCGCCGCGGTTCGCGATCAGGATCTTGCTGAACATCGATTCGCTTTCACATCCTGAACACGCCGAACTTCGTCGCCGGGATCGGCGCGTTGAGCGTCGTCGCCAGCGACAGGCCGAGGACGCGGCGCGTCTCGGCCGGGTCGATGACGCCGTCGTCCCACAGGCGCGCGCTCGCATAGTACGGGTGACCCTGGTGTTCGTACTGGGCAAGCAGCGGCGCCTTGAAGGCGCGCTCTTCCTCGGCCGGCCACGTGCCGCCGCGCGCCTCGATGCCGTCGCGCTTGACCGTCGCGAGCACGGCCGAGGCCTGCTCGCCGCCCATCACACTGATGCGCGCGTTCGGCCACATCCACAGGAAGCGCGGCGAGTACGCCCGGCCGCACATGCCGTAGTTGCCGGCGCCGAACGAGCCGCCGATCAGGACGGTGAGCTTGGGCACCTGCGCGGTCGCCACCGCGGTCACCATCTTCGCGCCGTCGCGGGCGATGCCGGCGTTCTCGACCTTCTTGCCGACCATGAAGCCGGTGATGTTCTGCAGGAAGAGCAGCGGCACCCGCCGCTCGCAGCAGAGCTCGATGAAGTGCGCACCCTTCTGCGCAGACTCGCTGAAGAGAATGCCGTTGTTGGCGATGACGCCCACCGGCATGCCGTAGAGGCGCGCGAAGCCGGTGACGAGCGTAGCGCCGTAGCGCGCCTTGAACTCGTCGAGGCGCGAGCCATCGACGACGCGGGCGATGACCTCGCGCACGTCATAGGGCTTCCTCGTGTCCTGCGGGATGACGCCGTAGATCTCCTTCGGATCGAAGAGGGGATCCTCGCTCGTCTCGTGCGTCACCGTCTCGGGCTTGATGCGATTGAGGCTCGCGACGATGCGCCGCGCGATCGCCAGCGCGTGGCGATCGTCGTCGGCAAGGTGATCGGCAACGCCCGAGAGGCGCGTGTGCACGTCGCCGCCGCCGAGCTCCTCGGCGCTGACGATCTCGCCGATCGCCGCCTTCACGAGCGGTGGCCCGCCGAGGAAGATCGTGCCCTGGTTCTTGACGATGATCGTCTCGTCGCTCATCGCCGGCACGTAAGCGCCGCCTGCCGTGCACGAGCCCATGACGACGGCGATCTGGGCGATGCCCTGCGCGCTCATGTTGGCCTGGTTGAAGAAGATGCGGCCGAAGTGCTCGCGGTCGGGAAAGACCTCGTCCTGGCGCGGCAGGAAGGCGCCGCCGGAATCGACGAGGTAGATGCACGGCAGGCGGTTCTGCAGCGCGATCTCCTGCGCGCGCAGGTGCTTCTTCACCGTCATCGGGTAGTAGGTACCGCCTTTGACCGTCGCATCGTTGGCCACGACCATGCACTCCTGGCCGTGGATGCGGCCGATGCCGGCGATCATGCCGGCGGCCGGCGCCTCGCCGTCGTACATGCCGAAGGCGGCAAGCTGGCCGATCTCGAGAAACGGCGCCCCGGCATCGAGCAGGCCGTCGACTCGCTGGCGCGGCAACAGCTTGCCGCGCGCCGCATGGCGCTTGCGCGACTTGGCGTCGCCGCCGAGCGCGATTTCCGCCGCCTTTGCCCGCAGGTCTTCCACCTGCTGTTGCAGCGATGCCGCATTGGCCTTGAACTCCTCGGAACGCGTGTCGATGCGCGACTTCAACGCGGGCATGGGTCTCCGTTCTTCTCGGGTGGGCTGCGACCGCGAGCTTAACGTCGCCGCTAGGCAGCCCGGCCCGGTTGTCCGGACGACGCAGGGAAGCCCCCCTGTCGCACCAGCGGCGGGAGCCTAGGATCGGCCGCCGCAAGGTGCGCCCTGCGCATCGCCACCCCCGGAGGAAATTTCATGACATCGCTCGCATCGACGTTCTGCAGGGCCGTGAGCTTGATCGCGCTGGCCGCGGGCACCGCGCACGCGGCCGACCTCATCGTCTCGGCGCAGGACGGCAAGTTCGTTCGCGTCGACGGCGTCGCCACCTTCCCCGAGCCGGCGCCGCACGACAGCCTCGTCGTCCTCGATGCGACGCGCTTCCCGCCGGTCGTCAAGGCGACGGTCGATGTCGGCCTCGAGCACACGGTCCAGGGGCCGCCGCAGGCCGTCGCGATCACGCCAGACGGCAAGCTCGCGATCGTCGCCGCGCCGACGCGCTACGACTACGCCGCCAAGAAGGAGCTTTTCGACAACTTCCTGCAGGTCGTCGACCTCGAAGCATCGCCCCCGGCGGTGATCGCCAAGATCGATGTCGGCGGCCATCCCAACGGCCTGTCGATCAACCGCGAGGGCACGCTGCTGCTCGCGGCCGCGCACGATGGCACGGTGAAGGTGCAGGCGATCGACGGCAAGACGCTCAAGATGATCGGCCAGGTGAAGGTCGGCGAGAAGCGCATGTCGGGCGTCTCGTTCACGCACGACGGCAAGGCCGCGATCGTCGCCCTGCGCGACGAGCACGGCGCTTCGGTGCTGAGCGTCGACGGCACGACCGTCGCGCTCACCAAGGAGCGCATCTCGACGGGCGTCAACCCGTACGCGATCGACATCTCGAGCGACGGCCACTGGGCGGTCATCGGCAACACCGGCACTTCGCGCACCGTCGACGACGCCGACGTCGTCACCCTCGTCGACGTCAGCAAGCGGCCGTTCCGCGCCGTGCAGCAGATTTCGGTGTCGGCCACTCCCGAGGGCGTCGCCATCTCGCCCGACGGGCGCTGGATCGCGGTGTCGTCGATGGCCGGCTCGAATCTGACCGCCGCCGATCCGGGTCGCCACAAGCTCGGCACGGTGGCCCTGTTCGAGATCAGGAACGGGGCTGCGATCAAGGTGAACGAGATCCCCGGCGGCGAGGCCGCGCAAGGCCTGGTCTTCACGCAGGACAGCAAGACCGTCATCGTCCAGTTCGACGTCGAGAAGGCGCTCGCCGTCTATTCAATCCGGGACGGCAAGCTCGTCGACACGAACGAGCGCATCAAGCTGGCCGCGGGGCCGGTCTCGATCCGGTCGATGCCGCGGTAGGCACGCCGGTGCCGCCCGCATGACCGGCCGCCCGGTTGGCGTCGCCCTCTCGGGCGCGGGGTTCGCGACCCTGCTCCTGATCGCGCTCATGATGGGCGCAAATCACGTCGCCGCCCGCGTCGCCTTCGACCACGGCGTCGACGTCGCCACCGCGGTCAGCGTGCGCAGCGCGATAACTGCACTCGTCGTCGGCGCACTCATCGTCGTCCAACGCGTACCGCTTGCGCTCGCTCGGCGCCATCGGCGCGCGCTGCCGGCGATCGGTGCACTCGTCGGCGTCCAGAGCCTGTGCCTCTACTCCGCGGTCGCGCGATTGCCGGTTGCGCTCGCTCTGCTCGCCTTCAATACCTACCCGCTCTGGACCGCGCTCTGGGCGCGCGTTCTGTACGCGAGCCGGGCCGAGCGGCGCGTGGTCATGGCAATGCCCGTGATGCTCGTCGGCCTTGCGCTCGCCCTCGACGTGCTCGGTGCGGCCTCCGGCCTCGGCGCGACCGCGCAGTGGCACAAGATCGGCGCCGGCGTGGCATTCGCGCTCGCCGCCGCCGCGACCTTCGGCCTGGCGCTCGTCCTCACCCAGCATGAAGCCGGCGATCTCGACGGGCGCCTGCGCACGCTGACTACGATGGCGATCGTCGCCGTCATCGGCTTCGTCGCGGCGACGGCGCAGGGCGGCTTCCACCTGCCGAACGCCGGGCCGGGCTGGTGGGGCCTCGGAGCGCTCACGTTGCTGTACGGCACCGCGTTCACGATCATGTTTACGGTGCTGCCCCGCCTCGGCGTCGTCGGCAACTCGGCGATCATGAACGTCGAGCCAGTGTTCGCGCTCGGCCTCGCCTGGCTCGTCCTCGGCCAGTCGATCGCGCCGTCGCAGGTCTCAGGCGGCGTGGTCGTCGTCGCGACCGTCGTCTGGCTCGGGTTGCGCCGGCCAGGCGTGCGCGTGCCGCTCGCCGACTAGGACCGCCGCGCATCACGAAGCGGCTGCTGCGCCGAGTCACATGCTCTCGGCGTACAGCTCGCGACCGATCAGCATGCGCCGGATCTCGCTCGTGCCGGCGCCGATCTCGTACAGCTTGGCGTCGCGCCACAGACGCCCGGCCGGGTACTCGTTGGTGTAGCCGACGCCGCCGAGCGCCTGGATCGCCTCGCCCGCCATCCAGGTCGCCTTCTCGGCCGAATAGAGGATCGCGCCGGCGGCGTCCTTCCGAAGCGCGCGCGAGTGGTCGCCGCGGTCGCACGCCTGGCCGACCGCGTACACGTAGGCGCGCGATGCCGACCAGGTCGTGTAGAGGTCGGCGATCTTGCCCTGCATGAGCTGGAATTCGCCGATGGACTGTCCGAACTGCTTCCTCTCGTGCACGAACGGCAGGACGACGTCCATGCACGCCGCCATGATGCCGAGCGGCCCCCCCGAGAGCACCGCCCGCTCGTAGTCGAGGCCGCTCATCAGCACCTTGACGCCGCCGCCTTCGCTGCCGAGGACGTTCTCGGCCGGCACCTCGCAGTCCTCGAAGAACACCGGCCAGGTGTTCGAGCCGCGCATGCCGAGCTTGTCGAGCTTGGCGCCGTACGACAGGCCCTTCACTCCCCTCTCGATGATGAAGGCGGTGATCCCGCTCGGACCGGCATTGATGTCGGTCTTGGCGTAGACGATCATCGTGTCGGCATCGCCACCATTGGTGATCCACATCTTCGAGCCGTTGAGGACGTAGCGGTCGCCCTTCGACTCGGCGCGCAGCTTCATGCTCACCACGTCGGAGCCAGCGTTCGGCTCGCTCATCGCAAGCGCGCCGACGTGTTCGCCCGACACCAGCTTGGGCAAGAACTTCTTCTTCTGCGCTTCGCTGCCGTTGCGGTGCAGCTGGTTCACGGCGAGATTGGAGTGCGCCCCGTACGAGAGGCCCACCGACGCCGACGCGCGCGATACCTCCTCCATTGCGACGATGTGGGCAAGGTAGCCGAGGTCGCTGCCGCCGTACTCCTCCTTCACCGTCATGCCGTGCAGCCCGAGCGAGCCGAGCTTTCGCCACAGGTCGGCGGGAAAGAGGTTGTCGCAGTCGATGGCGGCGGCGCGCGGCGCGATCTCGGCGGCGGCAAACTGCTGCACCGTGTCGCGCAACATGTCGATCGTCTCGCCGAGCACGAAGGCGAGGCCGGGAAGGTGGGGCATGGAACTCTCCGGGACGCGGTCTGCTGCCGCCGCAAGAGCTTAACGAAAGCGGAGCGGGCGCCGGCCGTGGGCGCTTCGGCCTATCCTTGGCCGATGCTTCGCCACGCCGGCACTACGCTCGCCTTCGACAGCCGCGGCCGCGGCCTGCTCGAAGTGACGCGTTCGGTGTCCGACTGGGTCGCAGGCGAGGCCCTGCGCCGCGGCCTCCTGACGCTCTTCATCCGCCGCACCTCAGCGAGCCTTCTGATCCAGGAGAACGCAGACGCCGAGGTCCGCGCCGACTTCGAGCGCTTCTTCGCCCGCCTCGTCCCCGACGGTGACGCGATCTTTCGCCACCGCGAGGAGGGAGCCGACGACATGCCCGCGCACGTGCGCGCTGCCCTGACCGGCGTGCAGCTGTCGATCCCGATCGCCGACGGGCGGCTCGCGCTTGGTACTTGGCAGGGGATCTTCCTCTGGGAGCACCGCCTGCGCCCGCACCGGCGCGAGATCGCGCTCCACCTCGTCGGCGAATAGCGATGGCAACGACGGAGCCGAAACGAGGGCGTGAAATGGCACCGACCGAGCCCGCAGCGCTCCCTGCAGCGAAGCGGCCGGTCGCCGCCAGCGCCACCGCCGCGGCCGCGCCACGCATTCCGCCGAGCAAGGAGGCGCTCGTCGCCATCGGCGACCGCGAGGTCAGGCTCACCAATCTCGACAAGCCGTTCTGGCCCGGGCTCGGCATCCTCAAGCGCGAGCTGCTCCAGTACTACGCCGACGTCGCGCCGGTGCTGCTGCCGCACCTCGCCCACCGAGCGATGGTCATGAAACGCTATCCAGACGGCGCGAGCGGCGAGCCGTTCTTCATGAAGCGTGCGCCGGCGCCGCGCCCGCCATGGATCGAGACCTGCGCGATCACGCACGGCTCGGGCAGCGTCATCGATTTTCCGATGGTGCAGGACCTGGCTTCCCTGCTCTGGGTCGTCAACCTCGGCTGCATCGACCTCAACCCCTGGTACGCCCGCTGCGACGATGTCAACCGCCCCGACTTCCTGCACTTCGACCTCGACCCGGTGCCGGAAGCGATTTACGCCGCCGTGGTCGAGACCGCACAGCTCGTGCGCGCCGGATTGGCGGGGCTGGGCATGGCGCCGATCGTCAAGACGACCGGCTCGCGCGGCCTGCACGTCTACGTCGCGATCGTTCGCGGGCCGACGCAGAAGGAGGTCTGGAGCTTCGCCAAGCGCTTCGCGTTCGATATCGCCGCGCTGCGCCCCGACATCATCACGGCCGAATACCGCATCGCCAAGCGCCCCACCGGTCGCGTTCTCGTCGACTACAACCAGAACGCCTGGGGGCGCACGCTCGCCTCGGCGTATTCGCCCCGGCCGCGACCGCTGGCCACGGTTTCGGCGCCGATCACGTGGGCCGAGCTCGACGCCGGCGCGCGGATCGAGGACTTCGACTTGCGCAACATGCCGGCGCGGATCACCGCGGTCGGCGACCTGTGGTCGCCGCTTCTCGCCGACACCGGCCGCTTCGACCTCGCCCCGCTACTGAGGCCGATTCGATAGAGGCTCAGCCTCGAAGTTCGCGTCGCGCGCGTGCAGCTCGGTCAGGCGGGCGAGCAGCAGCTCGAACTCGACCGGCTTGACGAGGTGCTCGTCGAATCCGGCGTCGAGGGCGCGGCGCCGGTCCGGGTCGCGGCCGTAGCCGGTCAGCGCGATCAGGACGATCCCCTGCGTGCGCGGATCGGCCCGCAACGCCACCGCGAGCTCGTAGCCATTCATCCCCGGCAGGCCGATGTCGAGGATGGCCGCCTCGGGAACGAACTCTTCGAGCAGGCGCAACGCCTGCTCGCCGTCGCCCGCCGTGCGGACCGTGTGACCTTCGAACTGGAGCACGAGCGCAAGCGACTGCGCGGCGTCGTCGTTGTCGTCGACGACGAGGATGCACGTCGGCCGGGTCGGTGCCGCCGCGGCGTCGGCCGTGGGAGGCGCCGGCGCCGCGGCAACGGCATCGACCTGCGGCAGGACGATCGTGAAGCAGGCGCCGCGGCCCGCGCCTTCGCTTGCGGCCTCGATCGCGCCGCCGTGCAGCTCGACCAAGTTTCGGGCGATCGCGAGGCCGAGACCCAGCCCCCCGCTTGCCCGCTGCAGCGCTTGCTCGCCCTGCACGAAGCGCTCGAAGACATGCGGCAGCAGCTCCGCCGGGATGCCGACGCCGTGGTCCCGCACGTCGAGCACGGCGCGGCCGGCGCGGCGGCCGAGCACGATCGCGATGGGCTCGTCGCGCGCGGAGAACTTGGCGGCGTTGGTGAGCAGGTTGCACACCACCTGGGTCAGGCGCAGCGCATCGCCGCTGACCCAGACCGCGTCCTCGGGCAGGCTCACCTCCGGCGGCGCCCGCGCCTGCAGCACCGGCGCGGCCAGCTCGAGGGCGCGCGCGATCACCTGGCGCAGGTCGAGGCTCTCGCGCCGCAGCTCGATCTTCCCCGAAGCGATCCGCGACACGTCGAGCAGATCGTCGACCATGCGCGCCAGGCGCGCGACCTGGCGCTCAATGATGCGGCGCTCGCGGCCCTCGTCGGCGCCGTCGCGCCGCGCCATCACCTCGAGCGAGGTGACGATCGGCGCCAGCGGGTTGCGTAGCTCGTGGCCGAGCATGGCGAGGAACTCGTCCTTGGTGCGGTTGGCGATCTCGGCTTCGCGCAGCGCTTCGCGCGATTCGCCGAACAGGCGCACGTTGTCGAGCGCGAGCGCGGCGCGCTGGGCGAGCTCGCCGATCAACGCACCGTCCGCTTCGCCGAAGCTCCGCCCCGACTCGGCCTGCAGCGCGCACATCGCGCCGATCGTCCGGCCGCGCGCGACCAGCGGGACGACGCAGGCGGCGCCGATGCCGAAGCCCTGCACGAAAGAACGGAAGGCCGGGTCGGAGAACTGGTCGGCGGCGCCGGCTTCGAGGTTGGCGAAGAAAGTCTGGCCTGTCGCCACCGTCCAGGCGAACGAACCGGGGCTGTCCGGCGTCGAGGCGTTCCGCTGCACGAAGTCCAGCATCTCCGACTGGCGCTGCGGGTCGACATGACGGGTGAGCTTGCGCTGCAGAACGCCGTCGCGGTCGAGCAGGTCGATGCGGCAGATGTCGGCGATGTCGGGAACAATGAGCGAGCCGATCGCCGCCAGCGTCGTCTCCTCCTCGAGCGAGCGCGAGAGCAGCGCGCCGACGCTGACGAGCTGCTGCAGTCGCGCTTGCGACCGCTCGGCGCTCGCCCGGGCCTCCCGCTCAGCATCGAGCAGCTGCTCGCGCTCGGCCTCGCCCTGCCGGCGCAGCGCCGACGCCGACACGAGCGCCTCCGAGACCGCCTCGATCTCGACCAGGCCCGCCTTGGCGTCCTCGACGGGCGCGCCGCGGCCGAGCGCCGCCGCGGCATCGCGCAGGCGCGCGATCGGTGCGGCGATGCTGCCCGAGAGCAGCCAGGCGGCAACGCTGCCGAGGCCGAGCGAGAGCAGGATGCCACCGCCGTAGGCGAGCGCCGAGTCGCGCAACGTGCCAGCCTCGACCGATGCCGGCACGCCGAGCGCAACCACCCAGTGCGCCGAGCGGACGCGCGCCACCGCGGTGTGCACCCGTTCGCCTTCCATCGTCGTCGTGGCGCCGACCCTCTCGTTGGCGTCGCCAAGCGACGCCAACATCGCTTGCAAGGTGGGCGATGGCGGCGTGCCGAGGAAGCGCTCGTGGTCGCGCGAGCGGGCCACGCGGCGGTCCTGGTCGTCGAAGACCGAGACGATCCAGTCGTTCGGCACGCGCTGCGCATTGACGACGCGCAAGATCGCCTCAGGCCGCACCACCGCCGTCAGCACGTAATGCAGCTTGCGGCCGCGCTCGACCGGAACGCGCACGGCCACGCCCGGATCTCCGGACGGCCCGAAAGCGAGCCGGCCGACCACTGGCGCGCGCGTGCGCGCCACGTCGGCATGGCTTTCCGGCTCGGTGACGGGGGGCGTGGGCGCGCCGAACGGTGTCGCAGTGTTGAAGAGCGGCCCCCCGGCCGGCGTGGCGAGCGACACCGAGCGCCATTCCGGGCGCCCAGCAAGCACGCGCCTGGCCGCGTCATACGCGTCGGCGAGGTCGACATCGTCGGCGCTGCCGAGCGGCGCGGTAAGGGCGAGGGACTGCAGCGCCGACACGGTCAGCCGCAGCTCCATGTCGACCGCGGTCGCGAGAGCGCGCGCCAGGCCGAGCGACGACTGCTCGGCCTGATGGCGCTGCTGCTCGAGCAACGCCGTCAAAGCGATTCCCGACATCAGGGCGAGCGGCAGGATCGCCACCGCGGCGAGGAGCAACAGGCGGTCGCGCAGCGGTGCCGGGCGCATGACGCCGATCAGCGGGCGATAACGCGCAGAGGCGATCGGCCGCAGGTCCGGGAAGCGTTCTGCACGGACGGCATTCTAGATTTGCGCCCGCCGCGCTCCTGCGCGAGCCTCCCTGTGGACCTGGCCGCGCGTCAGGCGCAGCCCGGCATCGTGAAGCAGCACCTCGCCGGTCGTCTTGGTCGCCTTGACGCCGAGGAACCATGACGCTTCGGCGACGTCTCGGGCGCGATCACCGCTTCGAGCACAGCGATCGCGCGATAGTCCTGCACCGCCGCCGCGTAGCGCTCGGCGCCAAGTCCCTTCTGCAGCCACAGCTTCTCGACCAAGCCGGGCGCCATGGCGTTGACGCGCAGCGCCGTGCCAGCGAGCGCGCCAGCCCGACCGTGAGCGCTTTGAGCGCGCCTTTGCTCGCCATGTAGGCGAGCCAGGAGCCGCACCCCCATCAGCGCGGCGATCGACGACGCGTTGACAATCGCCGCGCCGGGCTGTCGCGCCAACTTTGGCGCCAACGCGCGATCCTCTGGAACGCGCCGATCACGTTGACCGCTTAGATTCGCTGGAACTCCGCGACGTCGAGGCCGCGAGGTCAGTGGCGGCGACGAACGCGGTCGTGCCGGCGTTGTTGACGAGCACGTCGGCGCGGCCGAAGCGCTGCTCGGCCTCGTCGGCGAGGCGCCGGCAGTCGGCGTCGATGGCGACTTCGGCGCGAACGACGAGCGCCTCGACGCCGAGCGCGCAGCATTCGCCAGCCACGGCTTGCGCCGGCGCGGCGTCGCGCGAAAAGTTAACGACGACGTTCCAGCCGTGCTTCGCCTACAGCCGCACCGTCGCGGCACCGATGCCCCGCGAGGCGCCGGTGACGACGCAGACATTGCCTCGAGCGCTCACGGTTCGCTTCGTTTCACGGCGCGCGACGGCGCGCTCAGCCCTCGCGGGGGCCGCGTGCCGACGCGATCTGCTTGCGCCGCACCTCGCCTTGCCGCGCGAACATCCAGCCCGGGTATTCGGCGGGCAGGCGGCTTACCTCGTCGAGGCGGGCCAGCTCCTGCGCCTCGAGCGCGAGCGCGGTCGCGCCGATGTTGTCGGCGAGCTGCTCGTGCTTCTTGGCGCCGATAATGACGCTCGTCACGGCCGGCTGGTGCAGCAGCCAGGCGAGGGCGATCTGCGCGACCGAGACGGCGCGCGCTGTCGCGATCTCGCGCATCACGTCGATGGCGTCGTAGGCGCGCTCCTTGTCGACCGGCGGGAAGTCGAACGCCGTGCGGCGGCTGCCGGCTTCGCCGGCTTGGTCGCGCCCGTACTTGCCGCTCAGGAAGCCGCCGGCGAGCGGGCTCCAGACCATGAGGCCGAGGCCCTCGCTCTCCAGCATCGGCACGATCTCGCGCTCGAGATCGCGGCCGGCGATCGTGTAGTACGCCTGCAGGCTCTGGAAACGCGCGACGCCGAGCCGCTCCGAGATGCCGAGCGCCTTCATGATCTGCCACGCCGCCCAGTTCGAGACGCCGACGTAGCGCACGTGGCCGTGCTGCACCATCGTGTCTAGCGCGCGCACTGTCTCCTCGATCGGCGTCGCCGCGTCGAAGCCGTGAATCTGGTAGAGGTCGACGTGATCGAGCTGGAGGCGGCGCAGGCTCTCGTTGAGGCCGGCGACGATGTGGCTGCGCGTCGCTCCGCGCTCGTTGCCGCCGCTTCCGGTCTCCCCAAACACCTTGGTGGCCACGACGACGCGCTCGCGCGGCACCTTCAGGTTCTTCAGGGCCTGCCCGGTGATCTCTTCCGAGCGGCCGCCGGCATAAACATCGGCGGTGTCGATGAAGTTGATTCCTGCGTCTATCGCGCCGCCGACGATGCGCTCGGCCTCGTCCTGCTGGAGGCGGCCTATCTTGCCCCACATGCCCTCGTCGCCGCCGCCGAAGGTCATGGTGCCGAGACACAGCTCGGAGACGAACAGGCCGGTGCGGCCGAGCGGGTTGAGCTTCATGAGTTCTCCTTCGAATGGAATGCATGCGGCGCCGGCGACGCGCCACTCAGCGCGCGCCGAACGAGGCGCTGTCGAACAGGTCCTTGTACTCGCGCGGCTGCGAGCGCCAGTACTGCGGAGGCGCGGCAACCCGCGCGCCTAGCCGCGCAGCGGCGTGCCACGGCCAGCGCGGGTCGTAGAGCATCGCGCGGGCAAGCGAGACGGCGTCGGCCTCGCCGCGGGCGACGATGGTCTCGGCCTGCTCGGCCTCGGTGATGAGGCCGACCGCGATCGTCGGCAGGCCGATCTCGGCCTTCACTCGCTGCGCGAACGGCACCTGGTACCCCGGGCCGACCTTGATCTGCTGCTGCGGCGAGACGCCGCCGCTCGAGACGTGGATCGCCGCGCAGCCGCGCGCCTTCAGCGCCCGCGAAAGCGCCACCGTGCCGTCGATATCCCAGCCCCCCGGAACCCAGTCCGTCGCCGAGATTCGCGCCCAGACGGGCTTCTCGGCCGCGAACGCGGCACGCACGATGTCGAAGATCTCGAGCGGAAAGCGCATCCGGTTCTCGAGGCTGCCACCGTATTCGTCGCTGCGCCGGTTGGCGATCGGCGACAGGAACTGGTGCAGCAGGTAGCCGTGCGCGGCGTGGATCTCAAGGCCCTCGATGCCGAGCCGCTCGGCACGCCGCGCCGCGGCCGCGAAGTCATCGCGGATCTTCTGCAGTCCAGCGGCGTCGAGCGCCATCGGCGGCTCCTCGTCGGGCGCGTGAGGCAGCGCCGAAGGCGCAAGCGCGCGCCAGCTGCCGGGCTCGCCGAGCGGCACCTGGGCGCCGCCCTCCCAGGGCACGTGGCTCGATGCCTTGCGGCCAGCATGGGCCAGCTGCATGCCGATCCGGATCGGCGAGTGCACGCGCACCGCGGCGAGGACGCGCCCGAGAGCGGCCTCGTTGGCGTCGCTGTAGAGGCCGAGGTCGCCGGCCGTGATGCGGCCTTCGGGCGAAACCGCGGTCGCCTCGACGATCAGCAGGCCCGCGCCCGAGAGCGCGAGATGGCCGAGGTGGATCAGATGCCAGTCGCCGGCCGAGCCCTCGCTCGCCGAGTACTGACACATCGGCGCGATGATGATGCGGTTGTCGAGGCGCAGCGCGCCGATCTGCATGGGTTCGAAGAGCGGGCTCATGGAGAGAGGCTAACCGTCCCGCGCAAGTTCCGCTTTCGCCGCCAGCGATCCCCGCGCGCCGCGGCGCCTTTCCTGCCCTTGGCGAACGGCGCCGCCGCTCAGCGAGGCCGCTGCAGGCGCCGGTAGGCGCTGAAGTGGCGCACCGCCTGTTTGGCATCGCCAAGCTGCTCGTGAAGGCGGGCGACGTTGTAATGCGCGTCCGCGAGGTCAGGCGCGAGGCGCAGGGCAGCGTGATAGCCCGCCAGCGCTTGGTCGTTGCGGCCCTGGTCTTCGAGGGCGATCGCGCGGTTGAAGTGCAGGAGGGCCTCGTCGGGCCGGCGCCGCAGCGCCTCGTCGTAGAGCGCGACAGCCTCGTCGCAGCGGCAGCTCTCGCACAGCAGCGCGCCGAGGTTGAGGTAGGCGTCGGCGTGCGCCGGGTCGAGCGAGAGCACCTTGCGGTAGGCGGCCTCGGCGGCGCGAGGATCGCTGGCCTCGAGGGCCTCGCCGCGGCTGAAGACGGCGGTGGCGTCCTCGCGCAGCGGCGCCGCGATCGAGCGCGCGCGCGCGCCGCCCGCGACGCCGGGCCGCGACGAAGGCGTCGCGACGGCCGGCTCCGCCGGCGTGGTGCGCTGCAGGAACGCGACCGTGCCGCGCTGTGGCGCGAGCTCGAAATCCATCACCAGCTGGCCGCTGTCGGCGTGCCACTGCGAGCCGCCGTCGCGCACCGTGACGTCGTTGCCGACGGCCGTGATGCGCAGGCCGCTCAGCGGCAGCTCGGCGGGCAGCGTCGCGCGCAGCTTGCGCAGGGACGCAAGGATCTTGCGCGGTGGGATCTGCGCCGACTGCAGCTCGACCGCCGTTCGCAGCAGCACGACCTCGCGGAAGCTGAAGCGGTACTCGTTGCGCGGTCCGCGGTTCGGCGCGACGAAGCCGGCAGCAATCAGACCGGTGATGACGCCACGCGAGAGGCCCAGCATGTCTTGCAGGGCGCGGATCGTGTAGGGAGCGGGCTCGGCCTGGCTCGTCACTTCCTCGCCCGCGTGCGCGCGGGGGCGGCCGGCGCTTCCTCGACCTTTGCCGCGCGCCTGACGCCCTTGCGTTCCTTCGCCGGGGCCTCGGGCTCGGCGGCCTTCGCCGGCGCTTCCTTGATCCTGGCGGCGGCGCCGCGCCCCAGGCTGGCGCGCAGCGCCTCGACCAGGTCGATCACCTGGGCGCCGCCCGAGGCCGGCTCGTGCGGCTCGTTGGCGACGATCTGCTTGCCGGCGATCTTCTCGTCGATCGCAGAAAGGATGCGTTTCTTCTCCTCGTCCTCGAACATCGTCGGGTCGTAGGTGTCCTCGCTGATCTGCTCGATCAGCTGCATCGCGAGCTTCAGCTCGGCGGGCGAGACGTTGACCTTCTCGATGTCGAGCTCCTTCATCGAGCGCACTTCGTCGGCGTAGAGGAGCTGCTGCAGGACGAGGCCGTCTTCGGCGGGGCGCACCTGCACCACGTACTGCTTGGCCTTCCACGCCCACTTGGCGAGCGCGACCCGGCTGCTCTGGCGCATCGCTTCCATCAGCAGGTTGTAAGGCTTGCCGCCGCGCTTGTCGGGGGCCAGGAAATAGGCCTTGTCGTAGAAGATCGGATCGATCGCCTTGTCGGGGATGAAGGCGACGATGTCGATCGTGTGGCTCGGGCTCTCCTGCAGCGCCTTCAGCTCTTCCGGCTGGAAGATGACAAAGCGGTCTTTCTCGAACTCGTAGCCCTTGACCATCTCGGCCCGCTCGACGACGTGCTGGTCCTTCTCGGAGACGTACTGCTGCTTGAGGCGCGAGCCGTCCTTGTCGAGCATGTTGAAGCGCACGCCTGCCGCGCTCTCGGTCGCCGAGTAGAGCTTCACCGGGATCGAAACGAGGCCGAACGAGAGGGACAACGATGCGATGGATCGGGCGGCCATGAGCACTCCTCGAAGATTCGGGTCCGCCGCGCTGGCGCGAACGGACCGGAGCATACGGGCAAGGCCTGTGCCCTGTCACCTTCGGACGTTGCGTGGGGCCGACGGCTTGTAGCCCAGGATCCGCATGCCTTCGGCCAGGGTCTGCGGCGTCGTCCAGTAGTCGGCCCATGGGTCCTTCTGCTCGAAGCTCAGGTACTCGCGCGCGGTGGCGATGGTCCATTGCGCGCCGCCCTTGAGCGACATCAGCTGCTCCCACGCCACGGGCATCGACACGCCGAGCCCGGGCTGGGAACGCGCGGAGAACGCCGACGCCGTCGTCTGCCGGGCACCGTTGCGGAGATAGTCGACGAAGATCCTGCCGACGCGGTGGCTGCCGCCGCTTCGGGCGACGAAGCGCTCCGGGATCGTTTTCGCCAAATGCGTCACGACCGCCTGGGAAAATCCCTTCACGACGTCGTAGCCGAGCTCAGCAGCGTGCGGGACGACGACGTGCAGCCCCTTGCCGCCGCTCGTCTTCAGCCAGCTGGCGAGGCCCAGCTCGGCGAGCATCGCCCGCGTCAGGAGCGCCGCTTCCTGGATGTGCGGCCACGTCACGCCTTCGCCGGGATCGAGGTCAAAGATGACGCGATCGGGGCGGTCGATCTTCTCGACCGTCGAATTCAGGGTGTGGAACTCGATCGTGTTCATCTGCGCCGCCGAGACGAGTCCATCGACGCCGTCGACCGCGAGCATCGCCGAATGGCCGGGCCAGAGCTGGGGGTCGAGCGCTCGCAGCCCGGGGACGCGGGTCTCGGGGTGCTTCTGAAAGAACAGCTCGCCGGTGACGCCCTCGGGCGCGCGCACCAGCGAGACAGGACGGTCTTTCAGGTGCGGCAGGATGCGCTCGGCGATGCTTTCGTAGTAGCGAACCAGCGCAACCTTCGTGAAGCCCGTCGACGGATCGATGACGCGGTCGGGATTCGTGACCTTGACGCTCGAGGAGAAGGGCGTCGGGGTCGCGGGCGCAGCCGGCACCTCGGCGACCTCGCGCGTCACCTCGCGCGCCGCCTTGTCGAGACGCAGCCCGGCAAAGACGGCGTGGCGCGCGTGCCCGTCCGGCGTCCATTCGCGGAACGACACCTCGGCGACGAGCTCGGGCCGCACCCAGCGCTCGCCGCCGGCGCTGCGCCGCGACCAGCGGCCCGGCGTGATCGACTCGATCGCCAGCGTCGGCGTGGTCGTCTCGAGCGCCGCCAGGCGCGCATGCAGGTCACGCGCGGTGCGCGCGTTCCAGCCGGTGCCGACGTTGCCGGCGTAGGTCAACCCGCCCTTCTCGTAGGTGCCGAGAAAGAGGCTGCCGACCTCGCCGCGCGCGCCGTTGCGATCGGTGAAGCCGCAGATCACGAACTCCTGACGCAACGAGCACTTCAGCTTCAGCCAAGTCTCGCTGCGCTGCGACAGGTACGGCGAATCGGGGCGCTTGACGATGATTCCCTCCAGCTGCATCTGCCGGGCGGCCTCGAGCATCTGCGCCGGCGTCGCCGGGAACGACTGGCTCAGGCGCACGCGTTCGCCGAGCTTGTCCTCGAGCAGGCCGGCGAGCAGCGCACGACGCGCGCGTAGCGGCACCTTGCGCAGGTCCTTGCCGTCGTGGAACGGCAGGTCGAAGACGAAGTACTCGATCGCTTCGCTGGCGGCGTTGTCGATCGCGTTCTGCAGCGCGTTGAAGTCGGGCAGGCCGTCGGCGTTCATGACCACGATCTCGCCGTCGAGCCACGCCGTAGCGATGCCGAGCGACTCGATCGCCGTGGCGAGCGGCTTCATCTTGTCGGTCCAGTCATGGCCGCCGCGGGTGATGAGCCGCGCCTTGCCGCGCTCGATGCGCGCCATCAGGCGGTAGCCGTCGAACTTGGTCTCGACGATCCAGTCGCCCGTGGGCGGCGTGTCGATGAGGGTCGCGAGCTGCGGCTCGAGCCGGGCCGGAAGCGAGGCGCGCACGGCAGCGGAGAGATCGGACTTCTCGCGGGCTGCGGCGGCGCCGGCGGGCCGGCCGACCGGCGCCCCGCGCGGCTCGCGTTCCTCCACCAACCCGAGCGGCTTGGCGACGACGCTGTCGGGCAGCGCGGCGATCACGTCGTACTCGGCGACCGGCCGCGCCCAAGCGTCCTTCTTCTTGAATAGCATCCACGCGTCCTGCTTGTCGCCGGGCTTGGCGATGCGCACCAGCTCCCACAGGCCGGCGAGCTTTTCGCCGCGCAGGTGGAACACGAGCTTGCCCTGAGCCAGGCCCGCGCGCGCGTCCCCCTCGGGTTCCCAAATGCCGCGGTCCCAGACGATGACCGTGCCGGCGCCGTACTGGCGCGGCGCGATCGTGCCCTCGAATTTTGCGTAGTCGAGCGGATGGTCCTCGACGTGGATCGCCATCTGCTTTTTCGACGGGTCGAACGACGGGCCCTTGGGCACCGCCCAGCTGAGCAGGACGCCGTCGAGCTCGAGGCGGAAGTCGTAGTGGAGCCGGCTCGCCCAGTGCTTCTGGACGACGAATGAGAGCGGCTTCTGCGCCGCCGGCTCCGCGCCAGCCGAAGACGCGCCTGCAGGTTCCGACGTGACCTCGAAGTTGCGCTTCTGGCGATAGCGAGAGAGCGGCGGCGGCGGCGACTTCATCGGCCAAGAGGATAGGCTGGCATTACTTCTTTACGCCGCGAAACACCAGGGGCCGGAACGGCGCGGCGGGCGAACCCACCAACAGGGTGCTAGCCCGCCGGGGCGCGTCTGACGGCACAGGGGCGACTTTCTCCTACATCCGCGCCGCGCCGGCGGGTCCACCATCACCGGAAGCCCTTTGAAAGGAGCTCGACATGAGAACCCAAAGAATCGTCGCCCTCATCTCGGCCGCCTCGCTGCTGCTGAGCAGCGGCGGCGCTTTTGCCCAGGCAGAGCGCAACCAGGAGTTGCTCGATCAGGCGCAGCGCGACGCGCAGCGCGACGCGCAGCGCGACGCGCAGCGCGGCTTTCCGCGCGGCGACCCGCGTAACGGCGACGCCCGCACGCCGGGCGACGGTCGCGGCGGTCGTGTCGCGCAGCCGCGCGACAACCCGGTCGTCGCGCCGCCGGTGTATCGCGGCGATGACCGCAACCGTGGCGTCGACCCCCGCGTCCGGGACGGCGGCCTCCGCGGCGACGAGCACGAGCAGCGCGTGGCCCCGCGCGGCTGGAACGGCAGCGACCGCCGCGAAGACCGCAACCGCGGCTTCGACACGCGCGGCGGGTACGACCGTGGGTACGACCGCGGCTACGGCCGCAACGACGGCGGCTATCGCGCCGACTACTGGGGCCACGACGGTCGCGGCGCGGGCCCCGACCACTCGTTCTATCGCGGCGGCCGCCTACCCTACGAGTACCGCACACGCCAGTACGTAGTGGACGACTGGCGCGAGCACCGGCTATACGCGCCGCCGCGCGGGTACCAGTGGGTGCAGACCGGTGGAGACTATGTGCTGGTCGCGGTCGCGACCGGCATCATCGCGGCGATCCTGCTCAATCAATAACGAACCCGCGCTTGTCACAGCGCGCGCGGCCAAGATCGTGCGGCCGTTCACTCGACCTGTGAGCCGGAGTCGTTGGCGACCTTGACGCACTTGTCGGCCTCGGCGCGCTGATACGAGCCATCTTGTCGGCCTGGAGTCGACCGACTCCAGACCTGCGTCGTCAAGCTCCTTCGCGATGTCGGGCATCGCCGGGATATCCCGGCCTCGCCCAGCGGTCGACCACCGGCGTGCGTCAGGTCGATGCCGGCCATCATCTCGAAGAGCTCGCCCGAGACGTGGATCGACGTTCCCGATCCCGACGTCAGGCCGTCGGGCGGCGCCTTGGCGACGAATTCCGCGCGCTGTTGCCGCTGGCGCCGGGCTTGTTGTCGATCAGCACCGGCTGGTTCCAGGCGCAGCTCAGCTTCTCGCCGATCGCGCGCATCAGGATGTCGGGCGCGCCGCCCGGCGTGAAGCTGACGACGATGTGCATCGGCTTGCCGGCGTTCGTCGTGCGCTTACGGCTTCGCGGCCAGCGGCGCGACGAGCAGGATCGAGCAGGCGAGGCGGGCGGGCGTGGCAGTCATCGCGTTCGAAGCGGTAGGGGGAAGGGCGCGCCCATTTTTCGGCGCCCGCCGCAGCGCCCGACGGCGGGTATTCCTAGAGCAGGCATCATCGGCATTCGCAGGAGAACCCACCGTGACCCGCCTCTTCACCACTGGCCGCGCCCTTGCCGCCGCCTCGCTCCTGATCGGCCTCGGCGGCTGCGGGCTGCTCAAGCACAACGAGGAAGCGCAATCGATTATTAACGCGCGCGTCCTCGGAATGCCCGCCGGCGTTTTCTTCGATCGCTACGGCCGGGCGGCCGGACGCAGCGAGCTGGTCGATGGCGGCATGTCGTACGACTGGATCTCGAGCGTTCGCTACGCGCCGCCGGGCCCGGAGGGCCTCGACAGCCGCGTCTGCAAGCTGCGCCTGACCGCCGACAAGCAGGGCCGCATCAGCGCCGTACAGATCCAGTACGACGCGCCCGGGATGAAGAGCACGTCTCGCTGCGGCGAGCTCTTCGCCGCGAATTAGGCTCGGGGCTCGGCCGGCTCGCCGCAAACCGTCTTCGCTCGGGGCCTCGCGGCGCAGTTGCACCGCGAGGCGACTCGGAGAGACCCCCAATGGCGGCCCGCTTGCCGGGCCCCCAGAATGGCAGCGACAAGGACAACAGGAGACGAGCATGGCGATGACGAGACGCGACTGGCTCGGCGCGATGACCGCTGCCGGCGCCCTGCCGATGGCCGGCGCCACCTGGGCCCAGGCGGGAACGCTGAAGATCTCGCACCAGTTCCCTGGTGGCACCGCGACCGAAGGCGACTTTCGAGATCGTCTCTGCCGGCGCTTCGCCGCCGACATCGAGAAGCGCAGCAACGGCGCGCTCAAGGCGGCGGTCTATCCCGGCTCGTCGCTGATGAAGACCAACGCCCAGTTCTCGGCGATGCGCAAGGGCGCGCTAGACATCAGCCTCTACCCGCTGTCGTACGCCGGCGGCGAGGTCGCCGAGACCAACATCGGCTTGATGCCGGCGCTGGTACCGAGCTACGAGGTGGGCGCGGCCTGGAAGACGAGCGAGGTCGGCAGGCTGCTTACCAAGACGCTCGACGAGAAGGGCATCGTTGTCCTCAGCTGGATCTGGCAGGCTGGCGGCGTCGCGAGCCGCGCGACACCCCTCGTCCAGCCGGAAGACGCCAAAGGCTTGAAGGTGCGCGGCGGCAGCCGCGAGATGGACATGATGCTGAAGGCCGCCGGCGCCTCGGTGATCTCGCTGCCCTCGAATGAGATCTACGCGGCGATGCAGACCGGCGCGATGGACGCGGCGATGACGTCGTCGACCAGCTTCATTTCGTTCAAGCTCGAGGAGATCGCCAAGCACCTGACCAGCGGCCGCAACAAGGCTTACTGGTTCATGTTCGAGCCGCTGCTGATGTCGAAGGAGATCTTCGCCAAGCTGCCCAAAACGCAACAGGAGATCATGATGCAGGCCGGCGCCGAGCAGGAGCGGTTCGCGACCGAGGCCGCGCGCGCCGACGACAAGATCGCCGCCGAGGTCTATGCCAAGGCCGGCGCCAAGGTCCACGACCTCGACGAGGCGACCGTCCGCAAGTGGCAGGCGATCGCCCGCGACACCGCGTGGAAGGACTACAGCGAGCGCGGCGAGACGTCGGCCGCGCTATTGAAAGCGGCGCAAAAGCTGATCGCGTGAGCGGGCCGGTGGGCACTGGGCTGCGGCCGGGCGCGGGCGCCGACGCTGCCCTGCTCGCCGGCGCTGCGAGCCTGCCGCCGGAATCGGCCGACGCCGGCGCCACCCCGGGGATCGACTCGGCGACGCCGATCGGGCTGATGCCGCTGGCGCGCGCGGTCGCGCTCGCCAACCGCGTCATGGTCGGCTTCGGCATGCTGGCCCTGCTCGCCGCCTCGCTCGTGCTGACCTCGAGCGTCGTCACGCGCTACCTGTTCAAATCATCGACCGACTGGCAGGACGAAACGGCGGTCTTCCTGCTCGTCGGCGCGACCTTCCTCTGCGGCGCGTTCGTGCAGTCGATCCACGGCCACGTCGGGATCGAGGCGGTGTCCACGTTGCTGTCGAGGCGAGCCAATGCGCTCAGGCGCATCGCCGTCGACCTCCTCTGCCTCGCCTTCTGCGCCCTCTTCGCCTGGAAGTCGTGGACGCTCCTGCACGAGGCTTGGCTCGACAAGCAGACGACCTCGTCGTCGTGGGCGCCGCCGCTCTGGATCCCCTACCTGCTGATGTCGCTTGGCATGACGCTGCTCGCGCTGCAGCTCGTCATCCAGCTCGCCGCCAGCATCAACCGCGCGCGCGCGTGAGCCAGGCGAGCGACTGATGTCGATGCTCGCGATCGGCCTAGCCTTCGCCGCCGTCACCCTGCTCTTCATGATGACGGGCGCGCCGATCGCGTTCGCGCTCGGCGCCGTCGCCGTCGTCTTCATGGCGTTCTTCATGCCGGCGGCGTCGCTCGACACGATCACGCAGAACGTCTACGAGGAGATGGCCAGCATCACGCTGCTCTCGATTCCGCTGTTCATTCTCAAGGGCGCGGCGATCGGCCGCTCGCGCGCGGGCCAGGACCTGTACGCGGCGCTGCATGCGTGGATGAGCCGCGTGCCCGGCGGCCTCGGCATCGCCAACGTGTTCGCATGCGCCCTCTTCGCGGCGATGGCCGGGTCGAGCCCGGCGACGTGCTCGGCGATCGGCTCGGCCGGCATCCCCGAGATGCGAAAGCGCGGCTACTCGCCCGGATTCGCGGCCGGCATCATCGCTGCCGGCGGCACACTCGGCATCCTGCTGCCGCCATCGATCACGATGATCCTGTACGCGGTCGCCGCCGAGCAGTCGCTCGGCCGGCTCTTCCTCGCCGGCATCGGCCCGGGCGTGCTCCTGGTCGGCCTCTTCGCCACCTACGCGGTGCTGCGCTACCGGCGCGAGCACCGGAGCGCGATCGCCGCCCACGCCCAATACGGCACCGCGTCGGCGATGCTCGACAGCGAGACCTTCACGCTGCGCCAGAAGGTCGAGATGCTGCCGCGCGTGCTTCCGTTCGTGATCCTCCTGATCGGCGTCATGATCGCGCTCTACGGGGGCTTCGCGACGCCGTCGGAGACCGCCGGCCTCGGCGCCCTCCTCGCGCTGGTGCTGATCGCCGTCGTGTACGGCGTCTGGCGCGTCCAGGACGTCGCGCCGATCCTCACCGCGACGCTGAAGGAATCGACCATGCTGATGTTCATCATCGGCATGTCGCTGCTGTTCTCGTACGTGATGAGCTACCTGCACATCAGCCAGTCAATGGCGCAGTGGATCGTCGCCCTACAGCTCTCGAAGTGGCTGCTGCTCGCCGCGATCCTGCTCCTCGTCGTCGTCCTCGGCTTCTTCCTGCCGCCGGTGAGCATCATCCTGATGACGGCGCCGATCGTGTTACCGCCGCTCAAGGCGGCCGGCTTCGACCTGATCTGGTTCGGAGTGCTGATGACGATCGTCATGGAGGCCGGGCTCATCCACCCGCCGGTCGGGCTAAACCTCTTCGTCATCAAGAACATCGCGCCCGACATCACGCTCGGACAGATCATCCGCGGCGTGCTCCCGTTCGTCGGCCTGATGTTCCTGGCGGTCGTGCTGATCTGCCTCCTGCCCGCGATCGCGACGGCGCTGCCCGACGCGGCGATGGGCGCGGTTCCGGGCGCGCGTTAGGACGCATCAGCCTACGGGTTCGGGCCACTTCAGCCCAGCCGCCGCCCCTTGGTGGATGGGGGGCCTCATGCCCTGGAAGGACGCTACTCCACTGCAGCAGCACATCCACCGCGACAGGTAGCTCGGTCGCGGTCACTGCCGGAATCCAATCAAGACAAAGGGGTACAAGCATGGCTCTCGATCGCGTCAAGAATCAGTTCGGATCGGCGTGACCGCCCTCGGTCTCGTCGCCGCAAGTGCCACGTCATGGGCCGATCCGCCGTTCATCACGGGTCCGGGCGACCCGAACCACAGCACCCTTTTTCAAGGGGCGAGCGCGAGTACGTTCGCCGGACTCGGCTTTTCCGTCGGAACGGGGCCGGGTCAACTCCACGTCAGCATCAACACGTTCACGGATCCCGCGGGTCTGATCTTCGGCAGGCTTTGGGTACGGGAAACCTGACCGCCTCGGGACAGACGACCGGATTGCTCAACTACGCGTACACGATTATCGCGACCACCCCGACTTCGCTGAACGCACGCGACTATGCGTGGGGTCAGAACTATGGTGCGAACGCGACGACAAACCCCGCGCCCGACACACCCTGCAACGGAAGCGTCTTCGATCTCGGCGGCCCTGCCAACAAGGCGGTTGTCTTTCCTGCGATCGATCACGGTCCGCTGCCTAACGAAGCGCTCGAGTACACGGTCTATCTCAGCAATACGCCCAGTTCCACGAACCTTGCCGACTGGCATCTCGCCACGTTGTCGGAGGTCTACCTGCAAGGTTGGCAGCCAGACAACGTCGCCCTCGTCGATGGCTTCACGACGGTCAGGACTCTGGTCTCGCCCACCGACACGTTCCGCTACGTCTCGGTGCAGGGCGTGGGTTCACAGGCACTGCGTCCGCTCTTCGACACCGAGGACGAAATCGACGCGGTGGCCGGGCGGACCGCCAAGGCACAGGGGTCGGGATCCCCCCTGTACCCGAACCGGAAACCTACGCGCTCATCCTTGGCGGGCTGGCTCTTCTGGGCCTGGGGGCTCGTCGCAGAAAAACCTGAACGATCGCTGTTGAGTCGGCCAGGTCGCCGCCGCGCGCGGGTGGCGCTTACGGCTTCCCGTTTGGAAAGAAGAGCTGCTCGCCTCCGACCGTGTAGCTGGCGATCGTTGCCTGGCCCTCGGCCGATAGCACCCAGTCGGCAAAGGCCTGCGCGAGCTGCACCTTGACGTGCGGGTGCCTGGCCGGGTCGACGACGATGACGCCGTACTGGTTGAAGAGCCGCCGGTCGCCTTCGACGAGGATCGCGAGCCCGCCGCGGTTCCTGAAGCTGAGCCACGTGCCGCGGTCGGTAAGCGCGTAGGCGTCGAGCGACGACGCGATGTTGAGCGCCGGCCCCATGCCGCAGCCGCACGCCCTGTAGCCGGCCACGCGGCCGGCCGGGGCGTCGATGCCGGCCGCCTTCCAGTAGCGCAGCTCGGCCGAATGGGTGCCGCTCTTGTCGCCGCGCGAGACGAACGCGGTCTTCGACGCGGCGAGCTTCGTCAGCGCGGCGACGATGTCGCGTCCCCTCACACCGGCCGGGTCGGCGACGGGGCCGACGAGGACGAAGTCGTTGTACATGACGTCGGAGCGCTTCAGGCCAAAGCCTTCAGCGACGAGCTTGTCCTCGGCCGGCCGGTCGTGGACGAACAGCACGTCGGCGTCGCCGCGCCGGCCCATGTCGAGCGCCTGCCCGGTGCCGACCGCGACGACGCGGACCTCGATGCCGGTCGCCTTGCGAAACGTCGGCAGCAGGTGCGCGAACAGGCCCGACTGCTCGGTGCTCGTCGTCGACGCCATAACGATGCTGCGCTCCTGCGCGCCACTCGGGGCGGGCAGCGCGACGAGCACGCCAACGAGAAGGGCGGCAAGGACGGCTGCCTCTCGCCGGTTCGTCGAGGAGTTCATCGCCGCGAGTCTAGCGACCGGCCGCGCCTGCCTGGTCGCGCGGCGAGCCGAGCGCCACCAGGGGCGCGCCGAGCGCCATGGATGGCCGATATAACGGGGTGACGCACGCTGCCCGCGCAGGCGTCGCGCAGGCGGGCGGGGTCGTGGCGCGCGTCGCCGCCGCTACCAGACGACGCCGAACTCGATCGCTGCCTGCACCTCGGAGAGATCGGCGGCTTTCTGGCGCGGCACGGTGAGCTGCAGCAGGCCGGTTCCGCGCCGTCCGCCGTAGCCTTTCAGCCACGCTCTCGCCTTGCCGAATTCGTCGATCGCGAGCGGCGTGAAGCGCTCTCCTTGCTGGCGGGGATCGACGGCGAGAAAGCCGATCGCGCTCGTGACCAGTCCCATGGCCCGACCTTCGCGAGTCCGTCGGTTGACGTAGAACCCGGCAGCGTCGTTCGGCTCGGGAGAGTGAACGCCGAACACTCTTTCAGGCGCCGTGTGGTCGATGGCGAAGAGCTCGCCGGTCTTGGCGTCGGCCTGGGCAGATGACCGGATTCGGGCCGAGCATCGCGACCTTGCCGCCGGCCTCGAGGTACCTGCGGATTGGCGCCGGCCCCGCGCTTTTGTCGCTGAGCTCCACCGGGATCTTGTTGTCGGCGAAGACGACGACGCTCGGTGCGCTGGCGGCGGTCGCCTCGGCCATGAAGGCGGCGAGCGCGGCCGCGTCCCTCTGCTCGTAGCCGGCGCCCTTTAGTTGGCCGAGGATGGCGAGGTCGACGCCGCCGCGAAACCAGCCGTACCCCGCCGGCGACTTCGCGCCCTCCCAGTGGACGATGCGGCGCGGCAGGGCGCGGCATTCCCGAGCGGCGGTCGACGGCGTGAAGGACGCGGCGAAGTCGCTGAAGAGGAGCGTGTCGCGCGCGATCGCGATCGACGAGAAGACCGCGCCGCGGGCGTTGAAGGCGCCAGCGCTCGGCGCCGCTCGCCGGGTCGGCCACCTGGACGATGAGCGCGCTGCCGCTGCCGACGTAGAGCGTGCCGCCGTCGTACGTCGTCGACAGGATCCACGACGAGCCGTCGTGCGTCGAGCGCCACGCGAGCCTGCCGCGTCGCGAGATCGGGGGCATAGAGTTGGCCGTCTCGCGCGCCGATCGCGACCAGCGCCCCGGTGATCGTCGGCGAGGCAAACACCGAGGTCGTGTCGTTGCCCTTGTCGACGAACGCGTGCGCGGCGCCGTCGGTCGCGAAGCGCCAGCGCGGCCGGCCGTTGGCGGCGTCGAGCGCGACGACGTGGCCGGACATCGTGCCGAAGACGACGACATCGCCCTGCACCGCCGGCGTCGAGCGGATGCGCGCGCCGGCGTCGTGGCACCAGAGCGCGGCGCCGCTGGCAGGGTCGAGCGCGACCAACGCGCCGTCGCCGCCGCCGATGTAGACGCGGCCGATGTAGACGCGGCCGACTCGCACCGTCGCCGACGAGAGGACATGCTCCCAGTAGTTCTGCGCGCCGAGCTCGGCGCCGAAGCGGTAGCGCCAGCGCACCACGCCGTCGCCCGCGTCCAAGCAGTAGAGCTGGTCGTCGCGGCTGGCGACGAGGATCGTGTCGCTGCCCGCGGCCGCCGACGAGACGACGGCGCCGCTGGTCGCGTGGCGCCAGCGCTCGCGCCCGTCTTGGCGTCGATGGCGTAGACGTTGCCGTCGGCGCTGCGGGAATAGACGACGCCGGCGAAACGAGCGGGCGGGTGTCAATCGCGCCGCCCGAGCGGAAGGTGAAGCGAACGCCTTCGATGGCGTCGGCGCCCTCGAAGGCGCTGCCGGGCGCCGCGTCCGGGCCGCTCGCACCCGGCGCGGGCACGAAGGCGCAGCCGGCGAGGACGGCGACTGAGGCGACGAAGCGAAGGGGGCGGGTTCGGGTCATGTCCGGCCTGTACGCAACACGCCGGACATGCTCGCCTAGCCTTCGCGCTCCTGCAATGAACTTCCGCGATCAGAAATTGCACTTCCGCTCGAGGCGCGGAACTCGTCCGGCGTGACGCCGGCGTGGCGCTTGAAGAAGCGGATGAAGTACGGCGTGTCGCTGAAGCCGAGCGCCTCGCCGATGGCTGCGACCGGGCTCGCGCTGGCGAGCAGGCACCGCCTCGCCTCGACCCGTGATGTCTCCTCGTTTCAGTCCGACACGCGCCGATCGTTCCACGAGCGCGAGGTACTCGTCGATCGTGCCACCGGCGAGCGGCTTGGCCATCACCCGCAGCAGGTTGGTTCAGCGGCCCATCGTGAGCAGGCCGCGCTCTGCACCTGCACATGGCGCAGCGCGCCCGAAGCCGGTCGGCGCGCGTGCTGCCGGCGAGCGGCGGGTCTGCGAACCCAATCGCCGCCTCGTCCGGATGCGGGCCCCCACCGTTGACGGTCAGGAAGTACTCGTTCGAAGAAGCGCTGCGGCTCGGCGATGCCGTCCGGGGCGAGCCGACGCAGCGCGCAGTCGTCGCCTTACGTCATGGTCCGGGTCGGTGAAGCCGCGCGTCGTCAGCGCTGACGCGGGTCGAGCGCGTCGCGCAGGCCGTCGCCGAGCAGGTTGAACGAGAGGACGAGGAGAAAGATCGCCACGCCCGGCCAGATCGCCATCCACGGCGCGTTGTCGACGTAGTTCTTCGCCGTGTTGAGCATGCTGCCCCAGCTCGGCGCAGGCGGCTGCTGGCCGAGGCCGAGGAACGACAGGCTCGCCTCTGCGATGATCGCCGCCGCGATCGCCAGTGTTGCCTGGACGATCACCGGTGCGAGGATGTTCGGCAGGACGTGGCGCCAGGCGATGCGCCACGGCGGGTTGCCGAGCGCACGCGCCGCCTCAATGTAGTCCTCGACCTTGACGTTGATCACCTGAGCGCGAGTGAGGCGCACGAAGATCGGCGTCGCCGAGACGCCGATCGCGATCATCGCGTTGGTGAGGTTCGGGCCGAGGAAGGCGGCGAGCGCAATCGCCAGGATCAGGAACGGGCAGGCAAGGAAGGCGTCGGTCAGGCGCGAGATCAGCGCGTCGACCACGCCGCCGGCGAAGCCGGCCGCCATGCCGATCGGCACGCCGAGAGCGACCGCGATCGAGACCGCGACGACGCCGGCGAGCAGCGAGGCGCGCGTGCCCCAGATCACGCGCGAAAACACGTCGCGGCCGATGTCGTCGGTGCCGAGCCAATGCGCCGCGGAAGGCGCTTGGCGGATCGCGCTCCAGCTTGTCTCGACCGGATCGAACGGCGCGAGCCACGGCGCGAACAGCGCAGCGACCACGAATGCCGCGACCACCGCCAGCCCGATCATTGCCGCGCGCCGGCGCCGCAGCTTTCGCCACACCGGACGCCACGCGCCGGCCGGCGGCACAGGCACGCCGGCGTCGCGAGGAGCCGCGGTGGCGGTGGCGAGGACGGCGGTCATCGTCGTCGCCTCAGGCGCGCAGCTTCGGGTTGGCCGCGAAGTAGGCGATGTCGGCGAGCAGGTTGAGGGCGATATAAGCGCTCGCCGTGACGAGGACGACGCCCTGCACGACGGCGTAGTCGCGGTTGAAGACCGAATCGACGATCAGCTTGCCGAAGCCGGGGATCGTGAACACTTGCTCGGTGAGCACCGCGCCCGAGAGCAGCGTGCCGAACTCGAGCGCGCCGAGGGTGATGATCGGCGTGAGGGCGTTGCGCAGGGTGTGCTTGAGGACGACGACGCGCTCGCTGAGGCCCTTGGCGCGCGCGGTGCGGACGTAGTCGGCGTTGAGCACCTGCAGCATCGCGCTCCGCGTGTGGCGCATCAGCACGGCCGCGATCGCGTTGCCAAGCACGAACGCCGGCATGATCATCGCCGCTAGGTTCTTGCCCAGGTTCTCGAACGGGCTGACGTAGCCCGATGCCGGCAGCCAGCCTAGCCGAACCGAGAAAAGCAGGATCATGAGGATGCCGAGCCAGAAGTTAGGCGTCGACAGGCCCCACAGCGCGAACGCGTTGGCGCCAACGTCCCAGGCGGTGCCGCGACCGACCGCCGAGACGATGCCGGCCGGAATGCCGATCACGAGAGCGATTGCCATCGCCAGCACCGCCAGTTCAATCGTCACCGGCAGCTTCTGGGCAACGAGGTTGAGCACCGGCTGCTGCGTCCGCACGGACTCGCCGAGATCGCCGCGCAGCACGCCGCCGACCCAGTAGCCGTAGCGCACGGGCAGCGCGTCGTCGAGGTGCAGCTTCTGGTGCAAGTAGGCGACCACGTTGGGGTCGCGCTCCTCGCCGGCCAGGATCACCGCCGGATCGCCGGGCAGCAGCTGCTGCAGCCCGAAGATCAGCATCGAGACGAAGACCAGCGTCGGCAGGATCGTCGCGATTCGCCTGACTAGAAACTCGATCATGCGTCGCTCATCACCGAGTCACGCAGATGAACGCAACTCACGACGCCATCTTCAAACCGGTGACCCGTAGCAAGCCATCGGGAATGCTGCGTAATCCATCCAGCTTCGCGTTGTAGGCCCACAGCCAGTTGCGGTGATAGAGATAGATGATTGGCCGGTCTTTCAGCACACGCGTGGCGATCTGCTCATAGGTCTTCCTGCGCTCGGCGGGATCGCGCTGGCTGCGCGACGCGTTGAGCAGCTCGTCGATCTCGGGGTAGCAGTAGCCGGCGTAGTTCAGCGGCTGCTTGCACGCGTCGAAGCTGTAGAGGTTGCCATCGGGGTCGGCGCGGCCGCTCCAGGCGAGGACGTAGGCCTCGAAGTCGCCCTTGTCGGCCATGTTGAGCGAGGTCGCGAACTCGGTCGACTGGATCTTGACGTTGAAGCCCGCTTCGCGGGTCATCGCCTGCACGACCAGCGCGAGCCGCTGCGCGTCGGAGGTGGTCGGCGTGACGAGCGTGAAGGTCGGGTTCGCAACGCCGGCCTCCTTGAGGAGCGCCTTGGCCCGCGCGATGTCGCGCTTCGGCACGGGAAGGTTCTTCGCGTAGTAGGCGTTGTTCGGCGCGACCCACTGGTTGCCGACCGTCGCTTCGTTGTCCATCACGACCTGGACAATGCCGGCGCGGTCGAGCGCGAGCTCGAACGCCTCGCGCACTTTGGCGTCCTTGCCGAGCGGGTTCTTACGTGCCTGATCGCTCTTGCCGACGTTGATCGTGATGCCCTGATAGCCGATCTCGGTGATGCGCGCCACCTTGAGGTTCTTGTCCTTTTTCAGGCCCTCGATGTCCGACGGCGCGACGCGCTCGATGACGTCGAACTGGCCCGAGCGCAGGTTCGCGAGGCGCACCGTCGCGTCGACGATCGGCGTGTAGACGACCTTGTCGAAGTGCACGTTGGCGTTGTTCCAGTAGCCGGGGTAGCGCTCGAGCGAGATGCGATCCTGGGCGACACGCTCGGCGAACTTGAACGGTCCCGAGCACACCGGCTTCGAACCGAAGTTGGCGCCTTCCGCCTTCGCCGCCTTGGGCGAGACCATCATGCCCGCGCGGTCGGCGAGCGCGGCGAGGATCGGCGTGAACGGCGCCGAAAGGTTGAGCCTCACCGTCGTCGGGTCGACGACGTCGACGCTCGCCACCGGCCTCAGCTCGCCGCTCCGGTTCGAGCCGGCCATGGTCTTGTGCCGCTCGATATTGAACTTGACGGCAGCAGCATCGAGCTTCTCGCCATCGTGGAAGGTGACGTCGTTGCGCAGCTTAATCGTCAGCATCCTGCTGTCGGCCGACCACTCGTAGCCGGTCGCCAGCTGCGGCACGATCTGCAGCTTATCGTCGATGTCGAACAGCTTGTCGCAGAGGGCGGCGAAGACGATCCGCCCGACGAAGGTGCGCGCCAGCGTCGGGTCGAGCACGTCGGGGTCCTCGGCGAGGCCGACGTGCAGCGTTTGCGCCGGAGCAGCGAGGGCCGCCAGGCCGAGCGCCGCGCAGGCGAGAAAGCGGGAAGCGAAGCTCATCAGAAGACCTTTCGACAGTCGATGCGACAACGTGCGCGCATCACGCAAGGCCCGGGCCACGCCGCGAACGCCGCTCGGCGACGAACGCCCCGACTCGGGTCTCGATCTCTTCGCGATCGAGCAGACCGACCGGATCGTGACGGCCGGGCAAGCAGGCGACGAAGGGCTGGAAGCGCTCGAGGCTTTTCTCGTGGAGGCGGCGCAGCTCGAGCAAGGGCTCCTCGTGGTCGTCGACGCGGAGGTCGAGGCTCGGGTAGTCCTCGTCGCCGTGGATGCGAAGCGCCGCCGCCTGCTTGCCGCGCTTGTCGCCGCCGGCGCGCTCGCCGGCGTCCATCGCCGCCAGCAAGCGCTCGGCGAAAGGCAGGCGCGCGCCGGCGCCATACGCGGCCCCGGTCGCGTCGAGAACGTCGGTGCCGACGAGCATGTTGCCGGCGACGCTGAAGTCGTCGTGCACGCGCTGACCGCACCAGTCGTTGCAATGCTGGCCCGTATGCGCGGCGCCGCGTCCCTGCCCACCGATGACGTGAAGCTGGCGCTGGTCGCGGCCGTGGTCGGCGTCGGTCAGCCGGGCCACGATGTCTTCGGGCGGAACGCCGTCGGCGAGCAGGCCGAGGCCGGCGGGCCCGAACAGGGGATTCACGAGCGCCTGCGTCGACAGGGCACCGACAGCGCGACGCGTGTGGACGCAGAGCGCGCCGACCGCAAAGAAGCGGCTCGCGATGGCGACGCCGAAGCTGCCGTCGCGGTCGCGGGCGACGATCGACCACGTCATGGCCGCGCTTCCGGCAGAAAGCGCTCGAGGACGCGCGCCACGTGCAGCGCCTCGCGCGCGGCGCCATGCGCGATCTGCTGGCGACAGCTCGTGCCGTCGGCGACGACGATCGCATCGGGCGCGTTTCGGATCGCCGGCAGCAGGCTCGCCTCGGCCATCGCCAGAGAGACCGCGTGGTGGCGCGCCTCGTAGCCGAAGCTGCCGGCCATGCCGCAGCACGACGTCTCGATCAGCTCGGGGTTCGCGCCGGGAACGAGGCGCAGCACGTCGATGACGGAGGCGACGGCGTCGAACGCCTTCTGGTGGTAGTGGCCGTGCACCAGGATCGGCGCCGCCGCGGGCTTGAAGGAGACGGCGAACCGACCCGCCTTCGCCTCGCGCGCGATGAACTCCTCGAACAGCAGCGCGTGCTGCGAGACGGTCACCGCCTTGGCGCCGAGCCCGAGCGCGAGCGCCTCGTCGCGCAGCGTCAGCAGGCACGAAGGCTCAAGCCCGACGACGGCGATGCCGGCTTCGGCGAACGGCAGCAGCGCATCGATCAGGGCACCGACGCGCTCGCGCGCCTCGTCGACGCGGCCGCTAGCGAGGAAGGTGCGGCCGCAGCAGTGGTGGCCGCCGCCCTTCTCAAGGGTGTGCAGCGTGTAGCCGGCCGCCTTCAGCACGCGCGCCGCGGCGAACGCGTTCTCGCCCTCGAAGACGCCGTTGAAAGTGTCGACGAACAGGACCGCGGCCTTCGCGCCAGACTGCGCGACGGCGAGCGTCGCTTCGGCGCTCGCGAAGTCGCTGCGCTGGCGTGAGCGCCAGAACGTGTCGCTGCGCCAGGTCGGGAGCTTGCGCTCGGCGGCAAAGCCGAGCAGGCGCTCGCCGAGCAGCGCCGCGCCTGGGATTCGGTTGCGCAGGTTGGCGAGCCATGGGACGCGGCTCACCGCGTGCGCGTAGTCGGGCAGGCTGGCGACGAGCCGGTCCTTCAGCGTGTGGCCGTGGCGCTTCGTGTAGTGGGCGAGGAACTCGATCTTCATGCGCGCCATGTCGACGCCGGTCGGGCACTCGCGCTTGCACCCCTTGCAGCTCACGCAGAGGTCGAGAGCGTGCTTCACGGCTTCGCTCGTGAAGGCGCTCTCGCCGTCTGCGACGAGAGAGCGGCCCCCGCCCCCTGCCCCTGCCTCCGAGAGGGCGGGCAGCCGGCCAGAAAGCGCGAGGCGCAGGGTGTTTGCGCGACCCCTCGTGACATGCTGCTCGTCGCGCGTCGCTCGAAAGCTCGGGCACATCGTGCCGGCGTCGAACTTGCGGCAGTGGCCGTTGTTGTTGCACATCTCGACCGCCTTGGCGAAGCCGCCGGTCGAGTCGCCACCGCTGCCGGGCGCGCCGATCGCCTCGGTACGCGGGTCGTTCTGCACGTCCCACGCCGACCAGTCGAGCGCCGTGATGAGAGCGATCGTCCGGTACGGCGTCGGCGCCTCCGGCGGCGCGAAGCGGAACAGCGAGCCGTCGTCCATCTTCGGCGGGTCGACGATCTTGCCCGGGTTGAAGAGGCCGCGCGGATCGAGAACGTCCTTGATGGCGCGGAAGGCGTCGTTCAGGAGCGGCCCGAACTGCCACGCGATCCACTCGCCGCGGCAAAGCCCGTCACCGTGCTCGCCGCTGAACGCGCCCTTGTACTTGCGCACCAGCGCCGACGCCTCGGCCGCGATGGCGCGCATCTTCTTCGCGCCGTCCCGACGCATGTCGAGAATCGGCCGAACGTGCAGCGTGCCGACCGAGGCGTGCGCGTACCAGGTGCCGCGCGTGCCGTGACGCGCGAACACCTCGGTCAGGGCGTCGGTGTAGTCGGCGAGGTGCTCGAGGGGGACGGCGCAGTCCTCGATGAAGCTCACCGGCTTGCCGTCGCCCTTCAGGCTCATCATGATGTTGAGCCCGGCCTTGCGCACTTCCCACAGGTTCTTCTGCGCCGCGTCGTCGGCCATCTCGACGACGCTGCCCGGCAGGCCGAGATCGCCCATCAGCTCGACCAGCGCGCGCAGGCGCGCCAGCAGCGCCGACCGGCCGTCGCCGGCCAGCTCGACGAGCAGGATCGCAGCCGGATCGCCGCGCAGCGCCGTCTTCATCGTCGCCGCGAACGCGGGGTTCGCCAGCGCCAGATCGATCATCGTGCGGTCGACCAGCTCGACCGCCGTGGGAGCGAGGGCGACGATGTGCTGCGCCGCGTCCATCGCTGCACGGAAGGTGGGAAAGTTGACGATGCCCAGTACCTTGGCGCCCGGCAGCGGTGCGAGCCTCAGCGTCAGCGTGCGCGACCAGGCGAGGGTTCCTTCGGCGCCGACTAGCAGGTGCGCGAGGTTGACGCTGCCGTCGTCGCAGTACGGCCTCTCGCTCTGCGGATGGAAGATGTCGAGGTTGTAGCCGCCGACGCGGCGCAGCACCTTCGGCCAGCGCGCCTCGATCTCGCCGCGGTGACGCTGCGCGAGGTCGCGCACGAAGGCGCAGATCGCGCCGGCGCGGCCGCTCGCCTGCGCCACCGGCCCGAACGAGACGGCCGCGCCGTCGGCGAGCAGCGCGTCGATGCCGAGCACGTTGTGCACCATGTTGCCGTGGCGAAGAGAGCGCGAGCCGCACGAGTTGTTGCCGGCCATGCCGCCGATCGTCGCCTGCGCGCTGGTCGAGACGTCGACCGGGAACCAGAGCCCGAGCGGCTTCAGCCGCGCGTTGAGGTGGTCGAGGACGAGGCCGGGCTCGACCGTC
>JBBRFW010000025.1:0-39724 GCA_038241255.1 Burkholderiales bacterium | reverse complement strand
GTGCTGGTGGACGATGCGCAGGCCGCGCAATATCTCGTCGAACAACGAACGAATCGTCGATTCCCGAAATACTTTGTCACGTTTGAGGTCGCGCGCGGTGACGATGAAATCCTGCAGGGTATCGCCCTGCAGGTAATTCATGACCATGTAGACGGTTTCGTTTTCGCGGAAGAAATTCAGCACCGAGACGACGCTCGTGTGCGATATCTGGGCGAGCGATCGGCCCTCTTCGAAAAAGCTCTTCAGGCCGAGCCGGTAGAGGGGCTGCTTTTCGGGCTTGACACGGGGCGTCAGCTCGCCCGGCGAGCGCTCGGCCAGAGACGAAGGAAGGTATTCCTTCAGGGCCACGAGCTTCCTCTCGCCGTCTTCGCAGAGATAGACGACACCAAATCCACCGGCCGCCAGTTTCTTGATGACCTGGTAGCCGCCCACGACCGTGCCCGATGGCAACGGCGCGGGTTTTGGCTTTGACATAATCGAATGAAAACGGGAGCAAATGCGCGTGGCAGTTTACAGCATGACCGGCTACGCGAATGCCGCCGCGAGTGCGCCGACAGCGCCGGCGGCAGCATTGCACGAAGCATCGCGCGGCGCGGCGCCCAAGCCTTCGCTGGCAGTGGAGATCCGGTCCGTGAACGGCCGCTTTCTCGACATCGCGATGCGCCTGCCCGATGACCTGCGCGGCCTCGAGCCGGCCTTGCGGACGATGCTCACGACACGCTTCAAGCGCGGCAAGATCGAGCTCCGCGTGTCGGGCGCCGGGCTCTCCGAAAGTGCGGTGCCCGAACCGACGCCGGAGCAGCTCGCGCACCTCGCCCGGCTCGACGCGGCAGTCCGCGACCACCTGCCGCACGCGCGCGCTCTCTCGGTCCAGGAAGCGCTGCAGTGGTGCCGCGGCGCGCCCGACGCGCAGCCCGAGCATGCCGTGCTCGAGACCGCCGAGCTCTGTGTCGAGCGGCTCGCCGCCGCGCGCGCCCGCGAAGGCGAGCGGCTGAGCGCGGTGCTCGCCGAGCGCGTCGCCCACCTGCGCGCCCTCGCCGATGCCGCCGAGCCGCTCGTTCCTGGCGCGGTCACGCGCATGCAGCAACGCTTTCTCGACCGCTGGACGGAAGCACTCGAGAAAGCCGGCGCGGCACAGTCCGTCGCTCGCGAGGCGAGCGAGGAGCGCGCGCTCAACGAAGCGGCGGCCTACGCGATCCGCATCGACGTCGCCGAGGAGCTGGCGCGGCTGCGCTCGCACCTCGACGAGATCACGCGCCTGCTCGGCAAGGGCGGCGAGATCGGCAAGCGGCTCGAGTTCATCATCCAGGAGCTGCTGCGTGAGGCCAACACGCTCGGCTCCAAGTCGCCGTCGATCGAGATGACGGCGATCTCGGTCGACATGAAGGTCGCCATCGAGCAGCTGCGCGAGCAGGTGCAGAACGTCGAGTGACAAGGCGCGCACGTTCGCGCGCGCTGCGGCGCAGGGGGATCCCATGAGCATCGATCGTTCTGCCTGGCCGGGCGCGTGCGACTGCCACATGCATGTCTACGAAGACTCCTACCCGCTCGCGCCGACGGCCACCTTCAAGCCGCCACACTCGCCGGCGGCGGCCTACCTCGCCGTGCAGGGCGAGCTCGGGCTCCTGCGCACCGTCGTGATTCAGCCCACCGGCTACGGCTTCGACAATCGCTGCACGCTCGCCGCGGCAGCGGCTCTCGGGAGCGAGGCGCGGGCGGTGGTCGTCGTCCCGCCCGAAGTGACGCGGATCGAGCTCGACGCGCTTCATGGCGCGGGCGCACGCGGCGTCCGCTACATGATGCTGCCGGGGGGCGTGCTGCCTTGGTCCGGCCTCGAGCGCACCGCCGCCGCGATCGCGCCCCTAGGCTGGCACATCGACCTGCAGCTCGACGGCCGAGAACTGGCGCTGCACGAGGCGCTGCTGCGTCGGCTGCCATGCCGGCTGGTGATCGACCACGTCGGCCGCTTCATGGGCCCGGTGGCACCGGACAGCGAGGGTGTCCTCGCGCTGCACCGGCTTCTCGACGCCGGCCAGTGCTGGATCAAGATCTCGGCGCCCTACGAAAGCTCGCGCAGCGGGCCGCCAGGCTACGACGACATCGCCTGGATAGCTCGCGACGTCGCCAAGCGCCATCCGGCGCGTTGCCTGTGGGCCAGCAACTGGCCGCATCCGAACCAGTCGCCCGCACCGCACGACTCGGCGATGCTCGACTGGGGCCTCGGCTGCATCGGCGACGCGAAGGCGCAGCGCCTTGCACTCGTCGACAACCCGGCCGAGCTTTACGGATTTGCGCCGATCGCCGCCCCGTAAACTGCGCGCAGCTTCGGCAGCCGAATGGACTACCCCGGAAACCTCTACGCCGTCGCCGCGCCC
Organism: Burkholderiales bacterium; assembly: GCA_038241255.1. Lineage (GTDB taxonomy): Bacteria > Pseudomonadota > Gammaproteobacteria > Burkholderiales > Burkholderiaceae_C > Schlegelella_A. The sequence goes on along the minus strand of JBBRFW010000025.1, from coordinate 37,349 downwards.
AGCGGGACCGGCAAGTCGAGCCTGGTCAAGTCGCTGCTCGAGCTCGACTCGCATCTGACGCTCTCGATCTCGCACACGACACGAAAGCCGCGCGGCCAGGACCAGCAAGGGCGCGAATACCACTTCGTCGACGAGGCCACGTTTCGCGCCATGATCGAGCGCGGCGAATTCGTCGAGTGGGCCGAAGTGCACGGCCACCTCTACGGCACGTCGCGCGGGGCGATCGAGGACCGCATCACCGGCGGCCACGACGTGCTCCTCGAGATCGACTGGCAGGGTGCGCTGCAGATCAAGAGTCTCTTTCCCAACGCGGTGCTGCTCTTCATCCTGCCGCCGAGTTGTGATGAGCTCCGCCTCCGCCTCGACCGGCGCGGCGAGGACGACGCCGAGACGATCGAGCAGCGTATGGCCAACGCGCGCATCGAGGTCTCGAAGGCCGACCAGTTCGACTTCGTTATAATAAATGCCCTGTTCGAGACGGCGCTTTTCGATTTGAAGGCGATCGTCCATTCGCAGCGGCTCAAGTACGCCGCGCTACGGCGGTCCCGTCCCAAGGTCTTCGCCGCGCTGGATCTGCCCTGAGTCCACGCCTGCGCGTGCCCGTTCACTTCCGCACACCGGTACCCCTATGGCCCGCATCACCGTCGAAGACTGCCTCGTCAAGATCCCGAACCGGTTTCAGCTCGTCCTCGCCGCGACCTACCGCGCGCGCATGCTGAGCCAGGGCCACGCGCCCAAGGTCGAGACCAAGAACAAGCCCGGCGTCACCGCTCTGCGCGAGATCGCTGCCGGCGAAGTCGGCATCGAGATGCTGAAGAAGGTCCCGGTCTAGGCAGACCCGCCCCGGCGCCATGACGGCGCCCGTTCCGCGCTAAATTCGGGCATGGTCGCGCGCTCGTCGAACGTCGTGCCCGGCGAAAAGCCGGTGCCCAAGAAGCGGCCGCCTGCGCCCCCCGCGCACCCGCTCGCACCCGGCGACGCCGCCGCCGCGTCGTTCGCTGCGCTCACCGTCAAACTCGACTACCTCGACGCCCCCGACATCCGGCGCGTCCGCGACGCCTATCGCTTCGCCGACGAGGCCCACCTCGGCCAGTTCCGCGCCTCGGGCGAGCCCTATATCACCCACCCGATCGCCGTCGCGCTCCTGTGCGCGGAGTGGAAGCTCGACGCGCAGGCGATCATGGCCGCGTTGATGCACGACGCGATGGAGGATTGCGGCATCAGCAAGGCGGAGCTGATCGAGCGCTTCGGCGCACCGACCGCCGATCTCGTTGACGGCCTCACCAAGCTCGACAAGCTGCGCTTCTCGACGCGCGAGGAGTCGCAGGCGGAGTCGTTCAGGAAGATGCTTCTGGCGATGACGCGCGACGTGCGTGTCATCCTGGTCAAGCTCGCCGATCGCCTCCACAACATGCGCACGATGGACGCCGTCGCCGCGGCCAAGCGGACCCGCATCGCCGCCGAGACGCTTGAGATCTACGCGCCGATCGCGCACCGGCTCGGCCTGAACCAGACCTACCGCGAACTGCAGGAGCTCTCATTCAAGCACCTGAAGCCGTGGCGCGAAGCGGCGCTGTCGAAGGCGGTGCAGAAGGCGCGCGGCTACCGGCGCGACATCGTCGAGCGGATCCGCAAGGACGTCGAGAAGGCTTTCGTCGCCGCCAAGCTGCCAGCGCAGATCTTCGGCCGCGAGAAGACGCTGTATTCGATCTACGCCAAGATGCGCGAGAAGCACTTGTCGTTCGCGCAGGTCAACGACATCTTCGGCTTCCGCATCGTTGTCGGCACCCTGCCCGAGTGCTACATGGCGCTCGGCGTCCTGCACCAGCTCATGAAGCCGGTGCCCGGCCGCTTCAAGGACTACATCGCGATCCCGAAGGCTAACGGCTACCAGTCGCTGCACACGACGCTCGTCAGCCCGCTCGGCACTTCGATCGAGTTCCAGATCCGCACCGAGCCGATGCACGCGGTCGCCGAAAAGGGAATCGCCGCGCACTGGCTCTACAAGGAGCACGACGACGGCCCGGTGCACGGCACCGAGGCGCAGCGTCTGGGCGCCCTCTGGCTGCAGTCGCTGATCGACATTCAGGACGAGACGCGCGATGCCGGCGAGTTCCTTGAGCACGTCAAGATCGATCTCTACCCCGACGCGGTCTACGTGTTCACGCCGATGTCAAAGATCCTCGCCCTGCCGCGCGGCGCGACGCCGGTCGACTTCGCCTACGCGATCCATTCCGACGTCGGCGACCACTGCGTCGCCGCCAACGTCAACGGCGAGCCGGTGCCGCTGCGCACCGAGCTGAAGAGCGGCGACGTTGTCGAGGTCATCGGTGCGCCCAACGCGCGGCCGAACCCGGCCTGGCTCAACTTCGTGTGCACCGGCCGCGCCCGCTCCAAGATCAGGCACTACCTGAAGAACATGGAGCAGGAGGAGTCGCAGAGCCTGGGCGAGAAGATGCTCGCGCAGGCGCTGCGCGGCGAAGGGCTCTCGCTGCCCGCGGACGACGGCCCCGGCGCCGCGGTCTGGCAGCAGCTGATTCGCTGGACCGGCAACAAGAGCCGCGAGGACCTCTTCGTCGACATCGGCGTCGGCCGCAAGATCGCGACCATCGTCGCCGCGCGCCTGGCGCGCCTGCTCGCCGAAGGCGGTGTGCGCGCCGACGCGCTCACGCTGACGATGGGGCGCTACGCCGTGGACGACTCGGCGCCTTCGCAAGGGTTGGTGCTGATCGATGGCAGCGAAGGCGCCTCGGTGCAGCTCGCGCCATGCTGCCGGCCGATCCCCGGCGACGCGATCGTCGGCAATCTCGGCCGCGGCGAAGGCTTGACCGTGCACACCGCCGACTGCAGCGTCGGCCGGCGCCTGCTCCAGCGCGACAGCGAGCGTTGGATGCAGGTCGACTGGGCCGAGCAGCCGACGCGATCGTTCGAGACCGCCGTCTCGCTGCTGGTCAAGAACGGCAAGGGCGTGCTCGCGCAGGTGGCGTCGGCGGTGAGCCAGGCCGAGGCCGACATCACCCACATCGATATGGGCCAGGAGCCGGCGAGCGAGACGACCGAGCTGAAGCTGCTGCTAAGCGTTCGCGACCGGCTCCACCTGGCCGAGGTGATGCGAACGCTCAAGCGCTCGTCGACGGTGCTACGCGTGGCGCGCGTCAAGCCCTGAGGCGGGGCCCGTCGTCCGCGGCGCCGGGCGCCGGCGCCGGATAGCGCACCTCGAGCACCTCGATCGTCTCGACGCCGCGCGGCGTCGTCAGCCGTAGCTCGTCGCCGACGCGCGCTTTCAGCAAGGCGCGCGCGATTGGCGCGATCCAGCTCACCTCGCCGTGCGCGCTCTCGGCCTCGTCGATGCCCATGATGCGGATCGTCCGCTGCTCGTCGCGATCGGTCACGTAGCGCACCGTCGCGCCGAAGAACACCTGCTCGTTGCCATGATGCAGCGACGGGTCGACGACTTCTGCGATGTCGAGGCGCCGGGTCAGGAAGCGGATTCGGCGGTCAATCTCACGCAGCCGCTTCTTGCCGTAGAGGTAGTCTCCATTCTCGGATCGGTCGCCGTTCTTGGCCGCCCACGACACCGTCTCGACCACCTTGGGCCGCTCGTCGTCAAGGAGCGTCATGAGCTCCTGACGCAGGCGCCGGTAACCGGCAACCGTGATGTAGTTCTTTGCGCCCTGCGGCAGAACCGGCGCTTCGGCGCCCTCCTCGTCGTCTTCGTCGTCGCGGTCGACCTCGCGCGTGAAAGCCTTGTTCATGACAATGCGTGCAGACAAACCGGGGCTGGACGATCATTCTGCCGTTCCACCCATTCCCCCACTCGAAGGATTCCCCATGGCCACTCCCCGTCGTGTCGCTGTCGTCGTCGGCAGCCTGCGCAAGGATTCGTTCAACCGCAAGCTCGCCAAGGCGCTCGCCGCCACCGCCCCGGCGCCGCTGTCGCTCGAGATCGTAGAGATCGGCCAGCTGCCGCTCTACAACCAGGACGACGACGCCGCGCCGCCTGCTGCGTCGGTCGCGTTCAAGCAGCAGATCGCCGCCGCCGAAGCGGTCCTCTTCGTCACGCCCGAGTACAACCGCTCGGTTCTGGGCGTGCTGAAGAACGCGATAGACGTCGCCTCGCGCCCGTACGGCAAGAGCGCATGGAGCGGCAAGCCGGCGGCGGTGATCTCGCTGTCGCCGAGCGCCATCGGCGGCTTCGGCGCGAACCATCACCTGCGCCAGTCGCTGGTCTTCCTCGACATGCCGGTGCTGCAGCAGCCCGAGGCCTACGTCGGCGGTGCCAGCGACCTATTCGACGACGCCGGCGCGATCAAGAAGCCGGAGACGCGGCAGTTCCTCGACAAATTCCTGGCCACGTTCGCCGCCTGGATCGAGAAGACCGCGAAGGCGCCGGCCTGAGCGCGAGCGATCAGCGCGCCGGGCTACAGCGGCGGTACGCCGCGGTCCACTCGAGTGCGTTGCGGCGCACTTCGTCCGTGCTCATGCCGGGGCGGTAGAGCGCCGAGCCGATGCCGAAGCCATTGGCGCCAGCGGCGAGGTAGGGCACCATCCGCGTGGTTGTAATGCCACCCACCGGTAGCACGATCGCCGCCGGATCGAGCACCGCGCGCAGCGCCTTGACCGCCTCCGGCGGGATCATCTCGGCCGGGAACAGCTTGATCGCCGTGGCCCCGGCCTGAAGCGCTGTGAAGGCCTCGCTCGCGCTCAGTACGCCGGGCAGGGCGAGCAGGCCGAGATCGCGGGCGGCGCGGACGACGGCCGGATCGAAGTTCGGTGCGACGACGAAGCGCCCGCCGGCATCGCGCACCGAGCGAACCGCCGCCGCCGTCATGACCGTGCCGGCGCCGACGAAGGCGGTGGGCAGCTCGGCCGCCATGCGGGCGATGCTGTCGAGCGGCTGTGGCGAATTGAGTGGCACCTCGATCAATCGCCAGCCGGCGTCGACGAGGGCGGCGCCGACGTCGATCGACTCGGCCAGGCTCAACCCGCGCAGGATCGCGACCAGCGGCAGCTGCGCCAGCGCGGACCCGAAAGCCTGCTCGCCGCTCGCGGCCGGATCAATGTGCTGTGCCATCGCGAGAACGCCTCCGATCGATCGCCCACAGGCCGCGCCATGCGGCCTCGTCGCCCAGTATCCGCGCCGCGATGCCGCGTAAGGCCAGCGCGCGCGCGAAGCGCTCGGTCAAGGCCGGCGCACCGATGACGACGACCGAGCTCTCGCCGGCCAGGCCCGGCCAGCGCAGCGCCTCGCCGAGGACGAGACCGGAGAGGTAGCTTGGCAGGGCCGCGCTGGGCAGCCGCTCGAAGAGATCGAGGCTGCGCACGCTGAATGCAGACTGCATCAGGCCGGCGCCGTCGAGTGATCGCCGTACGCCGGCGTCGAAGGCGGCGCCGTCGAGCTCGCCGTCATCGCCGTCCGGCATGCTGCGCGCCAGGATCGAGTGCTCGCGCAGCAGCGCGTAGAACTCACCGCTCATGGTGGTCGAGAAGTGCGTCAGCCGGCCGTTCTCTACCCGCGCCCACTTGCTGTGCGTTCCGGGCGAGAGCATCGTCGCCGAGTCGATGCCGAGCAGCGTCATCGCGCCGAGGAACTTGACCTCCTCGCCGCGCAGGACGTCAGGCGCGCCGTCGTGCTCGCAACACGCGCCGGGAACGATGGCGATGTCGCGCACCGCGCCGAAAGCCTTGGCGGGCACCTGCTGAAGATGCGTCGCGAACTCATCGAGGCCGGCGGGGCACGAGACATACGGCGCCTCGATCCAGCCTTGGCGGCTGCCAACCATTCCCGCCATCAGGCAGCGCATGCCGGGCGCGGTAAACCAGTCGCCGAACTCGGCATCGAGCGTTGCCTGGAATCCTTCCGCGCCGAGATTCATCAACCCGCGCGAGCAGGTCTTCTCGGCAAGGACGCCGCCTGCGGCGTCCATCAGCGCGCCGCGCAACGACGAGGTGCCCCAGTCGATGGCGAGCAGCGGTGCCTTGTGCATTCGGCGATGGTATCGGCGCCGCGGCGCGTCGCATCTTCCCGAGACTTGGCGGCCACCTGGTCGCTGAGGTATCGCGCGGTGAGTGGATCGATGTGCTGGAGACCGTGAAGACCGAAGGAAAGCGGCGAACGGCTAACGTGCTCCTCGCTGACCTGAAGCAAAAACTACGTTTCGCTCTGGCACGAGATCTCATCGATCGCAGCCCGTTGGCGACCGTGCTTAAGCGAGACGTGGGAGGCGCCTCGGTCGAACGCGATCGCGTCCTGTCGCGTGACGAGTTATCGCAGTTGAGTATCCTCCTGCCTCAATCGGGGCTATTCGATCGAAGTCGGACAGGGCTCTGGCAAATCTGGCGCGGCGCGCGTGGCACCTTCTTGAGACGAAAACCCAGCGCACCCACACTATTCACCTTAGCGATTTCGCGATCGCGCCGTTTGAACATCTTGCCAAATCGGAAGAGGTCGATTCCAATTCCGCAGTCTCACCGGTTCCATGGATATTCCCAACGCTGACGGAATTGCGCCCGTCGGCGTCAAGTCGTTCGGGAAGCAAATCGCGGATCGGCAACACGAGCCGGCAAGGCGATTCACGAATCGAGCGCGCAACACCACCGCCCTTTCGTTAAGGGGGCCGATGGACGGCACACGACCTTCGGCGCACCGCCGCCACGCTGATGGCGCAGCTGGGCCTCAGCGGTGACGTGATCGAGGCGTACTTGAACCACACGATCGAGAGCCGCATTCGCAGGGTGTATCTGAACGCAGTCGCAACGGGGACTTTGAGCCTACGGGCAGGATCTCTGATCCCCAACACGTAGCGTCCCGCATGATTGCGACACCCATGACCGCCGGCATGCAGCGACTCGATGCCATGCGCGATGGTGCGGGCCGACAGTACTCACCGGGCGACATCTAAAGGGCCTCCCAAGAGGCCGACGCCGCGGTCTGGCTACCCTCCGGAAACGCCGAACGGATCTCCGACAGGTGATTGCGGAGGACATGGCTTCCCGAGCGTGCGACCCCCGTGAAATGATCTTGGTCGGCCGGCGTCAAGCGGCGCGCTGACGGCTCAAACGCCGAGCACCGAATCCACGAGTGCTGTCACGAAGGGGCGAGTAAGGCCGCCCAGACCGAACTGGCAGCGGTAGAAAATGGTCCCGTAGATCTGGTCGTAGAGAGCTTCGGCCGGGCGCTCCGTAGTGATACTCCCGTCGCGCTGGCCGCGCCTGATCACCTTGACACCGAGGGCGCGGCGAAGGCTGAGGTAGCGGCGCACGAAGACCTCCGAGCCGCCGTTCTCGGCCCACCCTTCGGCGAGTACGGCTAGCTGCACGCGCCCCAGGTCGCCTCGCAGCGCCGTCACGTAGCGCACCGCATGAGCGCGAATCGCCAGGCGCGGGGCTACCGTCTCGGAGAGTGGCAGCAAGAGCGTCGCCTGGCGCAGGTAGGCATCGGTCAGCAGCTCGAGCCGGTTTGGCCACCACTTGTAGATCGTCATCTTGGAGACGCCCGAGACGGCAGCAACGGCATGCATGGTCGCCCCTCGCAGGCCGACCGTGGCGCTGAGGCGGTAAGCCGCATCGAGCACCGCCATCGCCGCTGCCTCGGAACGCGGGCGGCCCGGCCGCCGTGACTCGGCCGGCGAAGTTGAAGTTTTGGCCACGGGTGTTGCAAGCTTCTAAGATACTGTACGCTCAGTATAGATTCGAGAAATTCGCTTCATGCTTGCGATCCCATGAGTTCCGCCGGGCAGATCTTCCAGGCCGGCGACGTCGTCCTCCAATCCGGGCGCGTCTTCCCTCGCATGGTGGTGTCGTATAAGACCTTCGGCACCCTTGACGCGATCCGCTCAAACGTCATCGTCTACCCGACGTCGTACAGCGCACAGCACGGCGATCTCGAATTCATGGTGGTCGAAGGAGGCGCGCTCGACCCCGCGCGCTACTTCATCGTCATCGTCGATCTGCTGGGCAATGGCCTCTCGAGCTCGCCCTCGAACACGCCACCCTTCGGAGACGGTGCCTATCCCGAGGTCACCTACTTCGATGCCGTGAGCGTCCAGCGGCGCATGCTCCGCGACCTTTGGGGCATCGAGAGGGTCGCGCTGGTCTACGGCTGGTCGATGGGTGCGATGCAGGCCTACCACTGGGCGGCGATGTTTCCGCACGCTGTCGAGCGCATCGCCGTCGTCTGCGGCTCGGCGCGATGCGCGCCGCACAACCAGGTCTTCATCGACGGGGTCAGCCATGCGCTGATGGCCGACAGCGCCTATCGCGACGGCGCCTTCACCGAAAAGCCGGTACGAGGCTTCAAGGCGATGGGCCGCGTCTACGCCGGCTGGGCGCTGTCGCAGACCTTCTATCGCGAGGAGCTCTGGCGAACCTTCGGCGCGACCTCGCTGGAGGACTATCTGGTGCGCTTCTGGGACAGCAACTTCGCCCGCCGGGACCCGGCGGACCTCTTGGCCCAGCTCCGAACCTGGCGCAACGGTGACATCAGCGCCAACGACCTGTATTGCGGCGACCTCGCCAAGGCGCTCGCTGCCATCGAGGCGAACACGCTGCTCATGCCGGGTGACCACGACTTGTATTTCCAGGTCGACGACAGCCGCCTCGAAATGCAGCACCTGCGCCGTGCCGAACTGAAGCCCATTCCTTCGGTATGGGGCCATCGCGCGGGCAACCCGGCCTTCCAGCCGCAGGACCGCGCCTTCATCGAAACGAACGTCAAGGCGCTGCTGGCGACGTGAAGCCAGCTGTCCGGCTCCCTTCATCATGACCCAGGCGACCCCGCCCTTTCGCCTCCAGGCTGCTGAGTTGAAGCCGCTGATGGTGCGGAGCAACGGACCGGCTGCCCAGCAGGCTTTCGGACACCTCGGCGCCATCGGTCTGGCCGGGGCCGCTCTCTGGCACGAGCTGGGCACGTGGTGGGCCGTGCCGCTGACGGCGCTGCTCGGCTATTTCCTCGCCTTTCTTTTCAACGCGGAACACGAAGCGGCGCACCAGACACCGTTTTGCACTCGCACCCTTAACCACATGCTCGGCCACCTGGCGGCGCTCGTCGTGCTGCTGCCCTACGAGTACTACCGAGCCTTCCACTGGGACCATCACCGCTTCACGCAAGACGCCGAGAAAGACCCGGAGCTGGCGCGAGCCTTGCCGACGTCCTACTGGGGCCTGGCCTGGATCGTCTCGGGCATCCCGACCTGGCGCGATCGTCTGCGCCTGCTGTTCAAGCACGGCCTGCTTGGCCGCGTCGACGTTGCGTGGGTGGCGGCGGACAAGCGGTCACTAATCGTGCGCGAAGCTCGTTGCTACCTCTCCGTCTATGCTGTCGTCGCTCTCGTCTCGGTTCTGTTGCACTCGCTGGCTGCCGTCTGGCTGTGGGTGCTGCCGGTGGTGGTTGGCCATCTTTTCTTGCGCCCCTACCTGCTGGCCGAGCACACCGGCTGTGGCCACAGCACGAACATGCTCGAGAACACGCGCACCATCTACACCAACCCATTGGTGCGCTTCTTCGCCTGGAACATGCCCTTCCATGCCGAGCACCACGCCTACCCAGCGGTGCCGTTCCACGCCTTGCCGAGGCTCAACGCGCTGCTCGCCGGGCACACCACGAACAGCGCGCGGGGCTACCACGCCGCGGCCGCCGCCGTCCTGCGCAAGGTGTCGCTCGACCGGCGTGCCCGGTCGTCGCAGCAGGCGCCGACGTGACTTCAGTGGTACCTGCCGACGAAGCCTCGGCACCGGTTTCCTCCTTGCCGGCCTGCCGGCCTGCACGAATGTCCCCGGCGGCGTTCGCGCGTAGGAGAAGCCGGTGGCCGGGGCCACGCTCGACCTCCTCGTGCAATCCGCGCCACCGGCGCCCGTCGAGCGCGGCGAGCGCGCCAAGCATCCGGTCGATCTCGACCGCGGCCACTGAACCAAACTCCGCCAAGGATCACGCATGAGCCGCCCCGCCGCAGTCCCCACCGTGCAACTCGACAATGATCGCGTCAAGGTCACCGAGTGGCGCTTCGCACCCGGCGCCGAGACTGGCTGGCACCGCCATGGCATGGACTACGTCGTCGTGCCGATGACGACCGGCACGCTGTTGCTCGATACCCCGCACGGCGAAGTTCGCAGCCAGCTGACCGCCGGTGTGTCGTACGCGCGGCTCACGGGCGTCGAGCACAATGTGATCAACGCCAACGCCCACGAGTTCACGTTCGTCGAGATCGAGCTGAAGTAGATCGCGTACGGGGGGAGAGAGGCCGATCGGTGGCGGGTTGCGACGCGGATCGAGCCAGGCTGACGTGGAAACCTTCTCCTACTGGAGCGAAGAAGCGCAGGCATGGCTGACGGTCTATGACGAGCCCGCGCAAGCGACTATCAATGGACGATATTGGCGCGCGAAGGGGCGCCGTGTCCGCGTGCAGCGACGTAGCGAACGGTACCAAGGCTGTTTGCGACGCCGGGCGCCAGTTCGTCAATGGATTCATGCCGCTTTAGCTTGACTCCGTCAGGAGGCATAGCCAACGGCCGCCAGGCCGGCCAGCATCAGCCCGTAGGTCTCGGGCTCCGGAACGGCCGCAACAGCAGCGTTGAAGCTGATCGAGCCGCTGTAGCCGGCGCTCAGCGCCACCGGGTCCCCGAACGGATCGCCGGCGAACCCAAGCACCGTCAATGTCAGCGGCGCCATCGCGTTCGAGTACGCCAGCGAGCTCGGAAATGCGATCGTGGCAGGGTCCGCGGGCGACGCCACGCTGACCCCGTTTGCAGCTTCGAGCGAGGCCACGACCAGCGAGACCGGGCCGCTCATCGACGCAAAGGTCACAGAGCCGCTTCCGAGCAGGCCGCTGAACGTCGCGGGAAGGCTGAACGTGAACGTATCGACGATCAGCCCGCTCATCGTCTCGGTCGTGGAAAACGTGCTGGCAAACGTGCCAAGTCCGGTCTGGGTGAGGACGATGTTCTGGTCATCGGCCAGCGCCGCCGACGCCGTGACGGCCAGGGTCACCGCAACGACGATGTGCTTCAAGGTCATTTGATTCTCCCAAACCCGGCCCCTGGCCGGGGATGCGATGCACCTAGATGATCGGACTGGGTTCCGCCCGGTCGTCGGTCGGCAATCGCAGAGCGCCGAGGTTCAAGGGCTCCGCCCGGTCGTTCGGGCTCAAAGCGAGCTCGTAGGACACGAGGGAGGCCGTCGAGGCGGCGGCGCTGTCGGGCACGGTCGTGGCAGGCGTCACGTCGGTCGACGCCACGCCCTCACCCCCACCGCCGCAGCCGCCGAGGGACAGCCTGCCCGCCGTGGCGCACGCCGCGGCGATGCGCTTCAAAGTCGTTCTCATGTTCGCTGCTCCTGGCTCACGGGTCGGTCGTTCCGGCGGCGGCGGGCGGGTTGAAGTTGCCCGGCAGCGGCGTCGTCAGGTAGGGGAACGCAGCCCCGTAGTTGACGGAGGTCTTGCGCACGCCGTCGGTGAAGGGCAGGCCACCGGCCGGGGCGTCGCCGGGCTTGCAGCCGACCTGCAGCGTGTCCGTTGCACCGGTCAGGACGCAAAGCGCCCCATCGCGACGCGAATCGACAGGTCGACCACGTCGTCCCCGGGACGAACGCCCGTCGGGATAGCCGGCGTTGTCGCTGCCAGCGACGCCGAGCGCGTTCTGCGAGCCGATCGGCACCGGTGCGATCGAGGTGTTCAGCCGCATCATCCATTGCCGGCGTCTGGGCTGCCCCGAGTCGACTCTCGTTCGTCGAATCGGCCGGGCACATCTGCTCCTATTCGATACTCTCGCTTCTCAAAAGAACCGCCTCGCGAACGCCGGCGGCGAGCTCTGACGCTGCTCGAGCGGAGGCGGAAGAGAGAGCGCTGCTTCGAAGGAACGGGTAGGTCCGCCGGCACACTGTCGATGTGGTGGCGCATGGGACCTCTGATCGGCGGCCGAGCCAAGCTCTCGTCGGACCAGTACGCGGCCTAAAGGTCGGGCTGTCCGGCCGATTGCAGGCCGAGCCGAGAAGCCTAGCGCTCCGATGCTGGACACCGTGCGTCTTTGGAAGCGCAACCAAATGGCTGCCCAAGTTGAGGATCCGCAAGCCGGACGCCGCCTCCGTTCGAGCGGTTGTTGGCTGGTGCGGCTGCGTGATCGCTGCGCTCACCGCAGGCACCCCGCCTGCCGTACCGAAGCGTATGAACCTGCTGCGCACCTTTTTCCAACTTCCAGGCACCGGGTGGCTTTTCGGCCTGGTTGTGGCCCTTGCTCTCTTGGTCTGCGCCCGGAAATGGCCTACCAGCAAGCAATGACACCCTTCCTTAAAGAGAAAGCTGCCAAGAGGCAGGAGACTCGCGGTCGGTTCGTCCGCGAAATCGTGTTTGGCCATGCGGCACAGTCACCGCGCAATCGTCGGTGGGTGCGGGCACGGCTTTCACAGTTCGCCTTCCGCGGCCGCACAATTTTTCAGCCCCGCTCAACTGACTTGGACGCTATTGCCCGTGCTCGAGCGTCTAGGGGCGGCTGCTCGCGCTGCAGAATTGGCCATCGAAAGAGTCGCACCTATTGCGATCCAGTCGGAGCTCCTTATTGCAGTCGCTCGCGAAGCATCCGCCGGCGCCATGGGAGAGTCTTCTTAAGGTGACAGCCTCGGTCGAGGCCCGACAGGAAACAGTGCTGACAAGAGACCAAGGCCCAGGCTGGTCTGCGACGGCTCATGGGTTGCTGCGGCTGCATTCGGAGCTCGAATCAAGGGTTCGAAGATCGTCTGCAGCGAAGAAGCTGGACGACCAAAGTTCATTACGCGCACCTCGATTCCATCGTCTGCAGCCTCTGCAATCACGGGGATCGGCCTGCCTCGCTCGCCGTGCTCAACGGCGTTGCTGAGCAAGTTCACCAGCGCTTGCTGCGGCCGCGGTGCATCTCCCGAGATGACCTCACATTGCGCCCTGGGCGGTCCGTTTGGCGTTGTTCAGCGACCTGGAATTCTGTTGCCATTTCTGTTGCCAGGTGGCTCAGAAAGACAAAAGGGTTAGCGCTTCTTAACGTGCTAACCTCGTAGTTACTGGTGCGGCTGGCAGGATTCGAACCCACGACCCCTTGGTTCGTAGCCAAGTACTCTATCCAACTGAGCTACAGCCGCTGAGCTCGTGATTCTAGCAGCGCCGCACCTCAGCCCTGGCGCGCGGCGCTCTCGTAGCTACGGGCGGCACGGCCGGTGTCGCCCTCTTGCATGGCGAGCTCGGCGAGGGCGATCCACGCCTTGCGGCGCGCCGCCGCAGGCAGGCTGACGTCGGCTCCGGCCTGCTCGAGCAGCGCCCTCGCCTTACCCCACAGACCGCGCGCGGCCAGCGCGCTCCCGGTGGCCAGCGCGACGGCGCCATCGCCCGGCAACGCCTGCACCGCCGACTCGAGTCGGGGCAGCCATTCCGCGCCGATGCCCGCGACCGCGCCGGCGAGCGCCTCGGCGACGGCGGCCCGGTCCTCGGCGCCGAGATCGCTGAGCCGCTCCCAAAGCGGCCGCAGCCAAGCGCGCGCGTCCTCGGGGGCGCCGAGCGCACTTGCCTGCGCGGCCGCACGCGCGACGATGAACGGATCGCGCCGGTCAGCCGAATCGAAGGAGAGCCAGAGCCGGCGCAGCTGGTCGAGATCGTGGACCGAGTCGAGGGACTCGAACGCGAGCGAGCGCACCAGCCCGGCGGCGGCCACCGCCGAGAAGCCCTGGTGCTTGATCAGCAGCCGCGCCGTCTTCAGCGCCTCCTGCGGCTGGCGGCCGAGGCGCGCCGCCTGCAGCTTCAGGCGCAGCGCGTGCGTGCGCCGCGCGACGCCGAGCGGCAAGGCGTTGAGCAGCTCAATCGCGCGCGACGCGGCACGGTCGTCGAGCGCCCACTCGGCGGCAAGCAGGCGCGCGCCCTCCTCCGCCGATCGCGCCGCCGGACTGCCGTGCGCGAGATCGAAGGCGCGGCGCAGCTCCTGGTCGCGCAGGGCGCGGTTCTGCACGCGATGCGCGCTGCCCGCGCTGAGCAGGTGGCCGAGGACGGTGAACTCGTTGTCCTGCGCCAGCTCGGGCGTCTCCGCCTGGATCGCCAGGGCGCGCTGCGCCGACCGCTGTGCGCGCGTGTAGCGGCCGCCGAAGTACTGCGCCAGCGCCTCGCGCAACGCGGCTTGGCCGCTGCGGTCGCGCCGCGCGGTGCGCCACTCTCGCGCGCGCTGCGGCAGGCCGACAAGCGAATTGATTGCCTGGATCACGGCGACGAGCAGGAAGCACGTGCCGATCAGCATGAGGATGAAGAAATTCAGCGAGAGGTCGAGCCGCCACGATCCCCAGTAGAAGCTTGCCAGGCCGTCATTGGTACCGAAAGTGGCCGCCGCGACGACGGCGACGGCGAACAGCAGGACGAACCAGATCGCGAGGCGCACGTCAGCTCGGCCGGGCGCTGGGCCGCCTCAAGCCCGGCCGCGCGCTCGCCTGCGGCAGCGACCTCGGGGAGCGCGGTGGCCCGATCACTTGGCGATAGCCGCGAGCGCGGTAAACGTGTCGTCGGGGCGGATCGACGTGGACTGGCGTGACTGCTGCTCGGTCTGCGCGATCAAGTCAAGCGCGATCTGAGTGCGCCGCGACGAGCGATCGCAATAGCGCTCGATCGCGCCGCGCGCCCAGCGCAGATCGCCGTGCGCCGCGTCGAACTGGCGCGCGAGCAGCGACAGGCGCGCGTTGAGGAGGCGCAGCTTGAGGTTCTCCTTGAGGAAGAACGCCTGGTCGGGCGCGAGCAGCATCGCCTCGGGCTGATCGATGCGGGTGATGCGAACGAGCGAGCGCACTTCCGACCAGGCGCTTTCCGCGACGGCGCGGCCGGCCTGGCCGAACTGGCGCGAGAGCCAGCCGCCGAAACTGCTCGCCGAGGCAGCGGCCGACGCAGGCCCGGCGGCGGCGGCAGGCGCTAGGTCGCGGCGCGGCTCGGCCGCCGAGAGCAGCGGCAGCTCGTCGACCATCCGCACGGTTTCGTCGAGCTTGATCGAGAGCGTCGCCACGTCGGCAACGCTCGCAGCCTTGACGCGATCGAGGTCGCGCGCGACCGCGCGGCGCACCGGCTCGAGGCGCGGCTGGTTGGCGCGCGCGAAGCGTTCGTCGATCTGCTTGAGCGCGGCGACAACGGGCTCAGCGCTGCCGGTGAGCGAGCCCTGCTGCAGGCCGGCGCGCAGGGTCGCTTCGCTGTCGGCGACGAGGTTCTCGTCGCGCGACCGCGCCACCGACTGGACCAGCGCTTCCAGCTGGCCGCGCTGCACCGCGACCTCATTCAGGCGCGCTTCGAGCAGCGCGACCTTGGCGGCGGCGTCGCGCGCGCCTTCCTGCGCCTGGCGCGCGAGCAGGCTCGCTTCGGTGACGAGGACGGCGCTGTCCTCCTGGCGCTTGACCAGCTCGCGCTCGCTGCCGCGCACACGCTGGTCGGCGCGCCAGGCGAAGACGATGGCGACGACAGCCAGCAGGGCGAGCACGAGGACCGCAAGCGACAGGCCGCGCGTGGCGCGCGAGCGGGTCGCTTCGGTTGGATCGACGGTCGATGCGGCGGGAATCGGGGGCGCGGAGGAAGCCGGCGAGAAGGCGAGGTCGCGAGGCGCGGAGGCTGGCGAGGAATCGTCGTTCACGGTCCCATCGATTGTATGCAGTCGACTACCGCGTCGAGGCCGGGTCCGGCGATCGCGACGACGCCGAAGCCGAGCGCCTTTGCGCGCGCCGCGATGCGCGGATGCGTCGCCACCGCCCGCGCCGCGTGCCAGTGGCCGGCGCCGACGGCGTGCTCGAGATTGGCGATCGCCTCCGAACTGCTAAAGAGCCAGACGACGTTGCCGGCCGCGATCGCCGCGTCGAGGCGCTCGCGTTGCGCGCCAGCGAAGCTCGGCGCGAGGCGCCGATAGGCGCTTACGGTGTCCACCCACGCGCCGGCGCCGGCGAGCCGCTCGGCCAGCCAATCGCGCCCGCCATCGCCGCGAACGACGAGGACGCGCGCGCCGCGCCAGTCGCGGCCATGCAGGCGCGCCCACAGCGACTCGGAATCGAACTGCGTCGCGTGGGCCGCCGGCATCACGACCACCGCCTCGGCCAGGCCGGCCGCGCGCAGCGCCTCGGCCGTGCCGCTACCGGGCGCGCCGGCTTCCAGCCCCTCGGGCCAGTCGACGCCGGCCGGCCGCTCGGCGAAGAAATGCAGGACCGCGTTGGCGCTGACGAAGACGACGAGCCGGCACGTCGTCAGCCCGGCCCAGGCCGAGCGCAGCGGCGCCACGTCGGCCGGCGGCGCGATCTCGATGAGGGGCAGCGATTCGGCATCGATGCCGCGCGTGCGCAGCCGCTCGACCCACGTCTTCGCTTGCGCGGCGGGGCGCGTGACGATGACGCGCGAAGGCCGCGCCGTGGTCACGGCGGATCGGCGCTCGCGCCCAGACGTTCCGCCGCGGCCAGGTACGGCGCCGCGCCGGCGACCAGCAGCGATTGGGCGGCGGCGCGGCCGAGCGCCTCGGCGGCGGGCTCGTCGGCGACGGCGCCGGCCTGGCGTGCGCGCAGAAGCGGCGCGCCGCGCGCGTCCGGATGGCCCACCGCGGCGTTCAGCACGAGCGTGTCGCCCCGCCAATCCGCGTGCGCAGCGAGCGGCATGCTGCAGCTGCCGCCGAGGGCGCGCGAGACCGCGCGTTCGGCGGCAACGGCGAGACGCGTCGCGCGGTCGGTCAGCGCCGTTAGCCGCGCGATCAAGGCGCCGTCGTCGGCTCTCGTCTCAATCGCCAGCGCGCCCTGGCCCGCGCACGGCAGCATCTCGGTCGCGGCAAAGCGGGCGCGGATGCGATCGGCGAGGCCGAGCCGCACCAGGCCTGCGGCGGCAAGAACGATCGCGTCATAGTGCCCCTCGTCGAGCTTGCGCAGGCGCGTGTCGAGATTGCCGCGCAGCGGTTCGAGGCGCAGGTCGGGACGCAGTGCCGTGAGCTGGACGATGCGGCGCAGACTCGACGTGCCGACCACCGCCCCCGGCGGCAGCTCGGCGAGCCCGGCATATCGGCTCGACACCCAGGCGTCACTGGCGTCCTCTCGCTCGAGCACCGCCGCCAGCGCGAAGGCGGGCGGCAGGTCCATCGGAACGTCTTTCAGCGAATGCACGGCGATGTCGGCACGGCGGTCGGCGAGCGCGGTCTCGAGCTCCTTGACGAACAGGCCCTTGCCGCCGACTTTGGAGAGAGACCGGTCGAGGATCTGGTCGCCTCGCGTCGTCATCGGCAGTAGCGTCACGACCATGCCGGGCTCGCCCATCAGCAGCGCCCGCACGTGCTCGGCCTGCCACAGGGCGAGGCGGCTCTCGCGCGTGGCGATGACGATCGGTGCGGACATTCGGGCCATGCTAGCAGGCACATCTCCTGCATCATGGCGGCCATGACGACGACGAAGCGAGATCGCGACGCCCGCCGAGCGGCCGAGAAGAACCAGCCCCTCGTCGACGACATCCGACTGCTCGGCCGCATCCTCGGCGACGTCATCCGCGAGCAGGAGGGGCGCGCCGCCTTCGAGCGCGTCGAGCGCGTGCGCCAGCTCGCGGTCGCCTACCGGCTCAAGCGCGACAAGGGCGCCGGGCGCGCGCTTGACCGGCTGCTGATGAGCCTGAGCGGCGACCACACGGTCAGCGTGATCCGCGCCTTCAGCTACTTCTCGCACCTGGCCAACATCGCCGAAGACCGCCACCACCTGCGCCGCCGCGCCGTCCACGACGCCCAAGGGCATCTCCAGGAAGGCTCACTGGCGATGGCTTTCGAGCGTCTCGCGCGGCGCGGAATCGGCGCCCCGCGCATCGTCGCGACGCTGAATCGCGCCTACATCTCGCCGGTGCTGACGGCGCACCCGACCGAAGTGCAGAGGAAGAGCATCCTCGACGCCGAGCGCGCGATCGCCGAGCTGCTCGCCGCGCGCGCCGGCGCGGCAGCGCGCGAGCTCGCCGGCAACGAGGCGATGCTGCGCGCCCGCGTCACCCAGCTCTGGCAGACGCGCATGCTGCGCAACGAGAAGCTCACCGTCGCCGACGAGATCGAGAACGCGCTCAGCTACTACCGCACGACCTTCCTGGCGCAGATCCCGATCCTCTATCGCGACGTCGAGGAGGCGCTGCCCGGGCACGAGATCGCGAGCTTCTTCCGCATGGGCAACTGGATCGGAGGCGACCGCGACGGCAACCCCTTCGTCGACGCCGGCACGCTGCGCACGGCATTCGCGCGCCAGAGCGAAACCGCCCTGCGCCACTACCTGACGCAGGTGCACGAGCTCGGCGCCGAGCTCTCGAACTCGGCGACGCTGCAGCCGGTGACGCCGGCGATGCAGCGCCTCGCCGACGCCTCTGGCGATGCCAGCATGCATCGCCAGGACGAGCCCTATCGGCGCGCCCTGATCGGCATGTATGCGCGCCTGGCGGCAAGCTTGCATGAGCTCACCGGCACCGAGGCGCTGCGCCACGCCGTCGCGCCGCGCGATCCGTATTCGTCGGCGGCCGAATTCCTCGCCGACCTGCGCACGATCGAGACCTCGCTCGCCGCGCATCACGCCCGGCCGTTGATCGGCCCGCGCCTGGCGCCGCTGATCCGCGCCGCGCAGGTATTCGGCTTCCACCTCGCCACGGTCGACCTGCGTCAGAGCTCCGACAAGCACGAGGCAGTGGTCGCGGAACTGCTCGCCGTCGCCCGAATCGAGGCGGACTATTGCGCGCTCGAAGAGACAGCGCGGCGCGACCTGCTCCTTCGCGTCCTTGCCGACGCGCGGCCACTGCGCGTGGTCGAGAGCGCGCGCGCCGAGGCCTACGGCGAAGCGAGCCTGAAGGAGCTGGCGATCTTCGAAACCGCCGCCGAGATGCTGCGCCGCTTCGGCCGCGACGCGCTGCGCCACTGCATCATTTCGCACACCGAAAGCGTCAGCGACCTCCTCGAGGTGCTCGTGCTGCTGAAGGAGGCGGGGCTGGTGCGCGGAACGCTCGACGACGGGGCGACAACGGCGCTGATCGTCTCGCCGCTGTTTGAGACGATCGGCGACCTGCGCAGCGCCGCGGCAATCATGCGCGAGTACTACGCTCTGCCCGGCATCGCAGCGATGGTGCAGCGCTCCGGCGCCGAGCAGGACGTGATGATCGGCTACAGCGACAGCAACAAGGACGGCGGCGCGTTCACGAGCAACTGGGAGCTGTACCGCGCCGAGATCGCTCTGGTGGCGCTATTCGCCGAGCTCGGCAAATCGCACGGCATCACGCTGCGCCTGTTTCACGGCCGAGGCGGCACGGTCGGGCGAGGCGGCGGCCCCAGCTACCAGGCGATCCTGGCGCAGCCACCGGGCACGGTGAACGCGCAGATCCGCCTCACCGAGCAGGGCGAGGTCATCGCCTCGAAATACGGGCAGCCCGAGATCGGGCGCCGCAACCTGGAGACCCTCGTCGCCGCGACCCTCGAGGCGACCCTGCTGCAGCCGACGCGCGGCGCGCCAAAGAGCTTTCACGACGCGGCGCAGGCGATCAGCGCGGCGAGCATGGCCGCCTACCGCGGGCTCGTCTACGAAACGCCGGGCTTCGCAGATTACTTCTTCAGCGCCACACCGATCCGCGAGATCGCCGAGCTCAATATCGGTTCGCGCCCGGCTTCACGCAAGGCGAGTCGGGTGATCGAGGACCTGCGCGCGATTCCCTGGAGCTTTAGCTGGGGCCAGTGCCGCGTCGCCCTGCCCGGCTGGTACGGTTTCGGCCTCGGCGTCGAGGCCTTCCTCGGCGCAGCCGAGCGTGAGCGCGATGCGCGCGTCGCGCTGCTGCGCAGGATGACCAAGGAATGGCCGTTCTTCGCCACCGTGATCTCGAACCTCGACATGGTGATCGCCAAGAGCGACATGGCGATCGCCGCGCGCTACGCCGGGCTGGCCGAGGACAAGAAGGCCGGCAGGAAGATCTACGCGCGCATCGAGGCCGAGTGGGAGCGCACGAGCGCAGCGCTGACGCTCATCACCGGCGACGCCGACCGGCTGGCGGCAAACCCGTCCCTGGCGCGCTCGATCGAGCACCGCTTCCCTTACCTCGACCCGCTCAACCACCTGCAAGTCGAGCTGATGCGTCGCTATCGAGCCAGCCGCACGAACGATGCCGGACTCGAGCGCGTGCAGCGCGGCATCCACATCTCGATCAACGGGCTGGCGGCCGGGCTGAGAAACACCGGCTGAGCTACTTGGGGAGCGAAGCGGCGCGGAGCACCGGGGTCGCTCGCCGCGCCGCGTCGTCGGCGTCAGGTGCGTTCCTGCTCGCCTCCTGCTCGCGGGCGACCTGCTCATAAGCCTCGTAAGGCTTGCCGCTCGTCGCCATCCACGCGCGTGCCGCCTGCGGCTCGCCCACCCGGCCGATCTGGCTGATTCGGTCGAGCTTTCTACGCACGCCGTCGCAGCTGTACCAGAAACCGGAGCGCCGATCGGCGCCGGGGACTGAAGCCCAGAGCTCCGCCAGGGCCACCGACTGGACGCGGATGGCGACCAGGCGATCGAGCGACCAGCCGACTCGACGACCGAGCGACGCGCCGATCGTCCCGATGAGCGCGGAATCCGAGCGTTCGCCGAGGGTGGCAGCGGCAGCGTCGCACGATTGACTGCGGTTGGCATCGGCGAGCGCAGTATCCGCGCAGGCTCGCATGAGCCGTTGCAGCGGCACAGAAAATGCCGCCGCGGTGCCGAGCGCCTGCGTGGCCAGCGCCTGTGCCGCGACAAGATCGCTCGCGGACGTCCCCGCGTGAGCGGCGATCGACGCGCCGGGCGCGAGCGGGCGATCTTCGTAGCGCGCGGCGCTGCCGATGCGATAGAGCGCCTCGTCGGCCAGGGCACGATCGTTGCGCTTCGCCGCGTCGTCGAGCACGAACAGCCAGGGCGCGGCGTTGCCGTTGTCGACGCGCGCCCACTGCGCGGCGCTCAGCCGGGCGCAGCTGCCTTGCTCGGGCGAGCGCGCGCAAATCCGGAATGCGAGTGCATAGACGCGTGGATCGTCGGTCGTGACGGCTTGCTGCGCGAGTTGCTCGAGCAGCGCGGGATCCGTGCTGCCGATCTCGGTTCGCTGCATCCCGAGCATGAGCGCGACAGCGCGGTCGAAGGCATCCCCGCTGTCGCGCAACCCGGCGACGATGACATCGGCTGAGGCGTCGGTGCCGGGCACCTGGGCGAACACGGCGCGATCGGGAAAGGTCGAATCGGCGGACGCCTCGACCCAGCCCAGGCCGCACACGTCGACGAGCCCGGTATCGCGCTCGGCCGACGAGACCACGACCGCCGGCGCAGCCGGGGTCTCCTCTGCCTGGTTCGACGCCGCGCCGACGTCCGTGCGCGAGTTCACGACTGCCGTAGGCGACAGGGACGCATCGTGCTCGAGCGCCATCCACGCGAAGGCGCCGAGACCGGCCAACGCGAGCAGCGTCAGGCCGACGACGATCGGCCGGCTTCCGTAGGGCGGCGCAAGACCGTGGCGCGGCTGGTCCACCCCGCGATTCTGGAAGAAGCCCCGACCGACGTGCGAGCGTCGCTTACCGCCCTAGCGCTCGGCCGCGACCAGTGCCTCGCGCACCGCCGCGACCTGCCGGCGCGACACCGCGAGCCACTCGTTCACCGGCGCGATGCACACGCCCCAGCCTTCGAGGCCGTCGTCGGGGTTCTCGCCTGCGATTGCTCGTCGCTCGAGCGCGCGCACCGCGCGCCGGGCGACGAGCGCGTTGCGGTGGACGCGCAGGAAGCGATCGCCGAGGCGGCCTTCGAGCTCGGCGAGCGAGTCGTCGAGCACGTGCGTGTGGTCGGCGGTGCGCAGCGTCACGTACTTCAGCTCGGCCTTCATGTAGAGCACGTCGGCGACCGGCACGCGGATGATCCGGCCGCGGTCGCTGACGACGATGACCGGGCCCTCCTCCTCGGGCTTGGCGGCGGCGCCGACGGCGGGCGGCGCGCCCAGGCGCTGGGCGACGCGGCGCAGCGCCGCCTGCAGTCGCTCGCGCTTCACCGGCTTGGTGAGGTAGTCGACGGCCTCGAGGTCGAACGCCTTGAGCGCGTGCTCTGCATGCGCGGTGACGAAGACAATCGCGGGAGCCGGGTTGCGCAGGCGCAGCTCGGCGGCGAGCTGGGTGCCGTCACGGCCGGGCATCTGCACGTCGAGCAGGAGCAGGTCGCAGCTGCGCGTCGCCAGCCAGACCAGCGCCTGCGCCGCGTTCGCGGCTTCGCCGACCACGACGGCATGGGGGTCACCGCATTCGCCGACCAGGCTCTTCAGGCGCAACCGCGCGAGCTCCTCGTCGTCGACCACGAGCACCCGCAGGGGCGTGTTGGAAGCCTCATCCAGGCTCTGCGACATGTCTGCACTCATAGAGCAACCTCCGCGCGGCGCGCTGCGGCATTCGCCTTGGGAGCGGCCCGGCGGCTCATAGCGGCACCACGATCTGGACCCGAAACACGTCCTTGTCCTGGCGCATCTCGAACTGCGCGGCGACGTCGTGCATGAGGCGCAGCCGTTCGCGGACGTTCTTCAGCGCCATGCCGTGCCCGGGCCGCGAAGGCTCCTTGGGCACGCTGTTGGCGATCGACAGCACGGCGCGGCCAAGCTTGACCTTGGTTCGAACGCGGATCACGCCGCCTTCGGGCGACGGCTCGACGCCGTGGCGGACCGCGTTCTCGACCAGCGGCTGCAGCAGCAGCGGCGGCACGCGCGCGGTGGCGGCCTGCGCGTCGAGCTCCCAGCTCACATGCAAGCGGCTGCCGAAGCGGATCTGCTCGATGTCGAGATAGCGTTGCGCCAGATCGACCTCCTCGCCGAGCGAGACCGACTCGGTGGTCTCGGTGATCGCGACACGAAAGAGCTCGGCCAGGTCCTCCAGCACGCCCTCCGCCTTGGCCGGGTCGAGGCGCACCAGCGTGAGCGCGGTGTTGAGGGTGTTGAAGAGGAAGTGCGGGCGGATGCGCGACTGCAGCTCGGCGAGCCGCGCCGTCGTCTCCGCGGGCAGCGTCGCCTTCGCCAGCAGGCGCAGCCAGAGGAAGATCGCCGCCGCCATCGCCGCGCCGGCCAGCGCCGGCCCGGCGCCGAGCAGCGCGCCGAGGCCGCCGTTGCTGGGCGCATCGGGGAGCACAACGAGGATGAGCTGAGAGGCGAAGAACGCGGCGATCGCGCCGAGCGCGACGACGGTGAGCCACTGCAGCGCCAGCGGCGCGCGCGCAAGCTGCGCCTTGAGCGCGCAGACGCCGAGCAGCCACATCAGCACGGCAGGCAGGGCGACGCTCGCGCCGGCTGCGGTGAGCGCGAGCCAGCCGGCGAACGTGGTGGCGCCGAACACCATGCCGATCGCCATCGTGCCGTGCACGAACAGCAGGGCGCGCAGGACGACGCCGACATGACAGACGTCGAACGCCGACTGCGGGCCGCGCACGCGCGATGCGGTCGGGGCGACGACGTCGAAGACGGTCGCGCCGAAATCGGTCGATCGCGACGAGGGCTCGCCGGCGGCGACCGGTGCGGCCAACGGCAGGCTCATCGGAGCTGAGACGCCGCCGATAGAATCGCGCGAATCCGGGCGTGGCACATGCTCGGGATTGTCGCCAACCGACGCCCGGCCGTGGGGCCCATGTTGCGCTCGCGACGACAACGATCCGTGCGGATGAGCACGCTTGGCCCGCCCCGGCAACCCCGAGATACATGTCCGCCAACCAGTTCGAGAAGAAATCCGAGGCTTGGTCGGCGCTGTTTTCGGAGCCGACCAGCGAGCTCGTCCAGCGTTACACGGCCAGCGTCGCGTTCGACAAACGGCTCTGGCGCGCCGACGTCGCCGGCAGCCTCGCGCACGCGGCGATGCTCGCCGACTGCAAGGTGATCAGCATCGCCGACCTGTCGGCGATCGAGCGCGGCCTGGCGACGGTGAGCGAGGAAATCGAACGCGGCGGATTCGCCTGGCGCGTCGACCTCGAAGACGTCCACCTCAACATCGAGGCGCGCCTGATCGAGATCGCCGGCGACGCCGGCAAGCGCCTCCATACCGGACGCTCGCGCAATGACCAGATCGCCACCGACGTTCGGCTTTGGCTGCGCGACGAGATCGACGCCATCGGCGCCCTCCTCGCCGAGCTGCAGCGCGCGCTCGTCGAGCTCGCGTCGCAGCACGTCGAGACGGTGATGCCGGGATTCACGCACCTGCAGGTGGCGCAGCCGGTCTCGTTCGCGCACCACCTACTCGCCTACGTCGAGATGTTCGCGCGCGACGGCGAGCGGATGCTCGAGGTGCGCGCGCGCACCAACCGCCTGCCGCTCGGCGCGGCGGCGCTCGCTGGCACCAGCTATCCGCTCGACCGCGAGGCGGTGGCCAAGGCGCTGCGCATGGACGGCGTGTGCCAGAACAGCATCGACGCGGTAAGCGACCGCGACTTCGCGATCGAGTTCACGGCGGCGGCGAGCCTGGCCATGCTGCACGTCTCGCGCCTCAGCGAAGAGATCGTGATCTGGATGAGTCAGAGCTTCGGCTTCATCGAGCTCGCCGACCGCTTCACGACCGGCTCGTCGATCATGCCGCAGAAAAAGAACCCGGACGTCGCCGAGCTTGCGCGCGGCAAGAGCGGCCGCGTCGTCGGCCACCTGATGAGCCTGCTGGTGCTGATGAAGGGTCAGCCTCTCGCCTACAACAAGGACAACCAGGAAGACAAGGAGCCGCTCTTCGACAGCGTCGACACGCTGAAGGACACGTTGCGCGTCTTCATCGAGATGGTTCCGGGCATCGCCGTCAAGGCCGAGGCCATGGAGCGCGCTGCGCGCCTGGGCTATGCGACAGCGACCGACCTCGCTGATGCGCTGGTCAAGAAGGGCGTGCCGTTTCGCGATGCCCACGAGGCGGTCGCGCGCGCGGTCAGGAATGCGATGACGCTCGGCGTCGACCTGGGCGAGCTGCCGCTCGCCGTGCTGCAGGGCTTCCACCCGGCGATCGGCGCCGACATGCAGGCCGTGCTCACGCTGCGCGGCTCGCTCGCCTCTCGCAACGTCCTCGGCGGCACCGCGCCCGAACAGGTGCGGGCCCAGATCGCGCGGCATCGGGCGCGACTCGGTGCCCCGGCCTCCCGGTAAGAGCGCTCCGGCGATGCGCGTCTCGCGAGCGCTGATCGCGGCGGCGGCCGCGCTCGCCGCGCTGCTCGCGCTCGCCGCCTGCTCGCCGTTGGCGGCGCTGAACGCGCTCGCGCGCAGCGACCGCTATCGCCTCGACGAAGGCATCGAATACGGGCCGCTTGCGCGCCAGAGGCTCGACGTCTACGTGCCGACCGCGCCGGCCGCTTCGCCCGCGGGCTGGCCCGTCGTCGTGTTCTTCTACGGCGGCTCTTGGAACACCGGCGATCGCAGCGACTATCGCTTCGTCGGCGCGGCCCTGGCCGAGCGCGGCATCGTTGCCATCCTCGCCGACTACCGGCTTTATCCCGAGGTGCGCTACCCCGAATTCCTGCGCGACTCCGCGCTCGCCCTCGCCTGGGGCCTCGACCACGGCAGGCGTCTGGGCGGCGATCCTCGGCGCGTGTTCGTGATGGGTCACAGCGCCGGCGGCTACAACGCCGCGATGCTCGCGCTCGACGCGCGCTGGCTCGCGGCCACGGGGCACAGCGCACGGAACGAACTCGCGGGCTGGATCGGCCTGGCCGGACCTTACGAATTCCTGCCGCTCGATCCCGGCCCGGCGCGGCCGGTGTTCTTCCATCCCGACTACCCCGCCGGCACCCAGCCGATCGAGCACGTCGCGCCCGGCGCGCCGCCCGCGTTTCTCGCGGCGCCGACCCATGACAAGGTCGTGAGCCCGGAGCGCAGCACGTTGGCCATGGCCGCGCGGTTGCGATCCGTCGGAGGCTCGGTCACGCTCAGGACGTACGACGGCATCACGCACGCCCTTCTCGTCGGCGCGTTCGGGCGGCCGCTGCGCGGGCTCGCGCCGGTGCTCGACGACGTCGTGCAATTCATCGATTCCACGCCGCCGCGCTGAGCGGCCCGGCCCGCGAAAGCAACCATCGCGCGGGCACTTGTCGCGATCGTGTACCGTGCGCGACTTTCAGGAGAACACCATGGCCGACAACACCGGCACCGGCGACAAGCCGCGCGCAGCGATCCCCCAGACCAAGCGGACCGGGCAGAAGCGCAGCCTCGAGCGCGGCAAGTCGACGCGCAAGAAGAACCCTGGCAAGCGCGCCCACAAGGGCGGCTGAGCTGGCCTGCAATGGCTTCGGCGGCCGACGCAAGAAGGGCGGCGCACAGCGCGGCTGACGATTCAGCCCAGGCTGCGAAACGGCGCCCGATAGAGCCAGACGCGGCGACCGTCGCGGCCCTCGAGCACCAGCTGCGGCAGCCAGGTCGGGACCTCGAATTCGAGGCTGGCCAGCCAAGCGCCGGGCTTCAGCTCGTGGGTCGCCTTCGCGGCAGCCCGGGCCATGCTCTCGGGGCGCTGGAACAGGTAGACCAGCGCGAAGTGTGACCAGTCGGCGCTCCAAAAGTCGCCGCGCCGGACACTCGCGAAGCGGCAGCGTGCCGCGCCGGCGAGCCACAGCGGCCAACTGCACTCGATGCCCTCGAGCCGGGCACCCGGATACTCGCGATGCAGCTCGATGAGCCCCGCACCGAGCCCGGAGCCCGCGTCGAGAATGGCGGCGCCGCTCTCGAGCGGAACGCCTTGCGCGAGGTCCCGAAGCGAGCCCGTCGGCGTCGGAAAGATCGGCGCGTCGCGCCAGGCGTGGCGCGGATAGACGAGGGCGAGGAGCGCGAGCGGCAGCAGCCACGCCCAAGCCGGCAGCACGGCGGCACTTCCCGTGACTGCGAAGGACAGCGGAAACCCGCAGCCGACGAAGATGCGCCGCCAAGGCGTCGCACCGACGAGCGAAAGCGCCGCGCCGACGATGCCGGCGGCGACGAACGCCGCAGCGGGCGCCGCGCCGAGCTGCGCCACCGAAGCGAAGACGATCCAGCACCCGGCCCACGCCGCGAACGCCGGTAGCGGCCAACTGCGATTGACGAAACGGCGCCGCTCCGGCCCCGCGTAGGCCAGCCCGGCGGCGCTCGCCGTCCTCGGAAGCCGGCGCCAGCGCT
Organism: Burkholderiales bacterium; assembly: GCA_038241255.1. Classification (GTDB taxonomy): domain Bacteria; phylum Pseudomonadota; class Gammaproteobacteria; order Burkholderiales; family Burkholderiaceae_C; genus Schlegelella_A. The sequence goes on along the minus strand of JBBRFW010000025.1, from coordinate 10,287 downwards.
GCATCTCAGTATTCGCGCAGCCTGACCCGCAAACGCGCGATCGACTGGCTGTGCAGCTGGCAGACGCGCGACTCGGTCACCTTGAGCACCGCCGCGATCTCTTTCAGGTTCATGTCGTGCTCGTAGTACATGCTCATCACGTACTGCTCGCGCTCGGGCAAAACCTTGATCGCTTCGATCAGCGCGCCGCGCATGCGCTGATCCTGCAGCTGGGCGAGCGGGTTCGATTCGGAGTCGACGACGTGGCGGTCGAGGAAGTCGCTGTCGCCTTCGGCGCCCGACATGTCCTCGAGGTAGACGAGCTGGGTGCCGCGCACCTTGCCGAGGAGCTCCTGGTATTCGGCCAGCGTGATGGCCATCTCCTTGGCGATCTCGCTTTCGTGCGGCGCGCGGCCGAGCTGCTGCTCGAGCTTGGCGACCGCCGATTCGATCGAGCGCTGGTGCTTGCGCGTGCCGCGCGAGAGGTAGTCGTTGCCGCGCAGCTCGTCGAGCATCGCGCCGCGGATCCGCTGGGTCGCGAAGGTCTCGAACTGCACGCCCTGGGCGGCGTCGAAGCGCGAGAGCGCGTCGGTCAGGCCGATCATGCCGACCTGGATCAGGTCGTCGATCTCGACGTTGGCCGGCAGCTTGGCGATCATCTGGTGCGCCAGGCGACGGACCAGCCCGCTGTATTGCTTGAGCGTCGAGTTCAGGTCCAGCTGGCCTTTGGCGGTGTACATGGTTGCTCCGGAATTCATTGAACTGCCCCTGCACTCTCGCGGCGTGCCGCCGGTCGGGCGACCGTGCCGATCGCGGCATCGTTCTCGAAGCGCGCGGCGACGAGACGGCGCAGGTCGTCGCCCGGCGGCTCGCATGGGTCGCCGGCAGGGTCGACGCGGGCCCAGTCGCGCAGCACGCCGGCGAAAAAGTTGTCGGCGCAGCCGGCAAGCTTGGCGGCGATGCGCTCGGCGCGCGGCGAATGCGGCGACGCGCCGAGCAGCAGCTCGCTGACGACAAAGCCAGCGCGCTGCGCGAGCAGCTTCATCGCGGCGTAGGCGTGAGTGACGCTCGGCGGCCGGTCGTCGGCGACGACAATCGGGCACGGCACTCCGGCCGCGGCCAGCGCCGCGCCGCCGTGGCGCGGCAGTGCGAACAGGCGGCAGAGCTCGCTCGCCGGCGCGTGGACGATGACGGTGTCGCAACCCGGCGCCGCCTCGGCGGCGCGCTCGAGGAACGTGCGCGTCGAGCCGGCGGCATCGACGAAGCGGATGGCGAGGCCGCGCGCGGCGAGGAAGTCGACCTGCGGCGTGAGCCGCTCGACGCACTGGCCGAGGTCGATCATTGCCATCTCGCCCGACGCGCCGGCGCGCTCGCCGGCATCGACGACCAGGACGCGCGCGCCGCGCTCGGCGAGGGCCGTGCTGAGGCGTTCGAGCAGCACGCCGCCGCAGGCGACGTGCGGGTTGGAGACCACCGGGACGAAGCGGGCGCAGGCGCCAGCGAACATCCGGCGCAGGCCGGCGGCCTGGTCGTGACGCGAAAAGTTCGGCATGGGGTCGGGGCGAACGGAAGTGGGCAGCGTCGCGATCACGCGGTGAGCGCATTGCCGGCGGTGACACCGGGCGCGGTCGCGAAGACGAGGTTCATCTCGGCGGCGTCGAGGCGCCAGGCGGCGCTGCCGCCGCCGCGCATCGCCCGCTGCACCAGGGCGTGGGACGACAGGCGATGCCAGTCCTCGGGCACGCGCTGGCCGTTGGCGATGCCGACCACCGTGAGCTTGTGGCGGATCGCCGCGTCGAGCGCCGGGCCGAGCTTGATCGCTTCGTCGAGCTTGCTGAGGACGACGCCCGCGCAGGTGCCTGCGCGATAGGCGACCAGCACGTCCTCGATCGTCTCGCCTTGGGAGGCGGCGTTGACGACGAGCAGGCGCTGCACGCTGCGGTGCGAGAGCATCTCGAGCAGCTCCCGGGTCCGCGCGTCGCGCTGCGCCATGCCGGCGGTGTCGATGAGGACCATCTTCTTGGCGGTCAGCAGCTCGAGCAGGTCCTCGAGTGAGGCGCGGTCGTGGGCGGTGTGCACTGGCACGCCGAGGATGCGGCCGTACGCGCGCAGCTGCTCGTGAGCGCCGACGCGATAGGCGTCGAGCGTGATCAGGCCGAGGTTGGCGGCGCCGTGGCGGGCGGCGAAGGCGGCGGCGATCTTGGCGGTCGTCGTCGTCTTGCCGACGCCGGTGGCGCCGATCAGGGCGAACACGCCGCCGCGGTCTTCGATCGCCTCGTGAGACGCGGCGGTGCGCAGATTGCGCTCGAGGATTTGCGCGGCCCAGTCGGCCTCGTCACCGGCGTCGGCGTTGAATCCGTCGGCCATCTTGCGAACGAGCATCGGCGAGAAGCCGCAGTCGAGGAGCTTTTGGGCGAGGCGAGCTTCGGCGGGATGGCGCTGCAGCTTCTCCATGAAGGCGAGGACGCCGAAGCGCTCCTCGATCAGGCCTTTCACCGCACGCAGCTCGCTTAACAGGTCGCTGTCGCGGCGAAGCGCGGCGGCGGCGTCGAAGCCGACGTCGGGCGAGTCGGCGAGCGAATGCGCCGGCTCGGACTCGCGCCCGGGAGCGGCGACAGGGGCCGAGACGGGCTCGGGCCGCGGCACCGCGATCTCGTCGGCGAACGCTTCGTCGTCGTCGAGGCGCATGTCGATGCGGGTGCCGATCATCGACGCGCCGGGCACGGCGGCGGTGGGCGCAGGCGCGGCCGGCGCGGCGACCTGGGTCGCGTCGCGCGAGGCCTGGCGACGCTTCAGCATGCGCTTCCTGACGTAGTCCTGGAAGGAGAGCGTGCTCATCGACAGCCGCTCGGCGTCTTCCTCGGCGCTGGTCGCGGCGAGCTGGGCGGCCGCGCGGGTTGACGGGATCTCGGTGCCGGCCGCGTCCGAGGCCATGGCCTCGAGCCGGCCGAGGCTCTCCGGCGCCATCGCCATGACCTCGACTCCGGTGGCGGCGGGCTTGGTCGAGAGCACGATGGCGTCGTCGCCGAGCGCCTCGCGGACCAGACGGAGGGCTTCGCGCGAGTTGCGCGCAGTAAAGCGTTTGACGTTCATGCCGTGCTTCCGATGATCGAACCGATGCGGATGGAATGCGTTTCAGGAATCTCGCTGTGCGAAAGCACCTTCAGGCGCGGCGCCGCGCGCTTGAGCAGGCGCGCCATCGGTGCGCGGATCATGTCGGGCACGAGCAGGCACGCCGGGTGGCCGAGGTCTTCCTGGCGCTTGGCCGACTCGGCGGCGCTCTTGGCAAGCCCGTCGGCGACGCCCGGGTCGAGCGCCGCACCGTGCGGCGAGTTCAGGGCCTGCGTGACCATGCGCTCGAGCTCGGGCTCAAGGGCGATGACCTCGAGCTCCTTCGTGGGCCCGTAGATCTGCTGCACGATCGACGGCGCCAGGTGGACGCGTATGCGGCGGGCCAGCTCGGCCGGATCGGTGACGGTCGCGGCAAACTCGGCCAGGCACTCGACGATCGAACGCATGTCGCGGATGTGCACGCCTTCCTCGAGGAGGAGCTGGAGCACCTTCTGCAGCGCGGCAATGCCGACCATCTTGGGGATGACGTCTTCCATGAGTTTCGGGGCGAGCTTGGTGACGTGCTCGACGAGCTGCTGCGTCTCGACCCGACCGAGCAGCTTGGCGGCATGAATCTGCATCAAGTGTGAGAGGTGGGTGGCGACGACGGTCGAGCAATCAACGACCGTGAAACCGGCCATCTGCGCCGCTTCGCGCTGACGCTCCTCGATCCAGGTCGCGGGCAGGCCGAATGCAGGGTCGGCGGTGGCGGTGCCGATCAGCGGCGTGGTGGCGCCGCCGGGATTGATCGCCAACCACATGCCGGGATACGCCTCGCCTTCGCCGACGGTGGCGCCGCGCAGCGTCAGCCGGTACGAGCTCGGCTTCAGCTCGAGGTTGTCGCGGATGTGCACCGGGGGCGGCAGGAAGCCGACGTCCTGCGCGAACTTGCGCCGCACGCCCTTGATGCGCGCGAGCAGGTCGCCCTGGCGCTGCTTGTCGACGAGCGCGATCAGCCGGTAGCCGACCTCGAGGCCGAGGGTGTCGACCGGCTGCAGGTCGTCCCAGGTCGCCTCGGCGTTGGCCTCGAGCGGCGGCGGCGGGGGCTTGGGCGCGTTCTTCGCGGCCTGCTGGCGCTGGTGCAGCACCCAGGCGCCGTAACCGAGGCCCGAGGCGATCAGCAGAAAGACCAGGTGGGGCATGCCCGGGATCGAGCCGAGCACCGCCAGCACCCCCGCGACGACCGCGAGCGAGCGCGGCGACGAGAACACTTGCGCCGTGATCTGGCTGCCGACGTCGGCGTCCTTGCCGACGCGCGAGACGACCATCGCCGCGGCGACCGAGATCAGCAGCGCGGGGATCTGCGCGACGAGCGCGTCGCCGACGGCGAGCAGGATGTAGCTGTCGGCCGCCTGCGAGGCGGTGAGGTCGTGCTGCGCGACGCCGATGACGAAACCGCCGACGATGTTGATGAACAGGATCAGGAGCCCCGCCATCGCGTCGCCGCGCACGTACTTCGAGGCTCCGTCCATCGAACCGAAGAACTCGGCCTCGTCGCCGACCTCGGCGCGACGCCGCTTGGCCTCCTTCTCGTCGATCAGGCCGGCGTTCATGTCGGCGTCGATCGCCATCTGCTTGCCGGGCATCGCATCGAGCGTGAAGCGCGCGCCGACCTCTGCTATTCGCTCGGCGCCCTTCGTCACGACGACGAAATTGATGACGACCAGGATCGCAAAGACGATCAAGCCGACCGCGAAGTTGCCGCCGACCAGGAAGTGGCCGAACGACTCGATCACCTTGCCGGCAGCGGCGGCGCCGGTGTGGCCCTCGAGCAGGACGACACGCGTCGAGGCGACGTTGAGTGAGAGGCGAAGCAAGGTGGTGAGCAGGATCACCGCCGGGAAGGCGGCGAAGTCGAGTGGCCGCACCATGTAGGCGGCGACCATCATCACCATCAGCGCCATCGCGATGTTGAAGGTGAATAGCAGGTCGAGCGCGAACGGCGGCAGCGGCAGGACCATCATCGCCAGGATCATCACGACGACGAGGGGGGCCATCAGGGCGCGGATGGCTTTGGCGTTGGGGCCGAGCCATTGCTGGATTTGTTGCATCAGCGGGTTCATTGCGGTTTCCCGTCCTGATGGAAGTGAGAGTTGCTTGTCGTCGACGACCGCGCCGGGTCCGGTTGTGGATCGAGTTCGGCCGGCACGTCAAGCGCTGGCAAGGCGCCCGGCATCGGCACCTGCCCGCGCAAGGCCGCGCGCAGCTGATAGACGTACGCGAGCACCTGCGCCACCGCAGCGAACAGCGCCGCCGGGATCTCGCGATCGAGCTCGGCGTGGGCGTAGAGCGCACGCGCGAGCACAGGCGCCTCGAGCACCGGCACGCTCGCGCCCTCGGCGAGCCCCTTGATCCGCAGCGCGATCAGGTCGGCCCCCTTGGCGACGACGCGCGGAGCGGCCATCGTCATGTCGTCGTACTTGAGCGCGACCGCGAAGTGGGTCGGATTCATGACGACGAGGTCCGCCTTGGGAACGGCGCTCATCATCCGCCGCTTGGTCATTTCGCGCATGCGCGCGCGCACCTTGCCCTTGACCTCGGCATTGCCGTCGAGCTCCTTGTTCTCCTGCTTGAGCTCCTGGTGGCTCATCTTCAGCTTCTCGGCGTGGAGGCGCCTTTGCAGCGGCACGTCGACGCCGGCGAAAACGCCGAGCGCGAGCAGGATCAGGCCCATGCCGGCGACGACCGTGCCCGCCGCCGCGCCGATCGCCGCCGGCAGCGGCAAAGCGAGCACGCCGACCAGCTCGGCGACGTGGCGCGCGAGCCAGAACGCGCCCAGGCTGCCGAGGACGAGGGCGAGCAAGCTCGCCTTGAGGGCGTCGATCACCTGCTGCTTCGAAAACACGCGGCCGATGCCGGAGAGCGGGTTCAGGGCGCCGAACTTCGGGCCGAGCGGCTTGAAAGTCCAGGTCCAGCCGCCCATGCCCAACGCGGCGCCGATGGCGAGCACGGCCATGGCGAGGCCAAAAGGCACAACGGCCCACAGCATCGTCGAGGTCCAGCCGAGCAACTGCGAGGTCATGGCGTCGTCGCGCAAGGCGTGAGCGCCGTCGAAGTGGAGCGAGCGGCCGAGCGCCTCGCGCAGCGCGTCGGCCAAGCGAGGCACCACGATGAAGAGCGCGGCGCCGCCGCCACCGATCGCGGCGAAGTGGCCGAGGTCGCGCGAGCGCGCGACCTGCCCCTCCTCGCGCGCCTTGTCGAGCTTGCGCGGCGAGGCAGGAAGGTTCTTGTCCTGGGCGAAGCTCGAGGCCATGCGCGATTGTTTCAACGCCGATGGCGAACTTGAGCGCGATAAGGGGCGCCTTAGGCGGTCAATTCGGCGCGCGCGCCGGCGTCGCCGCCGGGCATGGATCCAAAACGTCTCGCGCTGCGTAGAAGCCAGCATCCGCGGCAAAAAGTCACGTCGCGGAAGAAGCTGCACCCTGTGTCAACCTCGAAGGACCCCGCATGAAAACGCTCAAGCTCTCCGCCATCGCTCTCGCCGCGATCCTCTCGGCCGTTGCCATCCCGGCGATGGCGCAAGTGATGGTCGGCGGCGCGCCGATGTACTCGAACAAGGACATCGTCGACAACGCCGTCAACTCGAAGGACCACACGACGCTCGTCGCCGCCGTCAAGGCCGCGGGCCTCGTGCCGACGCTGAAGGGGGCGGGCCCGTTCACGGTTTTCGCGCCGACCAACGAAGCCTTCGCCGCGCTGCCGGCGGGCACCGTCGACACCCTGCTCAAGCCCGAGAACAAGCCGGCTCTGACGAAGGTGCTGACCTATCACGTCGTCGCTGGCAAGATGGACAGCGCCGCGCTGACGAAGGCGATCGACGCCGGCGGCGGCAAGGCGACCCTGACCGAGGTTTCGGGCGGCACGCTGACCGCGACGCGCAGCGGCAGCACGATCATGCTGAGCGACGAGTCGGGCGGCATGGCCCACGTGACGATCCCCGACGTCGTGCAGTCGAACGGCGTGATCCACGTCGTCGACAAGGTGCTGCTGCCAAAGTGATCGCCTCGCGGCGATAGACCAGGAGCGGCCTGCGGGCCGCTCAGGTCGTCGCGAAGGCCGCGGGCGCGGCCAGTCGGAGCTTTTCCTCGAGGGTCGCGCGCGTGAATGGCTTGACCAGGTAACCGGCGGCGCCGGCCTGCATGGCGCGGACGATCTCGTCCTTGCGCGCCTCGGCGGCGATCATCAGCACCGGCAAATGCTTGAGCGGCGGATCCTTCTTGATCGCCGCCAGCAGGTCGAAGCCGTTCATCGTCGGCATCTCGATGTCGCTGATCACGACGTCGACCATCTCGGCGCGCAGGCAGTCGAGCGCGGCGGCGCCGTCGGCGGCCTCGCCGACCTCGTCGAAACCCATCTCGCGCAGTAGGCTGCGCAGGACGCGGCGCATGGTCATGAAATCGTCGACGACGAGGACTCTCATGCGCGGCTTCAGCGTTTCTGGCCGGCGGCCGGATCGATGCCCTCGAGGGCGACGCCTGCCTGCGTGTCGGTCGGAGCCGGCAGCAGCTGCAGCAGACGGTCCTCGGCATCACGGTTCATGACGATGATGCTGATGCGCCGGTTCATCGGGTTCGTCGGCTCCGCGGGAACGAAGAGGTTGCTCGAGGCCAGCCCCTGTACGAGCAGCATGCGGTCCTCGGGCAGGCCGCCGGCGACGATCTCGCGGCGCGAGGCGTTGGCGCGGTCGCTCGAGAGCTCCCAATTGCTGTAGCCGCGCTCGCCGCCGCTGAAGGGATGGGCGTCGGTATGGCCCTCGAGGGTGATTCGGTTGGGAACGTCCGAAAGCACGTGGCCGATCTCCTGCAGGAGATCGCGCATGTACGGCTTCACAATCGCGCTGCCGCTGTCGAACATCGGCCGGTTCTGCTCGTCGACGATCTGGATGCGCAGCCCGTCGCGGGTCATGTCGAGGCGGATCTGCGAGCGCATCGCCGCCAACTTCGGGCTCGCCGCGAGGGCGTCCTCGACCTTCTTCTTGAGCGCCTCGAGCTTGGCAAGCTCGGCGCGCTTCTGCTCGGCCTCGAGCGACTTGATGTTGAGGAGCTTGCGCTTGGCGGGAACATCGCCGTCCTTGACCTGGCCGGTGGTTCGAGTCAGGTCCTGGCCGCCCCCGCGCACCACGTGCGACGAGTCGCCGGCGCCGCTCCCGCCCATGAGTGCGACCTTGAGCGGCGCGTTGAAGAAGTCGGCGATGCCCTTCTTGTCGCCCTCGGTCGTCGAGCCGAGTAGCCACATGAGCAGGAAGAACGCCATCATCGCCGTCACGAAGTCGGCGTAGGCGATCTTCCACGCGCCGCCGTGCTTGTTGTGCCCACCCTTGCGGATGCGCTTGATGATGATCGGCTGGAGCTTCTTCGAGTCGCCGGCCATGTCAGTCTCCGGGCCTCACGCCTTCTTGCCTTTGACGTGGCCTTCGAGCTCGGCGAACGTCGGGCGGTCCTTCGAATAAAGCACCTTGCGACCGAACTCGACGGCCACCTGCGGCGCGTAGCCCTGCATGCTTGCGAGCAGCGTCGTCTTGATGCACTGCAGCTCCTTGGAGCCCTCGTCGACCTTCTGCTCGATCAGGCCGCCGAGCGGCTCGACGACGGCGTACGCGAGCAGGATGCCGAGAAAGGTGCCGACCAGGGCCGAGCCGATCATGCCGCCCAGGATCGCCGGCGGCTGGCCGACCGAACCCATCGTGTTGACGACGCCGAGCACCGCCGCGACGATGCCGAACGCCGGAAGCGCCCCGGCCAGGCGGCCGAGCGCGTTTACCGGGCCGTGCGCCTCGTTGTGATGGGTCTCGATCTCGCTGTCCCTCAGGCTTTCGATCTCGTGAGCGTTGAGGTTGCCCGAGACCATCATGCGCAGGTAATCGGTGATGAACTCGACCACGTGGTGGTCGGAGCCGACGACCGGGTACTTCTGGAACAGCGACGAGCCCGCTGGGTCCTCGACGTCCTTCTCGATCGCCATCAGGCCTTCCTTGCGCGCCTTCTGCAGGATGTCGTAGAGCAGCGCCATCAGCTCCATGTAGCGCGCCTTTGAGTACTTCGAGCCTTTCAGCACGCTCGGGATCGCGGCCAGGGTCGCCTTCAGCACCTTCGGCTGGTTGTTCACCGCGAAGGCGCCGAGCGAGCCACCCAGGATCGCCAGCAGTTCCGTCGGCAGGGCGTGCAGGATCACCCCGATGTTGCCGCCATGGATGATGTAGGCGCCGAAGATGCAGCCGAGGGCGACGCCGTAACCGATCAGAACGACCATGGTGATTCGAGAGTCCGTGCGGCCGGATGCCGATGCGCCGGGCCGTGCCAGTTATCGGCGAAGTCCGTCGTGCTCTTGAGTGTCGGTCCGGGGCTCGGTCGGCAATCGCGGCAACTGGGCGGTAATCGCCGCGGAAATAAAAAAGCGGGTCCCGAGGGACCCGCATTCAAAGCACGAGTGTCGTGCTGGAGGAGACAAGCAGGAACAATGAAGCAGAGAGCCCTGTCTTTCGACAGGCGGGCCGGCGACTTGAGGCGCCGACCCTGAAATCCGGAACTAGTGCATTCGGATCGCGCCGGCCGCCTTGCCCTTGCCGGCGCGCGCCGGCGGGTTGCACAGGGCGCACTGGTAGTGTCGGGCGATCTCGTGCGGATGGGTGACGAACTGGCCGCCGCACTTCGAGCACTTCGTCATGGTCAGCATGCCGTTGTCGACGAACTTGACCAGGCGCCAGGCTCGGGTGACCGAGAGCAGCGCCTCCAGGCCCTGCGCTGAGGTCTCTTCCCGGTAGAGCTGGTAGCCCTTGATCACGGCGTCGATCTCGTCGAGCTCGGACGACTTGTTCAGGTACTCGTGGATGTTGAGAAAGAGCGAGGCGTGGATGTTCGGCTGCCAGGTCATGAACCAGTCGGTCGAGAACGGCAGCTGGCCCTTGCTCGGCGACTTGCCGGCGACTTCCTTGTAGAGGCGAAGCAGGCGCTCGTACGACAGGTCGGTCTCCGACTCGAGCACCTGCAGGCGCGCGCCGAGGCCGATCAGCGCGACCGCGCGGCTGATCTGCTTGGCTTCGGTGAGGATGCTCTTCGTTCGCATGATCAGGCCGCCTCTTGATGCCGGCCGGCGAGCAGGATCGAGGCGTGCAGGCGCGAGGTCGCGTCGTTGGCGGCGCTCTTGCCGTGGCTGGTGAGCAGGCCCCAGACCATGTCGTCGTCCATGCGGAAGCGGCAC
>JBBRFW010000024.1:0-39835 GCA_038241255.1 Burkholderiales bacterium | reverse complement strand
GTCGGGCGGCATCGCCTGCTACAAGGCCGCCGAGCTCACGCGCGCGCTCGTCAAGGCGGGCGCCACCGTGCAGGTCGTCATGACCGAGGCGGCCGCGCAGTTCATCACCGCGGTGACGCTGCAGGCGCTCTCCAACCGCACCGTCTACACCAGCCAGTGGGACGCGCGCGAAGCGAACAACATGGCGCACATCAACCTCACGCGCGAGGCCGACGCGGTGCTGGTCGCGCCCGCCAGCGCCGACTTCGTCGCCAAGCTGCTGCACGGCCGCGCCGACGACCTGCTGTCGCTGCTCTGCCTGGCGCGGCCGCTCGAGCGCTGCCCGCTCCTGGTCGCGCCGGCGATGAACCGCGAGATGTGGGCGCACCCGGCGACGGTGCGCAACTTCGCGCAGCTCGCCGCGGACGGCGCGACCGTGCTCGGCCCGGGCAGCGGCGACCAGGCGTGCGGCGAGACCGGCGACGGCCGCATGCTCGAGCCCGCCGAGCTGCTCGACGAGGTGATCGCTTTCTTCCAGCCCAAGCTGCTCGCCGGCAAGCGCGTCCTCGTCACCGCCGGCCCGACCTTCGAGCCGATCGATCCGGTGCGCGGCCTCTCCAACCGATCGAGCGGCAAGATGGGCTTCGCCGTGGCGCGCGCTGCTGCCGAAGCGGGCGCCGAGGTGATCCTCGTCGCCGGGCCGGTCGCGCTCGAAACGCCGCGCCGCGTACGGCGCATCGACGTCACCACCGCGCGCGAGATGCACGACGCGGTGATGACTACGGCGGCGGGCAGCGACGTCTTCGTCGCCACGGCGGCGGTCGCTGACTGGCGCGTCGCGGACGTGTCCGGCGACAAGATCAAGAAGATGGAGGGGCAGGGCGTACCGTCGCTCTCGTTGGTGGAGAACGTCGACATCCTCGCCGCCGTCGCGGCGCTGCCGAAGGCGCCGTTCTGCGTTGGCTTCGCTGCGGAGAGCCGCGACGTCCTCGCCCATGCGAGCGCCAAGCGACTCAAGAAGAACGTGCCGCTGATGGTCGGCAATCTCGGCCCCGCGACCTTCGGCCGCGACGACAACGCCCTGACGCTGATCGACGCACGCGGCGCTCGCGAGCTGCCGCGTGCCGGCAAGCTCGCGCTCGCGCGCCGGCTCGTCGCCGAGATCGCCGAGCGGCTCGGCGCCGCCGCGTCATGAGCGAGAGCTCGGCCGTGGCGCGCGTCGACGTGCGCATCCTCGATCCGCGCATCGCCGACCGGTTGCCCGCGTATGCCACCGCAGGCAGCGCCGGTCTCGACCTGCGCGCCTGCATCGACGCGCCGCTCGTCCTCGCGCCCGGCGCCGCCGAGCTGGTGCCGACCGGGCTGGCGATCCATCTCGGCGATCGGGGCTTCGCGGCAATGCTCCTGCCGCGCTCTGGCCTCGGCCACAAGCACGGCATCGTCCTCGGCAATCTCGTCGGCCTGATCGATTCGGACTACCAGGGCCCGCTGATGGTGAGCTGCTGGAACCGTGGCGCGACGGCGTTCACGATCGAGCCGTTCGAACGCATCGCGCAGATGGTGATCGTCCCGGTCGTGCGGGCCGATTTGCGCGTCGTCGCGTCGTTCGACGCGAGCGGCCGCGGCGACGGCGGCTTCGGCTCGACGGGTCGCGCCTGAGCGAGCCTTCGCCGATGGACGCTTCGATGCGCGAAGGCCGGGCCGCGGCATCGCCGTCGGCGTCCGGACCGGCGCTCGCGTCGCCGGGCGTCGACCGGGCGCGCTTTCGCAGCCTCTTCGTCGCGGTCATGGTGCCGATGTTCCTGGCCGCGGTCGACCAGACGCTGCTCGCGACGGCGACGCCGGTCATCAGCCGCGAGCTCGGCGGCTTGCGCGACACCTCGTGGCTCGCCGTCGCCTACTTGCTAGCTTCGGTAATCATGGTGCCGCTCTATGGCCGCCTCGGCGACCGCTACGGTCGGCGCAAGGTGCTCTCCGTCGCGATCGTGGTCTTCGCGCTCGGCTCCCTCGCCTGCGGCGTCGCGCCGACGCTGACCACCCTCATCGCGGCGCGGGTCGTTCAGGGGCTCGGCGGCGGCGGCCTGATGACGCTCTCTCAGGCGCTGATCGGCGAGGTTGTCGCGCCGCGCCTGCGCGCCAGGAACCAGAGCTACTTCGCGATCATTTTCACGCTGGCGAGCGTCGGCGGGCCGGTGATCGGCGGACTGGTCGTCCAGCACGCGAGCTGGCGTTGGCTGTTTCTCGTCAACCTGCCGCTCTGCGCAATCGCCGTCTGGCGCCTGCGGACGATGATCGGCGACGATCGCCTGCACGAGGCGCGCGGCAAGCCCGACGCGACGGGCATCGTGCTGTTCGCCCTCGCTGCCACCACGGCGCTGGTCTGGCTCTCGTCGGCAGGGCACCGGTTCGAGTGGGCGTCGGCGACGAGCTTCGCTCTGGTCGCCGCAGCGCTCGCCTTCGGCGTCGCTCTGGTTCGGGTGGAGCGGCGCGCCGAACGCCCCTTCCTGCCGTTCGAGCTGCTCGCGCTCCCCGCCGTGCGCTACGCCGTGCTGACGGTCATCGGCTTCGCCTCGGCGATGTTCGCGATGGTCTTCTACCTGCCAGTGTACCTGCAGCTCGCGCTGCATTCGAATCCCGCGCAGTCGGGCCTGCTGCTGCTGCCGCTGACGGCGGGCATCGTCGCCGGGTCGGCGCTGACGGGACGGATCATCGTGCGCACCGGTCGGCCGACCGCGATCCCGGGCGCCGGCCTGGCGCTGGCCGCGACATCGCTGCTCGGCCTGGCGCTGTTGCCGGCGAACCGGCCGCTGCTGATCGCGCTCGAGGTGACGACCGGTCTCGGCCTGGGTTCGGTGATGTCGGTGATGCAGATCGTCACCCAGACCGCCGCGGGCCCGGAGCGCCTGGGCGCGGCCGCCTCCACGATCTCGCTCGCTCGCACGCTCGGTTCGTCAATCGGCGCCTCGGCATTCGGCGCATTGATCTACGGCGTGATCGGCTCCGCGCCGATGATCGCCGCGCGCACGGCCCCGGCCGACGTGCGCATCGAGCAGGCCTTCGAGTTCGCGTTCCTCGCGGCGGCGGCGCTTTGCGCGGCGGCGGCCTGGGCGTCGAGCAAGGTGCCGACGCTGCGCTTCGATACCGAGCAGACCGTCACCGCGCCCGCTGTCGACTGACGGTTACCGGATGTTCCACAGGCGTCACAATCGTGGGCGCATGAACAAGCAGGTCATCGCCGCGGTCGCCGCCGCGCTTCTCGTCGCCGCGGGCGGCTATGCGTGGATCCATGCCCGCTCGGCCGGCGACGCGCCGGCCGTCACCGCTGCCGGCGCGCCCGCATCGGCGGCGTCGGCCGGGCCGCCGGTCAGCGTCACGACCGTTGCCGTGCAGACGAAGGATGTCGACGTGATGCTTGAGGCGACCGGCACGGTGACGGCGCTGAACAGCGTCGACATCCGGCCGCAGATCGCGAGCACGATCACGCGGGTGCAGATCAAGGAAGGCCAGTTCGTCAACGCCAGGCAGCCTTTGTTCGTGCTCGACGCTCGCAACGACGAGGTCAACGTCGCCAAGGCACGGGCGCAGCTCGCGACGGACCAGGCGGCGCTCGCCGACGCCGAGCGCCAGCTCGCCCGCAGCAGGGACCTGTTCGCGCAGAACTTCATCTCCCAGGGCGCGGTCGACACCAACCAGACTCTGGTCGATTCGGCGCGCGCCGTCGTCGCCGCCGACAAGGCGACGATCGAATCGGCGCAGGTCGGCCTCTCGTACACCCGCATCGTCGCGCCGGCGGCGGGCCGGGCCGGGGCGATCAACGTGTTCCCGGGGAGCAGCGTCCAGCCGTCGGGTAACGCGCTGGTGACGATCACCCAGCTCGATCCGATTTCCGTTGCCTTCAGCCTGCCGCAGCGCAACCTCGGCGACGTGCTGGCCTCCCTGCGCGCCGGCGGTGGCAAGGTGACGGCGCTGCTGCCCGAAGCTGCAGGCCCGGTGACCGGCAAGCTGCAGTTCGTCGACAACGCGGTCGACGCGGCGTCCGGGACCGTGCGCGTCAAGGCCGAGTTCGCCAACAAGGACGAGCGGTTGTGGCCCGGCGCCTTCGTGACCGTCACGCTCGCCGTGCAGACGCTCAAGGCCGCGAGCGTGATCCCGCAGGCTTCGATCATCCAAAGCCCGCGCGGCAAGATTGTCTATGTCGTCGACGCGGCGGCGAAGGCGTCGGCGCGGCCGATCGAGATCGTGTACGCGAACGGCGAGGAAGTCGCCGTCACCGGCGTCAAGCCGGGCGAACGGATCGTTCTCGACGGGCGCCAGAACCTGCGCCCGGGCTCCGCCGTGATCGATCGACCGCTTGGCGATCCGGGCCGAAGCCGTCGCGGCGCGGCGTCGGCGCCGGGGGGCGGAGCGTCCTCCGCCTCCGGCTCGCTGGCGGTTCCAGCAGCAATGAGCGAAGCGGGCCGCCGCGAGTCGACCACGTCGACGAGGGCCCCGGGCGCCGTCTAGCGAGCGAACCGCATCTCAGGCAGGCCATGAATCTTTCCGAGCTCTTCATCCGCCGCCCGGTCCTGACGATCCTGCTCAACGCGGCGATCGTCGTTGCCGGCGCGATCGCGTTCAACAAGATCCCCGTGGCAGCGCTGCCGAGCTACAACACGCCGGTCATCAACGTGTTCGCGGCGCTGCCCGGCGCGAGCCCGGAATCGATGGCGACCTCGGTCGCGTTGCAGCTCGAGAAGCAGTTCCAGACGATCCCCGGGCTCAGCGTCATCAGCTCGACGAACACTCTCGGCGCGACGTCCGTGACCCTCGAATTCGAGCAAGGCCGTGACATCGACGCGGCGGCAGTCGACGTCCAGGCTGCGCTCCTGCGCGCACAGCGCCAACTGCCGCAGGACATGACGGTTCCGCCGTCGTACCGCAAGGTCAATCCGGCCGACGCGCCGATCCTGTTTATCGCGCTGACATCGCCGTCACTCAGCCTCTCGGAGCTGAACGACTTCGCCGAGCACCTGATTTCGCCGACGCTGTCGACTCTCGACGGCGTCGCGCAGGTCAACATCTTCGGGCAGAAGCGGTTCGCGGTTCGCGTGCGGGTGCAGCCCGACGCGCTCGCGGCGCGCAACATCAGCCTCGACGAGCTGACCAACGTGCTGCGGGCGGCCAATGCCAACACGCCGGTTGGTACGCTCGAAGGCCCGGCGCAGACGTTGACGCTGACGGCGAACCGCCAGCTTCGCAACGCCGCCGAGTTCTCCGAACTGATCGTGAGCAGCAAGAACGGCAGCCCTGTGCGCCTGCGCGAGGTGGCCCAGGTCGAGGACAGCTACGAGACCGTCAAGACGGCCGCGACCTTCAACAGCGAAACCTCGATCGCGCTGGCGATCCTGCGTCAACCGGCGGCGAACACGGTCAAGGTCGTCGATGCGGTGCGCGCGGCGTTGCCCGTCTTTCAGGCGCAGCTGCCCCAGTCGGTGCGCATCAACATGGTCAACGACCGGTCGGTGTCCGTGCGCGCCGCGCTGCGCGACGTGACCCTGACGATGCTGGGCACGATCGCGCTCGTCGTCCTGGTCATCTTTCTGTTCCTGCGCCGTTTCGTCGCCACCGCGATCCCGACGTTGTCGCTGCCGGTGTCCCTGGTCGGCGCCGTGTCGCTGCTCTGGGCCTTCGGCTACACGATCGACAACATCTCGCTGCTCGGGCTGACGCTGGCGGTCGGCCTGGTCGTCGACGATGCGATCGTGATGCTCGAGAACATCATGCGCCACGTCGAGGGCGGCACGCCGCCGTTCCAGGCGGCGCTGCGCGGGTCGCGCGAAGTCGGCTTCACGATCATCTCGATCTCGAGCTCGCTCGTCGCGGTCTTCATTCCGATCTTCTTCATGCCGGGCGTGATCGGCCTGCTCTTCCACGAGTTCGCGGTCATCGTCTCGCTCGCAATCGTCGCTTCGGCGTTCGTCTCGCTGACGCTGGTGCCGATGCTCGCCAGCCGCTTCCTGAGCGACGAGGCGCACAAGAAGCGGCCCGGCGCGATCGTCCGCTCTTTCGAGCGCGGCTTCGACGCGCTGCTCGCCGCGTATGCGCGCACGCTCGACCTGGCCCTGCGTCATCGGGGCGTCGTCCTCGGCATCGCGCTGCTCACCTTTATCGCTACGGCCTGGCTGTTCGTGACGATTCCGAAAGGATTCTTTCCGGAAGAGGATATCGGCCAGATCAGCATCTCGACCGAGGCGTCGGAGGACACGTCGTTTCCGGCGATGGTGCAGCTGCAGAACCGCGTGGCCGATCTCGTTCGCGCCGATCCGAACGTCCAGACGGTGAACTCGTTCAACGGCGGCTTCGGGTCGCAGAACACCGGGCGCCTGTTCGTCAACCTCAAGCCGCGCACCGAGCGCCAGCCGATGAAGCTCGTCGTCGAGGGCCTGCGCCGGAAGCTGCGCGAAGTGCCCGGCATCACCGCGTTCATGCGGCCGATCCAGAACCTGCAGCTCGGGGGGCGCCAGAGCAAGGCGCAGTACCAGTACATCCTGCAGAGCGTGCAAGCCGGCGAGCTGAACGACTGGGCGCTGCGCCTGCAGGAGCCGATGCGCGCCGACCCAATGTTCCGCGACGTCACGAGCGATTCGCAGCTGAAGGGCCTTCAGGCGTCGCTGCAGATCGACCGCGACCGCGCCAACACGCTCGGCGTGTCGATCGACGCGGTTCGCTCGGCACTCTTCAGCGCCTTCGGCGAGCGCCAGGTGTCGACGATATACACAGCAGTCGACAGCTATCAGGTCATCATGGAGGTCGCGCCCGGCGCCAAGCAGGACGAGAGCGCGTTCAACAATATCTACGTGCGCTCGAGCACGGGCTCGCTGGTGCCGCTGTCGAGCTTCGCGACGGTGCAGCGCTCGATCGGCCCGACCTCGATCAACCACGTCGGCCAGCTGCAGGCGGTGACGGTGTCGTTCAACCTGGCGCCGGGAACGGCGCTCGGGGACGCCACCGCCAGGATCGATCATTACCGCGAACAGATCCGCCTCCCCGCGTCGATCATCACGAGCTACGGCGGCGATGCGGCGGTGTTCAAGAGCTCGCAAGGCAGCCAGCTGATATTGATCGTCTCGGCGCTGCTCGTCATCTACGTCCTTCTCGGCGTGCTCTACGAGAGCTACGTGCATCCGCTGACGATCCTCGCCGGCCTCCCGTCGGCGGCGGTCGGCGCGCTGCTGACGCTCAAGCTCTTCGACCAGGACCTGACCTTGATCGCGACCATCGGCATCCTGCTCCTGATCGGCATCGTCAAGAAGAACGCGATCATGATGATCGACTTCCCCCTCGACGCGCAGCGCCACCAGGGCATGGCGCCGGCCGACGCGATCCGCGAGGCCTGCGTGCTGCGCTTCCGGCCGATCATGATGACGACGCTGGCCGCGTTGATGGGCGCGCTGCCGATCGCCCTCGGTCTCGGTGCCGGTGCCGAGCTGCGCCAGCCACTGGGCCTCGCCGTGGTCGGCGGCCTCGTCTTCTCGCAGGCGATCACGCTCTACATCACGCCTGTGATCTATCTCGCGCTCGACCGCTTCAGCGGCAAGGGACCGGTGCAGACCGCGGAGATCGCGACGGTCCCGGCCGCTCCCGTGGCAACCTCGGCGAGCGCCGGCTAGCCCGGCTCGTGGGGCAGCTCGTGCTCGGCGCCGGCGGCGCCGAGCCGGGAGGGCGTCAGTGCAGGTGCGGCCCCGGCGTCGCGGCGGCGAGGACGCTCACCGGCGAGCTGCCGACGCTGCCCGCCTCGATCTCCGTCTCGGTCGCCTCGCGCACGTCGCGGACGACGAGCGCCAGGCGCAGCGCGATGCCGGCGAGCGGATGGTTGCCGTCGAGGACGACGTGATCGGGGTAGACCTCGGTCACCGTGTAGATCGCTTCCTGTGGCAAGTCGGCCGTGGTGGCCCCAGGAGGAGGCCCTTCGAACTGCATGCCCGGCTCGACTGTGCCGTCGGGAAAGATCTCGCGCGATTCGAAGAAGACGAGCTGCGGGTCGTAGTCGCCGAAGGCGTGTTCGGGCTCGAGATGCAGCGTCGTCTCGAAGCCGGCTTCCTCGCCCTCGAGGGCTTCCTCGACCTTGGCGAGAAGGTCCTCGCCACCGAAGAAGAACTCGACCGGCTCGCCCAGCTCGTCGATCTCGGCGCCTTGCGCATCGGCGAGGCACCAGGTGAGGCTGACGACGCAGGGTGCGGCGATTTCCATCGAATGATCATCGCACAATGACGCATGGATCATGACCGGCCGATCGCTTTGCTGGGCGGCCTGTCGGCGGCTGCGTTCATGCGTCGCCATTGGCAAAAGAGGCCGCTGTTCGTTCGCGCGGCCTGGCCCGATGCGCTCCGCGAGGTCGATCGGTCGCGCCTGTTCGCGCTGGCCGCGCGCGACGACGTCGAGTCGCGCCTCGTCGTGCGCGCGGGCGCGCGCTGGTCGGTGCGGCACGGCCCGCTGGCGCGACGCGCCTTGCCCGCGCTCGCCGCGCCGGCCTGGACACTGCTCGTCCAGGGTGTTGATCTCCACGACGACGCAGCGCACCGCCTGTTGCGCCGGTTCCGCTTCGTCGCCGACGCGCGCCTCGACGACGTCATGTGCTCGTACGCCAGCGATGGCGGCGGGGTCGGGCCGCACGTCGATTCGTACGACGTCTTCCTGCTGCAGACCGCGGGGCGGCGGCGCTGGCGCATCGGCCGCGCGGCGGGCGCGCGGCTGCGCGACGACGTGCCGCTGAAGATGCTCGCGGAGTTCTCGCCGCGCCAGGAGTGGTTACTCGAGCCGGGCGACCTGCTCTACCTGCCGCCGGGATGGGCGCATGACGGCGTCGCCGAAGGCGAGTGCATCACGGCCTCGATCGGCTTTCGCGCGCCGCGCGCCACCGAGCTCGCTGCCGACATGGCGCAGCGAATCGCGGAGGCCGCTCGCGACGGCGAAGATGACGACGCGCCCGCACTGCGGCGCTACCGCGACCCCGGTGCGCCGCCCGCGGATCGGCCGGCGCGGATCCCCGCCTCGCTGCAGCGCTTCGCCGACGAGGCGCTTGAGCGCCTGCTGGCGGACGGTGGGTCGCGCGCGCGGGCCCTCGGCGAGATCCTCAGCGAGCCGAAGGCCGGCACTTGGTTCGAGCGCGCGACCCGGTCGTCTCCGGCGGGTGCGGCGATCGCGCTCGACCGGCGCACGCGCATGCTCTACGACGAGCGTTTCGTCTTCGTCAACGGCGAGGCCTACCGCGCCGGCGGGCGCGATGCGACACTGCTTCGTCGCCTCGCCGACGCGCGCCGCCTCGATGCCAAGCACGTCGCCGGCGCGAGCGGCGCGGCAAGGCTGCTGATCGAGGAGTGGCTGCGTGCCGGTTGGTGCATGGCCGACACCGGACCTTTCGACAAGGAGATGACATGACCGACGACATCATCGTGCCGATCGTCTCGCGCGCCGAGTTTCTCGACGCCGTGCGCGGCGCGTTCACGCTCGCGGCCGAAGGCGGCGCGCGCGAGATCCTGCTCGCTGATCCGAACTTCGCCGACTGGCCGCTCAACGAACGAGCCGTGATCGACTCGCTGTCGCGGTGGGTCGATTCGCGTCGTACCCTGGTCGTCCTCGCGCACAGTTTCGAGGAGCTGGCGCGGCGTCAGCTGCGCTTCGTCGAATGGCGCCGCCAATGGGCGCACGTGGTGCAATGCAGAAACGACCCCGAGCTCGAAGCCGAGCAGATCCCCACGCTGCTGCTGGTGCCCGGCCAGACCTGCATCCGCGTCCTGGATCGCGTTCGCTGCCGCGGAACCGCCTCGAACCGGCCGGTCGATTTGACCGAAAGCCGGGAAACCTTTGACGCGCTTTTGCAACGCTCCGTCGAAGCCTTTCCGGCGACGACCCTCGGCCTCTAGGGAAAGCACCTAAGACGCCTATAATCGCCGGTCAGGCACTGGAAATGCTACCGCTTTCCTTGTCTTGCAGACCCTGGGGCTCCTCGATGGAGGGTTCCCACCCTGACCGTAATTGTTCAAACCTAAAATCGAGGAGAAACATGAAAACAGCATTGCTGATGGTGACCCTGGCCGCCGCCGTTTCGTTCGCTGCCTGCAGCAAGAAAGAAGAGACGACGACCACGACGACGACCCCGGCCGCGACGACCCCGTCGACGTCGACCACCATCGTCACGACGCCTTCCACCGACTCCGCGGCGATGGCTGCCTCTTCCGCCGCGACGTCCGCGATGGACGCTGCCAATTCGGCGAACATGGCCGCCTCGGCGGCCATGGGCGCCACGTCGGGCGCGATGAAGTAAGCAGGCGACACCGCCGCCAAGAGCCGCCTCCGGGCGGCTCTTGGCATTTGGGCGAACGAAAGAAGCGTTCGCTCAGCCGGTCTGCAGCCAGCCGAAGCCGAGCAACGGGTCGGCGACCACGACGTCCTGCGGCTGGCTGCCCCACGAGCCGGCCAGAGCGTGCCGGACGAGGTCGGGGCGGTTGTTCTCGCGGCTCAGGTGCGCCGCCACGAGCCGTGCGAGCCCGGGGCCGACGCTGCCGAGCACTTCGACTGCCAGGCCGTTGCTGAGGTGGCCGTAGCGCCCGCCGATGCGTGCTTTCAGCGACGGCGGATAGCGCGACGCGGCCAGCATCGCCTCGTCGTGATTGCACTCGAGGATGAGCGCCGAGCAGCCGGCGATGCTCTCGAGCATGTGCTCCGTGATCGAGCCGAGATCGGTGAGCACGCCCAGGCAGTGATCGCCGTCGCTGCAGCGAAGCTGCAGCGGCTCGGCGGCGTCGTGCGCGACCGTAAAAGGGCGCAGCACCAGGTCGCCGACGGCGATCGTGTCCCCGTCGCGAGCGAACGAGAGGCGTGCCGGCGGTGCGCTCTCGGCGATCGCACGCCACGTGCCGCGGCTCATCCAGATCGGTAGGTCGTGCCGCTCCGCGAGCGTCACCGCACAGCCGATGTGATCGCTGTGCTCGTGGGTGACGAAGACCGCGTCTAGGTCTGACGGCGCGAGCCCCGCGCGCGCCAGCCGCGTCTCGAGCTCGCGCAGCGAGAAGCCGGCGTCGATCAGCAGGCGCGTCGTCGTGATGCCGCTCGTCGCCTCGACGAGGGTGGCATTGCCGCTGCTGCCGCTGCCCAGGCTGCAGAAGCGGATCATGCGGGCCCCGTTGCGCCCGGCAGGATCGTCACTAGCGCAGATCTTCGAGGAGCAGGCCGGCGATCCGCTTGCCCGCTTCCCCGGTTTCGGTCTTGCCCTGCGAATCGAGGACAGCGACGGTGCTCGTCGCTCCCTCCGAGCTCACCTTAACGCGGTATTTGGCGAGGCCGGAGTCGTCGGTCTTCTTGCGTCCGAAGCTGAACAGGCGGCTGAGAAAGCCGGGCTCCTCGCGGCCGGCGAAGGCGGGATCGACATAGCGGACGAAGTAGAGGCCCTGACCGCGATCGCGGTCCTCGACCGTGAAGCCGCTGCGGTCGAGGGCGATGCCGACCCGGCGCCAGGCGCGGTCGAAGCCGTCGTCGACCTGCAGCGTCGGCGACGGCCGGCCTTCGACGAACCGAGCCCGCGTCGGGCCGGCGCCGGCGGTACCGGCGGTAGCGCTGGCCGCAACGGCCGTCTTCGCGACGTCCTCCTTGGCGCCGAGCTTGACCATCAGGCGCGAGAGGAAGGTCGCCTCGAGCTGCGGCTCGGCCGGCCGCGGCTGCCACACGGTCGCGTCCTTGCGCTCGCCGACATAGACCTCGGCCATGCCGCGATGGCTGATGAAGATGTCGCTGCCGGTGGCGGTGCGCTCGATGCGGGTCGTGTACTTGTCGAGCTCGCCGGTCGAGAACGCCGAATCGATGACCTTGCCGATCGTGTTGCGGA
The DNA here is from genome assembly GCA_038241255.1 of Burkholderiales bacterium. Lineage (GTDB taxonomy): Bacteria > Pseudomonadota > Gammaproteobacteria > Burkholderiales > Burkholderiaceae_C > Schlegelella_A. The sequence continues at coordinate 27,996 of JBBRFW010000024.1, read as the reverse complement.
TGATGTCGTTGGGTAGCTTGGCCCGGTTCTCCGCCCAGTCGGTTTCGAGGACGCCGGCCTCGGGCCGGTCCTGGACAAGATTGAAGCCGTTGTCCTTCCAGAAGGCGCGCACCTGCGGATAGACCTGCTCGGGCGCCTGCGTCGTGCTGAGCCAGCGCTCGTTGCCGAGGCGCTCGATCCGGAACGCACCCGCCGATTGCGGCGCGACCACGGGAACGATCCCCGGCGCGGCAGCGGCCGCCGTCGTCGACGACTGGAAGGTCGACGCGCTGATCGCGCCGTTCGGCTGCTGGTAGCGCGACTCCTTCGACAGTTGAGTGAGGTCCGGCGGCACCTCGAGGCCCGAGGTGCGGGTGGTCGAGGTCGAGCGGTAGTCGACCTTGTCGCCCGACAGGAAGCTGTCGATCGATGAACAGCCGGCGAGAACGGCCAGGCACGAGAGGACGATCGCAAGGCGTGAGGAAGGGGAAAGGGTCACTCTGGAAGTCTCCATCGAAGCGCGACGGTCGCCGAGGAGACGGCGGCCACGGCGCGGAATTGGCTTGGGACGTTCGCGCGGGAGTCGGCTCAGGCGATCCCGGCTTCATGCAGGGCGGCGGCGACGGTGGCTTGGCCAGCCTCGCCGAGCGGCAGGATCGGCAGGCGCACCGCCGCTCTGCAGCGCCCGAGCCTTTCGAGCGCCCACTTGGTCGGCGCCGGGCTCGGCTCGACGAAGAGCGCCTGATGAAGGCTCAGCAGCTGCAAGTGGAGGCGCGTCGCCTCGCGCGCGTCGCCGGCGAGCGCGGCAGTGCAAAGCGCCTGCATCGCGCGCGGGGCGACGTTGGCGGTGACGCTCACGGTGCCATGGCCGCCGAGCAGCATGAGGGCGATGGCGCTGTCGTCATTACCGGAATAGACGGCGAAGCCCGCGGGCAGGTCGCGGATCAGCGCGGCGGCGCGGACGATGTCGCCGCTCGCCTCCTTGATGGCGACGATGCCCGGCACCTGCGCGAGCCGGAGCACGGTCTCCGTCTGCATGTCGGCGACCGTTCGCGAGGGGACGTTGTAGACCACCATCGGAATGTCGACCGCCTCGGCGATTGCCTTGAAGTGGCGGTAGATCCCTTCCTGCGAAGGCTTGTTGTAGTAGGGCACGACAGAGAGGGTGCAGTCGGCGCCGACCTTGAGCGCGAAGCGCGAGAGCTCGATGGCCTCGCCGGTGGAGTTCGCCCCGGCTCCGGCCATGACCGGAATGCGACCCTTGGCGTGCCCGACGGCGACGCGGATGATCTCGCAGTGCTCCTCGACCGTGACCGTCGGCGATTCGCCGGTCGTGCCGACGACGCCGATGCATTGCGTCCCTTCGCCGACGTGCCAGTCGATGAGGCGGCGCAATGCGTCGTAGTCGACGCTGCCGTCGTCGCCCATCGGCGTGACGAGCGCGACGATGCTGCCGGTGATGGGTTTCATTCGCGGTTCCTGAATCGGTCGATTCTAGCGACCCGGCCCAGGCTCTCCGGGCGTCAGCGGATAGCGTGCCGCGTGTGCGCCGGCGTGCTCGCGCACGGCGGCCAGGCGCTGCACGAAGCGCGCCGGGTCGTTCAGGAAACCATCTTCGAAAGCCACGATGCGCAGACCCGCGGCGGCGGCGAGAAGTTCACCGGGGGCGAGGAGAAAGTCGGCCCGTACCGGCCGGCCGACGGTCTCGTTGCCGCGGGCGAAGGTTTCGTAGAGCAGCACCCCGCCGGGGGCGATCGAGGCGGCAAGCGTCGGCAGCAGGGGCCGCCAGAGGTAATTGGTGACGACCACGGCGTCGAAGGTCCGGCCGGGGAGCGGCCAGGGCGCACCCTCAATGTCGGCGACGACGACCTCCGCAGTCGCCGCGAGCGACGCCATCGCCGCGCCGTCGCGGTCGACCGCCGTGACGGCGTGGCCGCGCGCCGCGAGCCAGCCCGCGTGGCGGCCGCTGCCGGCAGCGACGTCGAGCACGCTGCCGCCCGGCGCGATCAGGTGCGCCCACCGCGTCAGCCAGGGCGACGGCGGATTCACGCGCGGCGGCCGGATTGCTTCCCAGGTCCGCGGGCGCCCAGAAGCAGGCCCAGATCCGGTTGGCGACGTCGACCGCGAGGTCCGGCCGCCGACAAGCGCCGCAGACCGCCGCGAGCGCGAGCGCAGCCGCCGTCCAGGCGGCGATGCATGCCTGCTTCACGGCGCGGTTGGCGCCACAGGCCGAAGCCGCGCCGGATGCGCATCGAGAGCGGGAAGATCGCTGCGCCGCAGACCAGGATCTGCGTCATCGACGGGGCTTGGCGGTCGGGCTCAAAGCGCGGGGGAGGCGCTGGCGCGATCGATCAGGGCAAGCGACGGCGCGTCCAGCTTCAGTCGTGCTGCGCTGACAAGCTCGTCGAGCTGCGCCGGCGTCGTCGCGCTCGCGATCGGTGCGGTGATGCTCGGCCGCGCGATCTGCCAGGCGAGGGCGACCTGCGCCGCCGTGGCGCCGACGGTATCGGCGACGGCGTCGAGCGCGCCGAGCACGGCCATCCCGCCCTCGTTCAGGTACTTGCCCGCGCCGCCACCGCGAATGCTCTTGCCGAGGTCGGCGGCGCTGCGGTACTTGCCGGTAAGAAAGCCGCTCGCCAGCGCGTAGAAGTTGATGACGCCGAGCCCGTGCTCGAGGCACGCCGGCTCGAGCTCCGCCCCGTATGTTGCGCGCTCCACGAGGTTGTAGAGCGGCTGCAGCGATTCATAGCGCGGCAAGCCGAGGCGCCGGCTCGTCTCGATCGCCAGCGACAGCCGCGGTGCCGTGTAGTTCGAGGCGCCGATCGCGCGCACCTTGCCTTCCTTGACGAGGTTGGCGAAGCCGGTGAGCGTTTCCTCGAGCGGGGTCGCGGGGTCGTCCTCGTGCGCCTGGTACAGGTCGACCACGTCCGTCTTCAGCCGCCGCAATGACGCCTCGACGGCGCGCCGGATGTAGGCTTTCGAGAGGCCCTTGTCGGCATCGCCCATCGCCATGCCGACCTTCGTCGCGAGCACGACCCGGTTGCGCTTGCCGCTCTGGCGGAACCACTTGCCGATGATCGCTTCCGACTCGCCCCCGGCGTGTCCGGGCGCCCAGCGCGAGTACACGTCGGCGGTGTCGATGAAGTTCATGCCGGCGTCGACCCAGGCGTCGAGAAGTCGGAACGACATCGCCTCGTCGACCGTCCAGCCGAACACGTTGCCACCGAGGCAGATCGGCGCGACCTGGAGGCCGGAGCGGCCGAGTGGGCGAAGGGCGACATCGGTCATCCGCGGATTGTTGCAGGGCGGCGTGATTCGCGTCGGCATCGGCGACGCGCTTAACGATGCGTGGCGTGGGCGAAAGGCTGGCCGAGCGCTGCCTAGAATGCTCCGCTATGGCGACGAAGGCAGTGCAGCAGTACGGCGAGGCGTCGATCCGCGTCTTGAAGGGCCTCGAGCCGGTGAAGCAGCGCCCGGGCATGTACACGCGCACCGAGAGCCCGCTGCACGTGGTCCAGGAGGTGATCGACAATGCCGCCGACGAAGCGCTTGCCGGCCACGCGACTGCGATCGACGTCGCGCTCCATGACGATGGCTCGGTCAGCGTCGACGACGACGGCCGTGGCATCCCGGTGGGCTTGCATCCGGAAGAGAAGGTCAGCGTCGTCGAGATCGTCTTCACTCGCCTGCACGCGGGCGGCAAGTTCGACAAGGGCGGCAGTGCCGCGTACAGTTTCTCGGGTGGCCTGCACGGCGTTGGCGTCAGTGTCACCAACGCCCTTGCAAAGCGCCTCGAAGTCACGGTCTGGCGCGACGGCCGGGTGGCGACGATTGCGTTCTCCGGCGGCGATGTCATCGAGCCGCTGGCGCTGCGCAAGGCGAGCACCGGTGAACGCAAGAGCGGCACGCGCGTTCGCGTCTGGCCCGACCCGCGCTATTTCGAGAGCGCCGAGCCGCCGCGCGCGGAGCTGGTTCATCTGCTGCGCAGCAAGGCAGTGCTGATGCCCGGCATCAAGGTCTCGCTCACCCTCGAAAAGGAGCGCGGCGAGCCCGAGCGGCACGACTGGCTTTACGCCGCGGGCTTGGCCGACTATCTGATGCAGACGCTAGCCGCCGACCCTGTGATCCCGCTCTTCGAAGGCGAGCATCACGCCGACGGCAAGGAGAGCGAGGACGTCGCGGTCGGCGAGGGCGCGACCTGGTGCGTCGCCTTCACCGAAGACGGCAACGCGGTGCGCGAGAGCTACGTCAACCTGATCCCGACGGTCGCCGGCGGCACCCACGAGTCGGGCCTGAAGGACGGGCTCTTTACGGCGGTGAAGGGCTTCATCGATATGCACAGCCTGCTGCCCAAAGGCGTCAAGGTCATGCCGGAGGACGTCTTCTCGCGCGCCAGCTTCGTCCTCTCTGCGAAGGTGCTCGACCCGCAGTTCCAGGGCCAGATCAAGGAGCGCCTCAACAGCCGTGAGGCGCTGCGCCTGGTCTCGAGCTGTGTGCGTCCGGCGCTCGAGCTCTGGCTCAACCAGCACGTCGAGCATGGCAGGAAGCTCGCCGACCTCGTCATCCGCCAGGCGCAGACGCGCCAGCGCGCGAGCCAGAAAGTCGAGAAGCGCCGCGGCTCGGGCGTCGCCGTGCTGCCGGGCAAGCTCACCGACTGCGAAAGCCGCGACCTGCTGCTCAATGAGCTGTTTCTCGTCGAGGGCGATTCCGCCGGCGGCAGCGCCAAGATGGGCCGCGACAAGGAGACCCAGGCGATCCTGCCCCTGCGCGGCAAGGTGCTGAACTCATGGGAGGTCGAGCGCGACCGCCTGTTCGCCAACAACGAGATCCACGACATCGCGGTCGCGGTCGGCGTCGACCCGCACGGCGCCGACGACGAGCCCGACTTCTCGGGCCTGCGCTACGACAAGGTCTGCATCCTGTCGGACGCCGACGTCGACGGCTCGCACATTCAGGTGCTGCTGCTCACGCTCTTTTTCCGGCACTTCCCGAAGCTGATCGCGCGCGGCCACGTCTACGTCGCCAAGCCGCCGCTCTTTCGCGTCGACGCGCCGGCACGCGGCAAGAAGCCCGCGACCAAGATCTACGCGCTCGACGACGACGAGCTGCGCGCGACCCTCGATCGCCTCAGGAAGGAAGGCGCCAAGGAGGGCAGCTGGAGCACCAGCCGCTTCAAGGGTCTGGGTGAGATGAACGCCGAGCAGCTTTGGGACACGACGCTCAATCCGGAGACGCGCCGCCTGTTGCCGATCGGATTCGCCGCCGCCGGCTTCGCCGCGACCGTCGCCTCGCTCACCAGGCTGATGGGCAAGGGCGAGGCGCAGGCGCGCCGCGAGCTGATGGAGCTGCGTGGCGACGCGGTCGAGGTCGACGTGTGAGCCGGAGCGCGACGCTCCCCGTCGAGCCGCTCGACGTACCGCCGCGCTGGCTACTTCACATCGTGCTCCTGCTCGTGCTGCTCGGGGCGGTCGTCGCGATGGCCGTCTTGCGGCGAGGCGATCTAGATTTCGAAGACGATCTCGGGGCCGTCGGCGTGCTCGTGCTGTCGTTCTGGGTCTTTGGCCTGGCGCTCGGCAGCTTGGTGCGCAACGTCCGGGCGGGCTATGCGCTTCGCCTCGACGGGCACGGCATGCACGTGCCGGGTCTGGACGTCGTTCCCTGGCGTGCGATCCGCGGCGCAGACCTGCGCCAGTACGAACGGAGCGGCCGGCGATTCGCGCAGCTGATCGTGCACATCGACGTCGAGCGAGATGGCATGGCGCTGGCGCACTACGAGCGCTATCTGTTCGGCCCGCTCGCCGGTCTGTACGGCAGCCGTGGCAGGATCGTCGTCCCGGTGATGCTGCTCGCCATCGAGCCGGAATTGTTGCTGGCGCGGACGCGCGAGTTCGTCGCAAGGGGCGGGATGATCGCTACCGTCAAGCGCGACGCCGCGGTCGCCGCCAGCAGGAGCCATCGCGCGGGAGGTCACGGGTCATGAGCGGATCGGGGAGCCGGCGAATCCGCCTTCGTCCGACGATGCTCTCCGACCTCGACTTCGTCGGCTCGGTCGAGAACGACCTGGACAACCGTCCGTTCATCACGCCGTGGGAACGGGTCCAGCACGAAGGCGCGGTGCGCTTTCCCGACTTCCGCCACTTCATCATCGAGGCCGGCGACGCCTACCCGTCGGCCGGGTTCGTCATCCTCCAGGGCTGTCGCAACCCGCACGGATCGGTCGAATTGAAGCGGATCGTCCTGCAGCCGAAGGGGCAAGGCTATGGACGCACCTGCGTTCGCCTGCTGGCGCAGATGGCGTTTCGCGACCTCGGGGCGCATCGTTTCTGGCTCGACGTCAAGAGCGCGAACGCGCGCGCGCTCGCCCTCTATCGCAGCGAAGGCTTCGTCGAGGAGGGTCGCTTGCGCGAAAGCGTCCGCAGCGACGCCGGCTACGACTCGCTGATCGTGATGTCGCTGCTCGAGCCCGAGTACCTCGCTCTCGTCGAGGCGCGCGAAAGGCAAAGCGCCGACAACACTGCCTGACCCCGAGGAGACCCGCCATGCAGTCGACGATGATGGACGTGCCGCTCTCGCTCAATCACCTGCTCGATCGCGCCGGCACGCTGTTCGCGGACAACACCCTCGTCTCGCGCCTGCCCGACAAGTCGCTGCGCACGCACACGTACGCCGAATACCACCGGCGCACGCGCCGTCTCGCCGCCGCGCTGCAGAAGCTCGGCCTGAAGAAGGGCGACCGCGTCGCCACGCTCGCTTGGAACCACCACGCGCACCTCGAGTGCTACTTCGGCATCCCTGCCGCCGGCGGCGTGATGCATACGCTCAACCTGCGCCTCTCGCCCGACGAGATCGGCTGGATCGCCGCCGATGCCGAGGACCGCTTTCTCATCGTCGACGACATCCTGCTGCCGCTCTATCGCCAGTTCGCGGCCAAGCACGGGTTCGAGAGAGTGATCGTTTTCCCGTTCTCGGGCGCGCCCGTCGAAGCGCGTGAAGGTCACGTCGACTACGAAGCGCTGCTCGCCGATGCCGAAGGCGACGCCTTCGTCTACGCCGAGCACGACGAGAACGATCCGGTGGCCTTGTGTTACACGTCGGGCACCACCGGCCGGCCGAAAGGCGTCGCCTATTCGCATCGCTCCACCGTCCTGCATACGCTGGTCGGCTGCCTGGCCGACCACTGGGGGCTGCGCAGCACCGACTGCCTGCTGCCGGTGACGCCGATGTTCCATGCCAACAGCTGGGGACTGCCATACGGCGCCGTGATGCTCGGCATCAAGATCGTCCTGCCCGGCCCTCACCTGCATCCCGACGACCTGCTCGATCTCATGACCGCGGAGCCGCCGACGCTCGCGCTCGGCGTGCCGACGATCTGGATGGGGCTGATTCAGGCCTACGACCGCTCGATCGCCGAGCAGCCCGGCCGCTGGAAGCTGCCGACGGGGATGCGCTCGCTCGTCGGCGGCGCGGCTGTGCCCGAGGCGCTGATCCGCGCCTTCGCCAAGCACGGCATCTGGATCATCCAGGGCTGGGGCATGACCGAAACCTCGCCGCTTGCGACCGTTTCGTATCCGCGCGCGGAAGTGCTCGCGCTCGGCGACGACGAGCGCTTCCGCCGCGCCGCGATGGCCGGAATCCCGGCGCCGCTCGTCGACCTGCGCATTCGCGGCGACGATGGCGAGGACGCGCCGTGGAACGGCAAGGCGGTCGGCGAGATCCAGGTGCGGGGCCCGTTCATCACCGGTTCCTACCATCGCGTGGCGCCGACCGAGGACAAGTTCACGGACGACGGGTGGCTGCGCACCGGCGACGTCGCTGCGATGGACGAACTCGGCTTCGTGCGCATCACCGACCGCACCAAGGACCTGATCAAGTCCGGCGGCGAATGGATCTCGTCAGTCGATCTCGAGAACGTGCTGATGGCGCATCCGGCGATCGCCGAGGCGGCGGTGATCGCGATCCCCGATGCCAGATGGAGCGAGCGGCCGCTGGCGTGCATCGTCTGGAAGCCGGGCGCGGCGATCGCGCCCGGGGACGTGGCCGAGGCGCTCGGCGCCCACCTTCTCGGGCACGGCTTCGCCAAGTGGCAGCTGCCCGATCGATACGAGGTGATCGACGGCGTGCCGCGCACCTCGACCGGCAAGTTCTGGAAGCTGAAGCTGCGCGAACGCTTCCCGCGCTGATCATCACCGTTTCCTGACGCGGCGCCGCGAGGGCGCCGCCGGTCCCGCCTCCACCCATCCATGTCCACACTCGATCTCTTCACTCCGGAAGCCGATGCCGATGGCACCGTCGGCCTGGCCGAATACGCGGAGCGCGCGTACCTCGAATACGCCCTCTCGGTCGTCAAGGGGCGCGCGCTGCCTGACGTCGCCGACGGCCAGAAGCCGGTGCAGCGCCGCATCCTCTACGCGATGGCGCGCATGGGGCTGGTGTTCACGACCGGCGCCGGACCGAAGGCGGTCAAGAGCGCGCGGGTCGTCGGCGACGTGCTCGGGCGCTTCCATCCGCACAGCGACCAGGCGGCTTACGACGCGCTCGTGCGCATGGCACAGGGCTTCGCGCTGCGCTATCCGCTGATCGACGGCCAGGGCAACTTCGGCTCGCGCGACGGCGACGGCGCCGCGGCCATGCGCTACACCGAGGCTCGGCTGGCGCCGATCGCGCGCCTCCTGCTCGACGAGATCGACGAAGGCACCGTCGAGTTCGTCCCGAACTACGACGGCTCGACCGAGGAGCCGCGCCTGCTGCCGGCGCGCCTGCCGTTTGTGCTGCTCAACGGCGCGAGCGGCATCGCCGTCGGTCTCGCGACCGAGATCCCCAGCCACAACCTGCGCGAGGTCGCGGCGGCGGCGATCGCGCTGCTGAAGAACGACAAGCTCGGCGACGACGAGCTTGCGGCGCTCCTGCCCGGCCCCGACTATCCCGGCGGCGGCCAGATCATCAGCCCGCCTGAGGACATTCGCGCCGCGTATGCGAGCGGCCGCGGCTCGCTCAAGGTGCGCGCGCGCTGGAAGATCGAGGATCTCGCGCGAGGCCAGTGGCAGCTGGTCGTCACCGAGCTGCCGCCCGGGACGAGCGCGCAGAAGGTGCTCGAGGAGATCGAGGAGCTGACCAACCCGAAAGTGAGGGCGGGCAAGAAGACCCTGGGCGCCGAGCAGCTGCAGCTGAAGGCGACGCTGCTCGCGGTCGTCGATGCGGTGCGCGACGAGTCGAGCAAGGAGGCCTCGGTGCGACTGGTCTTCGAGCCGAAGTCGCGCACCGTCCCGCAGACCGATCTCGTCAACGCGCTGCTCGCCCACACCAGCCTGGAGAGCTCGACGCCGGTCAACCTGACGATGGTCGGTGCGGACGGGCGGCCGACACAGAAGAGCCTGCTTCAGCTGCTCGGGGAATGGGTGCGCTTTCGCCTGCAGACGGTCGAGAAACGCTCGCGCCATCGCCTCGCCAAGGTCGCCGACCGGATCCACATCCTCGAAGGCCGCCAGCTCGTCCTGCTCAGCATCGATGCGGTCATCGCCATCATCCGCGGCGCCGACGAGCCAAAGGCGGCGCTGATCGATCGGTTCCGATTGAGCGAGCGCCAGGCCGACGACATCCTCGACATCCGTCTGCGCCAGCTGGCGCGGCTCGAGGCGATCCGGATCGAGCAGGAGTTGAAGGATCTGCGCGCCGACGAGGCGAAGCTGAACGACATCCTCGCCACGCCGGCGGCGCTGAAGCGCACGGTGATCCGCGAGATCGAGGCTGACGCGAAGGCGCACGGCGACGAGCGCAGGACTCTGATCGAAGCGCAAAAGCGCGCCGTCGCCGAGGTTCGCGTCGTCGACGAGCCGGTGACGGTCGTGGTCAGCATGAAGGGCTGGGTGCGCGCTTTGAAGTCCCATGACATCGAGGCCGCGCAGCTCGCGTTCAAGGCCGGCGACGCGCTCTACGGCACCTTCGCCTGCCGCAGCGTCGACGGGTTGCTCGTCTTCGGCAGCAACGGCCGGGTCTACTCGGTCGCCGTGGCGAGTTTGCCGAGCGGCCGTGGCGACGGCCAGCCGATCACGTCGCTGATCGAGCTCGAGCCCGGCACGCAGGCCTCGCACTACTTCGCCGGCGCTGGCTCGGAGGTGCTGATGCTCGCCGGCACCGGCGGCTTCGGCCTGCTCGCGCGCGCCTCGGACCTGCTTTCGCGCCAGCGCGGAGGCAGGTCGTTCCTCGCCTTCGAGGGCGGCGAGAAGCCGCTGCCGCCCGCGCAGGTTGCGGCCGCCGCGTCGCGCGTCGCCTGCCTGACGCTCGACGGCCGACTGCTCGTCTTCGGGCTCGACGAGCTCAAGCTGCAGGGCAATGGCGGCCGCGGCCTGACGCTCGTGGATCTCGGCGCCCAGGATGCCGTCGTCAGCGTCGCCGTGTTCGCCGCGGCGCTGCGGGTCGAAGGCAGCGGCCGGGGCGGCAAGCCGCGCGAAGAGGTCCTGCGCGGCGCCGCGCTCGAGCCCTACGTCGGCCGGCGGGCCCGGAAAGGCCGGCGCCAGGACGCGATCCCGAAGGCGACGCGCGTCGTCGCCGCAGACGTGGCCTGACCGAGACGCGCTTCAGCGGCTCGGGTCGAGCTCGCGTACCGGCCGCACCTCGATGCTCCCTGCGCGCACGGGCGGGATCCGGGCGGCCAGCGTCACCGCCTCGTCGAGGTCGGCGGCCTCGATGAGGTAGAAGCCGGCGAGTTGCTCTTTCGTCTCCGCGAACGGGCCGTCGGTCATCGTCATCTGTCCGTCGCGCAGCCGCAGAGTCGTCGCGGTGTGCACCGGATGAAGCGGCTCGGCGGCGATGACGCGGCCTTCGGCGCTCAGCCGTGCGCTCGCGGCGAGGCACTCGCTGTCGCGCACTTCGGTCCACTTGTCTTCCTCGAGGTAGACCAGGCAGAGGTACTTCATCGCTGTTCCTTGGGCAGAGAGATCATCGCTGGTCGAACCGCGCTCGGCCGGATCGACATCAAGCCGGCAATTCCTGCAGCCGGGCGGCCAGGAACGCTCGCTCGGGCTCCTGGCGCGCGAGCGCCAGCGCGCGTTGGTACGAGGCGCGCGCGTCGGCATGGCGGCCGAGGCGGCGGCACATGTCTGCGCGCGCTGCGTGGGCGAGGTGGTAGTGCTGCAGCTGGCCGTCGGCAAGCACGGTCTCGATCAGCGGCAGGCCCGCGGCCGGACCGTCGCGCATGGCGACGGCGACCGCGCGGTTGAGGGCGACGACGGGCGTCGGCTGGACGCGAGCGAGGACGTTGTAGAGGCCGACGATCTCGGCCCAGTCGGTGTCCTCGGCCGACGCCGCGCCCGCATGAACTGCCGCGATCGCTGCCTGCAGTGCGTACGGGCCGAAGCGCGCCGACGGGTCGTCGCGGCGCGATCCGGGCGCCGCCGACCGTGGCGCGCGATCAGCCGGCGCATCGGCGCTGAGCGCGCGCTCGACCCAGGCCAGGCCTTCCTCGATCTGGGCCCGGTTCCACAGCGAGCGGTCCTGCGCTTCCAGGACGATGAGCTCGCCATTCGGCCCGCTGCGCGCGGCGTGGCGCGACTCCTGGAGCAGCGTCAGCGCCAAGAGGCCCATGACCTCGCGTTCGGGCAGCAGCTCGACGACGAGGTAGGCAAGGCGGATCGCCTCGGCGGAGAGGTCGGCGCGCGTCAGCGCCTCGCCCGCCGATGCCGAATAGCCTTCGTTGAAGACCAGGTAGATGACGCGAAGGACGCTCGCCAGCCGATCGCCGAGCTCGTTCGCCCCGGGCACCTTGTACGGAATTTTCGCGTCGCGGATCTTCGCCTTGGCGCGGACGATTCGCTGCGCCAGCGTCGCCGGCGGTGCCAGAAAGGCGCGCGCGATTTCTTCGGTCGTCAGCCCGGAGATCTCGCGCAGCGTCAGCGCGACCTGCGCGTCGGCCGAGAGCGAGGGATGGCAGCAAGTGAAGATCAGGCGCAACGGGTCGTCGGCGATCTCCTCGCCTTCATCCCAGCGCGCGGCACCGTCGGCCATCGCCTCGACCGCGGTTGCGACGTCGCCGTCGATCGGCTCGAAGCGCGCACGCCGCCGGATGCCGTCGATGGCCTTGAATCGGCCGGCCGAGACGAGCCAGGGCACCGGATTGGCGGGGATGCCGTCGCGCGGCCACTGCTCGACTGCCGCCTTGAACGCATCCTGCAGCGCTTCCTCGGCGAGATCGAAGTCGCCGAGCAGGCGGATCAGCGTCGCCAGCACCTTGCGCGAGTCGCGCCGAAAGAGCGCCGCGACGGTCGCCGGGATGTCGGCGCCGGTGCCGCCGGTGATGTCGGCGCCGGTGCCACCGGTGATGTCGGCGCCGGTGCCGCCGGTATCGGTAGGCACGGTCGACCGCCCCGCGTTCCTCAAGCGCTTGCGCGCAGCACGCGCACGAGCACGACGGCACACGCGGCAAAGGCGACCGCCGCCCAAATCGCATAGGGCAGGCCGAGCAGGTTCACGGCTGCGTCGGCGCAGCTGGCGCGCGCCTCGAAGACATCAGGCAGGAGCCGGTCGAGCCGGGTCGCGCCGACGACGCGATCGGCGAGCGTGAGATTGCACGACACCGACTTCGCGGCGACGAACTGCTGCCACAGCGCCGAGGCGACGCCGCACGCCGCGAGGAGCAGGGCGAAAGTGCCAGCGACGCGGCTGCCGGCGGCGCCGCGCCAGGCGAGGCCGAGCAGCGCGAAGACGCCGATCGCCGCGAAGATCAGGCGCTGCAGCACGCACCATGCGCAGGGCTCCATCGCGAAGCCATGCTGCGAGACCAGGGCCGCGACGATGGCACCGAACGAAGCGACGGCGACGAAAGTGAACCACGGCGCGTTCGAGACGCCGCCGCGGCGCGAGGCCCTCATTCCGAGGCCTGGGCGATCAGCTCGATCTCGACGCAGGCGCCGAGCGGCAGCTGGGCGACGCCGTAAGCGCTGCGCGCGTGGGCGCCCTTCTCGGCGAAGACTTCGCCGAACAGCTCCGAGCAGCCGTTGGTCACGAGATGGTGCTCGATGAAGTCGGGCGCGCTGTTGACCAGGCTGGTGATCCGCAGGATGCGCTCGACCTTGTCGAGATCGCCGATGGCGGCGTGCAATGTGCCGAGCAGGTCGATGGCAACGGCGCGCGCCGCCTTCTTGCCGGTCGCGGTGGTCATGTCGCGGCCGAGCTGGCCGACCCAGACCTTGCCGTCGCGCTTGGCGATGTGGCCCGACAGGAAGACGAGATTGCCGGTGCGCACGAACGGAACGTAGGCGCCGGCCGGGATCGCCAGCGGCGGCAGCGAAATGTCGAGGTCGGTGAGCCGGTCGTAGATCGAGGAGGACATGGAATTTCTCGCGGGGCGTCGGGGTCAAATCCTACACTTCCGCGATCGCAGCACCCGGCATCGGCGGACGGCTGGTGGCGCTGCCGATGGCCTGGCTCGCGGGCGTCGCGCTGCAGCTGCGGACGGTCCGCTGCGGCCGCTCGCGGCCTAAGGGCTCTCCCTGCGCTCGAACGCCGATCGCAGTCTCCTCCTGACCGGCGACATCGCGCGCGACCCGGAGACGACGCTCATCGGCGCCGGCGGGGTGCTGGAGCGCTATCGCGAGCGCGGATTGGGGTCATCGCCAGCTCGGCGTGCGGCGCCCGGCGCGGCGACGGCGGCGCCGCCGCAGCTGCGAGCGGGAGACGGCCCGCGGTACGGGCACCACCCGATGCCGACGTCGCACTGAAAGTCGGCGGACGGCTCGTCGGTGGCGCAGACTTTGCTACCCTCGCCGTCATGACAGTGGCTTTCGACGAGATGCGCGGCGCCGACGGCGCGGTGCGCGAGCATTACGGCGGTTATGACCGCTGGCTCGCCGAGCAGCCGCCGCAGGTGATGCGATCGCGACGCGACGAAGCCGAGGTGATTTTTCGCCGCGTCGGCATCACCTTCGCCGTCTACGGGGCCAAGGACGATGGCGCCGGCCAGAACGGCGGCACCGAGCGGCTGATTCCCTTCGACCTCATCCCCCGCGTGATCCCTGCGCACGAGTGGCGCGAGATGGAGCGCGGCCTGCGCCAGCGCGTCACGGCGCTGAACCGTTTCGTGCACGACGTCTATCACGAGCAGGAGATCCTCAAGGCGGGTGTCGTCCCGGCCGACCAGGTGCTCGGCAACGCCCAGTTCCGCGCCGAGATGAAGGGCGTCGAGGTCGCCGGCGGCATCTATTCGCACATCGCCGGGATCGACATCGTCCGCGTCGCCAACACCGACGGCAGCGGTAGCTACTACGTCCTCGAAGACAACCTGCGCGTGCCGAGCGGCGTGAGCTACATGCTCGAGAACCGCAAGATGATGATGCGGCTGTTCCCCGAGCTGTTTAGCCGCCATCGCGTCGCGCCGGTCGCACACTATCCCGACCTGCTGCTCGAGACGCTGCGCTCGGTCGCGCCTGCGGCGGTGAACGAGCCGACCGTCGTTGTTCTCACGCCGGGCATGTACAACAGCGCCTACTTCGAGCACGCCTTCCTCGCCCAGCAGATGGGCATCGAGCTCGTCGAAGGGCAGGACCTCTTCGTCGACGACAACTTCGTCTACATGCGGACGACGCAAGGGCCCAAGCGCGTCGACGTCATCTACCGCCGCGTCGACGACGACTTCCTCGATCCGCTGGCATTTCGCAAGGACTCCACGCTCGGCTGCGAGGGCCTGCTCGGCGCCTACCGCGCCGGCAACGTGACGCTCTCGAACGCGATCGGCACCGGCGTCGCCGACGACAAGTCGATCTATCCGTTCGTGCCGAAGATGATCGAGTTCTATCTCGGCGAGCGGCCGATCCTGAACAACGTGCCGACCTACGTCTGCCGCGACCCGCAGGATCTCGGCTACGTGCTCGACCACCTCGGCGAGCTCGTCGTCAAGGAAGTGCACGGCGCCGGGGGCTACGGCATGCTCGTCGGCCCGGCATCGACCGCGGGAGAGATCGAGGCCTTTCGCGCCGTGCTGAAGGCCGATCCGAAACGCTACATCGCCCAGCCGACCCTGGCCTTGTCGACCTGCCCGACCTTCGTCGAGAGCGGCATCGCGCCGCGCCACATCGACCTGCGTCCGTTCGTGCTCTCGGGCAAGACGGTGCAGATGGTGCCGGGCGGACTCACCCGCGTCGCTTTGAAGGAAGGTTCGCTGGTGGTCAACTCGTCGCAGGGCGGCGGGACCAAGGACACCTGGATCCTCGAAGCCTGACCATGCTGTCGCGCACCGCCGATCACCTGTTCTGGATGGCCCGCTACATGGAGCGCGCCGAGAACACGGCGCGCATGCTCGACGTCAACTACCAGATGTCGCTGCTGCCGCAGTCCGACGGCGCGGCCGAGCGCGGCTGGCGCGGCCTGCTGAGCATCAACGAGATCAGCGGCGACTTCGCGAAGCGAAACCGCGAGGTGACGCCGACGGGAGTCATCGACTACATGGTCAACGACGAGAAGAACGGCTCGTCGATCCGCTGCTGCCTGATGGCGGCGCGCGAGAACGCCCGCGCCGTGCGCGGCACGCTGACGACCGAGGTCTGGGAGACGCAGAACCAGACCTGGCTCGAGTTCCAGCGCATGATCGCGACGAACGCCTTCCAGGAGAGCCCCGGCGAGGCCTTCGAGTGGGTCAAGTTCCGCTCGCATCTCTCGCGCGGCGTCACCGTCGGCACGATGCTGCAGGACGAGGCGTTCCACTTCCTGCGCATCGGCAGCTTCCTCGAGCGTGCCGACAACACCGCGCGCCTGGTCGACGTCAAGTTCCACTCGGTCGAGAACGACCTCATCGGCTTCGGCCCCGGCGCGGCGGCGGCGCGCCTGCGCTACGGCATGGCGCAGGGCCAGAGCCAAAGCCAGAACGGCAGCGGCAGCCAGTCGCAGAGCCAGAGTCAGAGCGGCGCCGAGGCGCAGTCCCAGAGCCAGAGCCAGGAAGGCAACGGCAAGGACGTCGAGTTCGATTTCTATCACTGGTCGGCGGTGCTGCGCTCGGTGTCGGGCTTCGAGGTCTACCGCAAGGTGTACCGCAACGTGATCCGCCCCGAGCGCGTCGCCGAGTTGCTCATCCTTCGCCGCGACATGCCGCGCTCGCTCGCCGCCTGCATGCATGAGGTGATGCTCAACCTGCAGCGGGTCGCCAACGACCAGTCGAAGGACACCCTGCGCATGGCCGGCCGCCTCGATGCCGACCTCCAGTACGGCCGCATCGACGAGATCCTCGCCACCGGCCTGCATGCGTACCTCACGCAGTTCCTCGAGCGCGTGAATTCCCTCGGCGCCGGCATCAGCCGCGACTTTCTCGTCCCCGTGGCACCGTAATCCCGGGCCCGGCCGACAATCGGCGTTGCCTTTCCGAAAGCCTGAATGTCGATCCACGTCGCGCTCAACCACGTCACGCACTACCGCTACGACCGGCCGATCCACCTCGGCCCGCAGGTCGTGCGCCTCCGGCCGGCGCCGCACTCGCGCACGCGCATCCTCAGCTATTCGATGAAGGTCGACCCGCCCGAGCACTTCATCAACTGGCAGCAGGATCCGCAGGCGAATTACCTCGCGCGCCTCGTCTTCCCAAATCGGACGACGTTCTTTCGAGTCGAGGTCGATCTGGTCGCCGAGATGGCGGTCTTCAACCCGTTCGATTTCTTCCTCGAGCCGAGCGCGGAGCGCTTCCCGTTTGCGTACGAACCGGAGCTGCTGGTCGAGCTCGCGCCCTACCTGCGCAAGGGACCTGCGACGCCGCTATTCGCGCAGTACCTCGCCCGCATCGCGCGGGACCCGAAGCCGACAAGCACCTTCCTGATGGAGCTCAACCAGGGGCTGCAGAAGGATGTCGCCTACCTGATCCGCATGGAGCACGGCGTGCAGACGCCGGAGGTGACGCTGCAGAACGCGAGCGGCTCGTGCCGCGACAGCGCCTGGCTGCTGGTGCAGATGCTGCGCCACCTCGGCCTGGCGGCGCGCTTCGTCTCGGGCTATCTGATCCAGCTGAAGAGCGATGTCAAGTCGCTCGACGGCCCGAGCGGCACCGAGGTCGACTTCACCGACCTGCACGCCTGGTGCGAGGTCTACCTGCCGGGTGCCGGCTGGATCGGTCTCGATCCCACCTCGGGCCTCTACGCAGGAGAGGGCCACATCCCGCTCGCCTGCTCGCCCGAGCCGTCGTCGGCGGCGCCGATCAGCGGCACGCTCGACCCGTGCGAGACGACCTTCGAGCACCACATGTCGGTGCGCCGCGTTTGGGAGGCGCCGCGTGTGACGCTGCCCTACAGCGAGCTGCAGTGGGGAGCGATCGACGAGCTTGGCAAGCAGGTCGATGTCGACCTGCGCCGCATGGACGTGCGCCTGACGCAAGGCGGCGAGCCGACCTTTGTCTCCGTCGACGACCGCGAGGGCGGCGAGTGGAACACCGAGGCGATGGGGCCGACCAAGCGGGCGCTGAGCGGCGAGCTGATGGAGCGCCTGCGCGGGCACTACGGCAGCGGCGGGCTCGTCCATTTCGGTCAAGGCAAGTGGTATCCCGGCGAGCAGCTGCCGCGCTGGTCGCTCAACCTGTTCTGGAGGAAGGACGGCGTGCCGATCTGGCACGACCGGGCGCTCCTCGCCAGCGAGCGCGACGATCACGGCGCGACGGCGGCGCTGGCGCGCGAGTTCCTGCAGCGGCTCGCGCTGCGCCTCGGCGTCGATCGCCGCAACGTCTTCGCCGGCTACGAAGATGTCGGCCACTACCTGTGGCGCGAAGGCAAGCTGCCGATCAACGTCGAGCCCACCGACCCGCGCCTCGCGGACAAGGCCGAGCGCGACCGACTGCGCCGGGTGTTCGAGCGCGGCCTGGGCGAGCCGGTCGGCCATGCGCTGCCGATCGCCGCCGACGAGCGCCGGCCGCGGCAGTGGCGCTCGTCGCCCTGGTACCTGCGCAACGACCACTGCTTCCTGATCGCCGGCGATTCGCCCCTCGGCTTTCGCCTGCCGCTCGAGTCGCTGCCGTGGGCGCGCGCCGAGGATTTGCCGTGGGTCTATCCGCCCGACGCGAACGACGATCTGCCGCCGCTCCCGGGCGATGTCGCGGCCGGCGAGCCGCCCGCCTGGCACGTCGCAGGCGAGACGGCGCACGCGAACTCGGCCGAGCACGAGACGCCGAGTGGCACGCATGACATCGAAGACGCAGCGAACCGCCAGCGCGAGGGCGATGAACCCGCGCTCGACGAATCGGCGGGCACGGTCGTGCGCACTGCCATCAGCGCCGAGGCGCGTCACGGCCGGCTCTACGTCTTCATGCCCCCCACCTCGGCGCTGGAGGACTATCTCGCCCTCGTCGCGGCGGTCGAGGCGACCGCGAAGGCGATGCGGCTGCCGGTGACGCTCGAGGGCTACGAGCCGCCGAAGGACCCGCGTCTGGTGCTCCTGCGCGTCACGCCCGATCCCGGCGTGATCGAGGTCAACGTCAACCCAGCGTCAGGCTGGAGCGAGCTTATCGAGCAGACGACGCATCTCTACGCCGCCGCGCGCGAGACCCGCCTCACGACCGAGAAGTTCATGCTCGACGGCCGCCACACCGGCACCGGCGGCGGTAACCACTTCGTCCTCGGCGGCGCGACGCCGGGCGACTCGCCGTTTCTGCGCCGGCCCGACCTGCTCGCCAGCATGATCGCGTACTGGCACAACCATCCGGCGCTCAGCTACCTGTTCTCGGGAATGTTCGTCGGGCCGACGAGCCAGGCGCCGCGCATCGACGAGGCGAGGAACGACTCGGTCTATGAGATCGAGATCGCGTTCGGCGAGCTGGCGCGCGTCGCCGAGGTGGAAGCCGGCAAGACGCCGCCGTGGCTGATCGACCGGCTGCTGCGCAACCTGCTCATCGACGTCACCGGCAATACCCACCGCGCCGAGTTCTGCATCGACAAGCTCTACTCGCCCGACGGCCCGACCGGCCGCCTCGGCCTGCTTGAGATGCGGGCCTTCGAGATGCCGCCGCACGCGCGCATGAGCCTGGTTCAGCAGCTGCTGATGCGGGCGCTGGTCGCGCGCTTCTGGGCCGCGCCCTACCGGCCGGCGCGCCTGGCCCGCTGGGGCACCGAGCTGCACGACCGATTCATGCTGCCGCACTTCATCTGGAAGGACCTCGACGACGTGATCGGCGAGTTGCACGGTGCGGGCTATCCGTTCGAACTCGCCTGGTTCGCGGCGCACCACGACTTCCGCTTCCCGCTGCTCGGCGACTTCGCTGCGGCGGGCGTGGCGGTCGAGCTGCGCATAGCGCTCGAGCCGTGGCATGTGCTCGGCGAGGAGAGCGGCGCCGGCGGCACCGCCCGCTACGTCGACTCGACGCTCGAGCGCATCGAAGTGCACGTGAAGGGCCTCGTCGGTGATCGCCACGCCCTCGCATGCAACGGGCGGCGCCTGCCGCTGCAGCCGACCGGCACGGCGGGCGAGTACGTCGCCGCCGTGCGCTACCGCGCCTGGACCGCGCCTTCGTCGCTGCACCCGACGATCGCGGCGCACGTGCCGCTGGTCTTCGATCTCGTCGACACGTGGATGAACCGCTCGCTCGGCGGCTGCCAGTACCACGTCGCCCATCCCGGCGGGATCAACTACACCACCTTCCCGGTCAACGCCTACGAGGCCGAGGCGCGCCGCCTGGCGCGCTTCTTCCGCACCGGTCACACGCCGGGGACGCTGATCCTCCCCGCCGCGAGCGTCAACCCCGACTTTCCGCACACGCTCGATCTACGCAGGCCGGCGACGACGTTGTAGCGTTCGTCCCCTTGCTTCCGATGCTGGATCAACTCCTCGCCGGCTACGCGGCGCCCGAGGGGCGCTTCGACGAGCTGCTCGCCGCGCCGAGCCGCCCGCGCCCGCACTGGGACGCGTTCCTGCGCGCGCTGGCCGAGCGGAGCGAGCGCGAGGTGAGCGACACGCTCTCGCTGACCGAGCGGCAGATCCGCGAGCACGGCATCACCTACAACGTCTACGCCGACGCGCAGGGCGTGCACCGGCCGTGGGAGGTCGATCCGATTCCGCTGCTGCTGCCGGCCGACGAATGGGCGTCGATCGCGGCCGGAATCGAGCAGCGCGCCGACTTGCTCAACCGCGTCCTCGGCGACATCTACGGCGAGCAGGCGTTGCTGAAGAACGGCGCGATCCCGCCGTCGGTGATCTTCGGCCACCGCGGCTTCCTCGGCCCCGCCGAGGGCCTGCGGCCGGCGAGCGGGCGCCACCTGCTTCAGTACGCGGCCGACCTGGCGCGCTCGCCCGACGGCCGCTGGTGGGTCGTCAACGACCGCACCCAGGCGCCTTCTGGATCGGGCTATGCGCTCGAGAACCGGCTCGTCGTCTCGCGCGTCTTCCCGCAGATGTTCCGCGAGTTGCCGGTGCAGCACCTCGCGACCTTCTTCGACGCCTTGCGCTCGTCGCTGCGCCACTGGGCGCCGCGCGGCGACGGGCTGACGCGGATCGTCCTGCTCACCCCGGGCCCGTACAACGAGACCTACTTCGAGCACGCGCTGCTGGCGCGCTATCTCGGCTTCGCGCTGGTCGAGGGCAGCGACCTGACGGTGCGTGACGACCGCGTCTGGCTGAAGACGATCGATGGCCTGCAGCGCGTCCACGCCATCGTGCGCCGCCAGGACGACGACTACTGCGATCCGCTCGAGCTGCGCTCCGATTCCGCGCTCGGCATTGCCGGCCTCACCGATTGCGCGCGGCGCGGCAACGTGCTGCTCGCCAACGCGCTCGGCTCGGGTGTGCTCGAATCGGGCGCGCTGCTCGGCTACCTGCCGCGCCTCAGCCGGGAGCTGCTGGGCGAGCCGCTGCAGCTGCCGTCGATCGCGACCTGGTGGCTCGGCGAGCCGGCCGCGTTCGACGACGCCTGGCGCCGGCCCGAGCGGCTCATCGTCAAGCCGATCGAGCGCTCGCCGAGGGAGCCGTCGATCGTCGTCGGCAGCCTTTCCGGCGACGAGCGAGAGGCGCTGCGCCGGCGCATCCTGCAGCGGCCGCATCACTTCGTCGCCCAGGAGTGGGTGCACGTGTCGCAGGCCCCGGTGCTCGAAGGGACGACGCCGGGCGCGCTGGCCGCGCGCACCGTCGGCCTGCGCGTCTTCGCGGTCGCGACGCCGAGCGGCTGGCGCGTCATGCCGGGCGGCCTTACGCGCGTCGCCGGCGACGAAGACTCGCCGGTGATCGCCATGCAGCGCGGCGGCCGCTCGAAGGACACCTGGGTCCTGGCCGACGGGCCGGTCAACGCAGAGTTCTCGCTGCTCTCGACCACCGTCGGCATCGGCGATCTCGTCGGCGCCGACGCGACGCTCGCCTCGCGCGCCGCCGAGAACCTGTTCTGGTTCGGCCGCTATGGCGAGCGCTGTGACGCGACGGCGCGGCTTCTGCGCGTCGCCATCGGCCAAGTCCTCGACGACAGCGGCACCCGCATCGGCAAGGCACCGGCGCTGACCCTCGCCGAGCGGCTCGGAATCGTCGAGCCGGGCAAGAGCACTGCGCGCGCGCTGCGGCGCGCCGCTACGCATGCCGAAGGCGCCTTCGCCCAGCGCCTCGGCAATCTGTCGCGCGCCGCCTTCAGCCTGCGAGACAGGATGTCGGTCGATCACTGGCGCACGCTCAACCGGCTGCTCGCCGACCCGGCGCTGCAGCGCGATCCGGCGCTGCCGATGACACTGGTCTGGCTCGACCGCGCGGTCACGTCGATGATGACACTCTCCGGCTTCGTCCTCGACGGCATGACGCGCGGCATCGGCTGGCGCTTCGTCTCGATGGGCCGGCGCGTCGAGCGGCTGGCGACGATGTGCAGCACGCTGCAGGTGGCCATCGACGAAGGCCGCAGCCACGAGCTCGACTGGCTGCTCGAGCTCGCCGATTCGAGCGTTACCTACCGGTCGCGCTACCTCGCGGCGCCCGAGTGGCTGCCCGTGCTCGACATGGTGATGCGCGACGAATCGAACCCGCGCTCGCTTGCCTTCCAGGCCAAGGGCCTGGCCGACTTTATCGCCCGGCTCGAAGCGACGCACGGGCCATTCGCGGCCGCGACCCTGGCGCCCGCGTATGCCGCGCTGCAGGCGTTGGCCCCGGGCGACCTGCATCCTGAGAGCGAGCACCTCGCCGCAGTCATCGGCGAGCTGCAGCGCGCCGCTTACGCAATCTCTGATGCGACCTCCCTGAAGTTCTTCTCCCACGCCGTGCCGCGCAGCATGCTGCAGCTAGCCGCATGAGCGCCGACCGACCGCCGTCGTGGACAACCCTGCATCGCAGCACACCGACGACCTTCATCGTTCGAAAGGTAGTCCAGTGAGCGCGGACGACCGCGCCGTCGATCGCGCTGCGACGCCGGCGCCGGCTGCGTCGGCGTCCGACGTCTATCACGTCGAGCACGAGACGCGCTACGCGTATCGCGTTCCGGTTGCCCAGTCGTGGCAGCTCGCCCACCTCACGCCGCGTCGCCTGCCGTGGCAGAAGTTGCTCTCGCACGGGCTCGAGATCGAGCCGCCGCCTGACGAGCGCCACGAGAGCCGCGACGCCTTCGGCAACGGCGTCACCCATTTCGGCGTGCACGGACCGCATCCGCTGCTGCGCGTGCGGATGACGTGCGAGGTCGAGATCTCCGATCGCCCCGACGCCGCGGCGCGGGCGCCGTTGGGGTGGGAGGCGGTGTGCGAGTCGCTGCTCGAGGATCCCGCGCAAGACGGCCTGTGCGCCGTCCGCATGGCCGAGCCGAGTTCGCTGCTGCCGTGGTCGGACGCGGCGCATGCGTACACCGCGCCGAGCTTGGCCGTCGGCCGCGACTGGCTCGACGCGGTGACCGACCTGATGCGGCGTATCCACCGCGAGTTCGAATTCGATCCTGAGACGACGACGGTGACCACGTCGGTCGACGAGGTGCTCGCCCAGCGGAGCGGCGTCTGCCAGGACTTCGCCCACGTCATGCTCGCCTGCCTGCGCAGCCATGGCCTGCCGGCCCGCTACGTCTCCGGCTATTTGCTGACGCAGCCGCCCGCCGGGCGAGCGCGCCTGTTAGGAGCCGATGCCTCGCACGCCTGGGTCGCCGCCTATTCGCCAAACCACGGCTGGGTCGAGTTCGACCCGACCAACGACACCTGCGCCGACCGCCGCTACATCACGCTGGCGACCGGCGGAGACTTCGCCGACGTCGTGCCGCTGCGCGGCGTCATCCTCGGCGGGCGAGGACAGACGATGCACGTGGGGGTCAGCGTCGTCCCGCGTTAGGCAGCGGCCTGAGCACCATTGGTGCTCTTCGGTCCACACCGTGGAATTCAGCGTCCATCGCGCGCCGGTCGTCAGCGCGGCGCGAATCGTGGGAATCAGGATCGGGTACGAGGAAAAGCCATCGCAGAACCGTCTGCGCGCCGGGGGCGAATGGGACCGGGCGGCCAAGCTCTGGCTCGGCTTCCGCCAGATCGTCGCGAAAGGTAGCCAGACGGGACGCCAGTTCCAGGCAGTGTGGAGATTCGTCGCATGGTCTTGCCATTGCTAGGATCTTCGTTGACCCCAAGCATCAGCTTAGGTCCCGATGAATCTTCGTCCTCTATCGGTCGCGGATGCGGAGCAATTCCAAGCGCTTCGCCTGGCCGGCCTGCTTGAGTGTCCGTCAGCGTTCGCGTCCAGCTATCCCTAAGAAGCTTCCCTTTCGCTCATAGTCGTCGGCGAACGCCTGAGTCAACGCGAAGACCGTGTGGTCATCGCCGCCTTTGTCGCTGAGCGCCTCGTCGGCGTCGTGGGTGTCTACCGCGAGCCCATGCGCAAGCTCGCCCGCGAGGCCAACCTCTGGGGGCATGTATGTCGCTTCGTCTTCGCGCCAGTCCGGCGTCGGTCGTGCGCTCGTCGGCGCGGCCTTGGCCTTTTCGGCCCGAGAGCTAGGTGTCCTGCAAGTCAATCTTGGCGTGAGCTCCAGCAACGCTGCGGCCATCCGTCTAGACGAACGCCTTGGGTTCGAGCGCTTCGGATTCGAGCGAGCCTTTATGCTGCTTGACGGCGTGCCACAAGACGAACTGCATTGGTCTGCAAGCTCGTTGCAGCAAACCTAACCCCATTGGAGGGACTTCCTCGGTCTGTCAAGCCGTAGTCGTATTCATCATTGATGACCTTGTTGTGTGTTGATCTGTTGATCGATCAGCTGGCGGGCGTTGAAGGGTGTGAACGAGGAACAGACTGCTTCTCTAGAGACGGCCTTGTTGCACGGGCCGTGCGGGCTGGCGTGCGGACCGAGATGCGAACCGCTCAGCGGGGCTCCATTCCAATCACGTGTTTCTCGACGATTCGAGCCACCGAGGGTTAGTCGAGCTTGCCCGCTGCCGGTCTGACCTGTCACTCGCACCTTCTGGCTCATTGCCTGCTGGGTGATGGGATGGCGAGTGGCGCTTTGACGTTCAGCCCGACGCGAGGGCCGCTAACGGCGCGCCGGGCTTGACGCCGACATGACGCGCATCGAAGGCCTCCCCGTTGGTCATGACGGCCCACAGGATGCGCGCGTTCTTGTGGGCCAGCGCAAGAACCGCCTTCTGCCAGCCGGCGCACTCTCTAAACGCTGCGGCCCAGCGCGAGATCGGGTCGCTGCGCTTGTGCGCCGTCATCACGGCCGACTTGGCACCCCCTGGATCAGCAACGAGCGCAGGTAGGTGTCGCCGCGTTTGGTAATCCCGCCCAGGTTGTTCTTGCCGCCGCCGGAGTGCTGGCGCGGCACCAGGCCGATCCAGGCGCCGAACTGGGCACCATTCCTAAACTGCTTGAACTCGCCCACCGTGGCCACCACGGCCGAGGCTGTGACGGGGCCGATTCCAAGCAGCGTGGCCGCCTTCTTGACGGCATCGTTATCGTGCGCGTGCGCGGCGATACGCTCGTCGCACCAGGCGATGTGCGCTTCGAGCTCGCGCCACTGGGCCTGTGCGCGCTGCAGCACCAGTCGCGCCAGGGTGTTCATTTCGTTGGCCGCGTCTTCGAGTACGTCACCGAGCACCGCGTGCAACGCAGCGGGGCTCTGCGCGAAAACCAGCCCGAACTCGGCCAGCAGGCCGCGGGTGCGGTTGATGCAGGCCGTGCGCTCTGCTTTGAAGCTTTCGCGCAGGCGGTCCACGCACAGCATGCTTTGCTGCTCGACGCTCTTGACGGGCACGAAGTGCATCTGCGGTCGGCTGGCGGCTTCGCATATGGCCGCCGCGTCGTTGGCGTCGTTCTTGCCGCTGGCGCCTTGTTTGCGGTGAGGGCTGACCCGTTGCGCGGCGATGATGGGTGCGTCCAACCCCAAGGCGATGAGCTTGCGCGCCCAGTGCTGGGCGCTGGAGCTGGTTTCCATGGCGACGGTGCAGCCGGCAGGAAGTTGCGCACACCAGGGCAAAAACTTATCGAGCGCCGGGGCGCGGCTGGTGAGTACGTTGCCCGCGCCGTCAACCGGAGGGACCTGGATCACGCGCTTGGCCAGATCGACTCCGACACGAACGGCTTCACGTCGGACAACGTTTCGAGTAGTCTGCTCCATGGGACTTCCCCTTTTCAAAGCTTCAGATTGATGACTTCGAACACCACCAATCTTGGCGCTTCGTCGCCGTTGCAGGAATGTGGGAAGTCCCTTCACATTCCATCGAGCGGACCGCGGCCACCACCGTGACACACGTCAACGCGGCGGAAGCCGTATCAACCGACGAAGACTTGCGGGCCCTGGAGCGAACGCGCTTGCGTGCTTTGGTCGCGCGCGATATCGCACTTGCTCAGGCGCTTCATTCGCCGGAATTCCATCTCGTAACGCCACGCGGCTCAACCTACTCTCGCGAGTCGTACCTTCAAGCCGTGGAGCTCGGCAAGATCGTTTATTTGAAGTGGGAGGCCGCAGGCATCCTCGTTCGTCGTTTCGACAGCGTGGCACTGCTTCGCTATCAGGCCGAGCTCGAAATGCCAAGCGCGTCCGGCGAGCATTCAGCTTTTGCATGTTGGCACACGGACTCGTACGAACTGCACAATGGCTTCTGGCAAGTAGTCTGGTCGCAGGCCACTCTCATTCGCCAGGAAAGCCAAGGAAGAGCACGTGTCGCCTAACCCATTTACAGGGACTTCCGAAGTAGTCAACACATTTTCGTTCTCGTTGTCTTGTCGATGATCAGACTGACGTGTTGTCGAAGCGGTACTGGACAGAGAACAGACTGCCACTCTACAGACGGCCTTGTTGCACCGAGCACTGAAGCGCTGTGAGGTGCGGACCCAGATCCGAACCGCTCAGGCGGGGCTCCATTCCTATCGCGTCATCGTCACGCGGTGGTAGTGATCAGTATCTGCCTCCCCAACTCTCAAGCATCTTGAGTTCTCACCCTTGGCCAGCACTGGCCAGGCCATGCGGGCGTCTTGGCAGCGATGGCGACCACCGCCTTCCAGTAACCGCCGCGCTGCTCGAGCGCGATCGCCCAGCGGCTGAGCCGGTCGTCCTTGGTCTTCGCTGCGGCGCGCAATGTCTTGGCGCCCAGCACGAGCAGAGTTCTGAGGTAGCCATCTCCGGCCTTGGTGATGCTGCCCAAGCGGGTTTTGCCGCCTGAGCTGTATTGGCCCGGCACCAGGCCCAGCCAGGCGGCGAGCGGGCGGCCGTTCTTGAGTCACGCGCGTTGCCGATCGTCGCGACCAGCGCGCTCGCGGTCGTGCTGCCAATGCCCTGCAGCTGCATCAGCGCCCGGCTTAGACTGCGAGCTTCCCCCCCCCCCGCGGCCCGACAGGCCGATACCTCCGCGCTCGCGCTGGTCGCCGTCACTTCATCGCCGCAGCGGAGGGAGCGCGACCTCGGCGGCCTTGGCGGGTTCGATTCGAGCTGAGCTGCGCCGCGGCCTCGAGGTGCGCGAAGGCTGGTTGGAGGACGACCGCGTGCGCGGCTGGATCGAGGAGTTCTTCGCCGCTCAGCGCGCCGTCGGCCGCACGGCTTCGCCGAGCGCGAGCACTGCCATGGCGTAGTAGCTCGACCAGTTATAGCGCGTCAGCGCGTAGAAGTTGGTGGTGCCGGCGACATACGTGGGCGCGGCATCGCCGTTCTGCAGTTCGACCAGCGCGAGCAGGCTGTCGACGCCGAGCGCGGCTTCGGGCAGGCGGGCGCCGTGCTCGACCATTTCGGCGGCAGTGAAGGTCGGCACGATGTCGGGGGCGAGGAGAGCAGCGCGCTCGCTGGTGTCGGTCGGCGGCCGGACGTCGTCGAAGCGTGCCGGCAGGCCACGCTTCCAGCCGAACTCGGCAAGGTAGTTGGCGACGCTGCCGATCACGTCGGCCGGGTTGGTGTGGAGGTCGACATGGCCGTCGCCGTCGAAGTCGACCGCGTACTTGTTGAAGCTCGACGGCATGAACTGCGCCATGCCGAGCGCGCCCGCGTAGCTGCCGCGCCAGGCGAGCGGGTCGACGCCTTCGCTCTTGCACAGCACGAACCAGCTCTCGAGCTCGTCCTTGAAGAACGCGCTGCGGTCGCGCCGCCCGCTCGGGAAATCGAACGCCAGCGTGGCGAGCGCATCGATGACGCGGAAGTTGCCCATCTGTCGCCCGAAGATCGACTCGACGCCGACGATGCCGACCACGATCTCCGGCGCCACGCCGTACATCTCCTCGGCGCGCGCGAGCCAGCGCTCGTTGGCGCGCCAGAACGCGGTGCCGGCGCGGATCCGCACCGGCTCGACAAAGCGGGCGCGGTAGGCGGCCCAGTTCTTCGCCGCGCCCGCCGTCGGCGGCATGATGTAGCGCGTGACGACCGGGATGAAGCGTGCCTGCGCCAGCGCCTGCCGCACCCATTCCACGTCGAGGCCGCGTCGCTCGGCGACGCCATCGGCGAAGCGGACGACGTCGTCGCGCATGCCGTAGGTGACGATATCGGGCGCGCCGTCGTCGACGAAGGCCACTTTTCGCGCCGCGTTCTTCTGGCGGCCGGCAGCGGCTGCCGCGCCGGCGCAGAGCAGCCAGGCGGCGCCGGCGACGACGATTCGGCGGCGTGGGGTCATGCGCGAATTATCGAGTCGGACGCGCGCGCAGGCGCCGCGCCTGCTGCACGAAATCGCG
>JBBRFW010000023.1:0-41136 GCA_038241255.1 Burkholderiales bacterium | reverse complement strand
GGCAGTGTTCTTAATTTCAGCCGTCTTTGAGCGTGATCGGCGGGGAGTGGCCGGTGCGCCGCCAACCGATCTCTTCGTGCGCTTGACGGCGGTCCGCTTGGCGGAAGGGCGGGTCGGCTTCTTCATGGATCGTGCGCTCCGGTTGCGGCGGGCGCGCCAGCGCCAGATTCTTGCGCACTGCCTGACTCCCGACGATCCGGCGGAAAGAGGCAACGGGCGCATTCTGTGAATGTATCCCGCCCGACGCACCCTATCTGCCGAGAATCACGCGGCGCTTGCCGGCGCGCCGAAGCAGGGCGTTACAGACGCCTTCTTTGCCAGGAGATGCGAACGCACTACACTACACCAGTCCGCCTTGGACAAAGGTATCGCTCGCGGTGGTCGACCGTGTTGGGTGGACTGCCGGCTGCTGACGACGCCGGAGTGGTTGCCGATGCCCGTAGCCTTGCGGCCTTGAAACGAGCACAGACAATTCTGGAGAGGGCGCCGTTCTTCCGCCACGCGTCACGCTAGGTCGGTAGTCATCGCCGGCCCGGTCGAACCTGATCGCTCGTGGCTTGGCGATACCCAATCCAACGACGCTTCGTGACCCGGCCAGCGGCCAGAGCGGCGACCCGCCGTCAAACTGCCTTCTTCGCCTCGGCGAGCCTGCGCTCCAGCTCGGCCACCAGCGCCCTCGCCTCGTCACCCTCGGGAATCGGCCTGCCGCTGTCGCGCCATTCGACGGCGGCCTTGTAGCCGTCGACCTGCGCCTGACGCCGGAACCACACGCCCTCGGGGTTGTGGCGGGTGACGCCGTCGAAGACGGTCGCGAGCGTCTGCGCCTGCTCGAGGCCCATCGTCAGCATCACCTGGTTGACGACGAGCTTGTGCATCGCGAGGTGCGAGCGCGGCACGCCGGCGATGCGCTCGGCGAGCCTGGTCGTCGCGGCATCGAGCTCGGCCGCGGGCACGGCGACGTTGGCGAGGCCCCAGTCGGCCGCCTGCTTGCCGGTGATGAGATCGCCGGTGAACATCATCTGCTTGGCGCGCGCGGCACCGAGGCGAAAGGTCCACATCGCCGTCGTCGGGCAGCCCCAGACGCGCGTCGGCATGTAGCCGATCCTGGCGTCGTCAGCCATCACGAGCAGGTCGCAGCACAGGGCGATGTCGCTGCCGCCGGCGACGGCATAGCCGTGCACCTTGGCGATCGTGGGCTTCCTCGAGCGCCAGAGCGCCATGAAGTCCTCGGTGTGGCGCTTCATGACGGCGTAGTCGACCATCGAATCCCACGGCAGCTTCTCCTGCTGCAGCGGATTGTCGTCGGCGACGCCGCCGCGCGGCGATTCCTCGGCGAGCACGACGAGGTCGTAGCCGGCGCAGAACGCGCGGCCCTCGCCCTCGACGACGATCACGTGGACCTCGTCGTCCGCCTCGGCCCACTCGACCGCCGCTCGGATCTCTCCCGGCATGTGCGTGTCGATCGCGTTGAGGCGATCGGGCCGCGCCAGGCGCAGCCGCGCGATCCGGCGGTTGGCCGCGTCGTGCGCGATGCTCAGGCTGCTGAAGACAGGCATCGCGCGCGCCCGCTCAGTTGGCCGCGAAGCAGTAGATGCGCGCGTCGCCGCCCGTCGCCTTGAGCGCGTCGTAGCTGCAGCCGCGCGACTGGTGCGACGAGTTCCACGACTTGGCCGGCGCGGTCTCGTCGAGGCCGGTGCGATCGCTGTGGCCGACCATCGCCGCGCCCTCGCCGCTCTTGGTCCAGTTGCCGCAGGTCGAGTCGACCGCGCCGGCGATGCCGGTCCCGTCCGGCTGCGAGCCGGTCAGGATGTCGTGCATGTTGGGCGTGTCGCCGCGGCCGTTGACGACGTCGCCCTTCTCGGTGAGCGCGGTCTGCTTGGTGAGGTTGTTGGCGGCGTGCAGCTCGGTCACGTCCTTGGCGATGACCGTGCCCTTGACGTTGGCCCACGGGCCGGTGCCGATGCGGTCGCGCGCGTTCACGGCGGGCGTGCCGCCGCTCGGCTGCGTGCTGAGGTAGGCGCGCCAGGTGTGGTTGCCGATACCGGCGGCAGTGGCGAGCGAGGTGCAGATGCGATCGGCGCCGGCGAGGCCGCCGAGGTCGGCGCCCTTGCCGCCGCCGGTGCTCGAGACGAAGAACGGCATCGACTTGCCGCCCATCATCCCGGTCGCGCAGGCGCCGAGGAGTGCGGCCGTTGCCGTGGCCAGGAGAGCGGCGCGAAGAGTGAAGCGGTTCATGGCGTGATCCTTGTTCGATGGGAGTGCGAAAGCGTGCGCGGGCGGACGGCCGCCGCGACCGGGGCAGACTAGTGCAAAGACGACGACGCTTCAAGCGGGCGTTGCCCGCGTGAACGGCCGACGACGCGAAGGGAATATTCCGATGGCGCCGACGTCTCGCGTCGCGCGTGCCATCCTCGCCGCATGCAGTCGCGCCGCGCGTTCGTCCTCGCCCTGGTCGCCGCGCGACTCGCGGGCGAGGGGCGCGTGGCCGCCGCTGCGTTCGATGGCGCCGTCGCAGATCGCGCGCCGATCACCTTTCCCGATGCCTTCGGTTCGCATCCCGACACACGCATCGAGTGGTGGTACATCACCGGCGCGCTCGAGGCGGCCGCGCGCACCTGGGGCTTCCAGATCACGTTCTTTCGCGCCGCGACCGGCATCGCCGCCGCATCGTCGAGCCGGTTCGCGGCGCGCGAGCTCGTCTTCGCACACGCCGCCGTGAGCGATCTCGCACAGAGTCGCCTGCGCCACGACCAGCGCATCGCGCGCAGCGGCTTCGGCATCGCCGAAGCGTCGGTCGGCGCGACCGCGCTCAAGGTGCGCGACTGGATGCTGGCGAGGCGCGAGGTCGGCGGCCGCAGCCGCTATGCGGCGCGCGCCGCCAGCGACGTCGGCGCGTTCGCGTTCGACGTCGCCCTCGTCGCGACGCAACCGATCCTGTTGCAAGGCGTCGGCGGCTGGTCGCGCAAGGGGCCGCGCAGCGAGCAGACGAGCCGCTACTACAGCGAGCCGCAGCTCGACGTCGCGGGCACGCTCACGCTCGACGGTCGCCCTGTCGCCGTCACCGGTCGCGCCTGGCTGGACCACGAATGGAGCGATGCCTTCCTCGACCGCGAAGCCGTCGGCTGGGACTGGATCGGCATGAACCTCGACGACGGCGCGGCGCTCACGGCGTTTCGGCTGCGCCGCGCCGACGGCAGCACGCTGTGGAGCGGCGGAAGTTTCCGCGCTGTCGGCGGCACGACACGCGACTTCGCCGACGGCGAGGTCGTGCTCGCGCCGGGCCGGATGTGGACCAGCCCGGCATCGGGCGCGCGCTATCCGGTCGAGTGGACCGTCGCGACGCCGGCCGGTCGATTCACCGTGCGCTCGCTGCAGGACGACCAGGAGCTCGACAGCCGGGCGAGCACCGGCTCGATCTACTGGGAAGGCTTGTCGCTGCTCGCCGACGACAGCGGCAAGCGCGTCGGCCGCGGCTACCTCGAGATGACCGGCTACGCGCAGCGCCTGGTGCTGTGACCGCGCCGCGTCGCGGCGACGCCGCTCAGTGCGCCGCGCCCGCGTCGACGACGACGTTCTTCGCCGGCTTGGTCAGCCACACGAGCACCAGCAGCGCGACGAACAGCAGGCCCGAGATGAAGAACATGTCGTCGACCGCCATCGTGTAGGCCTGCACGTCGACCATGCGGTTGACCGTCGCCAATGCCTGGTCGCCGGTGTAGCCGGCGGCGCCGAGCTGCGAGAGCGTCGCGGTCGCGGCCGAGCTCGACCGGTTGATGTTCTCGGCGAGCTCCGAGTGGTGCAGCACGGCGCGGTTCTCCCAGACCGTCGTGAAGATCGAGGTGCCGATCGCGCCCGCCGTGATGCGCACGAAGTTGCTCAGCCCGGCGGCGGCAGGCATGCGATCGGGCGTGAGGCCCGAGAAGATGATCGCCTGCAGCGGGATGAAGAAGAACGCCATCGCCGCACCCTGGATCACGGTCGGGATCAGGATGGTGTTGAAGTCGGCCTGCGTGTTGAAGTGCGACCGCATGATCAGGATCAGCGCGAAGCCGAGGAAGGCGACCGTCGCGAACTTGCGCGGATCGATCTTCGCGACGTTCTTGCCGACCCACGGCGAGATCAGGATCGCGAGGATGCCGACGGGCGCCGTCGCCAGGCCGGCCCAGGTCGCCGTGTAGCCCATGTACTGCTGCAGCCAGAGCGGCAGCAGCACGACGTTGCCGAAGAAGAGGCCATAGGCAACCGAGAGCGAGAGCGTGCCCATCAGGAAGTTGCGTCGGAAGAAGAGGCGCAGGTCGACGATCGGATGCTCTTCGGTCAGCTCCCAGGCGAGGAAGAACGCGAAGCCGATCACCGCGACCGCGGCGAGCACGACGATCTGGGTCGAGCCGAACCAGTCGAGCTCCTTGCCCTTGTCGATCATGATCTGCATCGAGCCGACCCAGAGCACGAGCAGGCCGAGGCCGACGTAGTCGAACGGCAGCGTGCGCGAGCCCGGGTCGCGCTTCCTGTAGATCGACCACGTGATCGCCGCGGCGATCAGGCCGACGGGGATGTTGATGTAGAAGATCCACGGCCACGAGATGTTGTCGGTGATCCAGCCGCCGAGCAGCGGCCCTGCGACCGGCGCGACCAGCACCGTCATCGCCCACATCGCCATCGCCGTGCCCGCCTTGGCGCGCGGATAGCTCGACAGCAGCAGCGTCTGCGAGAGCGGGATCATCGGTCCGGCGACGAAGCCCTGCAGGACGCGGAACGCGATCAGCATGCCGATGTTGGGCGCGAGGCCGCACAGCCATGACGCGATCACGAAGAGCACGATGCTCGTGACGAAAAGCCGCACCGGGCCGAAGCGCTGCGTCAGCCAGCCGGTGAGCGGCACCGAGATCGCGTTGGCGACGGCGAACGAGGTGATCACCCAGGTGCCCTGCGACGGGCTGACGCCGAGGTCGCCCGAGATCGCCGGGATCGAGACGTTGGCGATCGACGTGTCGAGGACGTTCATGAACGTCGCCAGCGACAGCGCGATGGTGCCGAGGACGAGCTCGGCGCCTTTCAGCGGCCCGGTCTCTGGACCCGCTGCCTTGGCCGGAGGCTCCGACGCCGGTGCGGATGCGCTGCCCACCGACACGATGCCGGCGCTCGGGGCCGTGGCCATCAGCGGCTCGCCGTGGCGCGACCGAGGTTGGCAGCGATGATCTTCTTCACCTCGGCATCGGCGAGCTCGTTGCCGCGGTCGAAGACGCTGGTCTGCGCACGCGCCGGACCCTGGCGCGCGTCGGCCAGGACCTTGCCGCCGGTCTGCGCGACGTCGACCCTGGCATCCATCGACAGGCCCACGCGCAGCGGATTGGCCTCGACCTCCTTCGGGTCGAGCGCGATCCGCACCGGCACGCGCTGCACGACCTTGATCCAGTTGCCGGTCGCGTTCTGCGCCGGCAGGAGCGCGAACGCCGCGCCCGTGCCCGCGCCCAGCCCTTCCACCTTGCCGTGGTACTCGACCTTCTTGCCGTAGACGTCGGCCTCGAGCGTCACCGGCTGGCCGATCCGCAAGTTGCGCAGCTGCGACTCCTTGAAGTTCGCGTCGACCCAGACCTGGCTCAGCGGCACGATCGAGAGCATCGGCGCGCCGGCCTGCACGCGCTGGCCGAGCTGGACGCTGCGGCGCGCGACGTAGCCGTCGACCGGAGCGACGAGCTCGTTGCGGCTGACCGCGAGGTAGGCCTCGCGGACGCGGGCCGCGGCGCGCAGCACGTTGGGATGCTGCTCGACCGTCAGGTTGTCGGTGAGCGTCTGACTCGAGGCGAGTTGCTCCCGCGCCGCGACGGTCGCCGATTCGGCCGCTGTCATCGTCGCCTTGGCGACCGAGAGCTGCGACGCGACGTGGTTGAACTCTTCCTGGCCCACGGCTCCCGTCTTCAGCAACGGCGCGCGCCGGTTGACGTCGTCCTGGGCGCGCTGGACATCGTCGCGGGCGCGCGCGACATCGGCTTCGCGCGCGGCGATCTGTGCTTTCCACGTGCCGTTGTTG
The DNA here is from genome assembly GCA_038241255.1 of Burkholderiales bacterium. Classification (GTDB taxonomy): domain Bacteria; phylum Pseudomonadota; class Gammaproteobacteria; order Burkholderiales; family Burkholderiaceae_C; genus Schlegelella_A. Next base: position 35,105 of record JBBRFW010000023.1, on the reverse strand, counting down.
ACGAACAGCGTGCGCACCTCGCGCACCGTCTGCGCCAGTTGCGCTTCGGCCTGGTCGAGCGACATCTTGGCGTCGGCCGGATCGAGCTTGACCAGCGACTGGCCGGCCTTGACGAAGTCGGTGTCGTCGGCGTTGATGGCGACGACGGTGCCCGAGACCTGCGGCGTCACCTGGACGACGTTGCCCTGCACATAGGCGTTGTCGGTGCTCTCGTAGTGGGCGAGCACCATGAAGTAGTACAGCGCGTACGCGGCGCCGCCGAGCAGCGCGGCGAGCGCGACGCTGACGAGCGCGACCTTGCGCTTCGAGCGCGCCTTGACCGGCGACGCGGCGGCGTCCGGCGGCGGCGTCTGTGCCGTGGTCGCTGGCGCGATCGGAGCAGCGGCGGGCGGGGTCGCCGACGGTGCGGCGCTCGCCGAGGCGGGCGCCGCTGCGGCCGGCGCGGGACGGGACGGGCGCGACTGTTCGTCGGCGGCGGGGCTGCCGGCAGGCGAGCGCTCTTCTTCAGCGAGGGACATCGACGGTTCTCCGGAATCGTTGGGAGCCGCGCGGCGCATCAGCGCGCCGACGTGGCGAGCGCCATCGCGTCGGCCGGCGCGGCATAGCCGCCGCCGAGCGAACGAACGAGGAGCATCTGTGAATCGATCGCGCGCGCCCGCAGGTCGGTCGTGAGCCGGCGTTGCGCGATCACGTTGGTCTCGGCGTTGAGCACCGTGAGGTAGCCGCCGAGGCCGGCGCGGTAGCGTTGCGTCGCGAGGTCGTAGGCCGCTTCCGCGGACTCCTGCGCCGACACCTGCTCGCGCTGCTGCCGCTCGACCGAACGCACCGACGTGATCTGGTCGGCGACGTCGTGGATCACGTCGACGAGCGTCGCGTTGTAGGTCTCGATCGCGGCGTCGAGATCGGACGTGCGGCCCTTGAGTCCGGCGCGCAGGCGACCCGAGTCGAAGATCGGCAAGCGGATCGCGGGGCCGACGCCGTATTGCTCGCTGCCCGCGCGCACCAGCCGGTCGAGGCCGATGCTCGAGATGCCGATGAACGCGGTCAGGTTGATGTTCGGATAGAACTGCGCGCGCGCCGCGGCGACGTCGCCGACGGCGGCCTCGACGCGCCAGCGCGCCGCGACGAGATCGGCGCGACGGCCGACGAGATCGGCAGGCACGACCGCCGGCACGGCGACCGGACGCAACGTCGACAGCGTCGGCGCGAGCGTGTCGAAGCGCGACGGCGGCTCGGCGACAAGCGCAGCAATGGAGTGGCGGGCGAGGCCGATCTGCTCCTCGACGGATTCGAGCTGCTGACGCGTCTCGGGCCGCGCACCTTCGCTCTGGCGCAGCTCGACCGCGGTGTCGAGGCCGGCCGAGACGCGCTGGCGGGTGAGCGAGAACACCTCGTCGCGTTGCGCCAGGGCGCGCTGCAGGACGTTGCGCTGCTCGGTCAGGCGTGCCAGCTGCACGTAGGCGCGGGCGACGTTGACGGCGAGCAGGACGCGCGCCGCGTCGGCATCGGCCCGGCTCGCGCGCTCGGCACCGATCGCCGCATCGAGCTGGGCGCGGTTGCGGCCGAAGAGGTCGAGCTCCCACGAGCCGTTCAGCTGCGCTGTCGCGGTGTTGCGAATGGTGCCGGCGAGCGGCGGCGGATAGAGGCCGGTCTCGGTGAATTTCTGGCGCGAGGCATCGATCGAGCCGGTGAGCTGCGGGCCTTCGCTGGCACGCGCGGTATCGATGTTGGCGGCGGCGCGTGCGGCGCGCGCAGCGGCGACGCGCAGGCTCGGATTGCCGGCCGTGGCGCGCGCGATCAGGTCGGCGAGCACGGGGTCGTCGAAGCCGCGCCACCAGTCGGCGGCGATCGGCGCGACGGCCGTCGTCGCTTCCGCGCCGAGGGTGGTCGGCGCGACGAGCGCCGCCTTCGATTCGATGCCGCGCGGATTCGCGCAGCCTGCCAGCGTCATGACGATCATCGCCGCAACGGCGAGGACGAACGTCGTCACCGTGCGCGCCACTTCCTTGACGTCGACCCGGGGCTCGTCCCGATGGTCACAGGCGTTCATGCGTCGCCCCCCTTCTCCACCGCGCCGCCGTTGGCGACCATCCGCTTCAACATGTCTTTCAATTGCGACCATTCCGTCTTCGAGAATCCAGCCAGGTGCTCGTTGAGCACCTGCGACAACACCACCGGCACCTCCTGTGCCGCCAAATCGCCTTCGGGCGTCAGCTCCACCTTGACGACACGGCGGTCGTCGGTGCAGCGCTGGCGTCGGCAGAATCCCTTGGCCTCGAGGCGATCGAGCAGGCGCGTCATCGCGCCCGGATCGCTCTGCGTCTCGCGCGCCAGTTCGGCCACCGTCGAGGCGCGGCGGCTCTGCAGCATGAAGAGCGCGGCCCATTGCGCATGCGTGATGCCCTTGGGCTCGAGGCGGCGATCGGCGGCCTGCGCCACCGAGATCAGCGCGCGCTTCATCAGCCAGCCGACGCTCTCGTCGGCGCAGTAGCCGGCGGGCTCGTAGAAGAGCGCCGCTGTCTTCAGGGTGGCAGGTGTGCGCGACATGGGTGGAATATACATGCCTAGACAATGATTGTCAAGGCTCCCATTGCCGAGGCCGTCATTGCCCACGCTTTAATTGCTGGGGCTCGCATCCTCCTACACTCGCCCCGTGCCCGACTCCATTGCCCTCCCCGCGCCCGCCCGCGCCCGGCCCGACGCCGCGGCGACAGCGAAGAACGTCCGTTCGCTGAGCGGCCTGCTGCCGTTCCTGCGCCCTTACCGCGTGCGGATCGCCGCGGCTGCGCTGTTCCTCGTCCTCGCCGCGGTCAGCACGCTGGTCTTTCCGGTCGCGCTGAAGTCGCTCATCGACCAGGGCTTCGTCGCCACCGACCCTGGCGCGCGCGTGATGGCGCTGCGCGAGCACTTCTTCGCCCTGTTCGCCGTCGGCATCGCGCTCGGCGTGTTCTCGGCGGCGCGCTTCTACATGGTGAGCTGGCTCGGCGAACGGGTCACGGCCGACCTTCGCAACGCGGTGTACTCGCACGTGGTCCGGCAGAGCCCGGAGTTCTTCGAGTCGACGCAGACTGGCGAAGTGCTGTCGCGCCTGACGACGGACACGACGCTGGTGCAGACGGTCGTCGGCTCGAGCCTGTCGATGGGCCTGCGCAACGCCGTCATGGGCATCGGCGCGATGGCGATGCTGATCGTGACCAATCCGGTCGTGATGACGCAGGTGCTGCTGATCCTCGTCGTCGTCGTCCTGCCGTCGCTGTACTTCGGGCGGCGCGTCAGGCGTCTCTCGCGCGCGAGCCAGGACCGGATCGCCGACTCGAGCGCGATCGCCGCCGAGGTCCTCAACGCCGTGCCGGTGGTGCAGAGCTATCTGCAGGAGGACCGCGAGGCGAAGCGCTTCACCGCCTCGACCGAGCGCGCCTTCGGCACCGCCGTGAAGCGGACGAAGATGCGCTCGTTTCTCGTCGCCTTCATCATCAGCGCGACCTTCGGCGCGCTGCTCTGGGGCCTCTATCAAGGCACGCAGGCGGTGGTGCGCGGCGACATCACCGCAGGCCACCTCGGCCAGACGGTCGTCTACGTGATCATCCTCGTCGGCAGCGTCGCCGTGCTCTCCGAGGTCTACGGCGACCTGCTGCGCGCCGCCGGCGCGACCGAGCGGCTGATGGAGCTGCTGCAGCTCAGCTCGCCGATCGTCTCGCCGGCATCGCCGCGGCCGCTCGCGGCGCGCGCCGGCGGATCGTCGGTGCGCTTCGACGACGTCACCTTCCGCTATCCGTCGCGGCCCCTGCATCCGACGCTGTCGAACTTCAGCCTCGCGGTCGCGCCCGGCGAGACGGTCGCGCTCGTCGGCCCGAGCGGCGCCGGCAAGAGCACGGTGCTGCAGCTGATCCTGCGCTTCTACGACGTCGAGTCGGGCGCACTGCTCGTCGACGACGAGCGGGTCGACGCCGTCGCGCTCGACGCGCTGCGAGGCCGGATCGGCATCGTCCCGCAGGACAGCGTCATCTTCTCGGCCGACGCGATGGAGAACATCCGCTATGGCCGGCCCGAGGCGAGCGACGACGAGGTCGTCGCGGCCGCGACGGCGGCGTTCGCGCACGACTTCATCACTGCCCTGCCCGAGGGCTACCGCACCTTCCTCGGCGAGCGCGGCGTGCGCCTCTCGGGCGGCCAGCGCCAGCGCATCTCGATCGCCCGGGCGATGCTGAAGAACGCGCCGCTGCTGCTGCTCGACGAGGCGACCAGCGCGCTCGACGCCGAAGGCGAGCGCATGGTCCAGGCCGCGCTCGAGTCGGCGATGAAGGACCGGACGACGATCGTCATCGCCCACCGCCTCTCGACCGTGCAGCGCGCCGACCGCATCGTCGTGCTCGAGGCCGGCGAGATCGTCGAGACCGGAACGCACGCGGAACTCGTCGCCGCGGGCGGCCTCTATTCACGGCTGGCGGCCTTGCAGTTCGACCGCTGAACATCGACCCTGGAGCACACCATGCGACATCCCCGATTCCTGACGACCACGACGATCGTCCTCGTTCTTGCCGCTGCCGCCGCGACCACCGGCTGCGACACCATGGGCCCGCGCGAGCGGGGCACGGCCGTCGGCGCCGGCGGCGGCGCCGCGGCGGGCGCGGTGATCGGCGGGCTCACCGGCGGTCGCGCCGGCACCGGCGCCGTCATCGGCGGTGCGATCGGCGCGATCGCCGGCAACCTCTGGTCCAAGCGCCAGGAAGATCGCCGCGTCGCGATGGAGCAGGCGACGCGAGGCACCGGCGTCGAGGTCACGCGCACGGCCGACAACCAGCTCAAAATCAACGTCCCGAACGACATCTCGTTCGCCACCAACAGCTATCTGATCAAGCCGGAGCTGCGCGCCGTGCTCGATCCGTTCGCGTCGTCACTGTCGGGCGATCCGGCGACGATCGTCAGCATCGTCGGCCACACCGACAGCACCGGCACGCCAGCGATCAACAACCCGCTCTCGGTCGATCGCGCGCAAAGCGTGCGCGACTACCTCGTCGCCCGCGGCATCCCGCCGACGCGCATCGAGACCTCCGGCCGCGGCGACCGCGAGCCGCTCGCCGACAACGCCACCGAGAGCGGTCGCGCGAAGAACCGCCGCGTCGAGCTCTTCCTGCGCGAGCCGGGCTGATCCGCGTCGCGGGGCGCGTCGATAATCGCCGCATGGACCTCGCCGAAGCCACCTTGCCCGTCGTCGCCACGCGCCCGGTGCGCACGCAGTACGAGGACTTCCTGCGCCAGGTGCGCGACCACGGCGTCGCCAAGGCCGACCGCACCGGCACGGGAACGAAGAGCGTGTTCGGCCACCAGATGCGCTTCGACCTGAGCGAAGGCTTTCCGCTGGTCACGACCAAGAAGGTCCACCTGCGCTCGATCGTCCTCGAGCTGCTCTGGTTCCTGCGTGGCGACGGCAACGCGCGCTGGCTGCAGGAGCGCGGCGTCACGATCTGGGACGAGTGGGCGCGGCCCGACGGCGATCTCGGCCCGGTCTACGGCGTGCAATGGCGCTCGTGGCCCGCGCCGGACGGCCGCCACATCGACCAGATCGCCGCGGTCGTCGAGCAGCTCAGGACCAACCCCGATTCGCGCCGGATCATCGTCAGCGCCTGGAACGTCGCCTCCCTTCCCGAGATGGCGCTCCTGCCGTGCCACGCGCTCTTCCAGTTCTATGTCGCGCCCGCCGCCGACGGCCGACGCGCGAAGCTCAGCTGCCAGCTCTACCAGCGCAGCGCCGACATCTTCCTCGGCGTGCCGTTCAACATCGCGAGCTACGCGCTGCTCACGCTGATGCTCGCGCAGCAGTGCGACCTCGACGTCGGCGACTTCGTCTGGACCGGCGGCGATTGCCACATCTATTCCAACCACGCCGAGCAGGTCGAGCTGCAGCTCGCGCGCACGCCGTTCCCGTATCCGCAGCTCGAGATCGCGCGCCGGCCGGCGTCGATCTTCGAGTACGCGCTCGAGGACTTCGTGATGCACGACTACCGGCACCACGCGGCCATCAAGGCGCCCGTCGCCGTCTAGAACGGCTGCCATGCCGGAGCGCGGGCAGGCGGCCGCCGTGGCGCATTTCACTCGAATCGCGCACGACCCTGCGCCCGCTGCGGCGCCTCCGGCGCTACAGTGACGCAGATGAGCAGCAATTTTCTTGCGCCCACCGCCTCCGAGCTCGAACGCGACTGGGGCCTGGTGCTCGACGACGACTGGAGCAGCGACGTCGCCCGCGGCGATCACGCTCCCATCATCCGCCGCTTCGGCCTCGGCGCCGCGGCGCAGCGCCAGGCGGTCGTCGCGCGCTTCGGCATGATCCCGGCAAGCGCGAAGTCACCACGGATCTCGGCCGCGGCGGTGAACGCGCGCAGCGAAACCGCCGCGACGCGCCCCTCGTTCAAGAACGCGTACGCGCTGCGCCAGTGGTGCATCGTTCCGGCGCAGTGCCTCTATGTGCCGTACGACGCCGACGACAGCGGCCACGCCGAGCGCTGGCGCGTCCGGCGCAGCGACCGCTCGCCGCTCAGCATCGCCGGCCTGTGGGACCGCTGGGTCGACGAGCAGGGCAAGGAGATCCTCAGCTTCGCGATGCTGACGATCAACTGCGACCTGCATCCGCTCCTGAACCGCTTCGACCGCCGCACCAACGACAAGGGCGAGCCGACTGAGAAACGCACGCCGGTGCTGCTCGCCGAGGAAGACTTCGACGACTGGCTCGACGCGTCCGCGGGCCGCGCGCCGATCTACTTCGGCACGTTCGGCAAGGACGATCTCGAAGCCGACCCGGCGCCGTCGGCGACGCGCCGGACGACGGCACTGACGCCGCTCGACACGAGCGTTTCCGAGCTCTGACCGCGGCGGCGCCTCTCAGGGCAGCGCGCGCCGCCGCCGGAGACCGGCCCAGACCGCACGCAGCCGGCGCGCCCGGTCCTCGAACACGAACGACGCCGCCACCGAGAGCGCGGCCGACACCGCGCCGGTGAGCAACGCCTCGGCGTGCAGGAAACCGTAGTTGCCCGGGTGCGAGTAGGCGTCACCGAGGGCCGTCAGCGAGCCCACCACGAGAGCGTTGCTCCAGCGGTTGCGGTACAGCCGCGCCACCGGCGTGAAGCTCAGGAGCAGAGCCAGCAGGCCGGTCGCCAGGCCGGTCTGCAGGGCGATCGCCCAGTGCACGCTGCTGAAGACGTTGCCGAGGCTTCCCGGCATGCAGGTCATGCAGGCGCTCGTCGGCTGCCAGAAGCGCTCGACGAAGAGCTTGGTCCTCAGTCTCCAGCTGATCATGTCCGGCTGGCGCGCCGTCTTCGGCAGATGCCGCTAGGCGGCGTCCAGCGCCCCGAGCGTCGACGCGTTCGAGGCAGTCTCGTCGAAGCTGCCGTGCAGCATCTCGGCGAGAGCTTGATCGAGGCCCATCTCGAAGTAGACGTAGGTCGAGCGGATCGCACGACGCACGGCCTCGACCTCGGTCGCGTCGGGCGTCTCGCCGAGCAGCGTGGCGACGATCTCGAGCGCTTCCCAGGGATGCGTGTCGTCGTACTCGGCGTGCAGGCGCAGCCACCGCGTCGCCGGGCCGCGCACATCGTCGGGCAGGGAATCGGCATACGTCGACTTCGAGCAGACCAGGCACGACCACTCGCCAGTGACGCCCTCGACCGCGTAGTTGGTCGCCGCGATGGCAACCGGCAGGCTGGCCCGGTCGCACACGTACCAGCACCAGTGCGCGAGGGCGGACAGCCCCTCGATGTCGTCGCCGTTCCTCAGGTCGTCGACGCCGAGATCGACAGAACTCGCCCAGTCGACCCAGTGCTCGGCATGCTTCTGCTCGACGCGGATGTTGTGGATCAGGTAGCGGCGCGCCATGTCCTGGCCGGGACCGTCGCCGACGCTGAGCTTCTTCAGGTTCATCGCCATGAACTGGGGAAACTGCTCGATCGTCGGCCACGCGCCGATCAGGAACTTGCGCATCGCGACCTTCGGCAGGCGCGCGTCGCGCAGCAGCGTGAAGAACTCGTGATGGGCGACCCTCGCCTTGTCGCGCGAGGTGCTCGCGACGACCTGCTGGAGCCAGCGCGGATAGCTCGACAGGGACTTCAGCTCACCGGTCCGCTGAAACGGTCGGGTCATTCAGGTCTCCGTGTCGTGTGTGAACGATTCTACGAGTGACCGGCATTTTTGAGCCAACGCGTGACGGCGATGTGTCGGTCGCGCGCATCGGTGTCGCGGAAACGACAGCGCCGTCAATCGCGTCGGCCGTCGAGCACGTTCAGCAGATCGCGGAAGTCGATCGGCTTGGTGAGGTAGTCCTCGAAGCCGTTGGCGAGCGCGAGCTCGATCTGCTCGGGCAACGCATCGGCCGAGAGCGCGACCAGACGGATTGCGGCGGTCGACGGATCGGAGCGCAGCGCGTGCGCGAGCTCGATGCCCGTCATGTCGCCGAGGTTCATGTCGACCAGCATCAGGTGCGGCTGGTCGCGGCGCGCCTTGTGAAAGGCGATCGCGCCGTTCTCGGCGACGTCGAAGGCGACCGACGGACGCAGCTTGACGACCTGGCGCACGATCTCGACGTTGACCTCGTTGTCCTCGGCGTAGAGGACGCGCATCGTCTCGTCGAGGTCGCCGTGCTGGCTGGGCGGCGCGAAGCCGCCGAGGCCCGCGGGCACCTCGTCGGAGCGTTCCAGCGTCAGCGAGGCCATCGTGCCGCGGTCGATGGCGCTGTCGATCCTGAGCTCGCCGCGCATCAGCTCGACCAGGCGACGCGAGAGCACGAGACCGATGCCGGTGCCCTCGATCTTCGAGTTCTCGGCGCCGAGCCGGTTGAAAGGCTCGAACAGCCGCTCGAGCTTCTCTGGCGCCATGCCGTAGCCGTCGTCGGTGATGCGCAGCTCGCAGCGGTCGGACGAGACCTGCCACTGCACCCGCACCTCGCCTTGCGGCCGGTTGTACTTGACGGCGTTGCTGAGCAGATTGACGAGCACCTGGCGCAGCCGGACCCGATCGGCGACGACGAAGATCTCGCCGGCGTCGTCCGGATCCTGCGGCACGAGATCGCCTTCGAGGCCGTCGACCCGGATCGCGATGCCGCTGGCCTGCGCGAGCGGCAGGACCATCGAGATCGCATCCTCCGCGGCCGAGCGGACGTCGACCGGCTCGAGCGTGGCCGTCATCTGGCCAGACTCGACGCGCGAGAGATCGAGCACGTCGTTGACGAGCGCGAGCAGATGCGCGCCGGCGTTCTCGATGTGCTGGATCCGCTCGAGCTGCTGCAGCGACGGCGGCTCCGCGCGGTCGAGGCGCAGCAGCTGCGAGAAGCCGAGCACCGCGTTGAGCGGCGTGCGCAGCTCATGGCTCATGCGCGACAGGAACTCGGTCTTGGCGCGGCTGCTCGCCTCCAATGCTTCGCGGGCACGCCGCTCGGTGCGCGCCGCGTTCAGGCCGGCGACGTCGCGGATCACGGCGGTGACCAGGGTGCCGCGCTCGGTCGTCAGGCGCGACAGCGACGCCTCGACCGGAAACTCCTGCCCGTCGGCGCGCTTGCCGAAGAGCTCGAGCAGCTCGCCCGTGTCGGCCCCGCCGAACTGCAGCCCGGAGGTCGCGGCGCCGAGCTGATGACGCGCCGGCCGCGGGAAGAAGCGCTCGACGTCGCTGCCGATCGCATCGGACGCGGGCACGGCGAACAGCCGCTCGGCAGCGCGGTTGAACTGGACGACGCGCTGGTCGGCGTCGATGGTCATGACGCCGTCGTTGACCGCGTCGACCAGGCCCGCGATGCGCACCTCGCCCTGGCGCAGCGCGGCCTGCATGTTCACGCGCTCGCTGATGTCGACGAAGGTGGCGACGGCGCCGTCGAGCTTGCCGTCCTTCAGCATCGGATGGATCCAGTACTCGACCGGAATCGACGAGCCGTCGCGGCGCCGGAACACGGCGTCGACGACGTGGACCTCGCCCGACACCTGCTCCGCGTCGCGCGCGGAAGCGTCGGCCCCGCCGGCTCCGCCGTCGACCTGCGCCGGATGGATCAGGCCGAGCATCTCGCGCCCGAGCAGCTCCGACTCCTTCGCGTAGCCGAGCATCTTCAGCGCCGACCGGTTGATGAACGTGCAGCGGCCGCGCGTGTCCATGCCGTAGAGGCCCTCCGCAGCCGAGTCGAGCAGGCGCTGAAGCGACTCGCGCCGCAGGTTCAGCTCGTCCTCGGTGGCGGCCTGGACGCGGGCACTGTGGCGCACGAAGACCAGTCCGCTGAGGCCGAGGAGCAGCCCGAGCGCCAGGTTGAGCGCGAGGAGAAGCCGCTGGGTCCGGCGCGCGCCTTCCGCGAGCTGTGCCGCGAAGCGCACCTCGAGCGGCGTCAGCTCGTTGTTGAGGCGCTGAGCCTGCAGCCGAAGACCGGTGACTTCGGGTGCGTCGAGATCGCCGACGACCACGTGACGATGCGCCTGCTCGCCGATCAGGCGGATCTTCTCGACGACCAGGTCACCCTCGGTCCAGGTCGCGATGGCATCGGCCATCAGCGGCGTCGTGTGGAACCAGCGGAAGAGCCGGATCACGCCGGGCACGTCGCCCGCATCGGTGCCGCCCGCGACCAGACCGCGCAGGGCATCGTCGGCGCGCAGCACCGGGCTCTGCATCGCCTCGCGCGCCATCCGGTCGCCGATCGGAAACGCGAGGGCGCGCAGGAACCCCTGATAGTCCTCGTCGCGGTGGAGATCGGCGTAGTCGATCAGGCGGATGTGGGCGTCCTTCTGCCCCTTCGAGTACAGGCTCTCGCCGGTGACGTATGCGCGGACCGCGGACATGACGTCGATGCTGACCACCGCCACGCCGATCTGGAGCGCGACGATGCAGGCGAAGACCGTCAGCACCGGCCACGATCGGCCGCGCGTCCGCCCGCGCGCGCGCCGGACCTGCGCGACGGCGCGCTCGGGGTCGAGCCTGGAATTCGTGACGGACATGTGGCGGCGCACACCGGAAACATCGCCATTCTCGGCGATGACGCGCCGGCATCGGCGTGCCGGGCCTGCGCCCGTAGACTCCCGACGAACCGCTCAATCAAACGCGTCGGAGACCGCCATGAAGACCTATCGCATCGCCACCATTCCCGGCGACGGCATCGGCAAGGAAGTGATCCCGGCCGGGCAGCGCGTGATGGAGGCGCTCGCCCGTGGCGACAGCGCCTTCCGCTTCGAGTTCGAGAGCTTCGGCTGGGGCGGCGACTGGTTTCGCGCCCACGGCACGATGATGCCGGCCGACGGCCTCGATGCGCTGCGCCACAAGGACGCGATCCTCTTCGGCTCGGCCGGCGATCCGCTCATCCCCGACCACGTCACGCTGTGGGGCCTGCGTCTGAAGATCTGCCAGGGCTTCGACCAGTACGCCAACGTGCGGCCGACGCGGATCCTGCCTGGCATCGATGCGCCGCTGAAGCGCTGCGGCCCGACCGACCTAGACTGGGTCATCGTGCGCGAGAACTCCGAGGGCGAGTACAGCGGCGTCGGCGGCCGCGTGCATCAGGGCCATCCGATCGAGGCCGCGACCGACGTCTCGATGATGACCCGCGCCGGCGTCGAGCGGATCATGCGGTTCGCGTTCGGCCTGGCGCGCTCGCGGCCCAGGAAGCTCCTCACCGTCGTCACCAAGAGCAACGCGCAGCGCCATGCGATGGTGATGTGGGACGAGATCGCGGTCCAGATCGCGAAGGAGTTCCCCGACGTCGCGTGGGACAAGGAGCTCGTCGACGCGTGCACCGCGCGCATGGTCAATCGGCCGTCGACGCTCGACACGCTGGTCGCGACCAACCTGCACGCCGACATCCTGAGCGACCTCGCCGCGGCGCTCGCCGGCAGCCTCGGCATCGCGCCCACCGGCAACATCGATCCCGAGCGCCGCTACCCGTCGATGTTCGAGCCGATCCACGGGTCGGCCTTCGACATCATGGGCCAGGGCCTCGCGAATCCGGTCGGCACGTTCTGGTCGGTCGTGATGCTGCTCGAGCATCTCGGCGAGGCCGATGCAGCCGCGCGCGTGATGGCGGCGATAGAGCAGGTCACCGCGAACCCGGCGCTGCACACGCGCGACCTCGGCGGCACGGCGACGACCGACCAGGTGACGCAGGCGGTGTGCGAGCTGCTCGGCGCAGCGTCGCAGCGCCGCGCGGCCTGAGCCCGGCGCGCAGTCGCTACAGCGCGGTCGCGAAGCGCCGCAGGCTGCCGAGGATCGGGCCGATGTGGTCGCGGTCGGGCACCTTCTTGAGACAACGCTGTTGTCCCAAGTATGGAGTCCTACTTGGCGGCTTGATCGCGTTGAGAAGTTCGACGACCGTCGGTCGTCAGTGATGTGTTGGCGTCGAAAACATCTTCCTGCCTCCCTCACCGGAGGTGCCCGCCCGTGTAGCGCCAGCGCGGCATCTTCGATCCGTCGGGTGCCGAGGCAACCGACTACCATCGCTCGCCCAAAGGCTTGCGGAGACGAGAACATGAATCTTTCCCTGTCCGGTGCCCTGGCCGTGCTACGCCTCGCGCTCGTCGCGGCCATCGCCGCCGCCGGCGCCGCGGCCCAAGCCCAGGAGTTCCCGACCAAGCCGGTCACGATCGTCGTCCCCTTTCCGCCGGGCGGCACCACCGATCTGGTGGCGCGCACGCTGGGCGAGGGCTTGACCAGGAGCCTTGGCCAGACGGTTGTCGTCGAGAATCGGCCCGGGGCCGGCACGACCGTCGGCGCCGACCTTGTCGCGAAGGCACGGCCCGACGGCTACACGCTGCTCATGGGCGCCGTTCATCACACGATCGCGCCGAGCGTCTACAAGAAGCTCTCGTACGACTTCCAGAAAGACCTGGTGCCGATCACGACGGTCGCCTCGGTGCCCAACATCGTCGCCGTGAACCCGGCCGTGACGCCGGTCAAGACGATTGCCGAGCTGATCGCGCTTGCCAAGGCATCGTCGGCCAAGCCGCTGAGTTATGGCTCGAATGGAAACGGGACAGCCCAGCACCTGATCGGCACGCTGTTCCAGCAGCAGACCGGCACGACGTTGCTGCACGTCCCCTACAAAGGCAGTGCGCCTCTGGTGGCCGACCTGCTGGCCGGGCAAGTGAACATGTCGTTCGACAGCATTACCGCCGAGTGGGCGTTCCTGAAAAACGGCAAGCTGTTGCCGCTGGCGGTGACGTCGCACGCGCGCTCGTCGTTCCTGCCACAGGTGCCGACGCTCGAAGAGGCCGGCCTCAAGGGTTTCGACATCCAGACCTGGTACGGGGTGCTCGCACCCGCCGGGACGCCGAAGCCGGTGCTGGACCGGCTTAACGTGGAGATGCTGAAGGTCATCAAATCGCCACAGTTCGCGACGGCGATGGCGGCGGCGGGATGCGAGCCGCTTGGCAGCACGCCCGCGGAGATGGCCGCGCTCATCGCAAGCGAGACAACCAAGTTCGCGAAGATCGTCAAGGAAGGCAACATCGTCATCGAGTAACGCTGCCCGCGCGCTGACGACGCGGCGCGATCACAGGTCATGACGTAAGAATGATCGGCGCGTGTGCGAGTCCCTGCGCGGTGTTCTTGCTCACGCGACTCCGTCAAGTCGAACAAGAACATCAGGCGGCAGCGACAAATCACCTGCCGCAAGATTTTCCTGAAGATGCGTCACCGACGATGTCCCCGGGATGAGCAGGATGTTGGGCGAGCGCTGGAGGAGCCAGGCCAGCGCCACCTGCATTGGCGTTGCGCCGAGTCTCCGTGCGACGTCGGAGAGCGTCGTTGACTGCAGCGGCGAGAAGCCACCCAGCGGAAAGAACGGCACATAGGCAATTCCAGCCTGCGCGAGGTCGTCGATGATCGCGTCGTCCGCACGTTGCGCCAGGTTGTACTGGTTCTGCACGCACACGATTTTCGCGATGCCCCGTCCTTCGGCAATCTGTTTCGGGGTGACGTTGCTGAGGCCGAGATGGTGGATCAGTCCTTGCCGTTGAAGCTCGGCCAGTGCTTCGAGGGGTGCGGCGATCGATCCTTCTGCGGGCCCGTGCACATCGAACATCGCCCGCAGATTCACCACCTCGAGCACATCGAGGCCGAGGTTGCGCAGGTTGTCGTGCACCGCCTGCTTCAGCTCCGCCGGGGAAAAGGCCGGTCGCCACGAACCGTCGTCGCCTCGCAGCGCCCCGACTTTGGTGACCAGGGTGAGGTCTTTCGGATACGGATGAAGCGCCTCGCGAATGATCCGGTTGGTGATGTGCGGCCCGTAGAAGTCGCTGGTGTCGATGTGGTTCACGCCGCTGGCGATTGCGTCGCGCAACACAGCGACGGCGGCATCGCGATCCCTGGGAGGTCCGAAGACGCCCTTGCCGGCGAGCTGCATGGCGCCGTAGCCGAGTCGGTGGACTGAGCGATCGCCCAGAGTGAACGTCCTGACGATGTCGAGGGTGGTGGTGTTCATGGGCATGTCCTTTCAGTGGCTTGAAGCCAATGTATGAAGTGAACGCCTGTACGACAATACCTTTCAATCTGCACAGCCCGTGCGAAAAGGCGAACAGTGGCGACGGACCTTGGCGACCTCACGGCATTTCTGGCGGTGGCGACGTCGGGCGGCTTTCGCGAGGCGGCGCGATCAAGTGGCACCAGCGCATCGCGGTTGAGCGACGCCGTTCGCCGTCTCGAGGCAAAGCTCGGCGTCCGGCTCCTGAACCGGACCACACGCAGCGTCGCCGCCACCGAAGCGGGCGCGCGCCTGCTCGAGCGGCTGGGGCCTGCGCTCAGTGAGGTGGACTCCGCGCTCGATGTGGTCAACAGCTTTCGCGACCGACCGGCCGGCACCCTGCGCCTCAACGTGCCGATCAGCGCGGCCAGGCTCGTGCTGCCGCGCATCGTGCCGCCCTTCCTGGCCACCTACCCCGACATCCGCCTGGAAGTGATCGCGGACGACAGCTTCGTGGACGTGCTCGCAGCCGGCTGCGACGCGGGCATCCGCTACGACGAGCGGTTGGAGCAGGACATGATCGCCATTCCGATCGGCCCACGCGAGCAACGCTTCGCGGCTGCAGCCTCGAAGTCGTATCTGGCGAAGAACCGACAGCCCAGACATCCGCGTGACCTGCTCAAACATGCCTGCCTGCGCGGCCAGTTCCCCAGCGGCGCCATGCCCGCTTGGGAGTTCCAGCGCAAGGGGCAGGTCGTGAAGGTCGAGCCGACCGGACCACTCGTCGTTCGCATCGGCGCTGCGGCCGACCTGGCGGTGGAGGCCGCAGTGGCGGGGAGCGGCGTGATCTACCTGTTCGAGGACTGGCTGAGACCCTATTTCGATCGCGACGAGCTTGTGCCGGTGCTCGAAACATGGTGGCCGCGGTTCTCGGGGCCGTTCCTGTACTACCCGGGACGGCGATATCTGCCCGCGCCGTTGCGCGCCTTCGTCGATTTCCTGCGCGCGCTGCCTCACTCTTAACGCGGTTCGGGGACGCAACCCTGAGCGCGGTGACCACCGGGTTGGTTGCGCATTGCGACGGCCATCCGATCGGAGACGTCCAAGCGTGCATGACCGATCGGCCGCCGCAGCAAGGGCGTGATCGACCGTCGCCTTGATCTGTCTCCGCGTGCGCGAAGGCGAGGTCGTATCTCCACGACCGGGACTGTTGGAAGGGCAAAAAAAGGGGCCCCCGAAGAGGCCCCGCAGGCGGTTCTGGTGGAGCTGGGGTCTGTCAAGGTCCGCGCCGCTGCATTCTCTACAGCCATCTGGGTCTCCAATCCCCGGATAACCACCACGCTCTCGGCTGACCCGCAATCGAGCGATACCAAGGAACCGAACGGGCGTTTGAAGGTTCCGCTCGGGGAAGCCCTCACGACTCGGCTCGGTCATCTGCAGCGACTGCAATCTTCGAAGCGGGATCCAGCGTCGGCTTCTGAACCGGCTAGATCGATCGCCTGATCGACTTTCGAATAAGAGCAAGCACTCGCGGTAGAGCTTTTTTCACGTTGGCTCGACCGGCACCGATCAACGAGCCTTTGGCAGCGCAATGATTTTTAGGCGAGTGTCTCCAGAAAGCTCGCAAGCGCCGGACTCCGCCGGCCAGCGCTGACAACTGTTAATCAGCACCCACGCTGAAACCTCGCCGTCCTTGCTGGTCCTTGTGCCCGCAAGCTCAATTTGGAATTTGCGCTCGGGAGCGCCCGTAGTCTGTCCGCCGAACGACGCCTCCTTCGCAGTTACGTCGTCGACCGCCTGCGCGGTCCGAAGAGCAATGCTGGAGAACCATTGATATCCGGGAGTATGCCCGCCCCTGAATCCCTCCGAGCCTAAGAAGGTCCGTTCCCGTCCCTGTACAAACGCCGTGACGCCGGTATCGGGAGTCAGTCTGCACTGAGTAACCAACGAGGGGGTGCGAAGAGGTACTGGAATCCAGTCCGATTCGTCCGAAGCTATTCGAGCACTACAAGCCGTACATTCCGCCGTTGCATTTCGCCATCTGCAAGCATCGCAGTTTTCATCACAAATTGGCAGTTTACTTGGTATAACCACGGCGGGAGAAAGTGGTCCTTGATCGGTATTGAACACGAGCGTCGCGCCAGCGATATTTTGCCGCTGGCATCGAACTTCACTATCCTCCGGAACTCGCTGACTTTGCCTCGGCAGGTCGTCGCAGGTAACCCCAGGGAAACTGATCTTGCTGACCTTAGGGACGGCTTGGTTTGGATGAACACTATGCCATGAGAGTGCGAGGACGAAAGAACCATCGTCAGGATCGAAATTTCTAATCCTGGCTCCGATTCCATTTTGCGATCCCTGTCTCATTTTTCGCTTGTCATTCACGCACCGGGACCAAGCCAAAATGGCATCGCCAGCGAATGACGAAAGGTAGGTCTTAACGACCTCTTCTTTTTGTGTTTGAGAGATCGAACTTTCCGTATTCTGAAGGTTCCGAACGATGTCTTTGGCCGTTGAGGAGGATTGGCCCCCGACGTTGATCTTCAAGATGTCTAGGAAATTGCCGCTAATGTTGCCACCTGCGTCATCTGTACGTGTCTTGAAAACATTCGACGTGATGAGCTGATGGAATGTGCTGGCGAAACTGTCATCTGTGCGAATGTGCAGATGCTCTTGGAGGGGAATCTTCAGAACGTCTGAGCACAGGTCGTCGTCCGCTAGTGCGACCCTGCTCGTGAACGTCACGAGGACACCGATACAAATAAAAATCGCTACACGCATGGCTGCCTCCAGGTTTTCTACAGTATGGACGCCGTCAGCTCCCTAACGCAAGAGACTATTTGGTCGGCCCATGAGAATCGCTGCTTCGCGGGTGGACGCACGGACTCGCGGCTCCACCGTTAAGGCGCGCGGGGCTATCGTAAAGGTGTGTCGAGCTCCAACGTGCGTCAAGCTCTGCAACTCGAAGCAGATGCCGCAAGGGAATGTCAATAGTCCAGACAGAACTCAACTTGCAGATTAGCCGGCCAGGCCCGCGCGTGCTTGGCGAGCTCGACCAATGGCACTACACGTAAAGTTGGCCGCCGCTCGAACAGGACAATTCATGAAGCACCTTCCTCTAGTGGTGATGCTGTGTACAGCGTTTGCTGCTCACGCCCAGAGTGATGACTCGGTCATGTACCGATGCCCAGGCAACGACTACAGGACCACGATCACAGCTGCGGAGGCGAAGTCGATGGGGTGCAGGAAGATCGAAGGTGCCGTTGCCGACCTGCCTCCTAGGTCGTCCGCATGGAAACCGGTCGCGTCTGGCTCACGGACCGCTTACTTCGTGGACCCCAGCAGGCTTGAACGTGTTTCGGTCACCCAGGTGCGGGTGTGGGTGCGCGCCGAAACATCCCCGCCGCTTAGTCCGGGAGAAGCCCCGCAATCGATGAATCAGTACCTTATCGATTGCAAGAACAGACTCAGCACGCTGACTGCCGACACGACGTTCGACGCGGTCGGAAACCGCTTACCGCAACTGATGCGCGTCGCGAAGCCAGAAGCCACTCCCATTCAGCCCGAATCCGCGTTCGAGAAGATGTCTCTCGCCGTCTGTCGTTCGCTCAAACCCTGATACGCGAAGTCATAGTCGCGCGATCGTCAGACAGCCGAGGAAGACCACGATCAGCATGACAATGAAGACGAGCCGAACTTCGCGCGCCGGCGCGAGGGTGTCGGTGGCCGGACACAACTTTCCGGCGCCAGAAAGTTGTGGTCGACGTGCTCGCCAGGCTGAAAGACCTCGCGCCGGCGCGAATGTTCCGTCGACGGAACGTTGACCCTGTCCGGCATACTTTCATGGGAACCGGGAGGTACAGCCATGCGAAACACTGTGAGATTCGGCGTCTTTGTGATCGCTGCTTTCGTGGCAATCGCGTCGGTAGCGCAGCAGCAGTACTGGATCAACTCTGAATTTCAAGCGAAGCGCATGCCTCCAGATCAGTACAACACTCTTCTGCGCGCGCATTCGATCCAATGTCAGACGAAGGCAAAGCAGGAAGCACGCGCGGCAATCATGGAGCGTGGCCCGTGCACAGCGGGCCCAATAGCTTGCGTGCCGGAAGAGGAACAGGCCAAACGTGACTACGTCGAAATGGCCCAGACGCTAATGCTCGGATGCATGGCCGAGAAGGGCTGGACTTTGGAGACTCGATAGCGGCGGCGTCAGAAATGTCGCACATTCACTTTAGCCAGCCCGTCTTCTTCAGGTACTCGCGGCGCTCGGGCGTCATCGGCTCGATCGGCTTCGACGGCTCCGGCCGGTGGAACATGACCCCGCAGGCGATGCAGCTGACGAACTCCGTCGTGTAGAGCTCGCCGGTCTTGTGGCGCACCGTCACGCGGATGAAGTCGGCCGAGCCGCAGAGGCACGAGGAAGGGATAGGCATCGGTTGCGCCGACTACTGGATGGGCATACAGTATCGCCATGAACCGCGACGCCGACAACCTGGCCGACACGCAATGGGTGGCGCAGTGTGCGAACCAGCTGCGCGAGCAGTGGCCGCGCGCGGATCCAACCAGCCTCGAAGAGGCGGCCGCAGAGCTCTGGCACGACGAGTCGCTGCGTGCGCTCGCGCCCGTCGACGCCGCGGTCACGTGGTTGCGGCGAGGCATCCCGAAATCGACTGAAGAAGTCGGAAACGCTACGTAAGCTGCCTGACACTACGTTTAGACTGAGCCTCGCTCCACCCTGGCGGAGCCGGATACCCACGACGCCTGCTTTTCCTCGCCGCAACGATTCAATGCACTACCGATTGAACTTTCTTACGAACGTCGTCTTCCGGCTAGATTTTGAGTCCATTCCGGACCTTCAACGACCTGAAAGACCGGCCTTGTCGACAGCGATCGGCGAGTGGTTCCCCAGACTTGCAGTCGCCCCGGGATCGCAGATCAGCATCAACGTGGGCCCTCAAGGGACGGAGTTTCGTCAGGGCAAGGCGGCGCCCATCTATGAGCATCGACGCGTTGAAGGCGGCAATCCGAAAGTGACTCTCGCCCCTGAGTTCTTAGCGATCGAATACGAGAGTGGTTTCGTTAGCTACAGGGACGTGATGCGTACGGAGATCGTGCAAATTTCCGGGGCGCTTGGAAAGGCCTTCCCCGGTGCGCGCATAAATCGGATCGGCCTGCGCTACGTGAACCAAATTGCGCTGCCTGACGGTTTAGCGACAAACTGGGACAACCTCGTCGAGCCGTCGTTAGTAGCAGCCGTTGCAGCCGGCCTGCCGGCCGGCATGCGTATCGCACGCTCCATGCGCCAATCGCAAGTTTTCGACGAGGCCGCCACGTTGGTCCTGACGCACGGTTGGGTGAACCCTGACTTCCCAGGGGAGCTCGTTCGTCGTCACTTTGTTCTAGATATCGACGCCTTTAGGCAGTCATCAGTGGATGTGCAGGAAATTGTCACCACAACTGATGCGTTTAACGAACGTTGCGAAGCACTGTTTGAGGCAAGCATTCAGCCTGGGCTACGGGAAATCATGGGAGTCCTAGATGAAAGATAAATTTCCATTCGCGACCGGAACTAGCTCCAGTTCGGGCGGGAGGTTTCTAACGAAACGAGAAGGCAACGCGCCCACTACTTCCGACCAGTCTTCGAAGGCAGCGATCGATAAGGCGAAAGAGCAGCTGGTCGACACTGCGAAGCGCTACACGACTGCGCGGCACGGCATCGTGGTCAAGCGGTATGCCGGTAAGTAGCCTCGAAGAGGCTTACTTTCGTTCTGAAGAAATACGCGTTGAGCAGGGCGATCTCCTTCGCGATCTTCGCGTACTTGAGTCTCAAGCAGCAGGCGACGGCGTGGAGGTTGCGGATCGCGCGATTCCATACTGCGTCGTTCTCTCTCAGGATTGCGACCTAGATCAAGACTTCCGCAGCCGAGCGGTTACTACTCGTTTAGACGACGACAAGTTCCTTCGAACAGTTCTTGTAGCGCCAGCCTATGAGGCGGAGTCATTCCGCACGGGTACGCATTTGGAGGGGTTGGGCCAACGGATGCGCTCGTTCAACTCGAAAGAGCTTGATCGCGTTAAAACGAACAGCCAGCCCAGATATCACTTCCTCCTGGGGCATCCGCCCTTGCAGCTCCCGGATCTAGTAATCGACTTCAAGCACTTTCTTACCGTCCCTCGCGATGTTCTCTATCGCTCGCTGAGCTCGCCAAGCACATACCTTGCTACGATCGAAATCCTGTTTCGCGAGCACTTGTCGTCACGTTTCGCTCAGTTTGTTAGTCGCATTGGTCTTCCGGAGTCATCTCCTGACGCCTGAACGCTCTAGGTAGGTTAAACGGCGCCTTCGCACATGGGCGCCCCCGCCCCGAGCAATGGCGCGGGCTTTGGCAGACGACCCAGAAGCGTAATGCGGCTTACGTATCGTCCAAGACTTTTTCGCCGGCAAGAGCTCGGCGAGCCAGTTCCTTCAGAAGATTTTCCGTCTTAGCGCTGGCCGTTTCTGCCTCCGTGATGGGTCTGCCCTCCGCCTTTGCCTTCGCGAGCCTTAGAAACATGGCGCAGTGCGATTTGCAGATGTCGATGTAGAGGCGCTGACGCTCCTTTAGCTCTTCCTTTGAGCCGGTCCACGCCGCAAAGATGACGAACTCCAGCACCGCGGCGTACGCATAGTCATGCGCCATGGCGAAATAGTAGTCGCGGTCACAAGTCTCCCGGGTACTCTCGACGAACGCAGCAAAGTGATCGCGATCCGCAACATCAAGATTGGTGTAGTAATGAGCTCTGACGAGCGCTTCAACTGCGGAGGCGAACGCGCCGCGAATCCGCAAGTTCAGCTTCGCTTGTTCTTCAACGTTTGTCAGTTCTAGAAGCGCGTGCCTTATGCGTCGCCAGTCAGCGATCCTCACCGAAGGGTGTTCTTTGTAGATTTCAGCGGCTGACGTATCGCTCGCGCAAACGTTTTCGAATGCCTCCTTCCCAGCCGCCAGAAAAATGCGTTGATCCGCACTAGGGAAGAGGTTTCGAAACAGCTTCAGCATAGACGTGCGCTTGTTTGCGGTCGTTCGTCGGCCCGATTCTCACGCAACGCACCGGAACCGCGCGCGTGGAATTATGCGGTTCATCATGCTTGGGTGGAATAGGTACCCATCTCGTGAGACGAAGTCCGAAATGGGCTCTGGCTGTCGTGCGGTGGCAACCTTCAGTTTCTGCCTGACCAAACCTTGTCAACCGGCCTTTAGCTGCATCCCGATGAATCGAGCGAGTCGATCCATTGCAGATATTCGAGAACCTCAATCCACTCTTCGGGGGTGGCGTTGGCGAAGTAGCCGCGCGCCATGTGGAAGCGAACGTCGGCGGCCCAGCCCACAAGCTCGGCGTAAGTGGGATTCGAGACCGGCGGCAGCGGCAAGAGCGCGCGCAGCTGCTCTTCGACGGCTACCAGGCGGCTAAGGCGACCCATGCCCCACCGCGCGCGCTGCCAGCTGCTCCAGTGCCACCAGGCGAGTTTCGAGGATCGACGCCTCGATTACCTTGGCAATTTGCGAGAGCGACCAGATCATCCGGGCGCCTTCCTGCGAACTGACCCGGCCGCCGGCCATCCGCCGATAGACCCTGGCTTGCTCGACTCGAATGTCATCGAGCGTTTGCAGTGGGATGTGCGCTGCACGCCGGAACGTCGGCCTGGCGCCGCCATCGCCCTCGGCCAGGTCGAGCACGGCACCGTCGCCCATCGGGACTGCCGTGACCGGTGTCGTCGTGCTCTTCCGCGGCATGGCTTAGGCCGGCAACATCGTCAGAGTCGAACGCCAGACCCCCTGACCGTCGAGCACGACTTCACCAACGGTAGAGTCAAGAAAGCGCTTCCCATAGTTCACAGGTTGGGCGACTGGCCGCTGTGCGCTTGTGCCGACGCCGCCCAATGAAACCCAGCCATTCGCAGTCGCCAGGAGGGCATCGCCATCCTCGGCGTCTAGGAAGCCGGTTGCGGGGTCGCACGTGATGGTCCGGCCGCCAGCAACGCCAAGGCTCGGACGGGTGGCAGCATGAAGGTTCAGGATTCTGGTGGTCATTGAAGTTCTCCTTTTAAGGTTGAAAATGGGGACGAGGGATCAGAGGTTGAAGCGCTTGCGCACGTCGGCGTAGATGGCGGCGCGGTCGACGCGGATCTCAGCGCCGTCCCGCTGCTCCGTTTGAGGGTTGCCGTTGATGACGATGCACTGCGGCGTTTGACATCCGGCAAACGCTTCCGTCCGCGGCAGGATCGGCATCGGTCCGAGTGTGTTGACCACCGACGTGCCGAACGAGAAGCGCTGCTCAAGGGGCACCGGGTTTGCGCCACCGACGCGCTCGACTTCGACGAGAAGATCCGCGTGCGCGACGTGTTCTGCCCACGCCACGCCGACGGCGCGCAATGCCTCGCGGTACCGATGGCCTGCCGCTTCCTTGCCGGCGTGGATAGCAGAGCGCTCCAGCCAGTCGAGCCGGTCGATGAGCACGCGGCGGCGCGTGTCGATCGTCACAAGGCGCGACTGAAGTTCAGCGAGGGCGAGCACGCTGCGCTCCTTCTTCGCAGCATCAGCCGCCACCTGCGCGGCGTCGGCGGCCTCAGCGCGTTTGAGAGCGGCTTCGGCGACCAGATACTCAGCTTCGCTCGACTCGCCCAGCTGTAGGCGGCCTGCGAGCTCGCGGAGCTTCACGCGAAGGGGCTCGGCTGGGCTTGGCGTCACCGGCTCGACGACGGGCCTTACGAGTTGCTCGATCGTCCGTCGGATCTTGAGCCACTGCGGATTGAGCTCGACGAGCTCGGCGTTTAGATTTGCTTGTTCAGTGTTGTCCATTCAAATTCCCCCTAGTGGTGGATGCAGCTGCGCTCGCCTTCGCGGCGGCGATAACCCGACGGGCCTTTTCCGCGCGGATCAGGCGCACGTTGCGGCGAAGGGTGTAGTCGATAACGATGTCGCGCTGCTCGGGTGACGCCCAGCCGGACAGGACGCCGATCAGCGCCTCGATCACATCGGCGTCAGCGGGCAGTTCCGGCGCGCTCATTTCTTCGGCCCTTTTCGCAAGCGCTGCGGCAGGTGGAGCGCGACGCCACCTTGGGCGTGGAGAGATTTGATCAAGGCGCGCGCGTCTTGTTTGTCCGTGCCGTCATCCGTGGTGGACTTCCCGCTCGCGCGAAGGATTCCCAAACTGGCAGTCCCAGACTTTTTCGGTGAGTTGTTCACTTCGATCTCCGTTGAAGGTGAGGATTTAAGAAGTCCGCCGAGCGACGCTCGGGGACGTGGTTCGCCGTGGCGGGGGTCCGCCCAGGCAGGGTCGCGGTACTGCTTTTGTAGACGCTCACGCTTGCGCAGTGCGCCCTTCTCTATCGTTAGCTGATTGGTCACGAGCTTCGCGAGCTCAGGCGAGCCGCCGCGCGCTGTGATGACGGCGAGCTCGTTTTCGAGCGCGTCGATCTTCTGTTTCCGCGGCCTGACGCCGGCGCGCGGCACCGAGCCCTTCATCGGTTTCAAAATCGAGAGCGATGCTCGTCCGGGCGTAGTCATTGGGAGTTTCCTTGTTCGCGCACGCGGCGCAGGTAGAAGCGTTCGAGGTTTGTCAGATCGCGAAAGGCTTCACTGAAAGCATTTCTCTTTCCGATTGCCTCGTCGAAGTCCGTTGTTCGAGCAGGCGTCGCCGACCCGACACAGACCCATCCGCAGTAAGTTTCAATATGGCAAACGACTGTCGACGGCGGGAAGGTGTGATACGAGATCTCTTTGATCTGCGCACTTACAGCATTGAAATTCAAGCTCATGCGGAGCTCCCTTCGACAGAGTGGAAGTCCGCCAAACGGTCAGCAACGGCGGGGCTTGGCGGAGGCGGGGGCACGCAGTCACTGGGCTGTCGCGGAGCGATGATCGAGACCCCGAACCGCGCGCGCGTGATCGCCGTATAGAGCGCTCGCGTGAAGAACTGGACGGTGCGCATCCGATGCAGGTTGGCCAGGTCGATGATCGCGACATCGATAGTCGTCCCCTGCAATTTGTGGATCGTCGATGCGTATGTGTGTCGCACGATCGCGAAGGCCTGTTTGCGAGCACTTGTTTCGGCCGCGAGCCGCATACGCTGACCGTGCACGCGATTGGCCTCGGGCTTCGGCAATGCTTTCGCCTGCTCGAAGAGTTGCGCGCACTGGGCGCGGTCTACGGCAATCTGCAAGTTGAACGCGTGCTCGTCGACGGGTGCCCACGCCTCCACGGTGTCGCCGGTCGCCGGTCGCAGCACCAGGCGGACCGCATCGAGCTCCGGATAGTCGCGATGACGCTCGACGCTGACTTCGCTCACTGTGAGCTCAGCCGAATTTGCGATCCGCTGGATAGGGCCGCCGCCAGGTCGACGCGCGCTGAACTCGCGATGCGCGACGACGATCTCGCCGACGATGAACGCCGGCGCGTCGGGACCGTGAAGTGCCTCATGCACGGCTTCGTTATGGGCGATCACGGCTGCATTCGTGAAGGCGACGATGCGCGTCGAATAGCCCGCTTCGATCGACAGCCGCGCGAACCGACGCACGTCGAGACCATCGCCCTCGTGGACGGCGATCGGCTTCAGCTGGCCATCCGTGGGCGGGATCGCGCCCGTGAGATCTGCGGCCGTTGGCCACCGGTTCTCGGCAATCCATCCTCGGATCGCGCTGGCCAGGCCGATGATCGACGAGCCTTTCGCCTGGCGCACGACCTCGACGAGCTCGATCCGCAGCGGAAGGTCGAAGACTGGCGACGGTCGTGGGTCGCTCACCGGGGGCAGCTGGCACTCGTCGCCGCAAAAGAGGATCCGCGCGCCGCTGCCGGCCGCTATCGCCGTCGCCTGCGTGAAGAACGCATGGTCAACCATCGAAGACTCGTCGACGACGATCACGTCGAAGTCGCCGAGCTTCGGTGTGCCTTCCGGGTGGCACTGCGCGCTGCCGTCTTCGCGTTCGACCAGCTGCAACCCGAGCAGGGAGTGCAACGTGCACGCTTTCACTGCGATACCCGCGCCGATCTTCTCGGCCAATACGGCGACGGCACGATGCGTCGGCGCGGCGACCGCAACGCGCCAGCGCTCTTCGACCAGCTGGCGCACGAATGCAGCGATCACGAAGGTCTTCCCCACTCCCGCAGGACCGACGAGCACCGCGAGCACGTGCTCGGTCTCGCCGCGGGCAAACGCGAGCGCCTGGCGCAGCGCGTCGGACTGATGCGGGGTGAGCTCGTTCATGGTTCGATGGACCGGGCATCTGCCAAAGGGGCAGCGACGGCGCGGGTGTGGGCCCTGGCTGCCGCTGCATCACCGCCCTGCCCCTGATCGAGCCAGCGCAGCCAGCGCTGCGGATCTGTGCGGTCTGCGAAGGGCGCGCCAGGCTCCCGGGCCAGGAATGCCGGTTCCAGCGTCATGGCAGCCTGTGCGACACGGTCGCGAAGCCGTCCGAGGCCAGTGACGCTCACCAGGGCCAGCACGCTTGGGGACGCGTCTAGCGCTTCCCTGAGCGCGCGATCGGCCGCGACCAGTCGCTCGTGCACGGCAGCGAGATCGGGCGCAGTTGCATCGGCGCGGGTGAACAGGACTGTCATGACCGCATCCACTTCGTCAGTTCGCCGTAGGGCAACCCGAGCAGTGCTGCCGCATGCCGACGCGCTCGCAGACTTCCACCCGCGATTTCGTGGCAAATGACGACGAGCTCGGAGTACACCTCCCGAATTGCTTCCTTCAGCGTCGGTCTGCGGTGCCACGTGCTTGGCGCCGTGCAGGGGACTCCGGTGGCCAGCGCGAGCGTCCATTCGGCATCGTGGGCGACCGTGCGGTGGAAGTCCACGGACTGCCGATGGCCGCCCGCTTCGATAGTGGCCCGGTAGACGCCGAGCGCGTGCCGCAGGCGCTCGACTTCGTGGGCGTGGGTCATCACGGCCTCCGCCAGAAGGCAGGGATCTCGGCCATTGCCACGGCGCGCGCCCAGATCTCGTCCAGCTGCTCGTGCAGGTCGGGGGGCCAGTCACCGGAGCTCGGCAACGTTGCGACGATGCTGGCGATCACGCTGGGGCCGTCGTCAACGTCCAGAGTGGCGAGCGCGAGGGTCTTCAGCTGCGCGAGCTCCGGCTCGGGGAAGAACTGCTCGACGTGAGCCAAGCAGGCCAGCAACGTCGCGGCGATTCGGATCTCGGTCATGGGCATGGAAGGGGCTCCTAGGGGTAACTGGCACGGTGTTAGCGAGTGGCGATGCAGGTTTCGGGCGGGTTCATGGATAGCGTTCAGTCGAGCGGGATGCAGGGGATGCAGGGGATGTTTCAGTCCTCACTGATCAAAAATGGCAATTCGTGTGGTTAGGTAGGTGTGCAAATTCAGGTAGCCACAGGGTCAAACATCCCCTGCATCCCCTGCATCCCCTGCACGTCGGTTCGGCCGCAAGACCAGCCACCGATTCACCTTGTTGTGCTTGTCTGGGTTGACGGCCTCTTCCAGGCGATAGCCCCCAGTGGTGACGTTCTTTTGCGCGCGCAGCCAGTACGGCAGCTGCTCAGTGCCGCCTGGCACGCTGTCGATGAGCGCATCCGCTACGGCCTGGGTCAAGCCATCGTCCTTCGCGAACACGACGCCTGCGACAGCAGCCTTCACCTCCTGAACGGTCCACGCCTGCTTCCCTGGCTCCCGCGCCGACTGCCAGGCATGCAGCGCAGCGAACAGAACGCCGCGGTTCTCGCGCTTCGCGTCGTCCTTGCGCAGCCGGTCCTGCGAGTGAATCGGGTTGGCCATGCCGAGCCAGACCAGGCAGTGCGCGACACGCCGCGACCACGTCTCGAAGTTCGCCAGCACCTTCTCGTTCGGGGGTGCCGGATAGCCGGCTTGGGCGTGCGCTCGCAAGATCGTGTAGACCGCCGACAGCAGCCGCATGCGATTAGCGGTTGCCCATTCGAGCAGGTTCGGCACCTTGAACCCCGTGCGGAACTCGGGCTGCTCGGTGTGCGCGTCGATGTAGCAGCAAACCATTCGACGAAGCATGTCGGCGGTGCCCGAGAGGTTCTTCCCCGTGACCATCCAGAAGGCACTCGTCGCGACGGTCTTATCCTCGTTCAGACCGAACTTGCGAATCTTCGCCATCGAGCTCGTCATCGCCGAGCAAATGTTGTCGCCGGTGATCGGCCGGCTGGCGTTGTCGATCACGCAGACGGGATCGCCGGATAGGATCGCGGCGTCGATGCGCTTTTCGAACTCTTCCTGACTGTGACCCGGCGCGATCATTGCGGGCTGCGTTCCAGTCACGACGATCGAAGTTAATTCCGCTAGCAAGCTCTTGCCCTCGGCGTGGCCTGGCGCTGAATTTCCATGCATCGGCGTGCAGTCCATCGCCGGGCGCAGAACTCCTGACAGGACCGCGCTGACCGACACCGAGCGTGAGGGCTCGTCGGCATAGGGAAAGTCTCGGAACGGCCAGTCAAGCAGCCAGGCGAGCTCGGCCGCGGCCTGATCCTTCGTCACGCGTTCGGGCACTTTCAGCTGCGACCAGTCTTCTTCGCTGGCGAGGATCAGCTTCGTCACCGGGTCATAGCCTTTGAGCATGAGCAGCGAACCGTCTTCGCGCATGACTGGGCACCGTGTCACGCCGATGATCGAATGCAAGGCGCGCTGTTCGAGGCCGGTCTCGATGAAGCTCTGCGCTACGGGCTCGGGCAGATCGATGACCTTCTGCGTCTTCGAGCGGCCGTCATACGTGGTGCAAGTTGCGTAGAGCGACGCATCGGCGATGACCGCTGGCCCCTTAGCATCGCGCAGTTGGACCGATCCTTTGAAGCGCTTGATCCCTGCCACTTCCTCGTCGGCCGGAAGCGTCGTCGCCCGCACCAACACCGAGTTGCGCCGGTAGTAGGGCCCCTTGCCCGCAGCGAATGCCTCGGCAAGCTTCGTCACGATGGCCGCGCGCTGGCCTTTCTGGATCTCGATCACAGGTGGGCCCACTGCGGCTGCTGGGGCGGGTGGCTGGCCTTCTGGTGACGGCGGCGGCGGAACGCCATCGACGATCGCCGCGGCCTGACTTCCGGGTTCTGGCGGCGGCGGCACCGGCGCGCTCGCACGCTTGGCCAGGCGCGCTGCACGCTTGGCCGCACACGCGTTCAAAATGGTGCGGCGAAGGTAGGTGCCGAACGTGCCGTCGTGCCGGTGGAACTTTTCGCGCGCCAGTGGGCCGTCGAGCATGATTCGTTCGATTCGCTCGGGATCGCAGCCGGTTTGATAGGCGAGCTCGCATGCGACCTGATAGTCGATGTCTGAACGATCGAAAGCGTCGCCGCTGTCGCTCTGCCTGGCCTCGCCCAGCTTCGGCTCGTTCAAGGTCCAGCAGTCCGCGAACGAGATCCCGTCGCCGAACGCACTGAGCGCCGACTTTGAAGCGATCGCTTTGTCGATCAGCTTCTCGTCGTCCGGCTCGATCAAGCTCGGGTCGACATCCGGATCCGGGGTCGACCTCCATTCAGCGTGCTTGAACGTCGCACCGGATGACGGAGGCGGTGGAGGCAGCGACGCGGCCTCACGGAGGTATCGCTCGACATCTAGCGGCTGGGCTTCGAAGAACTTCTCAGCGACGGCGCCGGCCGGCGGGACATACACGGGCTGCTCCGCGCGAAACGTCGACTCATCGAAGCGGACTGCATCGCCCCACGCCCTCACCTTCTCCGCGATCAGGACTCGACCGATGGCGATCCCTTCGTCTCGGTCAACTTCCCGACTGAGCTCGATGAAGACGCGGTATCGCGGTGCCTTGAGCGTCGACGAATGGGTCGGCCACAAGGCGCAGCGAAAGCCTGCTTGAAAGGCCGAGCGCACCTGAGGAAGGAGCTCCGGCGGGCACCGATCCATGTCAACGACGAGGAAGCGCCGCCTTCCGGCGCTGACCAAGCCGCGCTTTCTGTTTCCATGCAGCGGACCGCAGATGTAGGGCGTCGCCGTGCTCGACTTCGCCTTCGTGCCGTCGGCTAGCTGCGCGTCGATGAACGCGTCGAAACTCTTCGCCGTCTTCTGCGCTGGCCACACGTCGTGGGCATTGCGGCCGCGGGAGTAGGCGATCGCCGTCACGAAGAAATTCCCTTCGCGGCTGTACGATCGCGGCTCCTGCGCTTTCCAGATCCCCCGTCGCGCCCCTCGCCTGCCGTCCAAGCTCCGAGGGGCGCGCCCTTTTCGGGCGGCCCTTTCAAGCGTGGCGGGTTTGATGGAGACGCGAGGAACCCTGACCCGCGACAGGTCACCCGTACGGAGGTGCACGACATCAGGCCCCCGGTCGGCTCGCCTTGTGCCCCGTGCGAGTCGCACTTGGGCGCGCGGCCTTCGAGATCTTGCGAGAGAGCACTGGGCGCTTGCTGTGCGTTCCGACGAAGTGCGCGGGCTCCGGTCGCGGCTCTTCGACAGGTTCGAGTCGCGCGACCCACGCATCGAGGTCCTTGCGCCGATACAGCGGCAGGCCACCGACGAGGGGCACGACGGGCGCTGGGAAGTCGGCGAGCGACTTCAATCGGAAGAACGTGCGCCGGCCGACGCCGAGATGCGCCGCGGCCGAGACGGCGTTGCACATCGCGCTTGTCTTCTGTCGCTCTAGCTGCCGCGCCTGTCGCGTTGTCAGCTGCTCGGTCTTCGCCATTCATCGACCCCGTGGTGCCGCGGAATGCCGCAGCGATGGGGCGCGATATTGATAGTCAACGGACCGCTTTGGAAGGCTTTCGCCGTTCTATCCAACAGGACCGAAATTAGCGCGTCACTTTCCAGAGACCGAGCGTGATCAAGTGCCTGCGCACCGTTGACTCCGACCATCGACATTCCGCGTGGTCGAGCACTGCGCGGCGCAGATCCCCCGCGCGCGTTCCCGTCGATAGCAAGCCGCGCGCGATCGCGTCGATGGCGGCTGCATCGTTCGCCGCTGCGCGCTTCTTCCCGTCGCTGCCGAGGTTGCTCAAGCCAGCACGGTGCTGCGCTGTCGCGATCGCACGCCGGATCTCGTCGATGCGTTCCGCGTGGCGATCGTATTGCGTGAGCTTCGTCGGACGGCCAGCGCCAGGCGCGCGCGATCGGCCGGCCAGGCGAAGCGTTTCGTCATCAAGGGCGAGCTCGGCGATGTGCTCGGGCACGTACGTCCCGAGAGCACGTGCACGCTGCACCAGCTGCATCACCGTCGTTGTCGCGGCCGTCGGCACCGGCGGCCCCAGCCATGGCGTCGGTTGCGCGATGAAGACGGCTTCCTCCCCGCGAGTCAGCAGGTGGCCGCCCGCGGCGTGGATCTGGCGGATCTGGGCTTGTCGTGCGGCGGCCTGGTGCGTCGGTTCTCGCGGTGCCGAAGCCATCGCCGGCGAATCCTTCAGCCTGGCCGCGGGTGCAAGCTTCGCGCGCTGCCTGGCCGCCTTGCGCTGAAGGTATGGCCAGTGCTTGCTCAGGGCAACGGCGAGCCTGTTCAAGCGCGTGAAGAGCCGCTTCTGCACGGCCGCGGAGGCGCCCGCAGCGACCGCAGCTGTCAGAGCCGCGTCCGCCTTCATGACGGCGCGCTGAAGCTCGCGCAGGGTCACGCAGCGCCCTTGACGGCGAACGGCAGAACGTTCGTTGACGTGGGCACGTCACCGTTGCAGTAGTCGGCCCAGCGTTGCAGCAGAATGCGGCGCTCTTGCAGGAACTCGGCTCGGTTGTAAGTTTTCCGAATAACGTCTTGTTCGGAATGCGCCAGCGCAGCTTCGATCGCGTCCGGTCGAGCGAAGGCGTACTCATTGCACGTGGTTGAGAAACTTCGACGGAAGCCATGAACGACGGTGCGTGATCGCATGCCCAGCCTGTCGAGCGTCGCAAGCAGCGCCATGTTGCTCAAAGGCTTGCCCTCCCTGTTCTGCATCGGCGATGGAAAGATGCACGTTGCGTCTAAGCCCTTCACGCGAGCCAGCACTGCGAGAGCGGCGCCGCTCAAGTGCACTGTGTGATCACCGCCGCGTTCGCCAGCTTTCATCCGTGACGCCGGGATGACCCATGTCGACGCTTTTGTGTCGATCTCGGCCCAGGTGGCGCCCAAGGTTTCAGCGGTGCGCGAGGCTGTCAGGATAAGGAACTCAAGCGCGAGCGCGGCAATGCCTTCGCACTCACGCAGGGTCGCCATGAACGGCGGCACCTCGGCAGGCGGCAGGAAGCGGAAGCCGGCACCTTTGCGGCCCGCCGTGTGCGGCCGCATCTTGCGCTTGATCGCGGCCGCGGGGTTCGTCGTGCACAGGCTGTGAAATTGCGCGTCTTCAAAGACGGCAGATAACCTTTGCACGATGCGCGACAGCGTCTCGGGGATGCGCTTATTCTGATCGTCGATCGACCGGACCTTCGCGAGCTCTTCGAGCAGCATCGGCGCCGTGATCGCGTCGATGCGCATCTTCCACAGTGGTGTCCGCCCGACGTGATTTTCGAGCGACGAGATCCAATGTCGCTTGTGGAGCTCGGTCATCTTTGGATCGGTCTCGATCGTCGACTCGTGGAAGCGGCGCGCGTGCCTGGCCAGCGTGCACGCTTCGGCTTTCTTCACCACCTTCTCGGCCTCACGATCTGCCAGAACCTGCGCCCGCATAGCACGCTTGGCGTCGATCGGGTCTCGACCTTCATCGATCAGCCGGCGAGCCAGGGCAGCTGCGGCTCGGACCCTCTTCAAGGATTCGCCAGTCGAGGCCAGACTGGAGCGGTCGAGTGGCTTGAGACCCATCTCGCGCCGCTTCGCCATCGTTGGAGAAGTGAAGCGAAACGCTCCAGTCGCTGTGCCGCTCTCGACCTTGATAAACAGCCCGCCGCCATCGCTTAGATGGGCGTCGGCCTGCTGTTTGAACACGGCAAGCGCCGTCAATATCTTTTCTGCCATCGCAAAACCCCCGCGTAACCACCGAAAAACCACCGCATTCGGTGGCACCGGAGGTGCACCGCGCGGCACGGCTAGTGCCGGCCGCGCAGTGTAGGGACTGCGAAATCGCGATGCAAATCAATGACTTAGAGTCACCGCATGGCACCGCGTGGCACTAGAAGTGCCGGAGTATCCTGGTGGAGCTGGGGGGAATCGAACCCCCGTCCGAAAGCCTTTGTCAGGCAGATCTACGCGCTTAGCTGACTGATTTGGTTTTAAGGACCCTGGTCGCGCAGCAGCACGCTACCTTGGCCCCGATTCACTTGATTTGATCCTGCGCCGAATGACGCGACGCAGGACGAGCCCATGTGTATGACTTCGCAGCCCTTGGGTTACCCCTCAGACCCAGCCCATCGGCCAACTGTTGCGAAGCTCACCGGTTTTAAGCGGCGAGAGCGTACGTTTGATCGTTCGCAGTTACTTTGTTTCCAGTGGATTAACGAGCGAACTGGTGCTCGGCGTGCACTGTTCCGACTCCGCACCTTCGTCGAAGCCAGGTCAGCCCCAGGAGGCGTAGTTTAGGCCATCGCCAGCAGCTTCAAGAGGTCCGCGGGCTCGCGCAGGATGTGATCGGCACCCCAGGACTCGATCGCGTCGCCCAGGCCGAGGTAGCCCCAAGCCGCGATCACCGTCGTCATCCCTGCACTCTGCCCGGCCTGTACATCGCGCAGGTCGTCGCCGACGTAGCAGCAGCTGGCGGCGGGCAGGTCGAGCCGTCGGGCGGCCTCCAGCAACGGATCGGGATGCGGCTTGGCGCGTGTCGTCGTGTCGCCGCAGACCAGCGTCGCTGCACGATCCAGGCCGAGGGACCGGATCAGCGGCGCGGCAAACCGGGTTGCCTTGTTGGTGACGATGCCCCACGGCATCCTCTGCGCATCGAGTTGCTCCAGCACTGGCGCCATGGCGGCGAAGACCACGGTTTCCCGCGTCATGCGCTCCTCGTAGCGCTGAAGGAACTCGTCGCGCAGTGCTTCGTAGCCGGCGTCCGCGGGCGCAGCGCCCAGGGCGATGCCCACCATCCCACGCGCGCCCGATCCGACCATCGGCCGGAACGAGCCGTAGGGCAGCGCTGCGAGGCCGCGTGCCACGCGCATCTCGTTGCCGGCGCCGGCGAGGTCGGGAGCGCTGTCGATCAGCGTGCCGTCCAGGTCGAACAGCACCGCCCGGGTCGCGCGCATCATCCCGGCTTGCGACAGGCGAACAGATAGTTCACGCTGGTGTCGGTCGAAAGCCAATAACGCTCGGTGAGGGGGTTGTATTGCAGGCCGCGCGTCGCTTCCAGCTCCAGTCCGGCGCCACGGCACCATCCGGCGAGTTCGCTCGGCCGGATGAACTTGGCGTACTCGTGCGTGCCCTTGGGCAACAAGCGCAACAGGTGCTCGGCCCCGACGATCGCCATCACGAACGCCTTCGGATTGCGATTGATCGTCGAGAAGAAGACCCATCCGCCCGGCTTGGCGAGCCGTGCGCACGCCCGGACCACGGAGGCGGGTTCGGGGACGTGCTCGAGCATCTCCATGCAGGTCACCACGTCGAAGGCTTCCGGAGACTCGTCGGCGAGTGCCTCGACCGCGACCTCCCGATAGCTCACCCCCTCGGTCCCGGCTTCCAGCGCATGCAACTCGGCCACACGCAGCGGCTTGGTGGCCAGGTCGATGCCGACCACCGTGGCACCGCGCCGGGCCATCGACTCCGAAAGGATGCCGCCGCCACAGCCGACATCGAGTGCTTTCTTGCCGGCCAGGCGCGCCGTCGAGTCGATCCAGTCGAGACGCAACGGATTGATGCGGTGCAGCGGACGAAAGTCGCTGTCCGGGTCCCACCAGAGATGGGCCAGGTCACTGAACTTCGCAAGTTCCTGCGGGTCGGCGTTGGTCATGTGGCGATGGTAGCCAATGCACTGCGTCGCGGCCTCGAACCGGTGAGAGGTCGGAAGAACCGGCGGCCAAAAACAGAAAACCCCGCCAGAGCGGGGTTTTCGGTCGCAGCGTGAAGCTTTACTTGCCGCGGGTACCGACCACTTCGATTTCCACGCGACGATTCTTCGCGCGGCCTTCGGCGGTCTTATTGTCGGCGACCGGCTGCTTCTCGCCCTTGCCTTCGGTGTAGACGCGATTCTTCTCGACGCCCTTGCTCACCAGGTAGGACTTGACAGCTTCGGAACGACGCACCGACAGACGCTGGTTGTAGGCATCCGTACCGATCGAGTCGGTGTGGCCGACCGCGATGACGACTTCCAGGTTCAGACCGCTCATCTTGCTGACGAGATCGTCCAGCTTGGCGCGACCTTCGGGCTTGAGCACCGACTTGTCGAAGTCGAAGAACGCGTCAGCCGCGAACGTCACCTTCTCGCTGGTCGGGGCTGCAACCGGAGCCGGGCGCGGTGCCGGTGCGGGAGCAGGTGCAGGAGCCGGGGCTGCCATGGGGGCCGGAGCCGGGGCCGGCGCCGGAGCGGGCGCGGGGGCCGCCATCGGCGCGGGAGCACCATCACAACCGGGCAAGGCGGTCGCCGGAGTCCAGAACCCGTCACGCCAGCACAGTTCGTTAGTGCCGTTCTTCCACGGCAGACCGGTGCCAGAGACCCAGTTATCTACCGACTGCGCAAACGCGCCAGACATGGAAGTTGCGAGAGCAGCGGTTGCAAAGAGCGACGCCACCTTGTTCAGTTTCTTCATGATTCTCCTCTCGAGGGAAGCGCAGTAATGTTCTGCTAAACGTCCGAACCGGAATCGGAAAGTACTGGTAACCCCCGTGCTTTTCAGGCGAGCGGGCGCTGACCACCGACCGAGC
>JBBRFW010000022.1:0-41187 GCA_038241255.1 Burkholderiales bacterium | reverse complement strand
TACGGGTTCATCAGCGCGATGTCTTCGGGCTTGGCGAACAGGTCGACGTCGCGGATCTCGAAGTCCATGCCCTTTTCGAAGAGCACGAAGCGGCAGCGGTGCGAGTACGGGTCGGTGGTTCCGGAATAGAGCACCATCATGATCGAGAACTCCCAGAGCTAAGAAAAATGCGGAAGGCGAAGCGGGCTCGTCGCCGGCTTCGCCTGAAGGTCACGCCACCTCGCGAAGGCGGCGGCGGGTCTAGTGGACGGTTCTCCAGTACGCCGAGCTGAGGCGCCAGGTGATGACGATGAGCAGGCCCAGAAAGACGAGCACACCGACGCCAATGCGAACGCGCGTTCCTTGCGCCGGCTCGCCCATCCATTGCAGGTACGCGACGAGGTCACCGATCGTCTCGTCGTACTGGCGCTCGTCGAGCGTGCCCGGCGTGATCTGCTCGAAGCCGGCGAAACGGTGCGAGGTCTTGCCTTCTTCGTGAGGGTCCTTGACCTCGATGAACTTAGCCCGGCGCTCGCCCTGCAGCTGCCAGAGCGCATGCGGCATGGCGATCTCGGGGTAGGCCAGGTTGTTCCAGCCGGTCGGACGGGCGTCGTCGCGGTAAAAGGTGCGCCAGAGGGTGTAAAGGTAATCGGCGCCGCTGCCCTTGCCCGCCTCGGCCCGCGAGCGGGCGATCACGGAGAGATCGGGGGGCGCCGCGCCGAACCAGTCCTTGGCCTGGCGCGGGTCGAGCGTCGTCCTCATCGTCTCGCCGACCTTGTCGGTAGCGAACAGCAGGTTTTTCTTGATCTCGTCGTCGCTCAGGCCGATGTCGTGCAGGCGGTTGTAGCGCATGTACATGGCCGAGTGGCAGTTCAGGCAGTAGTTGATGAAGATGCGCGCGCCGTTCTGCAGCGCCGCCGTGTCGGTCATCTTCGAGCGCGGGAACGAATCCCAGGGGTAGCCGCCTTCGTTGGCCGACGCCGGCGCGAGCGGCAGGGCGGCGCCGAGGAGGACCAGCAGGCTGAGCAGGAATTTTTTCATCGTGGGGCTCGGCTCGCGATCAGTGGGACTGGAACGTGACGCGGCTCGGCACCGGCTTGAACGTGCCGATGCGACTCCACCACGGCATGAGCAGGAAGAAGCCGAAGTAGACGAGCGTGCCCAGTTGCGAGACGTAGTTGCCACCCGCTGACGGCGGCTGCGAGCCGAGGTAGCCTAGGGCGAGGAAGAAGAGCACGAAGATGCCGTAGACGTACTTGTGCCAGTCCGGTCGGTAGCGGATGGACTTCACCGGGCTGCGATCAAGCCAGGGAAGCACGAACAGGATCAGCACCGCGCCGCCCATGACGACGACACCCCAGAACTTGGCGTCGAAGGTCTTGAGCAGGAACACCGCGACCACGGCGGCGACCGCGATCGCCACCTTCGCCGCCGTGCGGAAGCCGCCGCGCAGGATCGCAAGGGCGGCGCCGAGGGCGAGGATCACGGCCAGCACGTTGACCATGAGATCAGTTGTCGCGCGCAGCATCGAGTAGTACGGCGTGAAGTACCACACTGGCGCGATGTGCGCCGGCGTCTTGAGCGGGTTCGCCTCGATGAAGTTGTTGAACTCGAGGAAGTAGCCGCCACCCTCGGGCGCGAAGAAGATTACCGCGCTGAAGATGAACAGGAACACGCTTACCGCATAGATGTCGTGCACCGTATAGTACGGATGGAAGGGAATGCCATCGACCGGGTTGCCGCGGGCGTCTTTCGAGTCCTTGATCTCGACGCCATCGGGGTTGTTCGAGCCGACCTCGTGCAGCGCGATCAGGTGCGCCGCGACCAAGCCGAGCAGCACCAGCGGCACGGCGATGACGTGGAAACTGAAGAAGCGGTTCAGCGTCGCGTCGCCGACGACATAGTCGCCGCGAATCAGCAGCGCCAGGTCGGGGCCGATGAACGGGATCGCCGAGAACAGGTTGACGATGACCTGGGCGCCCCAGTAGCTCATCTGGCCCCAGGGCAGCAGGTAGCCCATGAATGCCTCGGCCATGAGGCACAGGAAGATGCCGCAGCCGAATAGCCAGATCAGCTCGCGCGGCTTGCGGTAACTGCCGTACATCATGCCGCGGAACATGTGCAGGTAGACGACGATGAAGAAGGCCGATGCCCCGGTGGAGTGCATGTAGCGGACGAGCCAGCCCCAGGGCACGTCGCGCATGATGTATTCCACCGACTCGAACGCCTTGGCGGCGTCGGGCTTGTAGTGCATCGTCAGGAAGATGCCGGTGAGGATCTGCATCACCAGCACGAGCAACGCGAGCGAGCCGAAGACGTACCAGACGTTGAAGTTCTTGGGCGCGTAGTACTGCGCCATGTGCTCGTTGTAGAGCTTCGTGAGCGGGAAGCGGTTGTCGACCCACGTCAGCAATCGCTGCCCGGCGCCGACGCCGGCGGGCGCGGTGTGCATCTCAGCCATTCATGCTCCAGGAATTCGGGGAACGCAGCTCAGGCACGCTTTTCCTCGCCGATGAGGATGCGGCTGTCCGACAGGTACATGTGCGGCGGCACGCGCAGGTTGTCCGGTGCGGGCTTGTCCCTGTATACGCGGCCGGCCATGTCGAAGGTCGAGCCGTGGCAGGGGCACAGGAAGCCGCCCGCCCAGTCGTCGGGCAACGAGGGCTGGGGGCCGGGAACGAACTTGTCGCTCGGCGAGCAGCCGAGGTGGGTGCAGATGCCGACGACCACGAGGTATTCGGGCTTGATCGACCGATCCTCGTTGCGCGCGTAGGGCGGCGTGAACTCGTCAGGGTTGCGCTGCGACTTCGGGTCGGCGAGCCGGGGATCGAGCTTGGGCAGCTCGGCGATCTGCTCGGGCGTGCGCCGGACGATCCAGACCGGCTGGCCGCGCCACTCGACGGTCATCTTTTCGCCCGGCTTCAAGGCGCTGATGTCGGCTTGGACCGGGGCGCCGGCGGCACGGGCGCGCTCGGAAGGCTCGAAGCTGCTGATGAAGGGCACGGCGACGAAGCCTGCGCCGATGGCACCTGCGCAACTCGATGCGATGATCCAGGTTCGCTTGCCACCGTCGATCCTCTGCTCACTCATTTTCTTATTCACCTCTGTCACTCGCGATCGCTCGAGCGCGAAGCGAGAAGTCAACCCGGAATTCTAGCGGACGAGTCAAGCGCGATCGCCTTCGCGGGCGTCGGCTTGACTTGGCGCCGCGGTCGGCAATACTCGGACCGCCGTGCCGAGGAGTGGCCGGCGTCAGGGGAGAAGAAGATTGGGATTCGCGACCGAGTTCAAGGAGTTCGCCTCGAAGGGCAACGTGGTCGACCTGGCGGTGGGCGTGATCATCGGCGCCGCCTTCGCGAAGATCGTCGACTCCATGGTCAAGGATCTGATCATGCCCGTGATCGGACGCGTCTTCGGCGGCCTCGACTTCTCGAACTACTTCATCGCCCTGGCGCCGCCGCCCCCCGGCTACGCCGGGCCGATGACCTACGAGGCGCTGACCAAGGCCGGCGTGCCGCTCTTCGCCTACGGCAATTTCATCACCGTGCTGCTCGGCTTCCTGATCCTCGCCATCATCATCTTCGTCATGGTCAAGCAGATCAACCGTCTGCGCCGTACCGTGCCGCCCGTCGCCGCGACGCCCGAAGACACCGTCCTCCTGCGCGAGATCCGCGACTCGCTGCGGCGCTGAGGCGGCCGGACGGCGCTCCGGCCGCGCCTTCGCCGAGCGTGACGCAGTGCCGGGCCGGCCTGCGATCTTTGGCCCCATACTAGGAGAACCATCGCCCGCTCTCGAGGAAATCGCCGTCATCCCCGGCCCTGACGCAGAGATGAATCCGATCGAACCGCGCGCCCAGGCCACGCTCGACGCGGCCATGAACCTGATCCGGACGGCGGCGGCGTCGGCGGCGCTGCGCGTCGCAGAAAACCTCACCGCGGCGGCGCAGACGGCGACCAAGATCTCCGAGCGCGATCAGCTCGTCACGACCCAGCAGGAGCTGCGCCGCAATCTCGCCTCGTTCCAAAACGCTCTGTTCGAGGCACTGCGCGAGAAGGTCGCCAAGGAACTCGCGCCGCGCGTCGACCACAAGAGGAGGCTCGAGTCGGCCGACTGGCAGTCGCTGAGCCTCGTCGACGAGAAAGAGGTCGAGGAGCAGATGAACTTCGTCCGCCTCGGCCAGATGATCTCGCACGAATGCGAATGGCAGCTGCGCGACCTGGCCGCCTACATGGGCGGGCTGCTCAACCTCGGCAAGGCCGACGACGAGCGCAACCCGCTGCGCGCCGAGATCGTCGGCGCGGCGCTGCACCGCGGCATCGAGGCGATCTCGGGCGAGCGCGAGAGCCGGCGCATCCTCGCGCGCGACCTCGGCCAGGCCGTCGCCCACGTCATGCCCGAGTGCTACGAGGAGATCCTGCGCCTGCTCCAGGAGCGCGGCGTGCGGCCGGTCCATCTCACGGTGCGCCAGGTCGAGGGCCCCGGCAACCAGCTGGGCAGCGCCGACTCGGGCTACGCCAGCCTACCGCGCGAAGGCCGCAGCTCGCGCGGCGGCGCGTACGGCGAGATCGAGACGAACTCGGGGCGCGGCAGCGACATGGACCTGCTCGCCGCCCACCGGCGCGCCCTGGCCACGGCTTTCCCCGGCCGCGCCGAGGTGCTGGACAGCATCCGCGATGCCCTGCCCCCGGTGCGCGGCGCCAACGTCGCCCGGGCTCGCGTCGACGCCGCCGCCGACCAGCAGCTGATGACCTTGCTGCGCCGGTTGACGGCGATCGCCAGCCAGCCCGGCGAGCTCGCGCCGGCCGGCCTGCTCGGGTCGGGGCCGGGCCTGCCGCCACGCGGCCAGGCCGGCGGTCGCACCGGCGGCTCCGGGAGCTCGCGCCATTCAGGCGGCACCGTGAGCGGCGTGCCCCTGTCCTCGCGCAGCGGCCTGGGCGGCGATCCGTCTCGCAACGCGGCGATGAGCGCCGTGAGCGGCGAGTCCTACAACGAGGGCCTGACCGGCCTAATGGCGGTCAACCTCATCCGCGCCCACCGCGAAGAGCTGATCCAGGCCTCGAGCGGCAAGCTCGATCACATGGTGATCGACGTCGTCGGCAGTCTGTTCGACCAGATCCTTTCCGATTCGCGCGTGCCGCCGCAGATGGCGCGCGAGATCGCGCGCCTGCAGCTGCCGGTGCTGCGCGTCGCGCTTAGCGATGCCACCTTCTTCTCGACGCGGCGCCATCCGGTGCGGCGCTTCATCAACCGCATCGCTTCGCTCGCCAACGCGTTCGACGATTTCGACATCGGACCCGGCGCGAAATTCCTGACCCGCGTCAGGAAGCTCGTCGACGAGATTGTCGAAGGCGACTTCGACCAGATCGAGCTCTACGCCGCCAAGGTCGCCGAGCTCGAGCGGTTCATCGTCGAGCAGACCGAGGGCGCCGTCGAAAAGTCGGGCGCCGCCATCGTCCTCGACCAGAAGGAGTCGGAGCTACGCGTCCAGCAGCGGTACATGCTTCAGCTGCAGTCGTCGCTCACGCCGATGTCGCTACCGGCCTACATGCAGAATTTCCTCGCGCAGGTGTGGAGCCAGGCAATGGTGCTCGCGGTGCGCCGCGACGGCGCCGACTCCGATCGCGCCAAGCGCTACCGCCGCGTCGGCGTCGACCTGGTCATGAGCATTCAGCCGAAGGGCTCGCCGATGTTCAGGAAGAAGTTCCTCATGCAGCTGCCGCCGCTGATGAAGGACCTCAACGAAGGCATGAAGCTGATCGGCTGGCCCGAGCCGGCGCAGAAGGAATTCTTCGGCAAGCTCCTGCCGGCGCACGCGGAATCGCTCAAGGGGCAGGCGATGAGCGAGCTCGACCACAACCTCATGGTCAAGCAGCTCGAGCAAGTGTTCGCCACGCCGGTGCCGATGGCGGAGACCTTCGCGCGGACCGAGTCGGTGCCCGACGTCGCCCCCGAGGTCATCGAGCGCCGCTTCACGCCCGAGGAGGCGAAGCAGGTCGGCCTCGTCAATGAGGCCGCGGTCGACTGGACCCGGAAGTTCGCCGAGGCCGGCGTCGACGTGGACCTCGACGAGCCGACGCAGGCCCCGGTTCGGCCGTCGCCCTCGATGGCCGCTCATCTCGACCCTTCCGCCGCCGAGCGCCTCGGCCCGACGACCTCGGAATCCGGCGAGCCCGGCGAACCCTCGCGTGGGCCGCAGCTGATCGACCACATCAAGCTAGGATTTGCCTACCAGATGCACCTGAAGGACGAGTGGCAGAAGGTGCAGCTCGCGCACGTCAGCTCGGGGCGGAGCTTCTTCGTGTTCACGCGTGGCGGCAAGCACCAGGAGACGATCTCGATGACCTCGCGCATGCTCGCGCGCATGTGCGAGACCGGGCGCTTCCGCGCCGTCGAGAGCGCCTACCTGATGGAGCGGGCGACGGTGCGGGCCAGAAAACAGCTCGCCGAGCTCAAGGCGCCGACGCGCCACTGACGGCCGCCGCGCCGGCGAGCGTGCGCGCGAGGCGCACCGCGGCGGCGAAACTCGAGGGATCGGCGCGGCCGGTGCCGGCGATGTCGAAGGCGGTCCCGTGGTCCGGGCTGGTGCGAACGAACGGGAGGCCGAGCGTGACGTTCACGCCGTGCTCCACGCCCAGGTACTTCACGGGGATCAGGCCGTGGTCATGCGTCATCGCGACGACGACGTCGAACTCGCCGGGATGGCCGGGGGCGTTGCGGGCGCGCATGAACACGGTGTCGGGCGCGAACGGGCCGCTGGCATCGATGCCTTCGGCGCGCGCCGCCTCCACCGCCGGGGCGATGATGCGCAGCTCCTCGTCACCGAAAAGGCCGCCCTCGCCGGCGTGCGGGTTGAGCCCGGCGACGGCCACGCAGGGCCGACCGGAAGCGAACCGGCGCGCGGCGACGGCGGCGATCCTGATCGTTTCGAGCACGGCGTCAAAGGTGATCGCCTCGATCGCCTGTCGCAGCGAGACGTGGATGGTGACGAGCACCGTCCGCAGCTCGTCGTTGGCCAGCATCATGCGCACCGGCGGCGGCGCCGCGCCGTCGGCTGCGAGCGCCTGCAGCATCTCGGTGTGGCCGGGATAGCCGATTCCCGCGGCGGCAAACGCTTCCTTGTGGATCGGCGCGGTGACGAGCGCAGCGGCACTGCCGGCGCGGACGAGGGCGACGGCGTGCTCAATCGATCGCGCCGCGGCCGCGCCGGCGCGCGCGTCAATGCGACCGACGGGCGCCTCGATCAGATCGGCGGCGATGCCATCGGCCTGCAGCACCGGCAGGCAGCCGAGCGGCAGCGCCGCGACGTCCTCGGCCCGGCCAATCCGCGCCACCGGCAGCAACCCGCCCGTCGCAGCGGCCGCGCGTCGCATCACGGCGACATCGCCGACGACGAACGCCCCGCCCGCCTCGGCCGAGCGGAACCAGGCGGCGATGATCTCCGGGCCGATGCCGCACGCATCGCCCATGGTCAGGGCGAGCGGCGGGCGCGTGGGCAAAGCCATGTGCGATTGTGAAGCGAGGCGCGCCCTGATAATGACTGCCCACTCCGACCCTAAGCGATGCGCAAGGCCTGGCTCCTGTTCTCCCAGACCGTAACCATCGCGGTGGCGCTGTTGTTCGTCGTGGCGACGCTGAAGCCCGGCTGGCTGAAGCACGCGCCTGAGCAGGTCGCCTCGGCTGCCGCCGAGCCCACCGCCCCCGCGGTCGTCCTGCCTGCGCCGGTGCGCAGCATCTCGCTGGTCGGCGCGGGGCCCGCGACGACCAGCTACAGCCAGGCCGCCAAGCGCGCCTCGCCGGCGGTGGTCAGCATCACGGCCAGCCGCAGCGCGCAGCGGCGCGGCGACGACCCGATGCTGCGCTTCTTCTTCG
The DNA here is from genome assembly GCA_038241255.1 of Burkholderiales bacterium. Lineage (GTDB taxonomy): Bacteria > Pseudomonadota > Gammaproteobacteria > Burkholderiales > Burkholderiaceae_C > Schlegelella_A. The sequence continues at coordinate 33,338 of JBBRFW010000022.1, read as the reverse complement.
GCGAACGCGCCCGCGGCGGACCGGAAGAGCGCCAGGTCGGCATCGGTTCGGGGGTGATCGTCTCGCCCGCCGGCTACCTGCTCACCAACAACCACGTCATCGAAGGCGCCGATGACGTCGAGATCGAGCTGGGCGACGGGCGCAGCGCGCGTGCCAAGATTGTCGGCACCGACCCCGAGTCCGACATAGCTGTCCTCAAGATCGATCTCGACAAGCTGCCGGTGCTCGAGTTCGGCGACATCGACCACGTGCAGGTCGGCGACGTCGTGCTGGCGATCGGCAACCCGTTCGGCGTCGGCCAGACCGTGACCTCGGGCATCGTCAGCGCGCTCGGCCGCAACGCGCTCGGCATCAACACCTTCGAGAACTTCATCCAGACCGACGCGGCGATCAACCCCGGCAACTCCGGAGGGGCACTGGTCGACGTCGCCGGCAACCTGCTCGGCATCAACACCGCGATCTTCTCGCGCACCGGCGGCAGCCTCGGCATCGGCTTCGCGATCCCGGTCAGCACCGCGCGCCAAGTCATGGAAAGCCTGATCAAGGAAGGGCGGGTGACGCGCGGCTGGATCGGCGTCGAACCGCGCGACCTGACGCCCGAGATCGCCAAGACGCTCGACATTGCGGTCAAGCAGGGCGTCCTCATCACCGGAGTGGTCCAGAGCGGCCCGGCAAGCGAAGGCGGCTTGCAGCCCGGCGACGTGGTCCTCAAGATCGCCGGCGCGCCGGTCACCAACACGCCGCAACTTCTCAACGCCGTCGCCGCGCTGAAGCCACGCGAGACCGCGACTGTAAGCGTGCAGCGTGGGGCGAGCTCGCTCGACATCAAGGTCACGGTCGGCCAGCGCCCCCCGTCACGACCGAACCCCGAACGCTAGCCGCGGCACAGCGCCGCCGGTGCCGACCCTCGGAGGGAGGGGCCCGGGAGGGAGCAATCCTCCGGCGGGCACGCAGGCACCGGATTCAGTCGCTCGCTGCGCGAGTGACTGAATCCGGTGCCTGCGTATGCCTGATGAAGATCTGCGCCGCCCAGATGCCGACCTCGTAGAGCAGGCACATCGGGATCGCCAGCGCCAGCTGAGAGACGATGTCGGGCGGGGTGAGAATCGCAGCGATGATGAACGCGAGGACGATGAAGTAGGCGCGAAACGCCTTCAGCTTTTCGATGCTGACGATGCCGAGGCGGGCAAGCACGACGACTGCGATCGGCACCTCGAAGGCGGCGCCGAAGGCGATGAACATCGTCATGACGAAGCTGAGGTAGGCCTCGATGTCCGGCATCGCGGAGACGCTCTTCGGCGCGAAGCTCTGGATGAAGGTGAAGACCTTGCCGAAGACGAAGAAGTAGCAGAACGCGACTCCCGCGAAGAACAGGATCGTGCTCGAGACGACGAGTGGCAGGACCAGCTTTTTCTCGTGCATGTAGAGGCCGGGCGCGACGAACGCCCAAGCCTGGTACAGGACCACCGGCAGCGCGAGCAGGAACGCGGCCATCAGGGTGATCTTCATCGGCACCAGGAAGGGCGAGATCACGTTGGTCGCGATCAGCGTGCCGCCCGCGGGAAGATGGGCGACGAGCGGCGCCGCGAGCAGGTCGTACAGCGCTCCGGGCCCAGGGTAGAAGAACAGCGCCGCGGCGCAGACCCCGACCGCGACCGCGGCGCGGATCAACCGGTCGCGAAGCTCGATGAGATGGGAGACGAACGGTTGCTCGGTTCCCGCGAGCTCATCGGGATCCTTCTCAGCCATGACGGACCGGCCGGGTGCCGGGCCGCCCCAAGGCCGGCCGCGCCCCCATGGGGGGCAGCGGACGAAGTGGGCGTGGAGGCTCCATCAGGCGGTCGTGCGCGGAGGACGGAAGCGCGCGACGCGGGCCGCACCCGACTGGGCACGACCGCGGATGCCGTTCTTCTGCTTGTACCACTGCGGCATCGCGCCACGCTTCAGGCGCCAGTTCTTCTTCGGCGGCCGGTACGTCGCCGGCGCCGAGAAGGGACTGTCGCCGCCGATCGGCGCGACGGTGTCGACGGGCGGTTGCCACGCGTTGGCGAGCTCGGAGGTGGTCTGGTGCACTTCGTTCGAGACCGTTTGCTCGACGTTGCGCGCAGCGTCCTCGAACTCGCTCTTCATCTTCTTGAGCTCTTCGAGCTCGATCGAGCGATTCACTTCGGCCTTGACATCGGCGACGTAGCGCTGCGCCTTGCCGAGCAGCGTGCCGACCGTGCGCGCCACCCGCGGCAGCTTTTCGGGTCCGATGACGACAAGCGCGACGGCGCCGATCAGCGCCAGCTTGTCGAAGCCGAAATCGATCATGGCGCGCGTTGCGCGGAGGTCAGCTGCGCGTCGTCTTGGTCTCGACGTCGACGGTGCCGGGATCGAGCGAGCGCTCAGTGCCGACGCGCTGGGTCGGCGCCGCCGGGTCGGCGGGCGACGCGGTGCCGTCGCGGACGCCGTCCTTGAAGCCCTTGACGGCCCCGCCGAGATCGCTGCCGATGTTCTTCAGCTTTTTGGTGCCGAAGATCAGCACGACGATCAGGAGCACGATCAGCCAGTGCCAGACGCTGAATGAACCCATGGTGGTTCTCCGAGAGGGAATTCGCTAGGATTCTAGGTCAGCCCTTCGCCCATGGACGCGGACCGCCCATGACGTGAACGTGGAGGTGCGCCACCTCCTGCAGGCCGTCGACGCCGGTGTTGACGAGTGTGCGAAAGCCGTTCGTGACGCCGAGCTCGCGCATCAGCCGCGGCGCGAGGGCGAACATGCGGCCGAGCAGCGGCGCATCGGCTTCGGCAACGTCGTAGAAGCTGGCGACGTGCTCCTTCGGAATCACGAGCACGTGCACCGGCGCCCACGGCGCGATGTCGTGGAAGGCGAGGATCTCGTCGTCTTCATAGGCCTTGTGGCTCGGGATCTCGCCCCCGACGATGCGGCAGAAGATGCAGCCCGGGTCGCGCTTCATCGCGATCTCAGAGCGGCATCGGCATCGGGCGCCGGTCGGCGAAGGCCAGCCAGCCGCGGATGAAGCGGTAGAGGTACCAGAGGCCGATGACCGCGTAGGCGATCCAGCCCGGGATGACCAGGATCCACAGGGGCAGCGCGAGCAACAGCCAGAGCACGGTGAACCAGAAGCTGCGCGACTGCCAGCGGAAGTGACTGAGAAAGAACGGATCGGTAAGATCGGGCCGCTTCGCGTAGTTGATGATGATCGCGATCACCGAGAAGATGCCGGCCGAGAACCACGACGCCGTATGCAGGGCATACATCACGTGGGTCAGCGTCGTCAGACCCTGCCGATCGCCCTCGGCGGGCACGCTGGTGGAGATCACTTCGTTCATGTTCCGTCCGCCTCTCTCGATGTCATCTTGCGCGCCGCGAATTCCTCGAGCCCCGACTGGCCTTCGCGGCGCTCGAGTTCGGCGAGCACGTCTCCGGGCGTCAGGCCGTGGCCGGCGAGAGCGATCAGGGTGTGAAACCAGAGGTCAGCGACCTCGGCGACGATCCGCGTCGGATCGCCGTCCTTGCACGCCATGACCACCTCGGTCGCCTCCTCGCCGATCTTCTTGAGCACAGCATCCTCACCCTTGGCCACCAGACGCGCCACATAACTGGACGCGGGGGCGGCACCTCGACGCGCCGCGATCACCCCGGCCAGCCGGGCCAGCGTCTCGTTGCCGTTGGCGGTGCGTTCGTCCATCGCACCGCTATCTGTAGATGCGTTCCGGATCTTTCAAGACCGGGTCGACGGCATTCCATCGGTCGTTCTCGTAGCGCTGGAAGAAGCACGAGTGGCGGCCGGTGTGACACGCGATCGTCGGCTCGCCCGCGGCAGCGCCGGCCTGCTCAACCTTGAGCAGGACGACGTCGTTGTCGCAGTCGAGGCGGAGCTCCTTGACCTTCTGGACGTGGCCGCTGTCCTCGCCCTTCCTCCAGAGGCGGCCGCGCGAGCGGCTCCAGTAGACCGCCTCGCCGAGCGCGGCGGTCTTGGCCAGCGCCTCGCGGTTCATGAAGGCGAGCATGAGGACGTCGTTCGAGCCGACTTCCTGCGCGATGGCCGGAACCAGGCCGTTCGCATCCCACTTGACGTCGTCGAGCCAGCTCATCGGTGCACCCTTCGCGCTTCGCGCTGCCCGGCCAGGCGGGAGGAGCCTTCCTTCCAGCGGCTGAGCGGAAAGCTCATCGTTTCAGTGTAGCGGCGCCCTCCTCGCCCGCGCACGTCGGCCCGGCGAATCCCTGCTCGCCGGCGAACCAGCCGAGCACCGGCAACGTTCCCGGCAGCACCGGCGCCACCGTCACCGGCAGCGTCTGCCAGGCCATCGCCTGGCCCTCGCGCATCTCGAACTCTCCGCGCCAGGCGAACACCTTGCAGAAGTGCAGGCGTACGCGGGCGTGGGCGTAGTCCACGCGGGTGACGTTCCAGGGCCGGACTTCGAGCACGTCGATGCCGAGCTCCTCGTGCAGCTCGCGCGCAAGCGCCGTGGCGACAGACTCGCCACGCTCGAGCTTGCCGCCGGGAAACTCCCACCAGCCGGCGTAGACCTTGCCCGCGGGCCGCGACGTGAGCAGGAAGCGGCCCCCCTTGTCGATCAGCACGCCGACCGCGACGTCGACGATGCCGTCGTCGTTCGCGCCGGCGGCCGCGCTCACGCGTGGCGTCCGGCGTAGTCCCGGGCGAATTGGTAGGCGACGCGCCCGGAGCGCGAGCCGCGCTCGAGCGCCCAGACGAGCGATTCCTGGCGCGCCGCGGCGATCGCCTCGGCGCCGACGCCGAAGCCGCGCAGCCACTCGGCGACGATGGCCAGGTACTCGTCCTGGCTAAACGGGTAGAAGCTCACCCAAAGGCCGAAGCGCTCGGAGAGCGAGATCTTCTCCTCGATCACCTCGCCGGGATGGACCTCGCCGTCCTCGGTGTGCCGGTAGGTGAGGTTCTCCTTCATGTACTCGGGCAGCAAGTGGCGCCGGTTGCTCGTCGCGTAGATCAGCACGTTGTCGGTGCTCTGGGATACCGAGCCGTCGAGGATCGATTTGAGCGCCTTGTAGCCGGGCTCGCCCTCGTCGAAGCTGAGATCGTCGCAGAAGATGACGAAGCGCTCGGGCCGCTCGGCGATCAGGTCGACGAGATCGGGCAGGTCGACCATGTCGCTCTTGTCGACCTCGATCAGGCGCAGTCCGATCGGCGCGAACTCGTTCAGGCAGGCTTTGATGAGCGAGCTCTTGCCGGTGCCGCGCGCACCCGTGAGCAGCACGTTGTTGGCGGCCTTGCCGGCGACGAACTGCTCGGTGTTGCGGACGATCCTTCCCTTCTGCGCGTCGACCTCGACCAGCGAGGCGAGACGGATCGATGCGACGTGGCGCACCGGCTCGAGCCGGCCGGCGCCGCGGCCGCCGCGGGTGCGATAGCGAAACGCCGTCGACGCGTTCCAGTCGGGCGCCGTCAGGGGATGCGGCAGCACGCCCTCGAGGCGCGCCAGCAACGCCTCGGCGCGCGCGATCAGCGCCGGCAACGGGGTGGGGTCAAAAGGCATGGTGCGTTCGCGCGTCTACGCCGCGCGGCGATCCCCGAGCTCGTGGGCCGCGCGGCTGGGCATCGCCGCGACGACGCCGTCCGCGACGGGAAAGACGCGATCGGTCGCGCCGGCGCGGATCGGGTGCATGCCCGTGAAGGCGCCGAACGCGGGCAGCACGCCGACGTCGTCGCCGAGCCAGAAGCAGGGCAGCCGCAGGTGATCGAAGCCGCGCGCGCCGAGGCTCACGCAGGGATGCAGGTGGCCGGCGAGCACATAGGCGCCGCGGCGCGCGCGCGGGTGGTGGCAGAGGGCGAAGCCGTCGAGGTCGTAGGGCTCGTCGACGATGCGCATCGCGAGGTAGGACGGCGGGTCGCCGGCGCGGTCGTCATGGTTGCCGCGGACGAGGACGAGCTCGACCGCCGCGTGCTCGCGCCGCCAGCGCGCGACCGCGCCGAGCGTCGCCGCCGCCTTGGCATGCGCCGAATGCAGGAAGTCGCCGAGGAAGACGACCCGGCGCGCCTGCCACGTCGCGATCAGCGCCGAGAGCGAAGCCAGCGTCTCGCTCGTCGTCCCGCGCGGCACGGGAACGCCGAGGGCGCGAAAGGTCACCGCCTTGCCGATGTGCGCGTCGGCGATCAGCAGCGTGCGGCTGGCGGCGAGGAACGCGGCCTTCTGGGGCAGCAGGGTAAGAGGCCTGCCCGCAGCCAGGATCGTCGTCGTCACGCGCGCACGCCTAGGCCGCGAACAGGCGCAGCGCGACGTCGAGGTGCTCGGTCGGGCTCTTCTTAAACCCCGATCGCGCGAAGCGCTGCAGGCGGCCGATCGCGAACGACGTCAGCGCGGACGCCTGTGCGTGCGCCTCGACGGTCGGCGTCGCCGAGCCATTGGCTTCGGCGAACTGGCGCAGGCTCTGACGCAGCTGCGACTCGATGCGCTCGAAGAACTGGTTCATGCGAGCGGTGAGGCGATCGTTCTCGAACACCAGCGCGTCGCCGACCATGACCCGCGTCATGCCGGGATTCTTCTCGCCGAACTGGAGCAGAACGGTCAGGACCTTGTTCACCTGCACGCGCGGGTCGGACTCGCGCTCGACGATCTGGTTGACGAGCGTGAACACGCTCTGCTCGATGAACTCGATCAGCCCCTCGAACATCTGCGCCTTGCTCGCGAAGTGGCGATACAGCGCCGCTTCCGAGACGTCCAGCTTGGCGGCGAGGGCGGCCGTCGTGACGCGCTCGGCGCCCGGCTCCTGCAGCATGGTCGCAAGCGTCTCGAGGATCTGGACGCGGCGCTCGCCCGGACGCGGGCGCTTGCGCGCCGGCGACGCGACGGCGAGCCCGCCGTCGGCAACGATCGCAGCCTCCGGAAAGGGAGACGGGCCGCCGCTCGCTGTCTCCTCGGAGTCGCCGGTAGCCCCGGCGGGCGGATCTGCGGAGGGGATCATCGGGGGCGTGTCAGGTGCCGGAGCGCGCCGATTTTGGCATAGAGGTACGGTGGCTTCGGGCACATCCGGCGCGGCGTCGGCGCGTCACCGAAGCCTGCGTTGAGCCGGTCGCGGGGGCCGCCGCGCAAACGCGCGCCGACGTAGCGCTGCATCCAGACCGTGCCCATGCCGATGGAGCGTGCCGCCTTCAGGTGGACGAGTGTGTCCTCGATCAGCACGCAGCGGCTCGGCGCCACGCGCAGGCGCACGGCGACCTGGCGGAGCATGCGCGCGTCGGGCTTGGGGCGCAGCGCGCCGAACATGGTCATGTCCTCGATCGTGATGATCTCGGCGAAGAATCTTTCCAGTCGAAGCGTCCGCAGCACGCGCAGCGCGTATTCGCGCGGCGCGTTGGTGAGGATGATCTTGCGGCCGGGCAACCGGCCGAGCGCGGCGCGGTCGGCCGCGCTCGTGCGCAGGCGCGCCTCGAGTCCCGGCATGCGATGCGTTTCGGCCAGGAAGTGTGCGGCCCTCACTCCGTGGTGACGCACTAGGCCAAGCAGCGTCGCGCCGTAGCGCCGCCAGTAGGTCTCGCGCAGCCGATTCGCTTCCTCGTGGCTGACGCCGACGTGCTCGACGACGTAGTCGCCGATCGCGACGTGCATTTCGCCGAAGGCGGCGTGGCTTGCGTCGTGGAGCGTGTTGTCGAGGTCGAAGAGCCACACGGGGCGCGCCGGGTGTGGCTCTTCGACTTGCGTCGTCAGGGTTGCACCCGCCCCGCTTCGCGCCGCTTCCGCCGAGCGGAAAGGGCGGACGCCCCTGGCGCCCCTTCGGGGGCGCGAGCGCGAAGCCCGAGTCTTCGCAGAAGGCCGCCCCGCCCTCTTGGAGGGCGAGGTCGGGGTGGGAGCAATCCTATCGGTGCGACCGTGGGGAGCGACCATGATCCGCTCGCTACCGCGAGCGGATCATGGTTCCGTAAGCCTGCTCGGTCAGTATTTCCAGCAGCATCGCATGCGGCACGCGGCCGTCGATGATGTGCACGGTGTTGACGCCGTTCTTGGCTGCATCAAGCGCCGACTGGATCTTGGGCAGCATGCCGCCCGAGATCGTGCCGTCAGCGAACAGCTCGTCGATCTCACGCGCTGTGAGATCGGTGAGGAGCTTGCCGGCCTTGTCGAGCACGCCGGGGATATTGGTCAGCATCATCAGCTTCTCGGCCTTCAGCACCTCGGCGAGCTTGCCGGCGACGACGTCGGCGTTGATGTTGTAGTTCTCGTTGCCGGCGCCGAAGCCGAGCGGCGAGATCACCGGGATGAACTGGTCTTCCTGCAGCGCGATCACAACGCTTGGGTCGATCGACTCGATCTCGCCGACGGCGCCGACGTCGTGCACCTTGGTCGGATCCTTCAGGTCCGTCATGCGCAGCTTCTTGGCGCGGATGAGGCCGCCGTCGCGCCCAGTGAGGCCGACCGCCTTGCCGCCGGCGACGTTGATCAGGCCGACGATGTCTTGCTGCACCTGCCCGGCGAGCACCCACTCGACGACTTCCATCGTCTCGTCGTCGGTGACGCGCATGCCCTGTATGAACTCGCCCTTCTTGCCGATCTTGGCGAGCGCCTCCTCGATCTGCGGCCCGCCGCCGTGCACGACGACCGGGTTCATGCCGACCAGCTTGAGCAGCACGACGTCCTCGGCGAAATCCTGCTGCAGCGCCGGATCGGTCATCGCGTTGCCGCCGTACTTGATGACAATGGTCTTGCCGTGGAAGCGGCGGATGTAGGGCAGCGCCTGGGCCAGGATCTCGGCCTTGTCGCGCGGCAGGACGTGCGAGAGGTCGGGGGCGTCGGCGGCAGCGGGGGGCTCGTCGGTCATGGGCAGGGTCGGTGAGAGGAGGCGAATGCGGCCAGAATCGTAACCTTCCATCGAGTTCACCGAATGCCGCGTCACGCTCTTTTCACGTCGCGGCCGACCGGCGCGTCGCGCGACTGAGCGATGGACCGGCCGGCGATCCGCGAGCCGGCGCGCGCGACGCCGGTGTACGGCGAGCATGACGTGGTCGTTCTCGGCGGCGGGCCGGCGGGCCTCGCCGCATCGATGGCCGCGGCCCGGCGCGGCGCGCGAACTCTGCTCGTCGAGCGCTACGGCTTTCTCGGCGGCATGGGCACCGCCGCCGGGGTCACCAATTTCTGCGGCCTGCACGCCAACGTGCACGGCACGCACCGGCGCGTCGTGCGCGGCGTGGTCGACGAGCTGCTCGACCGCATGCGCGCGCTCGACGGGCTCAGCGAGCCGCATCTCGTCTTCGGCAAGATCCTCGCGCAGGCCTACGACAACGCGGCATTCAAGTGCGCCGCCGATGCGATGCTGCTCGCGGCGGGCGCGGAGCTCCTCTTCCACGCCGTTGCCGTCGGCGTGGCGCCGGGCAACGATGGCGGCATCGACGCGCTCCTGGTCGAGACCAAGTCGGGGCGCTTCGCGATCCGCGCCACGACCTTCATCGACTGCTCCGGCGACGGCGACCTGGCCCACTTCGCCGGCGTGCCGATGCAGGCCGGCGGCCCCCTGCTCTTTCCGACTTTGATGTTTCGTGTCGGATGCGTCGACGACGCGCGCGCCGGCGAGGCCTGGCGAACGATTCCCGCGCTGATGGACGCCGCCGCAGCCGCGGGCGAGTTCCGCTTCCCGCGCCGCGGCGCGATCGTGCGCCCGCAGCGCCACGGCGGCGAGTGGCGCGTCAACGTCACGCAGCTGAAGAACGCCGATGGCTCGGCGGTCGACGGCACCGACGCACGCTCTCTCTCCGCCGGCGAGGTCGAAGGGAGACGACAGGCCCTCGACTACCTGCGCTTCCTGCGCACGCTTGTGCCCGGCTTCGAGAACGCGTATCTGCTCGAGATCGCGCCGCAGGTCGGCATCCGCGAGACGCGCCGCCTGATCGGCGAGACGATGCTGAGCGGCGACGACGTCGTCGCCTGCGCGAGCTTCACCGACGCCATCGGCGTCAATGGCTGGCCGCTCGAGCTCCACGTCGCAGGCGACGTCGAGTGGCGGTGGCCGCCGATCCCGGAGTCGCGCGGCTTCAACCAGCTGCCGCTGGGCATGCTGCTGCCGCGCCAGGCCGGCGCGGTCGCCGCGCACAACCTTCTCGTCGCCGGCCGATGCGCTTCGATGAGCCACGACGGCCAGTCGGCGGCGCGCGTCTCCGGCGCCTGCTTCGTCATGGGCCAGGCGGCCGGCACGCTCGCCGCCCTCGCGGCTGCACGTTGCCTGCGCGAGGTTCCCGTGGCAACGCTGCAGGCGGCGCTGCGCGCCGACGGCGCCTACCTGGGCGACGGCGCGCCGCCCAGGGCGTGAGGCCTCTCCCGGTCTCGCTCGCCCACGCGCTGCATCGATCTCTGTAATCATCGGCCACCTGCTGCAGACCAAGCGACATTAGACGAAGCGAGAGCGACCATGACCCGACCCTGTTCTGCCCTGCCATCGGCGCCGCGCCGACACGCGCTTTTCGCCGGCCTCCTCGCCGCGCTCGCGATCGGCGCGTTCGCGACCGCGCCGACGCGCGCCGCTGAGTCGGCCGTGAAGATCGCCCCGCCGGCGGTCGACACCACCGCCAACGCGAGCGGCACCCAGACGGCGGTGTTCGCCGGCGGCTGCTTCTGGGGCGTGCAGGGTGTCTTCCAGCGCGTGAACGGCGTGGTCCAGGCGGTCTCGGGCTACTCGGGCGGTGCCCGGGAAACGGCGCAATACGAGATGGTCGGCTCGGGCCTCACCGGGCATGCCGAGTCGGTGAAGATCACCTACGACCCGAAGAAGGTGAGCTACGGGACCTTGCTGCAGGTCTACTTCTCGGTCGCGCACGACCCCACGCAGCTGAATCGGCAGGATCCCGACAGCGGCCCGCAGTACCGATCGGCGGTGTTCTATGGCGATGCCGCGCAGAAGGAAACCGCCGAGAAGTACATCGCCCAGCTCGATGCCGCCAAGACGTATCCGAAGAAGATCGTCACGCAGGTCGTGCCGCTGGCCGCGTTCTATCCCGCCGAGGCGTACCACCAGGACTATCTGACGCTGCATCCCGAGTCCGGCTACATCGCCCGCTTCGACCTGCCCAAGATCGCCAACCTGAAGGCGATCTTCCCGCAGCAGTTTCGGTCGGAGCCGGCGCTGGTCATGGCCCGCGCCGGCGCGGGCAAGCCGCAGTAGCGAGACGCCTCAGCCCGACCGTCTCCCGCCAGCGGGAGAGGCGACGCGCCGAAGCGAGCGCAGCGAGCGAGAACCGGTCGCCGTCATATCGCGGCGAATTGACGGACGCCTGCCCTTCGGGCGGGTGATCCGTTGAACGAGCCCGTCCCGACCGGCGGCGCGCCGCGCCGCCGAGCTGGGTCAGAAATGGATGCCGCGCATCATCTGCGCCATCGCCACCGCCTCGGCCGAGGGCTGGTATTTCTTTTCCTTGTCGCCCTTGGCCGCCGCGCTGTCCGGGAACATCCGGAAAGTCGAGTTCATGACGATCTGCGCCACTCGTGGCAAGAGCGCATGCATCAGCTCGCCGGTGATGCCGAGCCGCGTCGCGATCCGCACCGGCTTTTCGACGCACGCCTCGGCGATCATGTTCGCCGCCTCCCCAGGGGCCAGCACCGGCACGTTGTCGTAGATCTTGGTCGGCCCGATCATCGGCGTGCGCACGAGCGGCATGTTGATCGTCGTGAAGGTGATGCCGATGTCGGCGTATTCGCTCGAGGCGCAGCGCGTCCAGGCGTCAAGTGCCGCCTTCGACGCCACATAGGCCGAGAAGCGCGGCGCGTTGGTCAGCACGCCGATCGAGCTGATGTTGACGATGTGCCCCTTCTTCTTGGCCACCATCCCCGGCAGCAGGCCCATGGTCACGCGCAGGCAGCCGAAATAGTTCAGTTGCATCGTCCGCTCGAAATCGTGAAAGCGGTCGTAGCTCGCCTCGATCGCGCGCCGGATCGATCGCCCGGCGTTGTTGATGAGGAAGTCGACGCCGCCGTGCTTCTCGTTCAGCCACTCGACCAGCGCCTTGCAGCTCGCCTCGTCGGCGATATCGGCCGAGAAAGTCTCCACGATCGCGCCCTTCCCGACCTTCTCTAGGATCTCGCGCTTCGCCTCGGCGAGCTTGGCTTCGTCGCGCGCGCAGATGACTGTGACCGCACCGGCCTCCGCAAACTTGCCGGCCGCGGCGAGGCCGATTCCCGACGAGCCGCCGGTGACCAGCACCACCTTGCCGCTGACCGTTCCCTTGAGCGAATGATCGATCTTCAGCGCCGGATCGAGGTGGCGCTCCCAGTAGTCCCAGAGTCGCCAGGCGTAGTCGTCGAGCTTCGGGCACGAGATGCCCGAGCCCTTCAGCGCCGCGAGCGTCTCGCGGCAGTCATATCGGGTCGGGAAATTGACGAAGGTGAGCATGTCCTCGGGCAGGCCGAGATCCTTCAGCACGGCCGCCTTGACGCGCCGCACAGGCGCGAGCGCCATCATTCCCTTCTTCACGCTCTTGGGAATGAAGCCCAGCAACGCCGCGTTGACGAACAGGTTCATCTTCGGCGCATGCGCCGCCTTGCTGAGGATGTCGAGCACGTCGCCGACCCGGTAGCCGAGCGGGTCGACGAGGTGGAAGCAACCCTTGTCGAGGTCGGCCTTGAGGTGGCTGATGTGATCGAGCGCGGCCACCACGAAGTCGACCGGCACGATGTTGATGCGGCCGCCCTCCAGCCCGATCGACGGCATCCACGGCGGCAGCAGCTGGCGCATGCGCTGGATCAGCTTGAAGAAGTAGTACGGGCCGTCGATCTTGTCCATCTCGCCGGTCTGCGAGTCGCCGACGACCAGCGCCGGCCGGTACACCGTCCACGGCACCTTCGACTCGGTGCGCACGATCTTCTCGCTCTCGTGCTTGGTCATGAAGTAGGGGTGGTCGAGACCCTCGGCCTCGTCGAACATGTCCTCGCGGAACACGCCTTCGTAGAGCCCGGCGGCGGCGATCGAACTGACGTGATGCAGATGGCCCGCGTCGATCGCGCGTGCGAATTCGACAACGGCGCGCGTGCCCTCGATGTTGGTCGCGATCTGCGACTCGGCGTCGGCCGAGAGGTCGTACACCGCGGCGAGGTGATAGACGTGGTCGACTTCGCCTTTCAGCTTCCTGGTCGAATCGGCCGAGACGCCGAGCTTCTTCGCGGTGAGGTCGCCGTGGACGGGGACGACGCGCTTGCTGCCGCTCGCTTCGCCCCAGTAGTCCAGAAGCGCGGCGAGCTTGGCCTCGCTCTCCGGGCGAAGCAGGAAGTGGACGACCGCGCCGCGCCGCGCCAGCAAGGACTTGACCAGCCGCTTGCCGATGAAGCCTGTCGCTCCGGTGACGAAATAGCGCATGCCTTCCTCCCTGGCCACGTCGCGCACTTCGCGCTCGCGTTCAGGGCATTCTTGTGCAGACGAGCGGCACCAGCGCGCGGGGCAAACCCGACTGTCGCGCCGCCGTCGGCGCTACGCCGGCCCGCAGCCCGACTTCCAGTTCGCCTCGAAGCGGTCGAAGTCGGCGCGCTCGCCGACCGACATGGTGTCGATCTTCTTGCGGCGCCCGTGCAGGATGCGATACATCTCGTCGCACTGCTCGCGCGACTGGACCACGCGGTCGCGCTCGCGCTTCTCGGCCGCGACCTCACTGTCGTGGGCTTCGCGGCTCCTGGTGAGATCCTCGAGGAGCCGCTTGCGCGCGGCGATGTCTTCCTCAAGGCATCGCTCGCGGTAGGCGAACTGCAGATCGATCATCGAGCGCGGGTCCAGGCCGCGCGCCGGGCCGGTGCGCAGGCACTCGTTGAGACCGGCGCAAAGGGCGCTCAGGTACTCGAGATAGTTGGCCCCCTTGGCGAGCTGCATCTTGCCCGCGGTGGCGCTCGAGCGCGCCTCGCGCTCGACCTCGACCACCGTCTGACCGGCCGCGGCCGTGGCGACGCCGGGCCGGTCCGACATCGACGTCTTTCGTCGACGGTGCAGCGGTACAGGGTCCGCTGCGCGGAGACCTGGCCGCCGGCGAGCATCGCGAACGCCGCAAGCAGGCACCGGGCGGTGTCCGTCGTCATGGCAAGCATTCCTCAACGCGCGAGTCTGGCACCTTCTAGGCGCGCGCCCCTAGCAACCTAGTGTGCCCTCTCCAGAGCGCTTGCCTAGAGTCACGACAGCGCTGCCGTAGCGCACTCGCAACCCAAAGGGAGAAGAATTTCATGGTCAAGAAACTCAAGGCGATGGCCGATAGGAAGAACGCCGCGGGCGCGGGCCTGTTCGACAGCGCGCTGGCCGGCTCAGTTAAGGCATCGGCGCAGCAGATCTGGCTCGCCGGCATGGGCGCGTTCGCCAAGGCGCAAGCCGAAGGCCGCCAGGTGTTCGACGCCCTGGTCAAGGAAGGCGCGACTCTTCAGAAGAAGACGCATAGCGCCGCCGAGGAGCGCTTCAGCGACGTCTCGAGCAAGATGAGCAGCATGGCCGGCGACGTCACCGCCAAGGCCGGCAAGCAGTGGGACAAGCTCGAGTCGATCTTCGAGGAGCGCACGGCCAGGGCGATGAAGAAGCTCGGCGTGCCGTCGTCGAAGGACGTTGAAGCCCTGATGGCACGGATCGACGCGCTCTCGGCGCAGGTGGCGAGCGGCGCTCGGTCCGCCGCCGGGAAGACCGCGCCGCGGAGCGGCGCCACGACGACCGCCAAGAAGGCCGCCAAGAAGTCGGCGCGCAAGAGCGCCTGATCGTTTGCGCTTCCTTGAAAGAGGACGCTTCGGCGTCCTTTTTCGCGTTCAGCTCAGTGAACGTACTGGCCCGGAAAGAACCAGATCAGCCCGGCGTCACGATGAAGTAGCGGGCGAACTTGCCGACCGCCATGTAGGTCAGGCAAGGCCAGAACGGCAGCTTGAGCCAGCCGGCGACGGCGCACAGCGGATCGCCGACCACCGGCAGCCACGACAACAGGCACGCCCTCGGGCCGAAGCGTCGCAGCCATCGCAAGGCGCGACCATCGGCGTGCTTGTGGGTCAAGTGCTCGTAGGCGCGCTCGGCGCCTAAGCCCATCCACCAGGTCAGCGCGCCGCCGAGCGTCGCGCCGAGCGTGGCGACGACGATCGCCGGCCGGAACATCTCGGGGTTAAGCTTGACGAGGCCGAAGGCCGAAGGCCGCGGGCTCGGAGCCGAGCGGGATCAGCGTGGCGGCGACGAAGGCGATACAGAAAACCGTCGACAGGCCCACTTCCGGAAGCGCCATCGCCGCCATGAGGGCGTTGATCCAAGCATCCATCGTTTCGAATATCGAGCCTCCGAACACGGGGTTCGCACGGGAAAAACCGCGCGAGACCCGCCGCTATACTGCTGCCTCGTTTTTCAGCACCCTCCCCACCCCCCAATGCGCATCGGCCACATCACGCTGGCGAACCGGCTGTTTGCCGCGCCGATGGCTGGAGTCACCGACCGGCCGTTCCGCCAACTCTGCAAGCGGCTCGGTGCGGGCTACGCGGTGAGCGAGATGGTGACATCGCGCAAGGACCTGTGGGCGACGCTGAAAACGAGCCGGCGCGCCGATCACGACGGCGAGACGGAGCCGATCGCGGTGCAGATCGCAGGCACCGACGCGCCGATGATGGCCGAGGCCGCCGCCTACAACGTTGCGCGCGGCGCGCAGATCATCGACATCAACATGGGCTGCCCCGCCAAGAAGGTATGCAACCAGTGGGCCGGCTCGGCGCTCATGAAGGACGAGCCGCTCGCCCTCGCCATCGTCGAGGCGGTGGTGGCCGCTTGTGCGCCACACCGCGTTCCCGTGACGTTGAAGATGCGGACCGGATGGTGCGAGAGCGAGAAGAACGCCGTCCGCATCGCCCGAGCCGCCGAGAGCGCCGGTGTCGCCATGATCGCCGTGCACGGCCGCACCCGCGAGCAAGGCTACAAGGGAAGCGCCGAGTACGACACCGTCGCGGCGGTCAAGCGCGCGGTGGCGATCCCGGTTGTCGCCAACGGCGACATCGATTCGCCGCAGAAGGCGCGCGCGGTCTTCGCGGCAACCGGCGCCGACGCGATCATGATCGGCCGCGCCGCGCAGGGGCGGCCGTGGATCTTCGCCGCCATCGCGCATCACCTCGCCACCGGCGCGATGGCGCCGCCGCCGCGCGTCGCCGACGTGCGCGGATGGCTGCTGGAGCACCTCGACGACCACTACCGCCTGTACGGCGAATTCGCCGGCGTGCGCAGCGCCAGGAAGCACATCGGCTGGACCCTGAAGGGACTGCCCGGCGGCGAGGCGTTCCGCAGCGAGATGAATGCCATCGAGTCGTGCGACGCACAGTCGCGCGCGGTCGGCGCCTGGTTTGACCGCCTCGGCGACGAGATGCCGCGCATGCCTTTTGCCGACGACGCGGCTGCCGGGCTTCCATTTCTTCATTGACGCATGCCGACGACCAACAAGAAGCACATCGAGGAGTGCGTGCGCGAGAGCCTGGAGGGCTACTTCCGTGATCTGCGCGGCGTCGAACCGACGGCGATGTACGAGATGATCCTGCGCGTCGTCGAGCGGCCGCTGTTCGAGGTGGTGATGAAGGAGGCGGGCGGCAACCAGAGCCGCGCTGCCGAGTGGCTCGGCATCAACCGCAACACCTTGCGCCGCAAGCTCGTCGATCACAAGCTGATCAAGTGACCGTGCCTCGCAGCGACCAAGAAGGGAGCTCGCGATGCATGCGCTGATTTCCGTCTCCGACAAGACCGGCATCGTCGAGCTCGCGCGCGAGCTGGCGGCGCTCGGATTCACCCTGCTCTCGACCGGCGGCACCGCCAGGCTGCTCGCCGAAGCGGGTCTCGCCGTGACCGAGGTCGCCGCGCACACGGGCTTTCCGGAAATGCTCGATGGACGAGTCAAGACGCTGCATCCGGCGATCCACGGCGGCCTGCTGGCGCGCCGCGGCAGCGCCGAGCACATGGCGGCGATCAGGGCGCACGGGATCGCGCCGATCGACCTCCTGGTCGTCAACCTCTATCCCTTCGAGGCCACCGTTGCCCAGGCCGGCTGCACGCTCGCCGACGCGATCGAGAACATCGACATCGGCGGGCCGGCGATGGTGCGCTCGGCGGCGAAGAACTGGAACGACGTCGCCGTGCTCACGGACGCGTCGCAATACGCCGGCGTCCTCGCCGAACTGAAGCAGCACCGCGCCGTCAGCGAGGCGACCCGCTTCATGCTCGCCGTCGCGGCTTTCGACCGCATCGCCCAGTACGACGGTGCGATCAGCGACTACCTGTCGTCGCTCCCCGGCCCCGTCGACGGCGTCCCGGAGCGGCGCGAGTTTCCGGCGCAGGCAAACGCCCGCTTCGTGAAGCTGCAGGACCTGCGCTACGGCGAGAACCCGCACCAGCGCGCGGCGTTCTACCGCGACCTCGCGCCCGCGCCGGGCTCGCTTGTCACCGCGAAGCAGCTGCAAGGCAAGGAGCTCTCGTACAACAACATCACCGATGCCGACGCTGCGTGGGAGTGCGTGAAGAGCTTCGCGGCACCGGCGTGTGTGATCGTGAAGCACGCGAACCCATGCGGCGTCGCGGTCGCCGACAGCAGCGCGGCGGCGTATGCGAAAGCGCTGAAGACCGACCCGACATCGGCCTTCGGCGGCATCATCGCCTTCAACGGCGCGGTCGATCTGGCCACTGCCGAACACGTCGCCAAGCAATTCGTCGAAGTTCTGATCGCGCCGGCGTACAGCGCGGACGCACTCGCCGTGTTCGCAGCGAAGGCGAACACGCGTGTCCTGCAGATCGACCTGCCCGAGCCCGGCGCGGGCCGCAACGCGCATGACTTGAAGCGGGTGGGCTCGGGCCTGCTGATCCAGACCGCTGACAACCACGACATCGGCGCGGGGGACCTGAAGGTCGTCACTGCCAGGAAGCCGACGCCGGCGCAGACGAAGGACCTGCTATTCGCCTGGACCGTCGCGCGCTTCGTCAAGAGCAACGCCATCGTCTTCTGCGCAGACGGCGTGACGCTCGGCGTCGGCGCCGGTCAGATGAGCCGGATCGACTCGGCCAAGATCGCCTCGATCAAGGCCGGGGCCGCGGGCCTTCCGCTCGCCGGCTCGGCGGTCGCGAGCGACGCGTTCTTCCCGTTCCGCGACGGCCTCGACGTCGTCATCGACGCCGGCGCCGCCTGCGTGATCCAGCCGGGCGGCTCGATGCGCGACGACCAGGTGGTCGCTGCCGCCGACGAGCGCGGCATCTCGATGGTCTTTACCGGCGTGCGCCATTTCCGCCATTGAGGTCCCGCCGCCCGTGACCAGGACCGCTCGGTGAAGTTTCCCGAAGCGGCAGGCCTCGCACTGGCGTTCTTCGCCCGCATGGTCACCGGCGCGCAGGGGCACTGGCACGGTTCGACGCCGAAGGCTGAGCAGCGCATCTACTTCGCGAACCATCAGAGCCACTTCGACTGGGTGCTGATCTGGGCGGCACTGCCGCGCGACCTGCGCGCGGTGACGCGGCCCATCGCCGCACGCGACTACTGGACCGCGAGCCCGCTCAAGCACTGGATCACGCGCGAAATCTTCAACGCGGTCTACGTCAGCCGGCAGCGCGCCAAGGACGGCAGCGGCGAGGACGAAGATCCCCTCGAGCCGCTGATGGAAGCGCTTCGCCACGGCGACTCGCTGGTCATCTTTCCGGAGGGCACGCGCGGACACGCCGCCGATCCGGCGGCGTTCAAGTCGGGCCTGTTCGCGCTCGCCGAGGCGTTTCCCGACGTCCAGCTGATTCCCGCCTGGATCGACAACGTCCAGCGCGTCATGCCCAAGGGCGAGGTCGTGCCGGTACCGATCCTGTGCACCGTCGTCTTCGGCGCGCCGATCGCGCTGCGGGCGGGCGAAGAGCGGCGCGTCTTTCTCGACCGCGCCCGCGCCGCGGTGATGGCCTTGCGCGTCGTCGCCTGATGGGACATCTCCGCGCGCTCAGCGTCAGCCAGCAGGTCGGGCTGCTGTTCGTCATCCTCTTCGGCCTGCTCGGGCTGGTCACGCTGGTCGCGTTCACGCGCTCTCTGCGCGACCTCTCGCCCGAGCAGGAGGCGCTGCGCGAGCGCTTCGCGCGCGAGCTGCGCGCGCTCTGGCTCGGCGCGATCCTGTTCTGGGTGTCGTGGGCATCGGGGCCGCTCGGCTCGACGCTGCTGTTCGGCTTCGTCTCGTTCTTCGCCCTGCGCGAGTTCGTCACCCTCACCCACACGCGGCGCGCCGACCACCGGGCGCTGCTCCTCGCCTTCTTCGTCATCCTGCCGGTGCAGTACGTGCTCGTGGGCACGCGCGCCTTCGACGCCTTCACGGTTTTCATCCCGGTCTACGTCTTCTTCGCGATTCCGGTCATCAGCGCGCTCGCCAACGATCCGTTCCGGTTCCTCGAGCGAACGGCAAAGATCCAGTGGGGCATCACCGTCTCGGTCTACGGCATGAGCCACGCGCCGGCGCTGCTCCTCCTGGACCTGCCGAGCTACCGCGAGCGCGGCGCCTTCCTCGTCCTGTTCCTGGTCGTGGTGGTCGTGGCCGCGCAGCTCGGCCAGGAGTTTGCGAGCCGGCGCCTGCGCCGGCGACCGGTAGCGCGCGCCATCAGCCGCTCCTTCTCGTGGCGCGCCTTCGCCGCCGGCGCCGGCGCCGCGGCCATCGTCGGCGTGCTCCTCTACTGGGTGACGCCGTTCAAGCCGCTCGCCGCGCTGGCGATGGGGGCGATCGCCGGCGCCGCCGGAACACTGGGCGAGTTCGTGATGAAGGCGCTCAAGCGCGACGCCGGTGTGCGCAACTTCCGCGGCAGCTCGTCCGTGACCGGCGCCGTCGGTTTGCTCGACCGCGTCGCGCCGCTCTGCTTCGCAGCGCCGGTGTTCTTCCACTCGGTGCGCTGGTATTTCGGCACCTGAAGTCGCCGCCGCGCCGCCGATCGGGCACGGCTTCGGTTCCAATGGCGCCATGCGCGTTCTCGGCATCGACCCCGGCCTTCGCACCACGGGCTTCGGCGTCGTCGAGTGCGAGGGCGGGCGCCTCCGCTACGTCGCCAGCGGCACGATCCGCACCGCCACCGTGGCCACGAACGACCTGCCCGGCCGGCTCAAGGTCATCTTCGACGGCGTGCGCGAGATCGCAGCGCGCTACGCTCCGACCTGCGCCTCGGTCGAGATCGTCTTCGTCAACGTCAACCCGCAGGCGACGCTGCTTCTCGGCCAGGCGCGCGGCGCCGCGCTCTCGGCGCTTGTCGCGCGCGAGCTCGCCGTCGCCGAATACACCGCCTTGCAGATGAAGCGGGCAATCGTCGGCCATGGCCAGGCGAAAAAGGAACAGGTGCAACAGATGGTGAAGCGCCTGCTCGCCCTGCCCGGCCTGCCGGGCCCGGACGCGGCCGACGCGCTGGGCCTGGCGATATGCCACGCCCACGCGGCAGGCAGCTTCGCCGCCCTGGCGCGCGGCGCGACCCTCGCGCCGCGCGCCTCGGGCCGCTTCAAGAGCGGGCGAACCTACTGAAAGTGCGCATCCGCCGATGGCCTCGGCAGGCGGCAGGGGCCGGTCCTCAGGCGACAATCGGCGCCCCATGAATGCCCTCTTCGAAGACGGCGGCAAGTTCCTCGCCGGCCGGGTGATGAGCGAGACCGACGCCTCGCTCCAGATCGAGCTCGGCTCGGGCAAGCGTAGCAAGGTGAAGGCAGCCAATGTGATGCTGCGCTTCGCCGCGCCCGAGCCCGAGGCGCTGCTCGGCGCGGCCGAGGCGATCGCGCGCGACATCGACCTCGACCTCGCTTGGGAATTCGCACCGGAAGGCGAGTTCGCCTTCGCCGAGCTGGCGCGCGACTACTTCGGCGCCCATGCCGACGTCGCGCAGCAAACGGCCGCGCTGATGCGTCTGTTCGCCGCGCCACACTACTTCCGCCGCATCGGCAGGGGCCGCTTCCGCAAGGCGCCGGAAGAGATCGTCAAGGCCGCATTGCTCGGCATCGAAAGGAAGCGCCAGGTCGCGGCACAGGTGCAAGCCTGGGCCGCGGAGCTCGTCGCCGGTGCATGTCCGGCGCCCGTGCGCGAACAGCTTTACCGCATCCTCTTCAGGCCGGACAAGAACGCGCCCGAATACAAGGCCGTGGTCGAGGCGGCGCGGCGATCCAACCGTGCGCCACTCGATCTTCTCAAGGCCGCCGGCGCGATCGATTCGCCGTACGAATTCCACTGGCGCCGCTTCCTGTTCGAGGAGTTCCCCAAAGGCGTCGGCTTCGGCGATGCGCCGGTGCCGACGATCGGCGAGAAGCTGGCGCTGTCCCCGGCTGCGGCATTCTCGATCGACGATTCGTCGACGACGGAGATCGACGACGCGCTTTCGGTTCAAGGCCTCGGCGGCGGCCGTGTCACGGTCGGCATTCACATCGCAGCGCCGGCGCTCGCGGTCGAGCCCGGCTCGGCCATCGGGCAGATCGCCCGCGACCGGCTCTCGACGGTCTACATCCCCGGCCACAAGCTGACGATGCTGCCCGACGCGGTCGTCGACGCGTTCACGCTCGCCGAAGGCCGCGACGCCGCCGTCGTCTCGCTCTACGTGACGCTAGACGAAGCGTCGCTGGCGACGCTGGCGAGCGAGACGCGCCTGGAGCGCGTCCACATCGCCGCCAACCTGCGCCTCGACGTGCTCGAGGCCGAGATCGACGAGGAGACCCTCGCCGCGGGCCTGCCCGCCTCGCTGCCCTTCGCCGCCGAGCTCACCTTCCTGCACGCGCTGGCGCGGCGCCTGAAGGCCGAGCGCGAAAAGGTTCGCGGCAAGCCGGAGAACTTCAACCGCCCGGACTACAGCTTCAGGCTCGCCCGCGCCGAAGGCGGGCCGATCGTCGGCGACGAGCGCGTCGAGATCGCGCCGCGCCGGCGCGGCTCGCCGCTTGACCTGATCGTCGCCGAAGCGATGATCCTGGCCAACAGCACCTGGGGCGGCTGGCTCGCCGCCTGCGGCGTTCCCGCAATCTATCGCAGCCAGGCGAGCCTCGCGCCCGGCGTCAAGGTGCGGATGAGCACCCAGCCGGGGCCGCACGCCGGCATCGGCGTCGCCCAGTACGCGTGGTCGACGTCGCCGCTGCGCCGCTACGTCGACCTCCTCAACCAGTGGCAAATCGTCGCCTGCGCGCGCGCCGGCCGCAGTGCGGCGTTGATCGCGCCGTTCAAGCCCAAGGACGTCCAGCTGCTCGCGACCATCGCCGACTTCGACGCCTCGTACGCAGCCTACAACGCGTTCCAGTCGTCGATCGAGCGCTATTGGTCGCTGCGCTTTCTGACCCAGAACGACCGGCGCGAGCTCGACGCGACAGTGATGAAGGACGGCCTCGTCCGCGCCGACGCGCTGCCGCTCGTCTTTCGCGCCGTCGGCGCCGAGCAGCTCGGTCGCGGCGCGGCCGTACGGGTCCGCGTCAGCGCGGTTGATCTGCTGACGCTCGACGTTGCCGCGTCGGTGGTCGCGCGCCTCGATGAGCCGCGGGCGCGCGATGCGCCCGGCGCCGATGAGCCCGGCGACGACGACGACGCCGACAGTGCCGGTCCGCTCGCGCTTGCCATCGACGTCGCGTCGGCCGAGAGCGGGCTCGAGGCCGACCCGCTCGCCGCCGCGCCCGCGTGAGACTCGCGCTACCGACCCGCATCTCGACGCTGCAGCTCGCGCTCGGCGTCTCGGTCGCCGTGCACGGTGCGCTGCTCGGGGTGCGCTTCGTCGATCCCGAGGGCTTCACCCGCATGTTCGAGGATTCGCCGCTCGAGGTGATCCTCGTCAACTCGCGCTCGGGCGAGGCACCGGAGAAGGCGCAGGCGATCGCGCAGGCGAGCCTGGCTGGCGGCGGTGATGCGGCGAGCGGCCGCGCGACCTCGCCCCTTCCACCCTCGGCGCTGACCGAGCTCGGCGATGCCAACGAAGACACGAAGAAGCAGATTGAGCAGCTGCAGCAGACACAGCAGCAGCTGCTCACGCAAGTGCGGCGCGAGCTCGCGCTGCTGCCGGCGACCGAGCCGCTACGCGACCAGGGCACGCCCGAGGAGCGCGAGCAGGAGGACCGGCGCCGCCAGCTGGTGGAGATGCTGGCCGAGATCGAGAAGCGAATCAACGAAGAGAACGCGCGACCGAAGAAGCGCTACATCAGCCCGGCGACTCGCGAGGAGATCTACGCGCTCTACTACGACCAGCTGCGTCGCAAGATCGAGGATCGCGGTACCCGCAACTTCCCGGAGAACCAGGGCAAGAAGCTGTACGGCGAGCTGACCATGATCATCACCGTCGACGCCGAAGGGCGCGTCCTCGACACCGAGGTCGTTCGCGGCTCGGGCAACAAGGTGCTCGACCGCCGCGCCGTCGCGATCGTCAACGCCGCCAGCCCGTACGGGCGCTTCACCGCGGCGATGAGGAAGCAGGCCGACCAGCTGGCGATTCCCTCGCGCTTTCGCTTCACGCGCGAGGAAGGCCTCGAGACGACGCTGAGCGGCCGGTGAGCGCTTCGCAAACCGGGCCGGGCGCCGGCCACGATCGAGAGCCGGCGACGCCACGCCCCCCGGCACGGCCGGGCCGCTATGCGGTGGTCGGCCATCCGGTCGCGCACAGCCAGTCACCTTTCATCCACGCCGCCTTCGCAGCGCAGACCGGCGAGCCGATAGCGTACGAGCGGCTGCTGTGCCCGCTCGACGCGTTCGCGCCGACGCTGCGCGCGTTCGCCGCCTCGGGCGCGAGCGGGTGCAATGTGACGATGCCGTTCAAGTTCGAGGCCGCGGGGCTGGCCGCGCGCACGACGGCGCGGGCGACCCTGGCGGGCGCCTGCAACACGCTTCGCTTCGACGCCGACGGCTGGCTCGGCGACAACACCGACGGCGCCGGTCTCGTGCGCGACATCGAGCGCAACGCCGGCGTCGCGCTGCGCGGCGCGCGGGTGCTGCTGATCGGCGCCGGAGGCGGCGCCGCGGGCGCGCTCGGCTCCTTGCTCGCGAGCGGCGCGCGCGAAGTGATCGTCGCCAATCGCAGCGTCGAGCGCGTGCAGGCGCTCGTCGCCCGCCACCGACTCGGCGCCGCCGCGTCCGCGCCGACGCTCGTCGCCGCCGCCTCGCTCGACGATTGCGGCGAAGGCTTCGACATCGTCGTCAACGCCACGGCGACGAGCGTCGGCGGCGCACCGGTGCCGGTCGCGCCGAAAGTTCTCCGCCCCGGCGGCTTGGCTCTCGACATGATGTACGGCGCGGCGGCAGCGCCCTTCATCGCCTGGGCCGAGGCGCACCGCGCCATCGGCCGCGACGGGCTCGGCATGCTCGTCGAGCAGGCGGCGGAGGCCTTTCGCTTCTGGCGCGGCGTCGAGCCCGACACCGCCCCGGTCCTGCGCGCGCTGCGCGACCGCCTCACCGCCTCATGAGCGCGCAGCGCGGTCGCTCGCTGCGCCGGCTCGCGCTGCTCGTGCTCGTGTCGTTCGCCGCGCTGCAACTCTATTTCTTGGTGCGGATCGCGCTGATGGCCGTCCTCGACCCGCGGTCGACGACGTTCGAGCGCTCGGAGGCGGTGCGGCTTGCGCTGGCGCCGGGCGAGCGCGGCTGGCACCAGCAATGGACCGACTACCGCGCGATCTCGGCAAACTTGAAGCGCGCGGTCGTGGCCGCCGAGGACAGCGGCTTCACCGAGCACAGCGGCGTTGAATGGGACGCGCTCGAGAAGGCGTGGGGCAAGAACGAGCGCGCCGACGCGAATGCCGAGCGAGCGACGCAGCGGGTGCCGCGGCGCGACGCCAAGGCCGCGGTGCAGGCGACGCCGGCGACGCCCAAGGTCGTCGGCGGCTCGACGATCACCCAGCAGCTGGCGAAGAACCTCTTCCTGAGCGGAGAGCGCAACTTCATTCGCAAGGGCCAGGAGCTGGTCCTCTCGTACGAGCTGGAGGCGACTCTCGGCAAGCGGCGCATCCTCGAGATCTACCTCAACGAGGTGGAGTGGGGCGAAGGCGTGTTCGGCGCCGGGGCTGCCGCGAAGCGCTACTTCGGCATCTCTCCCGGCGACCTCGCCCCGCAGCAGGCGGCGCAGCTCGCGGTGATGCTGCCGGCGCCGAAGCGCTTCGAGAAGCGTCCTGGCTCGGCGTACGTCGTCGGTCGGGCCGGAACGATCGTTTCGCGGATGAGCCGGGTCGACGTTCCCTGACCATCGCCCTGGCGAGCCAGCGATCGCAAGGCGCTGCCTAGAATGGCCGATGGCCGGCACGCACAGCGCCGCGATCGCCGTGGCGGCGGCGCGGCTGATCGTCGAGGAAGGGTTGGAGTACGGCACCGCCAAGCGGCGCGCGGCACGCGACCTGGGCGTCAACGCCCGCAACGGCCAGCTTCCCGGCAACGATGAGATCGAGGACGAAGTCCGCGCCCACATCGACCTCTTCCATGCCGACACCCAGCCCGCCGAGCTTGCCGAGCTGCGCCGGATCGCCGCCGTCTGGATGGAGAGGCTTGCCCCGTTCCGGCCGCACCTCACCGGTGCCGTGTGGCGCGGCACCGCGACGCGCCTGACCAGCGTCTTCATCGATCTTTACTGCGACGACTCCAAGTCGGCCGAGATTGCCCTGATCGACCAGCGCGTCGAATACGACGTCAGCAGCACCGACGCCCCGCGCGGGCGCGTCCTCGAT
Source organism: Burkholderiales bacterium (assembly GCA_038241255.1). Classification (GTDB taxonomy): domain Bacteria; phylum Pseudomonadota; class Gammaproteobacteria; order Burkholderiales; family Burkholderiaceae_C; genus Schlegelella_A. The sequence goes on along the minus strand of JBBRFW010000022.1, from coordinate 7,764 downwards.
GTCCTGAACCTGACGGTGCCGAGCGCGACGATCCTGGGCGGCGTACACGTCGCGCTCACGGTGCGCGACTACGACGACCTGCGCGGCGCCTTGCAGCGCGACGGCCGCGGTCGCAGCGAACGGGGCGACCTCGCCGCGCTTCGCGCCCGCGAGGGCGGCGCGTGAACCGTCGCCTCGCGGTTCTTGGCGCCGCGGGGCTCGCCGCCGCCGCCGTCGGCGTCGGCACCGGGCTGCGACGACGGCGAGCCGCCGACGAGGACGCCGAGGACGTGCCGGCCACGATCGACCTCTGGTCGCTCGCTTTCGATGGCCTCGACGGCGCGCCCGTCGCGATGGCCAGCTGGCGCGGCCGGCCGCTGCTGCTCAACTTCTGGGCGACGTGGTGCGGGCCGTGCGTGGTGGAGATGCCCCTCCTCGATCGCTTCGCCCGCGAGCAGTCGCCGCAAGGATGGCGGGTGCTCGCGCTCGCCGTCGACCAGCCGGATCCGGTGCGCCGTTTTATCGCCGAGCGCACGCTCAAGCTGCCGGTGGCGATCGCCGGCGCGTCCGGACTCGACCTTTCGCGACAGCTCGGCAACGTTCACGGCGGCCTGCCGTTCACGGCCGCGTTCGGTTCGGACGGAGCGGCGGTCCAGCACCGGCTCGGTGCGGTGAACCGCGAGCTGCTGGCGGCGTGGACGGCTTCGACACGATAGGGACAAGCCCTGTTCTGCCGCCAAATCGCGGCATCCTTCGACTATCCGCCTAGAATGCGCAGCTTTCGCGATGGCGTCGCTGCTCGCCTCGCCGACGGGACAGATCGATGGACCTGCGAAAACTGAAGACCCTCATCGACCTCGTGTCGGAGTCGAACATCTCGGAACTCGAGATCGCCGAGGCCGACGGCAAGGTGCGCATCGTCAAGGCGTCGGCGCAGCCGAGCCCGGCGGCCATTTCGTCCGGATACGCGCCCGCGCCCAATTTCGCACCTCCTGCGCAAGCCGTGGCGGCTGAGCCGCCGCCGCCGGCCCCGACGGGCAACGTCGTCAAGTCGCCGATGGTCGGGACGTTCTACCGCTCCGCCAGCCCGGGGTCGGACCCGTTCATCGAGATCGGCAGCACGGTCAAGGTCGGCGATCCGATTTGCATCATCGAAGCGATGAAGATCATGAACGAGATCGAGGCGGACGCCGCCGGAACGATTCGCGAGATCCTGTGCGAGAACGGCCAGGCCGTCGAGTTCGGCCAGCCGCTATTCATCATCGAATGAGGCCCGCCCGCGACGAGGCCGCCGGCCCGCGCCGCCTGCGACACGGCGGCTGACGATGTTCAAGAAGATCCTGATCGCCAACCGGGGCGAGATCGCCCTGCGCATCCAGCGCGCCTGTCGCGAGATGGGCGTCAAGTCGGTGGTGGTCTATTCGGAGGCCGACCGCGATGCGAAGTACGTCAAGCTCGCCGACGAGGCGGTATGCATCGGACCGGCGCCGTCGGCGCAGAGCTACCTCAACATGCCGGCAATCATCGCCACTGCCGAGGTGACCGACGCCGAGGCGATCCACCCGGGCTACGGCTTTCTCTCCGAAAACGCCGATTTCGCCGAGCGGGTCGAGCGGAGCGGTTTCACCTTCATCGGTCCGACGCCCGAGGCGATCCGAATCATGGGCGACAAGGTCGCCGCCAAGCAGGCGATGATCAAGTCGGGCGTGCCCTGCGTTCCCGGCTCGGAAGGCGCGCTCTCGGACGATCCCAAGGAGGCCATCCGCGCCGCGCGTGCGCTCGGCTACCCGGTGATCATCAAGGCCGCGGGTGGTGGCGGCGGACGCGGCATGCGCGTCGTCCATACGGAAGCCGCGCTCGTCTCCGCTGTGCAGATGACGCGCGCGGAAGCGGGCGCCGCGTTCGGCAATCCCGCCGTCTACATGGAGAAGTTCCTCCAGAATCCCCGCCACATCGAGATCCAGGTCCTCGCCGACACCCACAAGAACGCGGTCTGGCTGGGCGAGCGCGACTGCTCGATGCAGCGGCGCCACCAGAAGATCATCGAGGAGGCACCCGCGCCGGGGATCGCGCGGCGCGTGATCGAGAAGATCGGCGAGCGCTGCGTCGCCGCGTGCAAGAAGATCGCCTACCGCGGCGCCGGCACGTTCGAGTTCCTGTACGAGAACGGCGAATTCTTCTTCATCGAGATGAACACGCGCGTTCAGGTCGAGCACCCGGTGACCGAATGGGTGACCGGCATCGACATCGTTCAGATGCAAATCCGCATCGCGGCTGGCGAGAAGCTACCTTTCGCGCAGCGCAACATCGCCTGCCGCGGCCACGCCATCGAATGCCGCATCAACGCCGAGGACCCCTACAAGTTCACGCCCTCGCCCGGCAAGGTGACGATGTGGCATCCGCCCGGAGGCCCCGGCGTGCGGGTCGACTCGCACGCGTACACGAACTACGTCGTGCCCCCCAACTACGACTCGATGATCGGCAAGATCATCGTCCACGGCGACACCCGCGATCAGGCCCTCGCGCGAATGCGAACCGCCCTCTCGGAGACGGTCGTCGAAGGCATCCAGACCAACATCGCGCTCCACCGCGAGCTCATGGTCGACGCCAAGTTCGTCGAGGGCGGCACGAGCATCCACTACCTGGAAGGCTGGCTCGATCAACACAAGCGCTAGGGCTGCTGCGAGATGCACGCCCTGACGCTCCTCGTTCCAGCCGCCGCCGTCGACGCCCTCTGCGACCGGCTCTGCGACGAGCTCGACGCGCTTTCCGCGTCGATCGAGGACGCCGATGCGGGCACCGAGAGCGAGCAGCCGGTATTCGACGAGCCCGGCGTGGCCGCGTCGGCGAGCTGGCAGCGCGCGCGCGTCAACGCGCTATTCGCCGACGAGGCCGCGGCGACCGCCGCCGCCGCAGTGCTGGCCGCCGACGGCAACGCGGCCTCGCTCCGGATCGAATCGATCGATGACGTCGCGGAGCACGACTGGGTGCGCCTCACGCAGGCGCAGTTCGGGCCGTGCGAGATCACGCCGGCGTTCTGGATCGTCCCCACGTGGTCCGAGGTGCCGCCCGAAGCGCGACAGGTGATCCGGCTCGATCCGGGGCGCGCCTTCGGAACCGGCACGCATCCGACCACGCGCATGTGCCTGCGCTGGATCGCCGCGCACGGCAGCGACGGCGACGAGCGCTGGCCACGCGCTCTCGACTACGGCTGCGGCTCGGGCGTGCTGGCGATCGCGGCGCGCAAGTTCGGCGCGGACGCGGTCGACGCGGTGGACATCGACTCCGCGGCGATCGAGGCCACGGGCGCGAATGCGCTTGCCAACGACGTCGCCGTCGCGGCCGGTACGCCCGACGTCGCCGCCGGGCCCTACCAGCTCGTGCTCGCCAACATCCTCGCCGCACCGCTGAAGCTGCTCGCACCGCTGCTGTCCGCACTGCTCGACGCGGGCGGCCAGCTGGTGCTCTCGGGCGTGCTCGAGCGCCAGGCCGACGAGCTGCGGGCGGCCTACGCGCCCTGGCTCGATCTCGAGGTGTCGGCGCAGGACGAAGGCTGGATCCTGCTCGTCGGCACGCGGCCCGGCACCGCTAGCATGGCATGATTTGGCGATGAGTCTGGCGACGCGCTGCACCTCCTGCGGGACTGCGTTTCGAGTCGTCCAGGACCAGCTCAAGGTGTCCGAGGGCTGGGTGCGTTGCGGCCGTTGCGACGCCGTCTTCAGCGCGCTCGAGGGCCTGTTCGACCTCGGCAGGGACGCGCCGCCCGGCTGGGAAGAGCCGGTCGAGCCGCTCTCCGCGAGCCCCGCCGCGCCCGCCGACGAGGGGTCGACGCTGCCAGAGCCTAGCGCCGAACACGAGCAAGACGAGCCGGTCGTCGACGGCGAAGACGAGGGGCCGACGTCCAACCTCGGCGAGCTCCTCGCCGATCCGATCGACGCCCATCTGTTCGGTCCGCGCAAGCGTGCCGAAAGCGCACCGAAGCCCGCCACCCAGCTCGGCCCGCGCGATCGCGTCGAGTTCTCCGATGCGCGCTTCGACTCCGACCTGTTCCTGGAGAACACCTCGGTGCCCGACACCGAGCTCGTCGTCCCGACCACCGACGCCGGGACGCTGCCCCTCGAGAGCTCCGCCCGGCCGGAGTTCGTTCGGCGTGCCGAACGGCGCGCGCACTGGCACCGCACACCGGTGCGCGCCGCCCTCGCGGTCGCTTGCGTTGTCGCCACCGGCACGCTGACGCTGCAAGTCGCGCAACACGCCCGCGACACGCTGGCCGCGCGCTGGCCAGCGCTGCGCCCGTCGCTCGCCGCTTGGTGTCGCGTCGCCCAATGCCGCATCGAAGCGCCGCGCCGAATCGAGGACGTTCTCGTAGAGAGCACTGCGCTGACGCGCGCGGCCGGCCAGGACGCATTCGTCCTCTCGGTGACACTGAAGAGCCGCAGCGACGTGACGCTGGCGCTGCCCTCGATCGACCTCACCCTCACCGACGCCAACGGGCGTCTGGTCGCGCGTCGCGCGCTCGCGCCGGGCGATTTCCGCGCCGCCGAGGTCATCGCGCCGCGCACCGAGACGCCGCTTCAGCTCGTCCTCAGCACCGGCACGCCGGCGGTCGTCGGCTACACCGTCGAGATCTTCTATCCCTGACCCCGAGCGCGGCGCCGCCGCGCCTTTCTGGAGACCCCATGTCTGCCCTCGTCTGCGGTTCGCTCGCCTTCGACAGCATCGCCACCTTCTGCGGTCGCTTTGCGGATCAGATCCTGCCCAACCAGTTGCACGTCCTCAACGTGTCGTTCCTGGTGCCAACCCTGCGGCGCGAGTTCGGCGGCTGCGCCGGCAACATCGCCTACAACCTGGCCGCGCTCGGCGGCGAACCGGTGGTGGTGGCTGCGGTCGGTGCCGACGGCGACGACTACCTGGCGAGGCTGCGCTCATGGGGCGCGACCACCGAGCACGTGCGTGCCGTCGCCGACGCCTACACGGCACAGGCGTTCATCATCACCGACCATGACAACAACCAGATTACGGCGTTCCATCCCGGCGCGATGGAGTCGGCGCATGAGACCGCGGTGCCGGCACGCGCCGACCTGCGCATCGCCATCGTCGCCCCGGACGGCCGCAGCGCCATGCTCGAGCACGCGCAGCAGCTCGCCGACGCCGGCATTCCCTTCATCTTCGATCCCGGACAGGGGCTGCCGATGTTCGACGGCGAGGAGCTGCGCGCCTTCGTCGACCGCGCCACTTGGCTCGCCGTCAACGACTATGAGGCGCAAATGCTGGCCGAGCGCACCGGCCGCTCGATCGAGGCGATGTCGCGCTCGCATCTGCGGGGAGTCGTCGTCACGCTCGGCGCTCGGGGCTGCGAGGTCTGGCAGCAGGGCGAGAAGACGGCAATCGCCGGCGTTCCGGCCAGCGAGGTCATCGATCCCACCGGATGCGGCGACGCGTTCCGCGCCGCCATGCTTTTCGGCCTCGAGCGCGGCCGGTCGCTGGCCGACTGCGCCCGCCTCGGCAACCGGCTCGGCGCACTGAAGATCGCCAGCCGCGGCGGCCAGAATCATGTGCTGGATCGCACGTTTGCAGAAGCCTGACCGGGCCGCGGCTCAAGTTCATCGGAGCAGCACCGAAGTCGTCGCATGGACATTCGTCAGGCAGGCCTGCTCGCGGTAGCGATACCGGTCGCGCTCCTCGTCGCTTCTGCTGTCACCTGGGCGGCGTCCCGCTGGTGGTACGGGCGGAAGCTGGTGGCTGCCGCGCACCGGCTGGCGAAGAGCGAGAAGGGCAGGCTCTTCTCGCAGCAGCAGACGGCGCAGGCGCGCCAGCAGATTGGCCAGCTCAAGGCCGAACTCGAGTCGCAGCAGCAAAGCGAGGCGGAGAACCAGGCGGTTCGTCGTCGCGCTGCCCAGCTCGAAGAGGCGCTCCACGCCGCCGAGCGCGCGCCCGCCATCGACGTCGGCCTGATGCCGCTCGTCTCGGCGCACGGCTTCGCCGACACCCAGATCCTTCCGGAATAAAAAAGCCCGGCCGAGGCCGGGCTGATGACAGACGCAATCGCGTCGGTCAGGGCTTGCTGCCGGTCGGGAACGGCCAGGCCGCCTGCGGGCTGAGAGCAGTCTTCGCGGGGGTCGAGGGCATTGCGCTGGGCGCGGCGCTCGACGACGAAGCTGCCTTCTTCGCGGGCGCCGCCTTCTTGGCCGACGCCTTCTTGGCAGGCGCTTTTTTGGCCGCCTTCTTGCCAGCCGACTTCTTGGCCGCCTTCTTGGCGCCCGACTTCTTGGCCGATTTCTTTGCGCCAGACTTCTTCGCGGCCTTCTTGGCGCCCGACTTCTTGGCCGACTTCTTCGCGCCAGACTTCTTAGCGGCCTTCTTGGCGCCCGACTTCTTGGCCGATTTCTTCGCGCCAGTCTTCTTCGCGGCCTTCTTGGCGCCGGTCCTCTTGGCGCCCGTCGACTTCTTGGCGCTCGACTTCTTCGCGGTCGACTTCTTGGCGCTCGACTTCTTCGCCGTCGACTTCTTCGCCGTTGACTTCTTGGCCGTGGATTTCTTAGCGGCCTTTTTCGCAGTTGCCATCACGTTTCTCCTTGATCAAGTTGACATGGAACCACCGGCCTTCGACGCGTCGTCGGCCAGTGGCTATTCATCGCCGTGAACTGCCCAGGAGGGGCGCCCCAGGTCGATGAATCGGGGTGCAGGGCGGCAGCGCTCCTGGTCGCTGCTCTGTGATCCTGCGAATCTTGATCTCTCACTTGCCGGGGCAACAGCTCGCCCCGGGCTCTACTCCCACGTCAGCGCACCACCGGTCTGGTAGTCGATGACGCGGGTCTCGAAAAAATTACGCTCCTTTTTCAGGTCAATCATCTCGCTCATCCACGGGAACGGGTTTTCCTCGTTCGGGAAGAGCTCCGGCAAGCCGATCTGCACCGCGCGCCGGTTGGCGATGTAGCGCAGATAGCCCTTGAACATGGACGCGTTCATGCCGAGCACGCCGCGCGGCATGGTGTCTTCGGCGTAGCGGTATTCGAGCGCGACCGCCCTCTCGAAAAGCGCCCTGATCTCGGCCTTGAACTCCGCCGTCCAGAGCTGGGGGTTCTCGGCCTTGATCTGGTTGATCAGGTCGATGCCGAAATTGCAGTGCATCGACTCGTCGCGCAGGATGTACTGGTACTGCTCGGCGGCGCCGGTCATCTTGTTCTGCCGGCCGAGCGCCAGGATCTGCGTGAAGCCGACGTAGAAAAAGAGGCCTTCCATCAGGCAGGCGAAGACGATCAGCGACTTGAGCAGTGTCCGGTCGTTCTCGACCGTCCCCGTGTGGAAGTGCGGATCCATGATCGCCGTGATGAACGGGATCAGGAACTGGTCCTTGTCGCGAATCGACTCGATCTCGTTGTAGGCATTGAAGATCTCGCTCTCGTCGAGCCCGAGCGACTCGACGATGTACTGGTAGGCGTGGGTGTGGATCGCCTCCTCGAACGCCTGGCGCAGCAGGAACTGGCGGCATTCCGGCGCCGTGATGTGGCGGTAGGTGCCGAGGACGATGTTGTTGGCGGCGAGCGAATCGGCGGTGACGAAGAAGCCGAGGTTCCTCTTGACGATGCTGCGCTCGTCTTCGGACAGGCCGTTCGGATCCTTCCACGTCGCGATGTCGCGCGACATGTTCACTTCCTGCGGCATCCAGTGGTTGGCGCAGCTGGCGAGGTACTTCTCCCACGCCCACTTGTACTTGAAGGGTACGAGCTGGTTGACGTCGGTCGCGCCGTTGATGATCCGCTTGTCGGAGGCCTTGACGCGGCG
>JBBRFW010000021.1:0-41435 GCA_038241255.1 Burkholderiales bacterium | reverse complement strand
ATGCCGAGCAGAAGCTCAGTGAAGGCGGGATCGCCCGCCATTTCGCCGCAGACGCTGACATCCTTGTCAAGCCGATTGGCACAAGCGACCGTCTGCGCCACCAGCTGGAGAACCGCCGGATGCCAGGCGTTGTACAGGTGCGCGACCGACTCGTCGGCGCGATCGATGGCTAGCGTGTATTGGATGAGGTCGTTGGTGCCGATGGAAGCGAAATCGAAGTGGCGCAGAAAGACCGGCAGCAAGAGCGCGGCCGCCGGCACTTCGACCATCGCGCCGAGCTCGACCGATCCGTAGGGCCGGCCGGCGTCGTCGAGCTGCTGGCGCGCCCGGGCCAAGGCCTCGATCGTGTGGCGCACCTCGCTCAGGTGCGCGACCATGGGGATCAGGATGCGCACGCGGCCGTGTGCCGCTGCGCGCAGGATGGCGCGCAGTTGCTGGCGGAACATTGCCGGCTCGGATAGGCTCCAGCGGATCGCGCGCAGGCCGAGGGCGGGGTTCAGCGCGTGCTCGTGGCGAAGCTCGTTGGCCGACATCCGCTCGAGCGCCTTGTCGGCGCCGATGTCGACGGTGCGGATCGTCACCGTCCGGCCCTGCATCGTCACGACCGCGGTTCGATAGGCCTCGAACTGTTCGTCCTCGCCCGGCAGCTCGCCGTCCCGGTTCATGAACAGGAATTCGCTGCGGAACAGGCCGATGCCGGCGGCGCCCGCGGCCAGGGCAGCCTCCGCATCGCCCGGCTGCTCGATGTTGGCGAGCAGCTCCACGCGCTGGCCGTCGAGCGTCACGGCGGGCAGGTGGCGCAGGCGCGCCAGCCCGGCACGGCCGAGGTCGCGCCGACGCTTGAGGGCGCGGTATTCGGCGATCACCGCGGGCGAGGGATCGACGATGACGACCCCGGCATCGCCGTCGATCAGGACCCAGTCGTCCTGGCGGATCAGCCGACTCGCCTCGCGAGCGCCGACGACGGCGGGGATGTCCATGCTTCGCGCGACGATCGCCGTGTGTGAGGTCTTGCCGCCGACGTCGGTGACGAAGCCGAGGAAGACGCCGCCCTTGAAGCGCAGCATGTCGGCGGGCGAGATGTCGCCGGCGACCAGAACCAGCGGATCGTCCCCGCTCTGCTCCGGCGAGACCGCGTGGCTCACCAGCGCCGAGGCGCCGTCGTCGCCGCGCGCGAGGACGACGAGCAAGCGCTCGACGACCTGCTCGAGATCGGCCTTCCTCTCGCGCAGGTAGTCGTCCTCCATCTCGTCGAACTGTCGCGCCAGCACTTCCAGCTGCGCCGACAGCGCCCATTCGGCGTTGTAGTGACGCTCGCGGATCCATTGCTTCGTAGCGCCGGTGAGCGTGTCGTCATGCAGCAGCATGAGGTGCACGTCGAGCAGGGCGGAGAGCTCTGCCGGCGCCTCGCTCGGCAGATCGCGCTGCATCGCGCCGAGCTCGCGAGCGACCGCGTCGCGAGCACTGCGCAGGCGCTCGATCTCAGACTCGACGTCCTCGGCCGCCACGTAGTAGTGGGCGACGTCGAGGCGGCTCGAGGCCACAAGCACGGCCCGTCCGATCGCGATGCCTCGCGAGACGGGCAGGCCGAAGAGCTGGAAACTCACGGAATCGATGCTAGCAGCGAGCGCCGCGGTGGCCCCGCAAGCATGGGAGCGCGCAGTCGGTGCTCGGGTTGACAGCTGCAGTCGACGGGCCCCGATTCATTCGGACGCCGCCGCTATTCGCCTTCGCCGAACTTGTCGTCGACCAGCGCGGTCAACGCCGCCATGGCTGCGGCCTCGTCCTCGCCGACGGTCTCGATCTCGACCTCCGTGCCGACGCCGGCGGCCAGCATCATCACGCCCATGATGCTCTTGGCATTGACGCGGCGGCCGTTGCGGCTCATGAAGACCTCCGAGCGGAAGCTGCCGGCCAGCTTACTGAGCTTTGCCGATGCCCGCGCGTGCAGACCGAGCTTGTTATTGATCCTGAGCGTCGCCGTGATCATTCGCGCGTTTCAGCGTTTGGTTCTGCGGCCGGGACGTGGCCACCTGCATCACGCCCTGGCTCGCGCCGGCTATCGCCCGCGCAACGACCGCGTCGAGTGACTCGTCGACATAGCACAGGGTGCGCCAAAGCATCGGCACGTTGACGCCGGTCACCACCTTGACGCGAACGCCGTCGGCCAGGCGTTGCGCGATGTTGCAGGGGGTGGCGCCGAAAACGTCCGTGAAGATGAGCACATCACGCGCGCCGAGGCGCTCGACCATCTGCCGCGCCTGCGCCTCGACCTCCTCCACCGGCAGGTCGGCGATGACGTCGAGAGCGCCGAGCTGCGCGGCGCAGTCGGGATAGGCGTGCTCCGCCACGGATTTGAGCGACGACGCGAGCGGCGCGTGGGCAATGATGAGCAGGGCGGGCATGGGCGGAGGATGGGGCGCTCGGTCTAATGCAGGCGGATCGCGCCGAAGAACGTGTCTGCGGTCTCGCGGCCACCGGCGTCTTCGTCGGCCTCCAGGACCGTGGCCTGGTACAGCGTGAGACCCTTAACGAAGAACGCTGCCTGCGCGACGACACGGCGCCTGTCCGGGTTTGCGCCCGCGATGGCGATGCGAACGCTCTGCAAGTTGGGAGTGGCGCCCGGCGGCGTGAACGGCCCTTGCTCGGTGGCCGTTCCGGCGAGGTTTGCAGCCGCCTGCTCCCGGAACGCGGCCAAGACCGGCGTCACTTGGGCAGGATCGGGGACGTCGACCGCCGCAAGCATGAAGAGGGCACCGCCAGCCGTGCAGGAATTCATTCTCATCGACAGGACCGCGGTCACGATGCGCACGCTGCGCTCCTGCTTCACCGGCCGGCATGGAAATATCATCGTGACTGTGCTGCCCTCGGGCCGCGCCTCGCGCCAATTGAAGGTCGGCGAGCAGGCCATGGCGGCGCAAGCGCCGGCGATCGCCGCGGCGGCGCCCCGGACGTCCGGGCGGCGCCTGTGTGTCTGCATCTGCCCATTATCCCGGCTCGCCGACAATCGACGCCATGAGCGACGCCCCGACTTCGCCGCCAGCGATGGCACTCAACGGCGTTCGCGTCCTCGATCTGTCGCGCGTCCTCGCCGGTCCCTGGTGCACCCAGATCCTGGCCGATCTCGGCGCCGACGTGATCAAGGTCGAGCGCCCCGCCCGCGGCGACGCGTCCGGCGGCGACGACACGCGCGGCTGGGGGCCGCCCTTCCTGCTCGACCGTTCGGGCGCGGACACCGCCGAAGCCGCCTACTACGTCGGCACCAATCGCAACAAGCGCTCGGTGACCATCGACATCGCCTCCGCGGAAGGTGCGGAGCTAGTGCGTACACTCGCGGCGACCTCCGATGTGCTTGTCGAGAACTTCAAGGTCGGCGACCTGACGCGGCGCGGCCTCGATGCCACCGCGCTCCTCGCACTCAATCCGCGCCTGGTCTACTGCTCGATCACCGGCTTTGGCCAGACCGGCCCGTACCGCGAGCGCGCCGGCTACGACTATGCCGTCCAGGGGATGGGCGGGCTGATGAGCGTCACCGGCCCTTCGCGGGCCGAGATCGCCGACGCCGCATCGGGCGGTGGTCCGCAAAAGGTCGGGGTCGCGGTCGCCGATCTGTTCACCGGCATGTACGCGGTGACGGCGATCCTGGCCGCCTTGCGCCACCGCGACCTCACCGGCGTCGGTCAGGCGATTGACATGGCGCTCCTCGACACTCAGGTCGCCATGCTGGCGAATCTGGGCGCCGGCTACCTGGCGAGCGGGGAAGCGCCCCAGCGCGCCGGCAACGCGCATCAGAGCATCGTCCCGTACCAGGTCTTCACGGTCGCCGACGGCCACCTGATCCTGGCCGTTGGGAACGACGCGCAGTTCGCGCGCTTCTGTGCCGTCGCCGGCTGCGCCGAGCTGGCGGCCGACGAGCGGTTCGTTCGCAACTCGGGGCGGGTTCGCCACCGGGCTGAGCTCGTTCCGCTCCTCGCCGCCCGCCTTCGTCTGCGCCCGCGCGCGCAGTGGCTGGCCGAGCTCGAAGCGGCCAAGGTGCCCTGCGGACCGATCAACGATCTCGCCGACGTGTTCGCCGATCCGCAGGTGCAGGAGCGCGCGATGACCGTCGAGATGCCGCATCCGCTCGCCGGCACGGTGAAGCTTGTCGCCAGTCCGATGAAGCTCGCAGCAACGCCGGTGCGCTACCGGCTCGCCCCACCGCTGCTAGGCCAGGACACAGACGCGGTCCTGGCCGAATTGGGGCTCGGTGTTGCGGCAATCGCCGGCTTGCGGCAGCGGGGGGCGATCTGACCCCGCGCTCCCTCAGAAATCAGTGAACAAGTTGTCACATTTGCGGCTTTCGTGAGTTCGTATGTCCAGCCGGCACGACCTACTCTGGCGTGCGAACGGGTCGCCATCGACACTTCACGCCGGCCTGTGGCGCAAGGAGAGGCGCTGCGACCTGTCCGCCGGCGCGGGCGCCGATCGTGGTCGCCCCTCTGCCAGACCGCAGCATTCGTCTTGCCCATCGAGAACGCATTCCATGTCCATCGGCAAACCCACGGTCGCGACGGCTGCCGTCAACGATCCCTCGGGCTCCGCCGACTACAAGCGCTGGCACGAGCTCGTATCCCAAGTGGGCGTCGAGATCGCCGAGCCGCTGACCGCCGCGCTCGAGCGCATCCATGTCCTCACCGCAACCGGCAAGATCGACCGCGCCGGCCTGCGCGCGCTGCGCGACGAGGTCGAGCAGGCGCGCCAGGCGGGGATGATCGGCCAGCAGCTGACGCGCTTCGCGTCGGGACGAGTGCGCCAGTCGCACGAGGTGCTGCAGCTCGAGGAGGTGCTGAAGAGCGTGCTCTCGCTCCGCACGCGCGAGACTCAGGCGCGCGGCATCGCCTTGAAGCACGAGCTCAAGTCGGCGCGCGTCATCGTCGACGGCTCGCTGCTCTTCAGCCTCCTCAACGCGACGCTCGACTGGGCGCTCGCCAACGCGCATGCGCACATCGCGTTCACGGTCGACTTCAAGACCTGGCCGGTGCACGCGCGCCTCACCTGCCGCTTCGCCAACCGGCCCGCCGACCAGGTCGACGAGAGCGTCACGACCGAGATCTCGCCCCGCCTGGACTCGCTCACCTGGCGCCTGATCGAGCAGACCGCCTGGACGATGGGCCTCGTCGTCGACCGCAAGGACGTCGGCGGCACCACGACGCTGACGCTCGAGTTCCCGAAGACCGCTGGCGAGGAAATGGCCGGCCTCTCCGCCACCGAGATCGACGATGCCGGCGCGCAGTCGAGCAACTCGAAGGCGCTCGCCGGCAGCCACGTGCTTGTGGTCGCGTCGCGGCGCGAGGTGCGCGTGCTGATCCGCGACGCGCTCCGTAACATGAGCATGCTGGTCGACTTCGTCGGTTCGATCGACGAGGCGGCGAGCTTCTGTAAGGAAGGTCTGCCGCACGCGATCATCGTCGACTCGATCCAGAAGGGCAGCCGCTTCACCCATTTCCGCGACGAGATCGTCCAGGAAGTTCCCGATTTCGTCTTCATCGAGATCCTCGAGCAGGGCTCGACCTTCGAGATGTCGGGAACTAACGGCGCGCAAATGGCGAGGATCGGCCGCGACGTCGTCGCGAGCTCGCTGCCGGCGGCCCTGATGTTCGAGCTGTCGCGCGGGCTCTGAGCGCGCCGCTCAACGCGTGCGCAAGCCGACGACGGCGGCGCCGACGATGAGCAGCGCGGCGCCGGCGATCTGCGGGGTGAGCGCCCGAGCGGTCGTCAGCGCCAGCAAGACGGTCGAGGCGAGCGGCGTCAGGTAGCTGAGCAAGCCAACGCGGCGCGGGTCGCTTCGCTTCAAGGCCGCGTCCCAGAGAAAGAACGCGGCGCCGAGCGGGCCGAGGCCGACGACGACGATCAGCACGACGTCGCGCCCCGACAGCGCCACCGAAGGCTCGAGAAGCGCGTGGCAGGCGAGCGCGAGCAGCCCGGAGACGAGCCCGAACAGGCCGATCGCCGCGGTGGGAAAGCTCGCAACCCGTCGCGTCAGCAGCGAGTAGCTCGCCCAGATAAACGCCGAGCCGGCCGCCGCCACGTAGCCCCACGAGAACCCGCCGCTGACGTCGCGGCCGCCGACTATCGCCAGCGCCGCACCGGCAAAGCCCGCGAGCGCAGCCACGACATGCACCGGCCGCAGCGACAAGCCCGGTAGGAACAGCGGCGCCAGCACGACGATGAGCAGCGGCCAGAGATAGTTGACGAGGTTGGCCTCGAGCGGCGGCGCGTGGCGCAGGGCGATGAAGAGCAGGAAGTGGAATCCGAACAGGCCGTAGACGCCGATCAGCAGCGTCGGCGCCGGCACCCGCCAACGGCGTGCGAGCGGCCATGACGGCACGCTGCCGACGACGAGCGCCAGCCCGGTGAGAAGAAGCGGCGGCACGTGCGCGAGCGCCACCCCGAGCGAGGCGAGCGTTGCCCAGAGCACGATCGCGCCGATCGCGCAGAGCGTGCCCGTCATCGACGGCGCGCGGCTCGCGCCTCGGCGAGCCCGCCTTAGCGCCAGAAGTGCCACACGAACCAGATCGCCAGGGCGATCAAGACGGCCCGGACCGGGTTGGTGCCGCGGTGCAGCAGCGAGCCCCAGTCGTGGTCCTCACTGCCGCCGCCCAGGCGTGAACTACCGCCCAGGCCGCTGCGCGCGCGCTCAGCGTCGGCCTCCATCTGCGCGATCCATTCGCGCCGACGTGGCAGGTCGGCATCGATGGCGTCGAGGCGTCGCTTCACGACCACCGGTGACGGTTTGGCGGCGGCCGCGCGCAGCGCCGGCGCGAGCGCCTGCACTTGATCGTTCGCCTCGCCCAAGCTGGTGATCGCAAGGGTCGCGCCGCATTGCGAGCAGCTGATCGTCTCGCCCGCCGGCAGTGCGGCGCCGCAGGCGGCGCACTGCAGTGCGCCCTGCCGCGCGGGGGCCTGATAGACGCCGGGCGGTTCGATCGTGTCGAGCGGATCGAGGGCGTGGGCGAGACGGGCGATGTCGAGCAGGCTCGGGATCGATCGGCACCACGGGCAGCGCTCGTCGGCCTTGCCGACCTCGCCGCCGCAGTTGACGCATTCGATCCTGCCGCGGTCGCGCATCAGCTTGGCGCGATCGACGAGCGACATCGGCCGGAGCAGGCCCTTTTCCTCGAGGAACTGGGCGAACGACTGGTAGGCGCCGTGCCGCCTGATGCACTGCAACTGCGATGACTTGCCCCAGCGCGACTGGTTGTGGGCGAGCCTCAGCGCGCCGGCGCAACGCGGGCAACGCGCCTCCGGCCGCATGAGCTCGTGCGGCAGCGCGCGCGCGGACGCCATGTGGCCGATCAGGTCGAGCAGCGCCGGGCCGCTCAGAAGCGCCGTCTCCGAGCCGTCGAACCAGATCAGGTCGCAGCCGCGGCACAGGTCGAGGTCGACGCTGTGGCCGTAGTGGCCGGCGAGCGTCAGCCGCTGCATCGGCTGAAGGCAGTTGCCGCAGCCGAGCAGCGGCTCGGCCGGCGCCGGTGTGGCGCTCACGCCACGCTAGGCAGCAACGCCAGCGGCATGCGCCTGCTGGTCGGCGTGGTAGCTCGATCGCACCAGGGCGCCGACGGCGGCGTGGGAAAAGCCCATCGCCTCGGCCTCGCGCTCGTACATGCGAAACGTGTCGGGGTGGACGTAGCGCCGCACCGGGAGATGGTGGCCGCTCGGCGCCAGGTACTGGCCGATCGTCAGCATGTCGATGTGGTGCGCGCGCATGTCGCGCATGATCTGGAGGATCTCGTCGTCCGTCTCGCCGAGGCCGACCATGACGCCGCTCTTGGTCGGGACGTGCGGAGCGTATTCCTTGAAGCGCTTCAGCAAGTTGAGCGAGAACGCGTAGTCCGAGCCCGGTCGCGCTTCCTTGTAGAGCCGCGGCGCGGTCTCGAGGTTGTGGTTCATCACGTCGGGTGGCACGGCCTTGAGGATCTCGAGAGCGCGGTCCATGCGGCCGCGAAAGTCCGGCGTAAGGATCTCGATGCGCGTCGTCGGCGACAGCTCGCGAACCTTCTCGATGCAGGCGACGAAATGGCCGGCGCCGCCGTCGCGCAGGTCGTCGCGGTCGACGCTGGTGATGACGACATATTTCAGCTTCAACGCCGCGATCGTCCTGGCGAGGTTAAGCGGCTCGTCGGCGTCGAGCGGATCGGGGCGACCGTGGCCGACGTCGCAGAACGGGCAACGCCGCGTGCACTTGTCGCCCATGATCATGAACGTCGCGGTGCCATTACCGAAGCACTCGCCGATGTTCGGGCACGAGGCTTCCTCGCACACCGTGTGCAGCCTGTGCTCGCGCAGGATTTGCTTGATCTCATAGAAGCGCGACGACGGCGACCCGGCCTTGACGCGGATCCAGTCCGGCTTCTTCAGCGCCTCACCGGCCGGCACGATGCGGATAGGGATCCGCGACGTCTTGGCCTCCGCCTTTTGCTTGATCGTCGCGTCGTAGCCGGTCGAAGGGGTCATCAAGGGCTCAGATAGGCGGCGAGCTTCGCGCCGAGGGTGCTCGCCACCTCGTTCCAGGTGGCGCGAACGCCGATTGTAGAAAGATCGACCGTTCTGAGGCCGGGATGACCGCACGGGTTGATGCGTTCGAAGGGCCGCAGGTCCATTTCGACGTTGAGCGCCACGCCGTGATACGCGCAATGCCGGCTCACCTTGACGCCGATCGCGGCGATCTTGGCGAGCCCGACGAAGCCGTCGGCACGCGGCGCCGGTGCCAGGACGGCATGGTCGAACGGCGCGGCGAGCCGCACGTAGACGCCCGGCTCGCCGCGCACGCGATGGCCGCTGACGCCGTAGGCCTCGAGCGTCGCCAGGAGCGCCTGCTCGAGCCGGAACACGTACTCCTTGACGAAGATGCCGAGCCGGCGCAGGTCGACGAGCGGATAGGCGACGACCTGGCCCGGCCCGTGGTACGTCACCTGGCCGCCGCGGTCGGCGCGCACCACCGGCACCGTGCCGGCGTTGAGCACGTGCTCGTCCTTGCCGGCGATGCCTTGCGTGAAGACCGGCGCGTGCTCGCACAGCCAGATCTCGTCGGCGGTGTCGGCATTGCGCGCCGCGGTGAAGGCGCGCATCGCTTCCAGCGTCGGGTCGTAGGCGACCGGGCCGAGGCGCTTGACGATCACCGCACCCGCCCCTGTCGCGCCCGGCTCAGAGCACGACCTTGACCAGCGGATGCGTCGACAGCGTCCGGTAGAGCTCGTCGAGCTGCTCGCGACTGGTGGCGTTGACGGTGATCGTCACGCCGAGGTACTTCGCGCCACTGCTCGGCCGAAGCTCGACCGTGGCGGCATCGAAGTCGGGATCGAAGCGGCGCGCGATCTCGGTGACAGCGTGAACGAAGCCGTCGACGTTGACGCCCATGACCTTGATCGGGAAGCGCGACGGGTACTCGATGAGCGACTGCCCGGCCGGGATGTCTTGCATGAGGGTGTCCATCGCCGTCATCTGGGGACGCAAGCCGCCGATTCAAATCCGCCGGGGCGCGTGTGCCGGCTCAGATGGCCTGCGTCAGCTTGGCGCGCTGGTAAGCCTCGTAGAGGCGCGCATACACCGGCCCGGGCTTGCCGCGCAGCGCGCCGTGACCGACGCCCTCGCCGTCGAGCGTCGTCACCGGCAGGATCTCCTTGGTCGCCGAGCTGAGCATGATCTCGTCGGCGGAAGCAACGTCGGCCTCCGGGATCGGCCGCAGGTTGTAGGCGATGCCGCACTCCTCGCACAGCTCCTTGACGAGCTCGTAGCGGATGCCTTCAAGCACGTGCTCGCTCTTCGGCGCGCCGAGCAGCGCGCCCTCGTGCACGACCCAGACGTTCGACGCCGCCGCCTCGGTGAGGTAGCCGGCGCGGAACATGATCGTCTCCAGCGCGTCGCGGTCGGCCGACATCTGCCGGGCCAGCACGTTGCCGAGCAGCGAGATGCTCTTGATGTCGCCGCGCTCCCAGCGGAAGTCGCGCGCCGTGATGCAGGCGACGCCGTGATGGCGCTGCTCGCCCGAGGCCGGCTTCATCGCGCTCACCATCATGAACACGGTCGGTTCGAGACCGGCTGGCATGACGTGGTCGCGCGGCGCGACGCCGCGCGTGACCTGGATGTAGACGAGCTGGTCGGTCGCCCCGCCGCGATCGGCGAATGCGGCGATGAGCGTTCGGCAGCGCTCGAGCCACTGGTCGCGACCGTGCGGGTTGGCGATGCGCAGCTTCGCGAGGCTCCTGCCAAGCCGAGCCATGTGCTCGTCGAACCGGAACAGCTTCTTGGCGTAGACGGGCACGACTTCATAGATGCCGTCGCCGAAGATGAAGCCGCGGTCGAGAACCGAGACCTTGGCCTCGGGCAACTGCACGTACTCGCCGTTTAGGTAGCAGAGCGAGTCGGGAAGATGGGACTGCATGGCGCGATTGTCGTCATTTCACCCAAAGGCGGAGCGCATCCCAGGCGCGGCCGAAGATGCCACTCTGCTCGACCGGCTCCAACACCACCAGCGGCACGTCGGCGATAGCCGAGCCGGCGGCGGTCGAGACGAGGATGCGGCCCACGCGCTGCCCCTTTGCGAGCGGCGCGACCAGCGGGTCGCTGCGCTCGACCCTGGTCTGCAGCTTGCCGCCCTCGCCCTTCGGCACGCTAACGAACACCGCGCCGGCGGCGCCCAGCTTGGCGACGTTCGCCGTTCCCTTCCACACCTGCGGCGTGACGATCGCCTTGCCGTCGTTGAAGAGGCGGACCGTGTCGAAGGCCTGAAAGCCCCAGTTGAGCAGCTTCTGGCTCTCGCTCGCTCGCGCCTCCATCGACGTCGTGTTGAGGACGACCGTCATGATCCGCCGCTTACCCGCGCCGCCCGTCGGCCCAAGGTTCGGGAACTCGCGCTGCGCCGTCGCCAGCAGGCAGTAGCCCGCGGCGTCGGTGTAGCCGGTCTTCATGCCATCGACGGTCGGGTCGCGTCGCAGCAGCAGGTTGCGGTTCGGCTGGGCGATGTTGTTGTATTTGTATTCCTTCATCGAGTAGTACGGAAAGTACTCGGGGAAGTCGCTGATGATGTGCGAGGCGATAACGCCCATGTCGCGCGCCGTGCTGCGGTGCCCGGGCTCGGTCAGGCCGGTGACGTTCTTGAAGCTCGTGTTCTTGAGGCCCCAGGCCTGCGCCTGCCGGTTCATCATGCCGACGAACACGTCGACGCTGCCGGCGGCGGCTTCGGCGAGCGCGACCGCCGCGTCGTTGCCGCTCTGCACGATCAGCCCTTTGAGCAGCTCGTCGACCTTGGGCGTCATCGTGGTGTCGATGAACATCAGCGAACCACCACCCTTCCGCTCCGACCACGCGAGCCTGGAGACCGGCAGCGCCTGCTCGAGTGTCAGCTTCTTGTCGCGCAGCGCCTGGAAGATGACGTAGGCTGTCATCAGCTTGGTGAGCGACGCCGGGTCCGCCGGCGCGTCGGCCTCGCGCTCGGCGAGCGTCTGGCGCGTCGTCAGGTCGAGGACGATGTAGCTCCTGGCCGCCACTTCCGGCGGCTGCGGGGCCTGCGCCGAGGCGGCGCAGGCGAAGGCGAGGAGAACGAGCGCGAGCAAGGCGCGCGGCGAAGAACGGCGAAGACGCATGAGGACTGGAATCGGTGAGGGATGCGGATCGGAGGGTGGCGCCGGCGGTCAGACCACGGCTAGGTCGTGCAGTTCGCGGACGATGACTTTCTTCAGCAGCGCGAGCTGGCCGTGGAAGAAGTGGCCGACGCCGGGAAAGACGACGACGGGCAGATTCTGCGGCCGCGCCCAGGCGAGCGTGGCGGCGAGCGGCACGACCTCGTCGCTCTCGCCGTGGATGACGAGTGTGTCGGCAGGAACGTCGCCGACCGCCTGCTTCTCGGTCGAGGCACCGACCAGCACGAGGCGTCGCGGCCGCGCCTCGGCGCCGAGGCGATGCGAGGCCGCGACGGCGACGTAGCCGCCGAACGAGAAGCCGCCGAGCAGCCACGGGAGGCCGGCGAACTCGGGCCGGGCGCGCCAGTCGGCCGAGACCGCGAGCGCATCGTCGACCTCGCCCCGGCCCTCGTCCCAGACGCCTTCGGAGGCGCCGACGCCACGGAAGTTGAAGCGCACGCTCGCCCAGCTGAGCTCCAGACAGGCGCGGGCGATCGTCTGCACGACCTTGTGGTCGAAGGTGCCGCCGAACTGCGGATGCGGATGGCAGACCACGGCGAGGCCGCGCGCTGCACCGGCGGGGCGGTCGAGCGCGCACTCGATCCGACCGGCCGGGCCGGCGATCTGCTCGCGCACGGTTCGCGGTGTCATGGCGGCCGGCGGTGGCTAACGGCCGACGTCGGGCGGCAGCAGCAGGCGCGTCACGATCTCGCCACACTTCAGGTGCGAATCGACGATCTCGTCGATGTCGCTGGTGTCGACGTAGGTGTACCAGACTCCCTCGGGATAGACCACCGCGACCGGCCCGCCGGCGCAGCGGTCGAGGCAACCCGCCTTGTTGACGCGAATCTTCCCCGGGCCCATGAGACCTTCCTTCTTGACCCGCGACTTGCAGTGACCGAAGCCTTCGTGCGCCCCGTCGTGGGCGCATGACTTCTCGCCCTTGTCGCGGTCGTTCAGGCAGAAGAAGATGTGCCGATCGTAGTAGGGGGCCGGTGCCATTCAGCGTTGCTCGATTCGAGAAAGGGCCGAAGCCTACACGGACGCTTCGACCCTCTCGCTCAGAGGCTCTCCGCCGGATCGAAGTCGAGCTCGACCTTGGCCCCGTTCGGGTCGTACGTGAAGAGTTGCCAGATGCCGGAGCCCGTCTGCCGGCGCACGTCATACTTGACGCCGACGGCGTCGAAGCGCCCCTTCACGGCTTTCAATCCCTGCGCGGAGAACGCCATGTGGTCGATCACGCCGGCGCGCTGGGTCGGCGGCTTGCGGTCGAAGTAAAGGTGCAGGACGGCCTGCGGGCCGGTGCCGTACAGCCACGCGCCATCGAAGCCGAGGTCGGGGCGGTGTCCCTCCGCCAAGCCGAGCAGGCCGACGTAGAAGTTGAGCGTCTTCTGCCGGTCTTCGGCGATGACGGTGAAGTGGTTCATGCCAACAATCATCGCGGCCTCCTCGTGCGATCGAATGCTCGCATTCTCACGCGACCAGGACGAGCGAGCCGATCGTGGCGCGCGATTCGAGCCGCGCATGCGCCTCGGCCGCAGCGCCTAGCGAATGGCGTTCGATCGGCGGCGCCTGCAGCGAGCCGTCGGCGAGCGCTGCCCAGACGCGCCCGGCGCGCTCGGCCAGGGTCGCGTTCGTCGCCACGTAGTCGAACACCGCCGGGCGCGAGAAGGTGATCGACTTCTGCACCAGCTGGTCGGTCGCGATAGGCTGCAGTGCGCCGCTCGCCTGGCCGAGGCTGATCCAGTGTCCGCGGCGCGCGAGTGCTGCGAAGTTCTCGTCGCGAGCCGCGTCGCCGATGCCGTCGACGATCACGTCGGCACCGCCGAAGCGGGCCTGCACGGCCTCGGCGAAGCGCGCCTCGCGGGTCACGATCGGATGCATGCAGCCGTGCTCGCGCGCGACGCGCGCCTTAGCCTCGCTCGAGACCGTGCCAATCACCACCGCTCCGAGCCTGCGCGCCCAGGAACAAACGAGCAGCCCGACGCCGCCGGCCGCGGCATGCACGAGAAGGCGTGTGCCGGTGCCGACGTGACCGAGGTCGCGCAGGAGCACGTCGGCGGTGATCCCCTTGAGCAGCGTCGCTGCGGCGAGGTCGTCCTCGATCTGCGCCGGCAGGCGAAACACCCAATCGGCCGGCACCGTGCGCACGCTGCAGTAGGCGCCGGGGACCGGGCCGAGGCAGGCAACGCGATCGCCGGGCAGTAGGCCGGTCACCTCAGCGCCGACGTCGACGACGGTTCCCGCCGCCTCCATCCCCGGCACGCCGGGGAGCGGCATTAGCGCCGGGATCCAACCCTTGCGCAAGTAGACATCGAGGTAGTTGACGCCGATCGCGCGCTGACGGATGCGCACCTCGCCGGCGCCGGGCGCGGCGGCCTCACCATCGCCGGGCAGCAGGGCCTCGGGGCCGCCGTAGCGCTGCACGACAGCGCGGCGAGCGGGCAGCGGCAGTGCCGACGGCAGCGCCGCCGACGCGGCTCCCCGGCGATCGCCGCCTCGGCCAAGGTACCGGCGCAGATTCGCGAAGCCCGCCTCGTAGACGTCGCGGCCGACCATCTCGCGCAGCGCGCGCTCCTCGCCCGGCGGCGTCGCGAAGGTCGACTCCCAGTGCCAGAAGGTCCGGTCGCCGTCGGTCACGGGCTTCAGCGTCAGCGTCGCGACGTATCGCTGCAGCGGCACTGTCGCCTCGACGATGCAATACGTACTCCTGTGCTCGCTGTCGGAGAGCGCGATCAGCTGCTCGCGGATGCGGTTGCCGTCCTGGAGGGTGAAGCTGCGCACGCAGCCGACCTGGTCGCCGCGGTCGTCGCCTTCGATTCGGCTCTCGGCAACGACGTCGTGCCACTGATCGTGGCTGTTGAAGTCGCGCAGGACCGCCCAGACGCGCTCGATCGGCGCGTCGATCACGGTTGAGCGGACGACGTGCTGCAGGGCCATCGTCGTCAGCGGCCGGCCTTCCGACGGGCCGCCCCAAGGAAGGCCGCGCCCCCTCGGGAGGCAGCGACCGCAAGGAAGCGTGGGAGCTTCACTTGCGCGCGAAGTGGCGCTTCAAGGCGTCGAAGCCGCCCTGGAAGACGCCGTCGCCGATGGTCTCGACGAGCTCCTGCTCGCGCGCCTCGGCGCAATCGAACTCTGCGCTCCACTCGGCGAAGCAGCGGGCGCCGTCGGTGACGGGCGTGAGCTTCAAGGTGGCGACGTAGTTCTCGACGCCCATCGGGCTCTCGAGAATCTCGTAGACGCACGAGTAGTCGTAGTCGGAGAGCGCGAGCAGGCGCTCGCGGATCATGCCGCCGTCCCGGGTGTGGAAGTGGCGGATGCAGCCGACGCGGTCGCTCGACTCGCCGTTCTCGATGCGGCTGTCGGCGATGCCCGGATGCCACTGCGGCAGGCCGTTGAAGTCGCGGATGCGCGACCACACGGTGTCGGCGCTGGCGTCGATGACGCTCGACGTGTAGACGCGGATCACCGGCTAGTCCTTCGCGGGCGCCGGTCCGGGCGGCAGCGCGACCTGCGCGCCGCTCACCCCGCCGACGAGGCGCTGGATGTCGCCGCCTTCGATGCCGATCTCGCGCAGAAGCTGGTCGACGAGTGGCGCCTGGGCGCGAAAGCGCAGGGCCGAGTTGACCAGGCCGTCGGAGAAGCCGCCGCTGCCGTGGCCGACGTCTCCGTTGGCGCCGTGGCTCGACCCACCGAGGCCGTCGACGTGCAGGATCTTGATGCCTTCGATCCGCTCCATCGGTCGCACCGATTCGCGGATGATGCCCTCGGCCTTCTCGACCAAGCGCATGCGCAGCGCCGACATGCGCGCCTCGGGCGAGAGCATGTTGTGGGCGTCGTTCATCATCCTGAGCGCCTCGGCCTCGATCTCGGCACGAACGCGCATCGCCATCGACTTGATCTTGTCGGCGTCGGCGTCGGCCTCGGCCTGGGCGCGCACGGCGGCACCTCGGTCGGCGCTGGCGTCCTTCTCGGCGCGCGCCGCGCTCGTCAGGCGCAGTGCGTCGCGCTCGGCAACCTGACGCGAGCCGATCAGCTCGATCGCCTTCTTGCGCTCGGCCATCTCGACCTCGCGCGCGGTGAAGACCTTTTCCTCAGCGGTGACCGCGTCGGCTCGGGCGGCATCGGCGGCGGCCTGCGCCACGCTCTGCGCCTCGCTCTCGCGCGCCACGGCGATCGCGCGTTTCTGCTCGGCGAGCTCGACGGTCATGCGCCGGTCGATCTCGGCCGCCTGGACTGTTCGTTCCTTGCCGATCCGCTCCTGCTCGATCGTCTGCTCCGATCGGATCCGCGCCGCGTCGATCGTCTGCTTGGCGGCGATCTGCGCGCTCTCGCCCTGCTCCTCGCGCTGCGCCCGTTCGGTCATCAGCTCGGCGCGCTGGCGCGCGCGCGCGATCTCGACCTCGCGCTGCTGCGTCAAGCGTGCGTACTCGCCCTCGCGGTCGATCTCGAGCGAGAGCTTCTCGGCCTCGAGGTTCTTGTTGCGGATGGCGATGAGCGTGTCCTGCTCGACGTCGTTCCTCTGCTTCTTGCGCTGCTCGATGGTCTCGGTGAGACGGGTGAGGCCCTCGGCGTCGAAGGCGTTGCTCGGGTTGAAGAATTCCATGCCGGTCTGATCGAGCTGCGTCAGCGACACCGCCTCGAGCTCGAGGCCGTTCTTGGTCAGGTCTTCGGCGACCGTTTCGCGAACCCGCTTGACATAGGCACCCCGCTTCTCGTGCAGCTCTTCCATCGTCATCTCGGCCGCGGCCGTGCGCAGCGCGTCAACGAACTTGCCCTCGACGAGCTCCTTCAGCTGCTCGGGCTCCATCGTCCGCTGGCCGAGGGTCTGCGCGGCGGCGGCGACCGCGTCAGGACGGGCGGCGACGCGGACGTAGAACTCGGCGATGAGGTCGACGCGCATCCGGTCGCGCGTGATCAACGCCTTGTCGCGGCCCCGGGTGACCTCCAGGCGCAGCGTGTTCATGTTCACCGGGATGACGTCGTGCACGATGGGCAGCACGAAGGCGCCGCCGTCGAGCACGACCTTCTGCCCGCCAAGGCCGGTGCGCACGAACGAGCGCTCCTTCGAGCTGCGCAGGTAGAGCCAGTGGAGCAGCCACACGCCGATCGCGACGACGATCGCGACGACGACGAGGCCGAGGATGAAGCTGCCGAATTGGGACCCGGTCATGGTCTGTCTCCTGAAATCTGAGTGAAGCGCCGCGTCGTCTCCGTGAGTGCGGTCTCGACGGGCAGCCGCTCCATCGAGCTCGCGCCGTAGAAGCCGTGGCAAGACGGGCATTGGCCGAGGATGAAGGCGGCGTCGTCGGGCGTCGCGATCGGGCCGCCGTGGCAAAGGACGATCACGTCGTTGCGAACCGCCCGCGCCGCTGCCGCGCGCGCCTCGATCAGCGGCACGCATTCGGCCAGCGTGAGGGCCGTCGCCGCGCCGATGGCACCGCCGGTCGTGAGGCCGAGATGGCACACGACGATGTCGGCGCCGGCCTTCGTCATCGCGGTCGCTTCCGACTCGCTGAAGACGTATGGCGTCGTCAACAGGTCGAGCGCATGGGCGCGAGCGATCATCTCGACCTCGAGCGCGTAGCCCATGCCGGTCTCTTCGAGGTTGGCGCGGAAGGTGCCGTCGATCAGGCCGACGGTCGGGAAGTTCTGCACCCCGGAGAAGCCGAGCGCGATCAGGCGCTGCAGCAATTCGTCGGCGATCATGAACGGGTCGGTTCCGTTGACGCCCGCGAGCACCGGCGTGTGCTTGACGACCGGGAGCACCTCGTGCGCCATCTCGCACACGATCTCGTTGGCGTTGCCGTAGGCGAGCAAGCCGGCGAGCGAGCCCCGCCCGGCCATGCGGTAACGCCCCGAGTTGTAGATGACGATGAGGTCGAGGCCGCCGGCTTCCTCGCACTTGGCCGACAGGCCCGTGCCCGCGCCGCCGCCGATCAGCGGCCGGCCGGCGGCGAGCTTGGCGTGGAAGCGATCGAGCAGGATCTGGCGAGCGATGCGCGGCATGTGGTCTCGGGATCGACGCTCACCCCAGCCCTTTCCCGCGGGCGCGGGAAAGGGCGGAAGAAGTGGTGACATCACGCCAGGCGGCGACCAGGGCGTCGATGAACGCGTCGTCGTTGATGTGGTGCGGCAGGCGGATCAGCTTGCAGTCGGCGCCAGCGCGGAATCGTTCTTCGAGGGTCTCGAACAGCACTCGGTCGGCGGCCGGGTCGTGGAACGGCTGGCCGGGCTTGTCGATCGCCGACACGCCGCCCTCGGGGATCAAGAAGCGCACCGCCCCGCTCATCGCGTTGAGCTTCTCGGCGAGGAAGACGCCGATCGCGCGGCAATCGTCGACGGTCGTGCGCATCAGCGTGATGGTCGGGTTGTGGCGATAGAGCTTCCTGCCGCGAAATCGCTCCGGCACCGTGTCCCAGGGTCCGAAGTTCACCATGTCGAGCGCGCCGCACGAGCCGACGTAAGGCAGCGAGTGGCGCGCGAACGCGTCGAGCCGCGTCGGCCCGGCCGAGAGCACGCCACCGCCGATCTCGTCGGCGATCTCTGTCGTCGAGACATCGATCGCGCCCGCGAGCAGGCCCGAGTCGGCGAGCTTTTCCATCGACTGGCCGCCGACGCCGGTGGCGTGGAAGACGAGGCAGTCGTAGTCGGCCTCGAGCCGCTTGACGACGCCCTGGACGCACGGCGTCGTGACGCCGAACATGGTTAGGCCGATGGCCGGCTTGGTGTCGGCCGAGACCGCGGGCGGGTGGGCGATCATGCCCGCGAGCGCGTGCGCCGCGTTGGCCAGCACCTGCTCGCTGATGCGGTGGATGCCCTGCACATCGGTGACCGAATACATCATGCAGATGTCGCTCGGGCCGACGTAGGGGCGGGTATCGCCGCTGGCCATTGTCGAGACCATCATCTTGGGCACGCCGACCGGCAACGCGCGCATGCCGCTCGTGGCGAGCGAGGTGCCGCCGGATCCGCCCGCCGAGAGCAGGCCGCCGAGATCGCTACGCGTTCGCACGAAGTTCGCGAAGGCGAGCGCCATCGCCGTGACCGCACTGCCGCGGTCGCCGGTGAAGACCGCCGCTTCGCCTTCTGGGTGGTGGCGCGCGACTTCGCGCGGATGGATCGCCGCGGTCGACGGCTTGCCCGAGGTCGAGAGGTCGACGGTGACGACTCGCAAGCCGAGCTTGTCGAGGCACTGGCGCAGGAAGTAGAGCTCGCGCCCCTTGGTATCGAAGGTGCCGGCGACGTAGACAGCACGGCCGCTGCTGGCGGCTACGGGAAAATCGAATATCTGCCCGCCGCCCCCTCTCCCGCTGGCGGAAGACGGTTGGGGTGAGGGAGACGGTGCAGACGCGCGCGCGATGTCGACGACCGGGGTGGCAGAGGCGCTCGCGTTCCAGCGATTGAAGCCGCGCACCATGCGCGGCGCGAGGTCGTCGAGCGAGGGCGCGCCGTCGCCGTGGGCGCGGCGCACTGTGAACACCTGCGTCGGCATGTCGTCGGCGGCGGGGGTCGCCGGCGCGACCGCTTCGTCGTCGCTGCCGCCCGATCGCAGGCCGAGCAAGCGCTCCTGCAGCTCGCGGTCGCCGCCGAGCTCGGCGGCGGCCATCTCGCGCGCGATGCGGCCGTTGACCATCACGGCGACGCGGTCCGCGACGTCGATCGCGACGCCGAGGTTCTGCTCGATCAACAGCACGGCGATCTCGCTCTCGGCGGCCAGGCCGCGCAGGGCTTCGACGACCTGCTCGACGATCATCGGCGCGAGCCCCTCGGTCGGCTCGTCCATCACGAGCAGCTTCGGCTGGAGCAGAAGGGCGCGGCCGATCGCCAGCATCTGCGCCTCGCCGCCCGAGAGCTGCGCGCCGCCGTTGTTCCTGCGCTCGGCCAGGCGCGGGAACATTGCGTAGATGCGTTCGACGTCGCGCTTCTTCGGCGCGACCAGGCGCAGCGTCTCGTCGACGGTGAGCGAAGGCCAGACGCGCCGCCCCTGCGGCACGTAGGCGATGCCGCGCCGCGTGATCCGGTGCGGCGCCAGCCCCAGGATCTCGCTGCCGAACAGCTTCACGCTGCCGCTCGCCGGCAGCAGGCCGGTGATCGCGTTGCACAGTGTCGTCTTGCCCATGCCGTTGCGGCCGACGATTGCCAGCACGCCGCGCTCGAGCCCCAGGCTCACGCCCTGCAGCACGTGGGCGCGGCCGTAGTGGACGTCAAGGCGGTCGATGGCGAGCACCGGCGCGCCGGCCTTCCTCGCGGCCTCACGGTCGGAGCCTGCCATCAGCGTTTACCGCCCATATAGATCGCCTGCACCTGGGCGTCGTTCTCGATTTCGTCGGGCGTGCCGGTCTTCAGCACGCGCCCGTTGTGCATCACGGTCACGCGCGTCGCTGCGCGCATCGCGATCTCGAGGTCGTGCTCGATGAGAAGGAAGCTCATGTGCGGCGGCAGCGAGGCCAGCAGCGCGACGAGCTCACGACGCTCGGCGGGCGAGAGGCCCGCGGCCGGCTCGTCGAACAGGATCAGCCGTGGCGCGCCCGCCAGCGCCATGCCGATCTCGAGCTGGCGCTGCTGGCCGTGGGCGAGGTCGGCGACCCGGGTGTCGGCGATATGCGCGAGGCGCGCGCGATCGAGCAGGTCGTTGGTGGCGACGGTGGAACCGTGCGTCGAGCCGGCGCGCCGAAAGCTGAAGCGGCCGCTGGCGACGCCGCGCACGGCGAGGAACAGGTTATCGCGGACCGTGAGGTCGCGAAAGAGCAGCGAAGACTGGTAGGTGCGCCGCAGGCCCTTCCTGATGCGCTCATGCGGTGGCAGCCCGGTGATGTCTTCGCCGAAGAAATGGATCCGCCCTGCAGTGGGCGGGAAGTCGCCGGTGATGGCGTTGAAGAGCGTCGTCTTGCCGGCACCGTTGGAGCCGAGAATCGCCGCCTTCTCGCCGGCGGCGACCGAGAACGACACGTCGTCGACGGCGCGCAGCGCGCCGAAGGCGCGCGTCACGCCGGCGAGCACCAGCGCATCCCCCGACAGCAGGGCGCTGCCTAGCGAGGCGCCCGGCCGCGCCCGCGCCCCGCTGTCGAGGCGATTGCGCGGGCGAAGCGACGTGATCGAGGCCATCGATCGTTCGCTGTTCTTCTTCGCCGTCTACTTGCGGCAGTCGGGCACGTCGCGCGAGCCCAGGCCCATCTTCTTGAAGTCGGCTTCCGGCAGCCCGAGCGTCTGCGAGATGTTCGGCACGACCTTGACGACCTTGTTGTAGAACGAGCCGTCGGGCGCCTTCGTCACTTCCGTGATGTAGGTCGAGCCGACGCCGTTGCGGTTGGCGTCGATCTTCACTTCGCCGGCCGGGCCCTTGAAGTTGGTCTTCTGCAGCGCCGCGCGATAGGCCTTCTGGCCGTTCGAGAGGTCGCCCTTCACCGCATCGAGCGCCTCGAGCGTGGCCCGGGTGTTGATGTAGTAAAGATAGGCGAACAGCGACGGGCTCGGGAAGCCGTCCTTGAACTGCGCCTTGTAGTCGGCGACGAACTTCTTCCACTCGGGCGTGTCGATCGAGTCGGCCATCGGCCCGGCCGACATCGTGCCGAGCAGCGACTCGCGGCGCTTGCCCTTGTAGTTGAGCACCGTCTGGTCGACCGTGATCGAGCCGCCGACCATCGGCTTGTTGCCGCCCGCCTGCTCGTACTGGTTGAGGAAGTTCACCGCGTCCGAGCCGCCGAGGACGACGACGACGGCGTCGATGTCCTTGGGAATCTTCGCGACCACTGCGGCATAGTCCTTGGTGCCGAGGGGCACCCACGCCTTGTCGACCACCTTGCCGCCCTTGGCGCAATAGCTGGCCATGAAGCCCTGGACCTGCGAGTACGGGAACCCGTAGTCCTCGGCCACGAGGAAGACCTTCTTGTAGCCCTTTGCGAGCGCCGCCTCGCCGACGCCGACCATCCACTGCGCGCCTTCGGTATTGAAGCGATAGAAGTTCGCCGCCGGATCGCTGAGTGTCGTCGCCTGCGCGCCCGACGAGCCGTTGATGAAGGTGATGTCGGGCTTGGTCTTGGCGTAGTTCTTGACCGCGATGCCCTCGTCGCCCGAGAGCGGCCCGATCATGATCTGGACCTTGTCCTGCTCGACCGCCTTGCGCGTCATGGCGACCGCCTTGTCGGGCGTCGCGTCGGACGAGACCTTGACGAACTCGATCTTCTTGCCGCCGGCCATGCCGTTCTTTTCCTTCAGCGCCATGTCGGCGCCGCGGTAGCCGTCCTGGCCCGGCACCGCGAACGGGCCTTCGAGGTTGGCGAGCAGGCCGATCTTGAGCGTCTCTTGCGCCCATGCCGAGCCCATCAACGTCGCAGTTGCCGCTGCGCCGACGATCGATCGCATCCACAGTCTCTTCGTTACTTTCACTGATGTCTCCTCTTCGGGTGGGAAATCTGGGTCCGGACCAGGACTGAGCGAAGCTTCGCCCAGAGCCCGAGCAGACCATCGGGGGAAAACAGGACGATGGCGAGGAAGACGCCGCCGATGACGAGGTTGAAGCGCTCGCGGATGAAAAGGTCGATCGCGAAGTTCTGCAGCAGAACGTAAACGAGCGCGCCGATGAAGGCGCCGATCGGGTGCTTCATGCCGCCGAGCACGGCGATGATCAGGATGCCGATCATCGCCGCCAGGTTGACGGTGCCCGGCGAGATGCGGCCGTTGTACCAGACCATTAGCACGCCGCCGACCGCGGCGAGCAGCCCCGATACCGCGTACGCGGCGACGCGGTGCGCGGTGACGTGGAAGCCGAGCGATGCCATCCGGCGCGGGTTGTCGCGGATGCCCTGCAGCGCGACACCGAAAGGCGCACGCACGAGATGGCGAACGAGGAAGTAGCCGGCCAGCGCGCACGCCAGCGCGGTGAAGTAGAACGGCACCGGCTCCTTGAAGTCGATGCCGAATATCTCGGGCGCGGCGACCCTGCTGAAGCCCTGGAAGCCGCTGAAGACGGTGTAATTCTGCTGAGCGAGGTAGAAGAAGGCGACGCCGATCGCGAGCGTGATCATGATCGTGTAGATGCCCTCGGTGCGCACCGAGAGCCAGCCAATCGCCGCCGCAAGCGCGGTCGCACCGACGATCGCGAACGCGGTCGCGAGCCACCACGGCCAGCCGAGGCTGATCGTCGCCACGCTACTGGTGCCTAAGATCGCGACCAGGTAGCCGGCCAGGCCGGCGACCGTCATCTGCGCCAGCGACACCATGCCGCCATACCCCCCGAGGAACGTGAGCGAGAGCGCGATCAGGCCGAGCGCAAGCGACTGTGCGCCGATCTGGTAAGTGAAGAATGGCGACGCGATGAAGGGATAGAGCACGACCGCGGCGAGGACGAAGAGGTGGCGCGGCCGGATGCGGGCGGCCAGACGGGCCAGCCACGGCGAGGTCGGGGCGACGTCCCCGGCTGCGGCCGCTGCCGACGAGGGCGCCAAGTGCTGCGAGCGCGGCGCACGCGCCGCGCTCGACGGCGCGGCGGCCGCCGCCGACGAGTTCATGGCGCGGCGCCACTGCGACGCGCTCATCCGGCCTTGCCCATGAGGCCGCGCGGCCGGAACGCGAGGGCCACGACCATGATGACGAACGTGAAAACGACGCTGTACGTAGGCGCGTAGGCGAGGCCGAATTGCTCGGCGAGGCCGATCAGCAGCGCGCCGATCGAGGCGCCGACGACGCTGCCCATGCCGCCGACGATGACGACGACGAGCGAGGCGAGCAGGTAGCGCGTGTCCTCGCCCGGTGAGATCGAGAGGGCCGTGCCGCCGACGACGCCGGCCAGCCCGGCCAGGCCGGCACCGATCGCGAACGTCGTCGCGAAAACGAGCTGCACGCTGACGCCCGACGCGGCGAGCATGCCGCGGTCGTCGACGCCGGCGCGGATCATCATGCCAACGCGTGTCCTGGCGAGGAATGTCCACAGGCCGATGCCGATGGCGATCGCAGCGAGCAGCACGAAGATCCGGTAAGTCGGAAACTTCTCGACCACCGGCAGCACGGTCGACCCGTAGATCCAGGCGGGCGGATCGAAGGTGTAGATCTCGCCGCCGAAACCCCAGAGCAAGAGGTCGGCCAGGACGATGGACAGGCCGATCGTCACCAGCGTCTGGCGCAAGTCCTGGCCTTCCATGAAGCGGAAGATGAGCACCTGCATGAGGAGGCCCACGACCGCCGCCGAGAGGAATCCGGCGGCGACGGCGAGCAGCCACGAGTTGGTGTTCTCGCCTACGATCCAGCCGACGTAGGCACCAAGCAGGAAGAGCGACCCGTGCGCGAGGTTGACGTTTCGCATCAGCCCGAAGACCAGCGTGAAGCCGCTGGCGACGAGGAAGTAGAGCGAGGCGAGCGTCAGGCCGTTGAGCAAGGTCTTGAAATAGAGCGGCGCGTTGTCGGCGATGGCCCAGACCGAGAACACCGCGATCGGCCCTGCGAACAGGAGCCAGAGCGCGATCTTCTTTCGCTGCTCCCTCACGCGGCGTGCTCCCAGCGCCGTTGCGCCGCGATCTCGGGCGACTTGGCGAACACGCCGTCCTTCATCACGGCGAGGATGCGTTTCGGATCGCGCAGGATCGAGAGGTTGGCGAGCGGATCGCCGTCGACGAGCAGCAAATCGGCGAGGTAGCCGTCGCGGATCGTGCCGAGCTCGTTCGGCTTCATCATGATCTGGCCGCCGTAGAGCGTCGCGCAGCGGATCGCCTCCATCGGCGTGAAGCCGAGGTACTTGACGAAGAACTCGAGGTCCCGCGCGTTCTGACCGTGCGGCGTGAAGGCGAAGCCGTAGTCGCCGCCGGGCAGGATGCGGATGCCGCGCTTGTGCATCGCGCGAAGCGACTCGAGCGCCGCGTCCCACTCGTGCTGATAGCCCATCGCCGTCGCCTTGGCGCGCGTGATGCCCCAGGCCTCGGCCTCGTTGAGCATGGCGTAGAGGATGGCGATGCCGGGGGCGACGAAGACCCGGTCCTTCGCCGCCTCGAGCAGGTCGAGCGTCTCGGTGTCGGTGTAGCTCGCGTGATATATCACGTCGATGCCGTGGCGCAGCGCTTGCTTGACGCTAGCCGCCGAGCGCGCGTGCGCCGTGCCGCGCTTGCCGCGAACGCGCACCTCATCCATCGCCGCGGCGACCTCGGCGTCGCTCATCCAGGTCGTGTTCGATGGCGAGTCGGGCGTGAAGTTGTCGCCTGAGAGGTTGAGCTTGATCGAGTCGACGCCGTACTTGAGGAACAGGCGCACCGCCTTTCGCATCTCGTCGGCGGAATTGACGTTGACGCCGAAGCTGAACTCCGGGAACGGCAGGTGCGGCAAGGTTTCGTCGCCGAGGCCGCCGGGCACGGTAATCTCCTGGCTCGCGGCGAGGTAGCGCGGGCCCGGGATCTGGCCGGAATTGATCGCGTTGCGGATCACGACATCGAGTCGCGGCTTCGCGCAGGCCGCGCCGACGCACGAGGTGAAGCCAGCCTCGAGGTACAGCTTCGCTACCTTGGCGCACCAGAGCACGTGCTCCTCGAGCGGCATGGTCTGGATCGCGCTTAGCGTCGCGGCGTCGTTCCAGGAGAAATGGGTGTGCGCCTCGCACATGCCGGGCATCAGCGCCGCGCCGGCGCCGTCGATCACGGTCGCGCCGGTCGGCGCGAGCGCTGCGCTCGAGCGGCCGACGCTGCGAATCCGGTTGCCCTGGACCAAGACGTTGCCGGCGTAGGGCATCGTGCCAGTGCCGTCGAGGATGCGTACGTTGGTGAAGAGCGTGGTGTTGTCCATGGCGTTCGCCTCCTCAGGCTGCCCAGCGCGTCGTCCGGGCCGCGCGCACCGGCGGCGCGCGGTGGAACTCGCCCCCCTTCATCACCGAAAGGATGCGCGACTTGTCCTGCAGGATCGTG
The DNA here is from genome assembly GCA_038241255.1 of Burkholderiales bacterium. GTDB lineage: Bacteria > Pseudomonadota > Gammaproteobacteria > Burkholderiales > Burkholderiaceae_C > Schlegelella_A. The sequence goes on along the minus strand of JBBRFW010000021.1, from coordinate 15,895 downwards.
ATGTCGGCGAGCGGGTCGCCGTCGATCAGCAGCAGGTCGGCATAGCAGCCCTCGCGAACGTAGCCGATCGACTTGCCCATTTTCATCATCGGCCCGCCCCAGGCAGTCGCAGAGAGCAGCGCTTCCATCGTGCTCATGCCGACGACCTTGACGAAGTACTCGAGGTCCTTGGCGTTGGTGCCGTGCGGCGTCCAGGCGAAACCGTAGTCGCCGCCGGGCAGGATACGCACGCCGCGCCGGCGCAGCTGCTTCATCGTCTCCACCGCGGCCTCCAGCTCGCGGTGGTAGCCCATCTTCTTAGTCACCTCGGGGGTCAGGCCCCACTCGCTCGCGTGGTGACAGGTGTTGATGAGCCACGCCAGCCCGGGGGCGATGAAGTGCTCCATCTTGTGCTCTTCGAGTAGGTCGAGCGTTTCTGTGTCGGTGAAGCTAGCGTGGTAGATCACTTCGATGCCGTGCGTCACGCAGCGCTTGATCGAGTTGCACGAGCGCGCGTGCGCGGCGACCCGCTTGCCCCAGGCCTTCGCCTCCTCGACGCAGGTCGCGATCTCGAGATCGGTGAACTGGCAGCGGTCGCTCGGCATGCCCGTGATCGATTCGCCTGAAAGGTTGATCTTCAGCGAATCGACGCCCCACTTAACGAACATGCGAACGCAGCGCCGCATCTCCTCGGGACCGCTGACGATCGCGCCGAACGCGAAGTCGGACTGCGGCAAGTGCGGCTGCGTCGTGTCGCCGAGGCCGCCTGGCACCGTGATTTCCTGGCTCGCGGCGAGGTAGCGCGGCCCGACGATCGTGCCGTTCTCGATGGCGTTGCGGATGACGACATCGAGGCGCGGCTTGGCGGCGGCCGCGCCGACGCAGCTCGTCCAGCCCATGTCGAGGTAGCGCTTGGCGACCTCGGCGCACCAGAGGATGTGCTCCTCAGGCGGCATGCGCTGGATGGCGTCGAGCGTCGGCTGATCGTTCCACGAGAAGTGCGTGTGCGCCTCGACCATGCCCGGCATCAGGAACGCGCCGGCGCCGTCGACGACGCGCGCGCCACCCACCGGCGCGGCGCGAAGGCCGCTGGTGCTGCGCACGACGCGGGCGATCCTCTCACCCTGCACCAGCACTTCGCCCATGAACGGCGCTTCGCCGCCACCGTCGAAGATGCGGACGTTGGTGTAGTGGATGTCGGCCATGGGTGTCTCCTTCAGTTCGCGCGCGAGGCGTCATCGTTGCAAGCCGAGAAACTCGCGCAGCTCGCGCGCGCAATCCTCCGGCCGCTCGATCGGCGTCCAGTGGCCGCATTTCGGCAAAACGACGACGCGGGTAGTTTTGGCTGCGTGCAGCTTGTCGGCCAAGGCGCGCACCTGCTGCGGCGGAGCGACGCCGTCCTCGTCCCCGGTGACCAGCAGGACCGGCGTCTCGATGCGCTCGACCGCGGCCCGGCCCGCTCCGGCGAGCGCCTCGCAGCTGCGCGCATACGCTTCGCCGTCCTGTCGCATCAGGCTCTCGCGAACGAAGGCGACAGCGAGGGGTGAGCGCTGCCGCGTGTCGGCCGAGAGGGCGCCGTTGAGGAGCGCGAGCGTGATCTCGTGCATGCCGGCAAGGCCTTCGCCACGCGCCTTGGTCGCGCGCGCCCGGATCGCGGTGCGCGCGGCTTCCGGCGGTGCGGGCAGCGGGCCGAACAGGGCGAGGCTGCGCACCAACTTCGGCGCGGTCACGGCCAGGTGCTGGCAGACGATGGTGCCCAGAGAGTGGCCGACCCAGTGCGCGCGCGCGACGTTCATGCGGCTGCAGATGGACTGCAGCCCCTCGACGAATCGCTCGATCGTGAGCGGGCCCTCGACGCGCTGCGAGCGCGCGCTGCCGGGCAGGTCGACGCGGATGACGCGATGGCGAGCCAGCGCCGGCATCAGCGGCGTGTAGGTGTTCGTGCTGCCCCCCAGGCCGTGCACGCAGACGACGGCGTCGCCCTCGCCTTCTTCCTCGACGACGGTGCGATCAAAGACGTGCAGCGTCATGGCAGCCGGCGATCCCCATCGCGCTTGTCTCGGTTGCGTCCGGCGGTCGCCTCGGGTAAGTCCCGAGTGCCGCGAGATCGTTGGTTCAGATTAAGACTTGCGTCTCAAATCGTGGTCGACGCATCATAGGGTCGGCCTCGACACCCTCACAAGCGCATCGGCGCTTGCGCTGCTCCGGACATACCCGCATGGTAAGCCTCAAGCATAAGCTCAGCGAGCCGCCAGCGGCTCCCGAGCGCGGCGTTAAGGCCGCCACCTTTCGACTTCTTCTCGAGACGGCGATGGCGCTGATCCAGCAGAACGGGCACGTGCCTTCGGTGGCCGAAGTGGCGGCGCGCTCGAAGGTCTCCCGCGCGACGACGTATCGCTACTTCCCGAGCCGTAGCGCGCTCGTGACGGCCGTCGTCGACTCCTCGCTCGGCCCGGTACGCGCCTTCGCTTCGCGCGAGCCCGACGGCCGCGCCCGCCTGCACGAGCTCTTCGAGCAGACCTTTCCACGCTTTCAGGAGTTTGAGCCGCAGATGCGCGCCGCGGCGCAGCTCGCGCTCGAGCAGTGGGCGCTCGAACGCGCCGGCCTGCTCGAGGAGGAGCCGTACCGGCGCGGCCATCGCATCCGCATCCTCGAGCACGCGATGGCACCCCTCGCCGCGACGCTGCCGGCGCCGACGCGAGAGCGTCTGCACCGCGCCCTCTCGGTCGTCTACGGCATCGAGCCATACATGGTGCTGAAGGACATCTGGGGCCTGCCCGACCGCGAGGTCGAGCGCGTTGCGCTGTGGATGGCCGATGCGCTGATCGATGCCGCGCAGCGCGATGCCGCGAAGGCGCGCGCGCCGCGCCACGGCGCTGCCCTGCCGGCGTCGCCGGCGTGGTTCGACGCGCAGTACAACAACCGCGCCCGCATCTCCGAGCACCCGGCGATCCTGCGCGAGTGGGACGAACGCTCGCGGCACGCGCGCGCCAGCCTCGCGTGCACGCTCGACGTCGCCTACGGCGACGCCGCGAGCGAGCGCCTCGACGTGTTCACGCCGCTCGCTCCTCGCGCCGGGGGCGCGCCGGTGCTGGTCTACCTCCATGGCGGCTATTGGCGCACGCTCGACAAGCGCGATCAATCTTTCGTCGCGGCGCCCTTCGTCGCTGCGGGCGCGATGGTCGTGCTGCCGAACTACGCGCTCTGCCCGGCCGTCGCCATCGAGGACATCGTGCTGCAGCTGGTGCAGGCGCTCGCCTGGGTCTGGCGCCATGCCGCCGAGCACGGCGGCGACCCATCGCGCGTCGTCATCGCGGGGCATTCGGCAGGCGGCCATCTCGCCGCGATGCTGCTGGGGTGCGCGTGGCGCGCCGTGGCGCCCGACCTGCCCGCCGACCTGGTCAGCGGCGCGCTTGCCGTGTCCGGCGTCTTCGACCTCGAGCCGCTGCGCCACGCGCCCTTCCTCGCACCCGATCTGAACCTGGACGCCGCTTCGGCGCGGCGCCTCAGCCCGGTCGCAATGCCGGCGCCGCGCGGACCGCTTTTCGCCTTGGTCGGCGGTGAAGAAAGCGAGGAGTTCCTGCGCCAGAACGCGGCGATCGCGGCGGCCTGGGGCGCGCGTGCCGTGCCGGTGTGCGAGCTCGTGCCCAGTCGCCATCACATGACCGTGCTGCACGAGCTCGCCGAGGCTGGCTCGCGGACCCACTGCCACGCGCTGCGCCTCCTCGGCTTGTGAGCGCCACGCCGCTCACGGGCCCGGCTCGCGCGCTGCGAGGCGCGCCAGCAGGTAGGTCAGGGCGGCATACGGCCAGAGCCAGCCGACCCATTGCGCCGCGCCGTGGAAGCGGATGAAGCGGCCCTGCTCCCAGCCCTGCAAGCTCTGCGCGAAGTACGGGTCAGCCGGCGCCTGGGCGACGAGCATCACCAGCGCGGTCAGCGCAATCAGGCCGAAGCCCGCCGCGACCCGGCGCGGCACGAGGCTGAGGAGCAGCGCCGCGCCGGTGCCGATCGCGAGCGCCTGAAGCGCCTGCTGCGTCGTCCACGCTAGGGCGTGGCCCGGGCCGAAATTCAGCGCCGTCGACAGCGTCGTGGTGGCCGCGCCGACGAGGGCCGCGCCGACGACCAGGAGGGCACGGCGCCAGCCGGGAGTCGCGACCGTGAACGCGACCAGGCACGGCGCCAGCATGCCGAGGACGATGATCGAGAGCTCCGCCGCGGGCGAGAGCGAACGCGTCGCCGCCTCGCTCGCGCCGCCGGCCGCCCAGCCCTGCGTCCACTCTGCGGCGGGCGTGTCGGCGAGCAGCTCGGCCAGGAACGGCTGGAGCCGCCCGATGAGATGGCCGAGTCCGAACGGCACCGCGGTCGGGAACAGAAGGCCGATCGGCCACAGCACGAGCAACGCGAGGCCGCCGGCGCTGCGCGCGACGAACCAGCGGTCGCGCACCTTCTGCCACTGGGCGATTCCGCCGCGCCAGTGCAGGGCCGCGCCGAGCCCGGCCCCCAGCGCGGTGCCGAGCGCGTTCAAGGCGAGGTCGACGTTCGATGAGACGCGATGGGGCAGGTAGTTCTGCAACACCTCCATCGCCAGCGACAGCAGCGTGCCGCCCGCGACCGCGAGCAGCGCCGCTGACCCCGCGCCGCGCCCCCCGCGCACGAGCGCGACGACGAGTAGGAAGCCGAACGGCAGGTAGCCGAGCAGGTTGGCGACCAGGTCGAAGGTCGTCCACCAGCGCGGCCAGCCTAGGATCAGAAAATCGAGGATGCCGACGCCCGGGACGCGCCAGCCGACGAACGGGTAGAGGCTCGCGTAGACGATCAGCGCGCCATAGAGCCACGCCAGCGGAACAGCCGAGCTTCGGTGGCGCGGCATCGCCTACGCTAGAACGGCTTCACGACCACCAGGATCACGATCGCCGCGAACAGGAGCACCGAGGTTTCGTTGAAGACGCGAAACCAGCGCTCGCTGCGCGTGTTGGCGAACTCCTCGAACTTGCGCAGCAGTGAGCGGCACGCGTGGTGGTAGCCGATCGCCACCAGCACGAGCACGATCTTGGCGTCGAGCCAGTGGTTGTGCGGCCCCTTGCCGACGCCGTACGCGAGCCAGAGGACGAGCCCAAGGGCGATCGCGACCACCATCAGGAGGCCCGAGAAGCGATAGAGCTTTCGCGCCATCATCAGCAGCCGCTCGCGCTCGGCGTGGCTGTCGGCCGGCACGCTCGCCAGGTTGACGAAGATGCGCGGCAAGTAGAACAGGCCTGCGAACCAGCTGCTCACGAAGACGATGTGGATGGCCTTGACCCAGAGGAGCGATGAACCCATCGATCGATTATCGGCGCCGCCTCGAAGCCCGCAGACGCCCGCCTAGAATCGCGCCCGTGCAGACGCCGCCGCCCTACCCCGCCAGCCGCCCGCGGCGACTGCGCCGCGACGCCTGGAGCCGTAAGCTTGTGAGCGAATCGCGCGTCCACGCGAGCGACCTGATCCTGCCGGTGTTCGTCGTCGAGGGCCATGATGTCGCCCAGGACGTCGCCTCGATGCCGGGCGTTCAGCGCCTGAGCCTCGATCGCCTCTACGCCGTCGCCGACGAGTGCGTCGCGCTCGGGATCCCGGTGCTGGCGCTGTTCCCGGTCCTTGAGCCCGCGCTGAAGAGCGACGACGGCCGCGAGGCGCTCAACGCCGACGGCCTGGTACCGCGCGTCGTGCGCGGGCTGAAGAAGCGCTTTCCGGATCTCGGCGTCATGACCGACGTCGCTCTCGACCCGTTCACTAGCCACGGCCAGGACGGCCTGCTCGACCCGACCGGCTACATCGTCAACGACGAGACCGTCGCGGTGCTCGTCAAGCAGGCGCTGGTGCAGGCCGAGGCCGGCGTCGACATCGTCGCGCCGAGCGACATGATGGACGGGCGAATCGGTGCGATCCGCGCCGCGCTCGAAACCGCCGGCCACATCCACACCAAGATCATGGCCTACAGCGCCAAGTACGCGAGCGCCTTCTATGGCCCGTTCCGCGACGCCGTCGGCTCGGCCGCCAGTCTCGGCAAAGGCAACAAGAAGGTCTACCAGATGGACTCGGCCAACAGCGACGAGGCCCTGCGCGAGGTCGCGCTCGACATCGCCGAAGGCGCCGACATGGTGATGGTCAAGCCCGGCCTGCCGTACCTCGACATCGTCCGCCGCGTCAAGGACGAATTCCGCATGCCGACCTTCGCCTACCAGGTGAGTGGCGAGTACGCGATGCTGAAGGCGGCGGCGCAGAACGGCTGGCTCGATCACGACGCGACGATGATGGAAGTGCTCGGCGCGTTCAAGCGCGCCGGCGCCGACGGCGTGCTGACGTACTTCGCCCTCGCCGCGGCACGGCTCCTCAAGCGGCCCGTGTAGGACAGGCGATGCCGCAGCCGGTGCGCGCATTCCACATCGTCGGTGACCAGTTCACCGAGCTCGACGGCCTCCCCGAGGCGCTACCCCCGACCGGCTATCTCTGGATCGCGAGCACCCGGTCGGCACTGGAGGCCGCGCTCCCCGACGTCCAGGCCCGGCTGCAGTCATGGAGCGGCGCGCAGTTGTTCGAGCTCCACGTCATCGACCTCCTGAACAAGCAGCTGCCGTCGAGCTTCGACTACACGTCGGCTTACGACATTCTCGTGTTCAGGCGCCTGGCCGCGAGCGCGATCGCGGCGATCGACGACGACGGTCCGGCGTCGCAGGGCCGGCAGGACGCGATCTCGAAGATCGACACCAGCCCGGTCGGCTTCGTCGTCTTCGACCGCGTCCTGCTTACCGTCCATCCAACCGACTGCCAAGTGCGCGAGTTCTTCGCCAACCGGCTGCAGAACCAGACCTCGTCGACGGCCGAAGGCCGCGCTAGCGCGCGCATGCCGACCAGCCCGGCCGACCTGATGTTGCGCATGGTCAACTACATGGTCGACAGCTACCTGGAGCTGCGCAAGCTCCTCACCAAGCAGCTCGACGAGCTGCAGGAGCAGCTCTTCGGCGAGCGCGGCACACCGGGCGGCTGGCGCCTGCTGCTCGATTCGCGCAACGGCCTGCACCTCCTCGAGGACACCTGCGAGGACCAGCGCGCAGCGGTCACCGAGTGGCTCGACTCGCTCGAGGAGTGGCCCGAGCCCAAGGACGAGGGCCAGCGCCGCGACCGCGAGCAGCTGCGCGTTCGCTCGCGCGACGTGCTCGAGCACATCGAGCGCGTCCTCTCGCACGTACGCCGCCTCGAGGCGTCGTCGGAGACCGCGGTGCAGATGCACTTCTCCGAGCAGAGCAACCGCACCAACAACATCATGCGGGCGCTGACGGTGCTGACCGCGATCTTCCTGCCGCTCAACCTCGTGACCGGGTTTTTCGGCATGAACTTCGAGGGCCTGCCGCTCATCCACAGCCCGACCGGCTTCTGGATCACCTTCCTATTCATGCTCACGCTCGGCATCGGCATGAGCATCTTCTTCTGGCGCAAACGTTACCTGGGCCGCTCCTGAACGCAGTCTCGCCGAACCAATTCGCCTTCAGTCGCCAGCAGTACGGGCTGCTCGTCTTTCTCACGATCGTCTGGGGCCTCAACTGGCCGGTGATGAAGCTTGGCGTCACCGGCTATCCGCCGCTCGGCTTTCGCGCGCTGTCGATGTGGCTTGGCCTGCCCGTGCTGTGGGCGGTGCTGCGCCTGAATCGGGTTCCGTTCGTGATCCGCCGCAGCGACTGGCTCGAGCTCGCCAAGCTCGCGTTCAACAACATGATCGTCTGGCACCTGATCGCTATTCTGGCCGTACAGGCACTGTCGTCGGGACGGGCGGCAACACTCGGCTACACGATGCCGATTTTCTCGGCCCTTTGGGGAGTCGCCTTTTTTGGCGATCGCCTGCGACCGCGCCACGTCGCCGGCATCATCGCAGCGGGCCTCGGCGTCTCGCTCCTGCTCTGGCACGAGTTCGAGTCGATCGCCGGCGAGCCCCTCGCAGCCATCGGCATGCTTGTCGCCGCGGCGTTCTGGGCGATCGGCACGCAGCAGATGCGGCGGACGACGATCGCCGCCCCGACGCTGGCCATCGTCTTCTGGATGACGCTGGCGTCGACGCTCGTCATGACGACGGCGACGGCGCTGTTCGAGCGCGAGCGCTGGGCGATGCCGAACGCGGTCACGCTCGCCGCCGTCGCCTACAACGCCGTCCTCATCTTCGGCCTGGCGCAGGCGATCTGGCTGATCCTGGCGCGGGCGCTGCCGCCGATCGCCTCGAGCATGTCGGTGATGCTGATCCCGGTGCTCGGCACGATCAGCGGCGCGCTCTGGCTGGGCGAGCAGCTGCACTGTCAGGACGGCGCTGCGCTCGGCCTCATCCTGCTCGCGATCGCGTCGGTGATGTGGCCGGCACGGGCTGCGGCGCCCGAGCGTCCGGCCGAGGTCGGCAACCTCTGATGCCGCCTCAGGCGGCGTACGGATCGGCGAAGCCGAGGCCGACGAGGACCTCGCTCTCGCGAGCTTCCATCCGCTTCGCGTCGGCGGCGCGCTCGTGGTCGAAGCCCTGTGCGTGCAGCGTGCCGTGGACGATGAGGTGCGCGTAGTGGGCGGCGAGCGCGAGGCCCTGGGCGGTCGCCTCGGCCTCGACCACCGGCGCACAGAGGACGATGTCGGCGCTCAGCATCGCCGCGTCGGCGTAGGGGAAGGTGAGGACGTTGGTTGCGTGGTCCTGGCCGCGAAAGCCGCGATTGAGCGTCAGGCCTTCGTCGGCATCGACGACGCGCACCGTGATCTCAGCGGGAACGGCAAGCGCGGCGCGGACCCAACGCACGACGTCGGCGCGAACGAGCACGCTGCGATGGCGCGGGTCGCCGAGCTGGAGCGAGAGGCGCAACGCCGGCCGGCTGCGCCGCGGCGCGCGCGGCGCCGGCTCAGCGGCGATTTTCGCCCGCCGCGTCATACGCCTCGACGATGCGCGCGACGAGCGGATGGCGGACGACGTCGGCCGAGGTGAATCGCGTCGTCGCGATCCCCTTGACGTCGCGCAGCACGTTCTCGGCGTCGATCAGCCCCGAGGTCGATCCCTTCGGCAGGTCGACCTGGCTGGTGTCGCCGGTGACGACCGCCTTGGCGCCGAAGCCAATCCGGGTCAGGAACATCTTCATCTGCTCGGGCGTCGTGTTCTGCGCCTCGTCGAGGATGACGAACGCGTGGTTAAGCGTGCGGCCGCGCATGAAGGCGAGCGGCGCGACCTCGAGAGTGCCCTTCTCGAATGCCTTGCCGACGCGCTCCAGGCCCATCAGCTCGTAGAGGGCGTCGTAGAGCGGGCGCAGGTAGGGGTCGACCTTCTGCGCCAGGTCGCCGGGCAGGAAGCCGAGCCGCTCGCCGGCCTCGACGGCCGGACGCGTGAGGATGACGCGCTGCACGGCGTTCCGCTCGAGCGCGTCGACCGCGCAGGCGACCGCGAGATAGGTCTTGCCGGTGCCGGCCGGGCCGATGCCGAAGGTGATGTCGTGGTCAAGGATGTTCTTCAGGTACTGCACCTGGTTGGGGGTGCGGCCGGCAAGGTCGGTGCGGCGCGTGCGCAGGCGCAAGTCGACCGCGCTCGGGTCGGGCGCCGCGACAAGCGCGGCGGGCCCGTCGCGGCCACCGTCGTCGTTCATCGCCTCGAGGATCGCGAGCTCGACGTCTTCGGCGCCGATCGGCTGCGCGGCGCGGCCGTAGAGCTGCTGCAGCAGCACGACGGCGCGCTCGGCATGGCCCTTGGCGCCTTCGACCCGGAACGACTCATTGCGGCGCTGGATCTTGACGTCAAAGGCGCCAGCGATCGTCCGCAGATGCTCGTCGAAATTGCCGGCGAGGTTGGCCAGGCGGGTATTGTCGGGCGGGATGAAGGCGTGGCGGAGGATCACGAGTGGGCTGCGGGGCGAACGGAGGGGATTGTCGCCGCAGGTGGCAAGCGGTGCGCCGTGATAATCGCCGCCCATGATCGGCCGCCTCACTGGAACCCTCGCCGCCAAGTCGCCGCCGCAGGTCCTCGTCGATGTCGGCGGCGTCGGCTACGAGGTCGACGTGCCGATGTCGAGCTTCTACAACCTGCCGGCGCTCGGCGAGCGGGTGACCCTTCTCACGCACTTCGTCGTCCGCGAGGACGCGCAGGTGCTGTTCGGCTTTCTCAGCCACGAGGAGCGCTCGACGTTCCGGCTGCTCGTCAAAATCTCGGGCGTCGGCCCGCGCACGGCGTTGTCGATTCTCTCGGGCCTGTCGGTCGACGAGTTGGCGCGCGCCGTCTCGCTGCAGGAGAGCGGGCGCTTGGTCAAGGTGCCGGGCATCGGCAAGAAGACCGCCGAGCGGCTGCTCCTCGAGCTGAAGGGCAAACTCAGCGACGCGGTCGCCGCACCGGCCAGCGTGACATCGAGCGCGCAGGCCGACATCCTGCAGGCGCTGGTCGCACTCGGCTACAGCGATCGCGAGGCGTCGGCGACGCTGAAGACCCTGCCGCCAGATGTCGAGGTCGCCGCCGGCATCAAGCTGGCGCTGCGTGCGCTCGCTAAATGACGCAGCGCCGAGGCGCTTGGTCCTGCTGATCGAAGCGAAGGATCTCGCCCGCCGGCTCAGTGCATGTGGCTTTCGGACGCCGCCTCACCGGGCTTCGGCCGGTCAACCTTGACTTCGACCTCCACTGTGCCGGCGCGCTCGAACTGCAGCGTCATCGGAAAGCTGTCGCCCTCCTTCAGCGGCGCCTTCAGGCCCATCAGCATCAGGTGCGCGCCGTTGCCGCCACGCATGAGCAGCTTCGCCTTCGGCGCCAGCTCGATCGCATCGATCTCGCGCATCCGCATCACCCCCCCCGCGTCGACCGCCATGGTGTGGAACTCGACCCGGCTGGCGGCCGGCGTGCTGGCTCGGAGGAGCCGGTCGGGCGCGGTGCCGATGTTCTCGAGCGAGGCGAAATAGGCGACGCCGTTGCTCATCCCGGCGAGCGACGGCGTGGCGAACGGATGACCGACGGCGATGTTGCCGACCTTCGCGTCATGCGCGCCCGCGCCGGCGACGGTGGCACAGAGCACTGCGGAGCACGCCGCATCGACGAGGCGACGGCGCGACGAAGAGAAGGCGTTCAAATGTGGATCTCCGCAGAAAGTGGTTCGTCGCTGCCTGAGGCCGCCGACCATTGTCGGCTGATGCGGCAGAGCATCCGCACGGCCGGGACATTCTGCCTTCGGCGGCGGAGACGCTGGTTCGATAATGGGCCATGAGCATCCAGACCGACGACTTCGCCGCCGGCCAGCCCGCGGCAAGGCAAGCAAGCTTGGACGCTCGCGTGATCAGCGGCGTTCCCGCCTCGCCTAACGAGGAGGCGATCGAGCGCGCTCTTCGCCCCAAGGGCCTTGCCGAGTACGTCGGCCAGGCGAAGGCGCGCGAGCAGCTCGAGATCTTCATCGGCGCGGCGAGGATGCGCGGCGAGGCGATGGACCACGTGCTGCTGTTCGGCCCGCCGGGGCTCGGCAAGACCACGCTCTCGCACATTATCGCCAACGAGCTCGGAGTGAACCTGCGCTCGACCTCCGGCCCGGTGCTCGAAAAGCCCAAGGACCTGGCCGCCATCCTCACCAACCTCGAGAAGAACGACGTCCTCTTCATCGACGAGATCCACCGCCTCTCGCCGGTGGTCGAGGAGATCCTCTATCCCGCGCTCGAGGACTACCAGATCGACATCATGATCGGCGACGGCCCGGCGGCGCGCTCGATCAAGCTAGAGCTGCAGCCGTTCACGCTGATCGGCGCGACGACGCGCGCCGGCATGCTCACCAACCCGCTGCGCGACCGCTTCGGCATCGTCGCCCGGCTCGAGTTCTACAGTGCCGAGGAGCTGGCGCAGATCGTGCGCCGCTCGGCCGGCCTGCTGCAGGTGCCGCTCGACAGCGAGGGCGGCTTCGAGATCGCGCGCCGGTCGCGCGGCACGCCGCGCGTCGCCAATCGGCTGCTCAGGCGAGTCCGCGACTTCGCCGACATGAAGGGCGACGGCACGATCACCAAGCCGCTCGCCGACAAGGCGCTGGCGATGCTCGACGTCGACCTGCACGGCCTCGACGTGATGGACCGGAAGCTCCTCGAGGCGGTGATCCACCGCTTCGATGGCGGCCCGGTCGGCCTCGACAACGTCGCCGCAGCGATCGGCGAGGAGCGCGACACGATCGAGGACGTGATCGAGCCGTTCTTGATCCAGCAGGGCTTCCTGCAGCGAACGCCGCGCGGCCGGGTGGCGACGCTCGCCGCCTACCGACACCTCGGCGTCGCACCACCGAAGGCGAGCGGCGGATTGTTCGGCGAAGGGGCGACATGACGCGTGGATGGTTGGCGCGGATTGCCGCCGTCGGCATGCTCTTCTGCGCAGCGATGGCAGTGACCGACAGAGCTCTCTCAGCGTGGCCACCGACTTTTCCCATCGAGGTTGACGTCGTGGAGACGATCACGCCGACGTTGCCGCAGCTTCTTCGCGACGACCGCGTCGGCGCCGTCGATCGCCGGCGAGCCGTGCCTGCCCTACGGCGACGCGCAGCGGATTCCGGCAGCGCTCATGTTGCACGGCGACGCCGGCGCTCTGGCGGGCCAGGCCAGCTCGATCGAGCAACTGAATGCGGCAGGAATCGCCGTGCTGACGCTCGACAGCTTCAGCGGTCGCGGCGCGCTTGCGACAGAGCCGAGCCTCGGGTCGATGCCGTTCCGAATCAGCGGCACTACGTGCGTCATCGACACGGACCGCGCCCTCGCTTTGCCGGCGCGCCACCCGCGCCTTGACCTGACCCGCATCGCCGTGAGGGGCTTCTCTTCGGACAGTACCGTGTTTGCAGCAGCGCAAACACGTTTCGCGGCGCCCGCGGCACCCCGGGCGCGCGTTTCGCCGCTTACATCGCGCTCTATCCCGACTGCGCCGTCCAGCTGATCGACGACACGCTTCTCACAGAGCGATCCGGCCTCAAGCCGTAGCCCCGGGGTTGAGCGCTAGATCAGGTCTTCGTGGAGCAGCCGGCCGTAGTGGACGGCCGAGCGCGCGCCGAGGCGCCTGGCAATTTCCTTGACCTCGCCGACCTGCGCGTCGTCCGGCGCGTACACGACGACCCAGCCGGCGCCTTCGCTCGCCAGCGTCATGTAGCGGCGCATGAGCGTGATCTCGTAGCCGAACCCGGCCGCGCCGCTGGCGTTGCGCATCATTTCCTCGAGATCCGGGAAGAGCTCGGCAGAGGTGTAGACGAGGATGTCCTCGGCGCCGAGGCCAGCCTCGCGCAGCGCCTTTGCCGCCTCGGCCGCCGCGCCGTCGTCGGCGAACGCCAGGACGGCGTGCCCCACCGGGTTGAAGGCGCCCAACGACGCCTGCAACTCGCCCCTGGTCATTCGCTTGCTCATCTCGCCTCGCTGGCCGCGTTTACGACAGTGTAATTGGCGCGCCGCTTCAGCCACGCCTGCAGCTCGCCGACGAAGCCGCGGCGGAAGGCGACGACGCAAAGGACGAAGATCGCGCCGATGATGACCGTGACGTACGAGCCGGCGCGGTCCGCCAGGTAGTCCTGCAGGCCGATGATCGTGAACGCGCCGACGACCGGGCCGGCGAACGTGCCGAGGCCGCCCAGCAAGGACATCAAAATCACCTCGCCGGAGAGCGACCAGTGCGCGTCCGACAGCGTCGCGAAGCCGAGCACAAGCGTCTTCAGCGCGCCGCCCAGCCCGGCGATCGTCGCCGAGAGGACGAACGCCAGCAGCTTGTAGCGGTCGACGTCGTAGCCGAGCGAGACGGCGCGCGGCTCGTTCTCGCGGATCGCCTTCAGCACCTGGCCGAACGGCGAGTGGACGATGCGCATGATGAAGAGGAAGACGGCGACGAAGACGGCGAGCACCATGTAGTACATCGCCAGGTCATTGCGCCCCGAGAAGATCCCGAGCAGCGAACCGCGCGGCACGCCCTGCAGGCCGTCCTCGCCGTGCGTGAACGGCGCCTGCAGCCAGACGAAATAGATCATCTGCGCCATCGCCAGCGTGATCATCGCGAAGTAGATGCCCTGTCGGCGGATCGCGATCAGGCCGATCGCCAAGCCAAGAAGGCCGGCGAAGGCGGCGCCGCCGAGCACGCCGACGATGGCAGGAACGTCCATCGACTTGACGAGCCAACCGGTGATGTAGGCCGCAGCGCCAAGAAACGCGGCGTGGCCGAACGAGAGCAGCCCGGTGAAGCCGAGCAGCAGGTTGAAGGCACAGGCGAAGATCGCGAAACAAAGCGCCTTCATGACGAACACCGGATAGATGCCGATGAAGGGCGCCGCCAGCAGCAGGATCAGGCCGATCCACAGCCCGATGCGCGACAGGCGGGCGCCGTTTTCTGCGCTCAACATCATGCCTCCTTGCCGAACAGGCCGGCCGGCCGGATCATCAGCACGATCGCCATGATCACGAAGACGACGATGTTCGACGCCTCCGGGTAGAACACCTTCGTCAGTCCCTCCACGAGGCCGAGCGCGAGACCGGTGAGGATCGAGCCGAGGATCGAGCCCATGCCGCCGATCACGACCACCGCGAAGACGATGATGATCAGGTTCGAGCCCATCAGCGGCGTCACCTGGATCACCGGCGCGGCGAGCACCCCGGCGAGCGCGGCGAGGCCGGCGCCGCCGGCGTAGGTGAGCATCACCATGCGCGGCACGTTGATGCCGAACGCCTGTACCAGCGCCGGGTTCTCGGTGCCGGCGCGCAGCGTCGCGCCCAGGCGCGTCCGTTCGATCACGAACCAGGTGCCCAGACAGATGACGAGCGAGGCGACCACGACCCAGGCGCGGTAGTTCGGCAGCACCATGAAGCCGAGGTTGGTGGCGCCCTGCAGTGCCTCCGGCACCGGATACGACTGGCCCGACACGCCGAACTGCTCGCGAAAGAGCCCCTCAGCAATGAGCGCCAGGCCGAAGGTGAGAAGCAGGCCGTAGATCGGATCGATCTTGTAGAGGTGGCGCAGCAGCGTGCGCTCAATGACGACGCCGAGCGCGCCGACCAGGATCGGCGCGACGACGAGCGCGGTCCAGTAGTTCATCCCGAACTTCTCGAGCCCAAGCCACGCCACGTACGCGCCGATCATGTAGAGCGCGCCGTGGGCGAAGTTGACGATCCCGAGGAGTCCGAAGATCACCGCCAGGCCCAGGCTCAGCAACGCGTAGAACGAGCCGTTGACGAGTCCGAGCAGCAGCTGCCCGAGCAAGGCCGGCAGCGGGATGCCGAAGATCTCCATCGGGCGTCAGCGCCGCCGGCCCGGCCGGGCTACTTCCAGGCCGAGCACTTCGACTCGGCCTTGGTCAGGAAGGCGCTCTCGCCCTTGGCCGTCGAGACGACGTTGAAGTAGTCCCACGGCGTCGTCGACGCCTCGGGCGTCTTCACCTGGAGCAGGTACATGTCGTGGATCATGCTGCCGTCGCCGCGGATGTAGCCGTTCTTGGCGTACATGTCGTTGACCTTCATCTTCTTCATCTGCTCCATCACCTTGTCGCCGTCGTCGCTGTTCGCGGCCTTGACGGCGGCGAGATAGAACTGGGTCACCGAGTAGTCGGCCGCCTGCAGCGACGACGGCATCCGCTTGAACTTCTCGAAGAACTTCTTCGACCAGGCGCGCGATTCGGCCGACTGGTTCCAGTACCAGCTGTCGGTGAGGTACATGCCCTGCGTCGCCTTGAGGCCGAGCGAGTGCACGTCGTTGATGAACATCAGCAGGCCAGCGATCTTCATCGTCTTGGTGACGCCGAACTCGTTGGCCGCCTTGATCGAGTTGATCGTGTCGCCGCCGGCGTTGGCGAGGCCGAGGATCTGGGCCTTGCTCGCCTGCGCCTGCAGCATGTACGACGAGAAGTCGCTGGTCGAGAGCGGCGCGCGCACCGCGCCGACGATCGTTCCGCCGGCCGCCTTGACGGCCTCC
>JBBRFW010000020.1:0-41850 GCA_038241255.1 Burkholderiales bacterium | reverse complement strand
GTAGGCCTTGGCCTCGCCACCGAACAGCTTGCTCAACACGGTCGTGATGGCCGCCGTCAGGGTCGTCTTGCCATGGTCCACGTGACCAATGGTCCCCACGTTCACGTGCGGCTTGGTCCGCTCGAATTTGCTCTTTGCCATGTCTGAAAAACTCCGATTTGCCCCGGTCTGTTCCAAAACCGCCTTGAAGGGGTCGCAAAGCGACCCCGCTGTCCTGTCAGCGCCGCAGCATTAACGCTCACGATCCTTGGTGCCCATGGCGCGGATCGAACGCGCGACCTCTCCCTTACCAAGGGAGTGCTCTACCACTGAGCCACATGGGCTTTCCGAACCGGCACCCATCGGCGCCTGCCCAGTCGACCTTCAGTTTGAAAAAGGCTCCGCAACGAACCGATGCGAAACCCTTGTCGAACTGGAGCGGGAGACGGGAATCGAACCCGCGTCATTAGCTTGGAAGGCTAGGGTTCTACCATTGAACTACTCCCGCTCGGGAGGCTCCGCGACGCCTGCGCGCCGCGAGGAAACTTAAGCGAAAGACAAGCAGTCAGTCGTGGTGGAGGAGGCTGGATTCGAACCAGCGTAGGCGTAAGCCAACAGATTTACAGTCTGCCCCCTTTAGCCACTCGGGCACCCCTCCGAGACGAACCGGTGACTATAGCATGGGCTCGCCCGGTCTTCCGATAGCCCACCAGTCGACGAGGTGAGCCGTCGCCTCGAAATGACTGCCCTCAGCCATGAAAGCGCGCTGGAAGTCGTAAGAGGGGTGGCGCGTCGTCAGCGTGGGCGCTTGTGCGGCGCCTGCGTCGGCCCAAAAAGCCTGCGCTTTGGCGCCCCACAGGAGGAACGTCGGCGGATCCTTTCGACGAGACAATACTTCGACAGTTTCGACAGTGAGCGCCTGCCAACCGCAATCCATGTGACTGGCGCTTCGGCCGACTTCGACCGTCAGCACGGGATTGAGCAAGAGAACGCCCTGGCGCGCCCAAGCGTCGAGCTTCCAGACCTCGGGCGGCCGAAACGTCTCCGGCCGGTCGGCTGCCAGAACTTCCATGACGCGAGCAAGCGAGCGGGGTCGACCTTTGCCCGCCGAAAACGCGAGTCCGTCGGCGTGGCCCGCCGTCGGATAGGGATCCTGGCCGACGACGACGACCTTGACCTCGTCGGGCGCGGCCAGGCGAAGCGCCCGGAACGGGTCTTCGGGCGCGATCGGCCGGTCACCCGACACGGCCTCGATACGGCGTCGAACGGCGGCGAGCCTTTCGGGCGTCCAGCCGGGGAGTACGGCGGCCCACGCCGGCGGCAGCGACGCGAACGCCGCGTCGAGATCGCTCGCCTTCATGCGACCAGGCGGGCCAGCGCAACGCCGGGATCGGGCGCACGCATGAAAGCCTCGCCGACGAGATAGGCGTGCACGCCGGCGGCGCGCAGGCGCTCGATGTCGGCCGGCACGTGGATGCCGCTTTCGCTGACGACGACGCGCCCGACCGGCATGTGCGGCAGCATCGCCAGCGTCGTGTCCAGCGACACCTCGAAGCTGCGCAAATCCCGGTTGTTGATGCCGACGAGCGGCGTCGACAGGCGCAGCGCACGAGTCAGCTCTTGCGCGTCGTGCACCTCGACCAGCACGGCCATGCCGAGCGCTTGCGCCATGGCCTCGAACTCCGCGAGCTCGACGTCGTCGAGGATCGCGGCGATGAGCAGGATGCAGTCGGCCCCCATCGCTCTCGTTTCGAACAGCTGGTAGGCGTCGATCATGAAATCCTTGCGCAGAACCGGCAGCGCGCAGGCGGCGCGCGCCGATTCAAGCGCCGCCGCCGAGCCCTGGAAGAAGCACTCATCCGTGAGCACGCTGAGCGCCGCGGCGCCATGCAGTTCGTAGCTCGCGGCAATTTCGGCGGGGCGAAAGTCTTCGCGCAGCACGCCTTTGCTCGGGCTCGCCTTCTTGACCTCGGCGATGACGGCGGCGCGTCGATCGACGACCCGCTCGCGCAGAGCCGCGATGAAATCGCGCTGGCCGCCCAGCGATTCGGCGTCGCGACGCAACGACGCCAAATCGCGCTTCAGCCGTGCCGCTGCCACCTCGTCGCGCTTGACGGCGACGATCTTCGTCAGGATGTCGCTCATCCTGCCGCGACGGACCGCCGCGCGAAGGCGATGAACTCGTCGAGCTTGGCGCGGGCGCGGCCCAGCGCGATCGCCTCGCGCGCCTGCGCAATGCCCACTTCCATCGTCGCCGCGACGTTGGCAGCGTAGAGCGCGGCGCCGGCGTTGAAGACGACGATGTCGCGCGCCGGCCCGGGCTCGTCGGCGAGCACGGATTCGAGCATCGCCTTCGACTGCGCCGGCGTCTCGACCCGCAGCGCCCGGTTGCTCGCCATCGTGAAGCCGAAGTCCTCCGGGTGGATCTCGTACTCGCGGACCTCGCCGTCCTTCAGTTCGCCGACCATGGTCGCGGCGCCGAGCGAGACCTCGTCCATGCCGTCCTTGCCGTAGACGACGACCGCGTGCTCGGCGCCCAGCCGCTGCAGCGCACGCACCTGGATGCCGACCAGGTCGGGATGGAACACGCCCATGAGGATGTTCGGCGCGTCGGCGGGATTGGTCAGCGGGCCGAGGATGTTGAAGATCGTGCGGATGCCCAACTCCTTGCGCACCGGGGCGACGTTCTTCATCGCCGGGTGGTGATTCGGCGCGAACATGAAGCCGATGCCGGTCGCCTCGATCGACGCCGCGATCTGTTGCGGCGAGAGCGTGAGCGGCAAGCCGAGTGCCTCCAGCACGTCCGCACTGCCCGACTTGCTGCTCACGCTGCGGTTGCCGTGCTTGCTGACGCGCGCCCCGCACGCCGCGGCCACGAACATGCTGCAGGTCGAGATGTTGAAGGTGTGCGAGCCGTCGCCGCCGGTGCCGACGATGTCCACGAGGTGTGTCTTGTCGGCGACTTCGACCCTGGTCGCGAACTCACGCATCACCTGGGCTGCGGCGGTGATCTCGCCGATCGTCTCCTTCTTGACGCGCAGGCCGACCAGCACCGCGGCCATCATCACCGGCGACATTTCGCCGCTCATGATGCGGCGAACGAGCGAGAGCATTTCGTCGTGGAAGATCTCGCGGTGGTCAATCGTGCGCGTCAGCGCGTCGGTGTTCGAGATCGGCATGGCGTCTCCGGGTCGGTGTTCGAAGTTGCTCGGCGCGGCGCTCAGCGCGCCGAGTCGAGGAAGTTCTTCAGCATGGCGAGGCCATGCTCGGTGAGGATCGATTCCGGATGGAACTGCACGCCCTCGAGCGGCGTCCGGGTCGCCGCCAGCTCGCGGTGGCGAACGCCCATGATCTCTCCGTCGCTGGCGGTCGACGTCACCTCGAGCTCGCGCGGCAGCGAGTCGCGCTCGAGCGCCAGCGAGTGATAGCGGATCACCGAGAAGCGCTCCGGAAGAGAAGCGTACAGGCCGCGGCCGTCGTGGCTGAGCACGTCGGCCTTGCCGTGCATGAGCCGCCCGGCTCGCACGACCTTGCCCCCCAACGCGGCGCCGATGGCCTGGTGGCCGAGGCAGACGCCGAGGATCGGCACGGTGCCGGCGAAGGCGCGGATCGCCTCCACGCACACCCCCGCCTCGGCCGGCGTGCACGGTCCCGGCGAAAAGACGATCGCGTCGGGTCGCTGCGAGCCGACGCCTTCGACGTCGATCTCGTCGTTGCGGAACACGCGGACGTCTTCGCCCAGCTCGCCGAAGTACTGGACGAGATTGAAGGTAAAGCTGTCGTAGTTGTCGATGACGAGGAGCATCAGAACCCCTCCTCGACCAGCTCGGCGGCGCGCAGCAGGGCGCGCGCCTTGGCCTCGGTCTCCTGCCATTCGAGCTCGGGCACCGAATCGGCGACCACCCCCGCCGACGCCTGTACGTGCAGCATGCCGTCCTTGACGATGCCGGTTCGGATCGCGATCGCCACGTCCATGTCGCCGGCGTAGCTCAGGTACCCGCAGGCGCCGCCGTAAACGCCGCGCTTGACCGGCTCGAGCTCGTCGATCAGCTCCATCGCGCGGATCTTGGGCGCGCCGGTGAGCGTGCCGGCGGGGAAGGTCGCCCGCAGCACGTCGAGATTAGTCATGCCGTCCTGCAGCAGGCCCTCGACGTTGCTGACGATGTGCATCACGTGCGAGTAGCGCTCGATCGTGAAAGCCTCGGTCACCTTGACGCTGCCGGCCTTCGCGATCCGACCGATATCGTTCCTCGCCAGGTCGATGAGCATCAGATGCTCGGCGCGCTCCTTCGGGTCGGCGCGGAGCTCGGCTTCGAGCGCGGCGTCGAGCTCGGGCGTCGAGCCGCGCGGGCGCGTTCCGGCGAGCGGCCGGATGGTGACCGTGTCGCCGCCTGCGCCCGCCTCGCGGCGGACCAGGATCTCGGGCGAGGCGCCGACGATCTGGAAGTCGCCCATGTCGTAGAAGTACATGTACGGCGAAGGATTGAGCGAGCGCACGGCACGGTAGAGGCTCAGCGGCGAGCCGGCGTAGCGCTTCGTCATGCGCTGGCCGACCTGGACCTGCATCAGGTCGCCGGCGGCGATGTATTCCTTGGCGCGCAACACGGCAGCGAGGAAATCGTCCTTGGCGAAATCGCGCCGCACCGGCTCGGCGGCGACGCGCTCGACCGGCGGCGCCGCGACGCTCGCGCGCAAGCGGTCGGTGAGTTCGAGCAGGCGCCGGCGCGCGCTCGCGAACGCCTCCGGCACGCCCGGGTCGGCGTAGACGATGAGGTAGAGCCGCCCCGAGAGGTTGTCGATGACCGCCACCTCCTCGCACTGCACGAGCAGCACGTCGGGGGTGCCGATCGGGTCGCCGAGCGGGCGGATGTCGGCCGAAGCCGCCAGGCGCGGCTCGATGTAGCGCACGGCGTCGTAGCCGAAGTAGCCCGCCAGGCCCCCGCAGAAGCGGGGCAGGCCAGGCCGGAGCGCGACCTGGAAGCGCTGCTGGTAGGCGGCGATGAAGTCGAGGGGGTTGCCGTCGTCGGTCTCGACGACCCGGCCGTCGCTAACGACCTCGGTGCGAAAGCCGGTCGACCGAAGCAGGGTCCGCGCGGGAAGGCCGATGAACGAGTAGCGGCCGAAGCGCTCGCCACCGACCACCGACTCCAACAGAAAGCTGTTCCGGCTGTCGGCGCCAGGGCCGGCGACGCCGCAGGCGAGCTTCAGGTAGAGCGAGAGCGGCGTCTCGAGGTCGGCGAACGCTTCGGCGATCAGCGGGATCCGGTTGAAGCCTTGCATCGCCAGGCTTTTGAACTCGAGTTCGGTCATCGCTTGCCTCGCCGCCGGCGAGATCTCCACGTCTCGGGCGCCGCCGCGGCGGTGCCGGTCTCGAAGGGGAAGCCGGGCGCGGCGCAATCGCCGCTGATTCCTCGGCGCGCGATGCGCCGGCACCGCTCGGGTGTCAGCGTCGCGCGAGAGACGGGCAGCGGCGCCAGGGCCAGGCTCCCCGGTCGGGCGACCTGATGAGCGAAGGCGCGATCATGACCATCGCAAAAGTGTAGCAGCGGCGGGGATCGCGTCGCGCCCGCGCTGCGGGCTGGGCATCGCGTGCGTTGCTCACGTTCGAGCCCGCCGGCGGTGTGGCGCGTCGGCGCGACGCGACCAGAATGGACGAGCAAATGTCCACGCCGTCGCCCGCCGACCCGCTGCGCCTGCTCGTCGTCGTCGAGCACGAAGAGGGCGGGCGCGTCGTCGCGGCGCGCCTGGGCAGCGAGTTCGCGGCCGGCATGCGAACCAGCCTCCGGCCCGACCAGGCGGCGCTGCAGGCGCTCGCGCACCGTGCCGAAGTCGTCATCCTCGGCCTGGCGTCGATCGACGACGCCGAACGCATCGCGCTGGCGCTGCACGGTGCCGGCACCAGCGCGCCGGCGCGCCCGTTCCTACTCGCGCTCTGCGACAGCGACAGCGTCGCCGCGGCGGCGCGCCTGGGCAGGGAAGGCGTGTTTGACGACTACGTGCAGCACTTCCCGACGCCGATCGACGCCGATCGGCTCGCGACCAGCGTTCGCGTCGCGGCGAGGACGATCGTGCGTTCCCGGCCCGGCGGCGCGGCCGCCGCGGCTGTCGGGACAGCGCGCCGGCCGGTCGTCCTCGTCGTCGAGGACGACGAGGTCCTGCACGCGCTGGTCGCGGCGATGCTCGCCTCCGAAGCCCTCGATCTCGTCTTTGAGACCGACGGCGCGGCCGCGCTCGACCGCATCCGCGCCGTGAGTCCCGACCTCGTGCTGATGGACGTGATGCTGCCGGGCGGCGACGGCGTCGCCATTACCGGGCAGATCAAGATGAGCCCGGAGCTGGCGGCGATCCCGGTCGTCATGCTCACCGGCGAGGCGCGGCTCGAGACGCTGGTGCGAAGCATGGAAGCCGGCGCCGCCGACTTCATCGTCAAGCCGTTCACGCGCGAAGCGCTGCTCGCCAAGCTGAGCAAGTACCTGCCCGCGACGGCGTGACGCGCGCGGCGCGCCGGGCGGTCAGGCCGAGGTGACTGGAATGCCGCGGAACTGACCCGCCGCGGCCGGCCCCGCCGGGCGCGGATAGCGTTCGGGATCGAAGCGGTTGAGCAGCTCGCTCTCACGAGCCCGCGCGATCGCCAGGCTCGCCAGCTTGACGTGGCCGTAGCCGCGGATCTGCGCCGGCACGTTAGCAATGGCCACGGCGACCGCGAGCTTGTCGGCGCTGAGGCGCTGCGCCATCTCGGCGACGCGCGCCTCGTACTCGGCGATCAGGCGCCGCTCGAGGCGGCGTTCCTCGCTGCGCCCGAACGGATCGAACGGCGTGCCGCGCAGCGCCCTGGCGCGCGCGAGGAGTTTCAGCAGCGGGAACAGCCACGGACCGAAGCGGACCTTCTTCGGCGCCTTGCCAGCGCCTGGCTTCGGCTTCACGAGCGCCGGCGGTGCCATGTAGAACTCGAGGTGCAGGTCGTCGCCTTCGAAGCGCTCGGCGAGTGCCTTCTCGAACTCGCCATCGGTGAAGAGGCGGCCGACCTCGTACTCGTCCTTGTAGGCCATCAGCTTGCGCAGCTGCTCGGCGACCGCGCGCGTGAGCGACAGCGGCGCGCCGGCTCCCACGAGCGCCAGCTCGCGCTCGCGCACGGCCTCCACCGTGCGCCGATAGCGGTCGGCGTAGGCCGCGTTCTGGTAGCCGGCCAAGAAACGCGCCGAGCGCTCGATCAGCGCCTCCAGCGTCTCGCCATGCACGCTCGACGTCTTGGGCTCGTGCAACAGATCGCTCGCTCCGGTCGGGTCGGCGGCAGCGAGCCGTCCGAGCGAGAACGCCGCCTGGTTCGCAGCGACGGCGACGCCGTTCAGCTCGATCGCGCGCTGCATCGCCGCCAGTCCGACCGGCACGAGGCCGAGCTGCCAGGCGTAGCCCATGGCGACGATGTTGGCGACGATGGTGTCGCCGACGAACTCCTGCGCGAGGCGTTGCGCATCCATCGTCTTGACGCGATCGGCGCCGGCGGCGAACTCGATCTTCTCGAGAAGCGCGCCGACGCGCAGGTCGGCGTCGGGGTTGGAAAGCGACGCCGCGACCGGAATTTCGTGCCGGTTGGCGAGGATGCGGGTACGACCGTATCGCACCGTGAGCAGCGCGTCGGCCGATGCGGCGACGACGACGTCGCACGCCAGCACGGCATCGGCCTGCTGAGCGTCGATGCGCACCTGGTTGAGCGCCGACGGGTCGCGCGCGAGTCGCACGAACGACAGCACCGAGCCGCCCTTTTGCGCGAAGCCCATGAAGTCGAGAACGCTGGCGGCGTGGCCCTCGAGGTGCGACGCCATCGCGATCAGCGCGCCGACGGTGACGACCCCCGTGCCGCCGACGCCCGTGACGAGCAGGTCGTAAGGGCCGGTCCAAACGTGCGCGGCGGGCAGCGGAAGCGCGTCGACGGCGGTCGCGAAGCGCGCCGCCGCCGCGCCAGAGAGCGCACCCTGTCGCTTCTTCAGCCGGCCGCCGACGACGCCGACGAAGCTCGGGCAGAAGCCCTTGGCGCACGAGTAGTCCTTGTTGCAGCTCGACTGGTCGATCTCGCGCTTGCGCCCGAGCCCAGTCTCGAGTGGCAGCACGGCGACGCAGTTCGACTGCACCGAGCAGTCGCCGCAGCCTTCGCAGACGCGGTCGTTGATGAAGAGACGCCGCGCCGGATCGGCGAGCTCGCCCTTCTTGCGGCGCCGGCGCTTCTCGGCCGCGCAGGTCTGCTCGTAGATCAGGATGGTCACGCCTTGCATCTCGCGCAGGCGCCGCTGCACGGCGTCGAGTTCGGCGCGGTCGTGGAACTCGGTGCCCGCCGGAAACTTGGCGTGGATCGCGTCGTACTTAGCGATGTCGTCGGAGAGCACCACCACCTTCGTCGCGCCCTCGGCCTCGACCTGGCGCGCGATGGCGTCGACCGAGATGATGCCGTCGACCGGCTGGCCACCGGTCATCGCCACCGCGTCGTTGAAGAGAATCTTGTAGGTAACGTTGGTCCTGGCCGCGATCGCCTGGCGGATCGCCAGGTAGCCCGAGTGGTAGTAGGTGCCGTCGCCCAGGTTCTGGAAGACGTGCGGCACTTTCGTGAACATCGCGTGCGAGACCCAGTCGACGCCCTCGCCGCCCATCTGGATCAGCCCTTCGGTGTCGCGGTCCATCCACGACGCCATGAAGTGGCAGCCAATGCCCGCCTGCGCGCGCGATCCCTCCGGTACCTTGGTCGACGTGTTGTGCGGGCAGCCGGCGCAGAAATAGGGCACGCGCTTGACGGCATCGCCGGCATTGGAGAGCAGGTCCGGGATCGTGAAGTCGCGCACCAGCTGTCGCCGGTCGAGCGCCGGGAAGCGGTCGGCCAGCCAGCGAGAGACGATCTCGATCAGCCGCGACGGGCGCAGCTCGCCGAGCCCGCTGACGAGCTGCCTGCCGGCGCCGTCCTTCTTGCCGACGACCTTCGGCCGCACAGCGCGGTTGTAGAGCAGGTCGCGCAGCTGCTGCTCGACGAGGCCGGCTTTCTCCTCAACGACGAGCACCTCGTCCAGGCCGTTGACGAAGGCGTCGAGCCGGGTCGGCTCGACGGGGTAGGCCAGGCCGACCTTGTAGATGCGCACGCCGGCCGCGGCGAGCGCGTCGAGCGGGATGTCGAGGCGGCGGAAGACCTCGAGCAGATCGAAATGCGCCTTGCCGCAGGTGATGATGCCGACGCTCGCGCGTTCGGCGACGACGATGTCGCGGTCGATCGAATTGACGCGCGCGAAGGCGCGCACCGCGTCGAGCTTGGCGTGCAGGCGCGCCTCTATCTTCAGCGACGGCAGGTCCGGCCAGCGATAGTGCAGGCCCTCGGCCGGTCGCACGAACGCGGTTTCGGCCTCGATCGTCGCGGCGTCCTGCCAGCGGGCGACGCGGGAATGGGTCGCGTCGAGATCGACGGTCGAGCCACTCTCGACGACTTCGGAGAGCGCGGTGAAGCCGACCCAGTTGCCGGAGAAGCGCGACAACGCCCAGCCATAGAGGCCGAACTCGAGGTACTCGGCGACGTTGGCCGGCGCGACGACCGGCATGTGCCACGACTGCATCGCAAGGTCGCTTTGGTGCGGCATCGACGACGAGACGCAGCCGTGGTCGTCGCCGGCGACGACCAGCACGCCGCCGTGCGGCGAGGCGCCATACGCGTTGCCGTGCTTGAGCGCGTCGCCGGCGCGGTCGACGCCCGGCCCCTTGCCGTACCACATCGCGAAGACGCCGGCGGCCGTCCGCTCGGGGTCGGACTCGACGCGCTGCGTGCCGAGCACGGCCGTCGCCGCGAGCTCCTCGTTGATCGCGGGCAGGAACTTGACGCCGGCACGATCGAGCAGCGGCGCCGCCTTCCAGACCTGCTGGTCGACCATGCCGAGTGGCGAGCCGCGGTAGCCGCTGATGAACCCGCGCGAATCGAGGCCGGCGGCAAGGTCGCGCTCGCGTTGCATCAGGGCTAGGCGGATCAGCGCCTGCGTGCCGGTGAGGAACACTATGCCACCGGCCGCGCGCAGGTTGTCGGCGAGGGCGTACTCGGGGCGGGCGAGGGACGCGGGCATGGCGGCGCTCCGTTGAAGGTGCAAAGGAGAAATCTAAGCGAGCGCGGCGAGAATAGGCTTCTGTTCAGACCGCCCAGGGTGACTTTCGTAGAATATTGTTCCTCTAGTGGCGAGGATCATAGTTGTACGTACTCGACGACAAGGACCGCGCCCTCCTCGCCGCCCTCCAGCGCGACTCGCGCCAGACGGTGCAGCAGCTCGCCGCCGCGGTGGGACTGAGCGCGACGCCGTGCTGGAAGCGCGTCAAGGACATGGAAGCCGCCGGTATCATCCGCGGCTACGGCGCGACGGTCGACCGCGAGAGCGTCGGCCTCGCGCTGTGCGTGCTCGCCGAGGTCAACCTGACGCAGCACACTGAGCACACCGTGCGCGAATTCGAGCGGGCCGTCGGCGCCTGCCCGCAGATCGTGAGCTGCTACAGCACGACCGGCGCAGCCGACGACAGCATCATGGTGCTGGTCGAGGACATCAAGAGCTACGAGGCGTTCCTGCACGACACTGCGTTCAAGCTGCCCGGCGTGACCCACATCCGCTCGAGCGTGGTGCTGAAGGAGGTCAAGGGCGCGGCCGGCGTTCCAGTGCCCGGGCCGACGCGGGCGGCACGGCCGGTGCGAAAGGCGCGCGTCAGGGCTTGACAAACTTGAGGACGAACTCGTCCTTGGGTTGCGGCGGATCGGGCTCTTCGCGATCGCGCGGATCGGCTGGGTTGCGCAGGAAGCCGGCTTCAGCGACGAGGCGAAATCCGGCGGCCTCGACCTCGCGCCGGACCAAGGCTTCCTCGACGCGGTGCAGCGAGCCCGACTCCGAGATGCCGGTGCCGGCGCGGCCGGCATGGTCGGCAACGACGTAGGCGCCGCCGGGCTTGAGCGCGGCGAAGACGGCGGCATTCAGGCGCGGCCGGTCGACGCCCATCGCGCCGAAGTCGTGGTAGTTGAACATCAGCGTGACGATATCGAGCCCGCCCGCGGCGACGTCGGCGGGAACCGGGCTGTCAAACGGCTGAACGACGGACACGATGCTGGCGCCGATCGGCTTCTGTAGTCGCCCGGCGAGCGTCGCCGACGGCGCTCGCGGGGTCTGGGCGTAGACGCGGCCGTTCGGGGCGACGGCGCGTGCGAGCAGTTCGCTCGTGTAGCCGCCACCGGCGCTGATGTCGAGAACGGACATCCCCGGCCGCAAGCCGATGAATGAGAGCATCTCGGCGGGCTTGCGGCGAACGTCGTTGCGGCGGTCGGCCTCGCTGCGGTCGGCGCCGGCGACGATCGCGTCCGCCTGCGCCCGCGCGGGCGTCGCGCGCTCGCCGGTGCCGGCGCAGCCCGCGACCATCGTTGCGGTGACGAGCAGAAACGAGAGAAAAGAGCGGTGCACGACGGTCAGCGCCCGAGGGGCGTTCGTTCGAGTTCGGCGATCCGGTCGAGGAGGTCGAGCGCGAGCGCGACGCCGGGCGTGTTGATCTCGAGGTCGTGCATCAGCCGGGTAGCGAGGCGGACTCGCGCCAGCGAGTCGCCGCCGAAGCGCCACTCGTCGGTCGACTCGCCGGTTGGCTGCAGCACGCCCTCGTAGACCCAGACCTCCACCTGCTGCTGCGACGTGCGGACGGCGCGGCACAGCTCGACGGTGGTCAGCAGCAGGTCCTCTTCGACGACGCTGCCGCGCAGCGCGCTGGAGATCGTTCGGTTCATGACGGGTCATCCTTGCAGATGCGCGCGGGGCTTGAAGTCGGCGAAGGCCGTGGCCAGGTTCTCGTACGCCGTCCGCGCTGCCTCGGTGTCGGCCTTGGGCGCCACCAGGGCCAGCACGGCGTAGAGGTCGCCCGGATTCTTGCCCGGCAATCCGCGGCCCTTGAGGCGGAGCTTGCGGCCCGCTTGCGAGCCCTTGGGCACCGTTAGCTGCACCGTGCCTTCGGGTGTGGGCACGTCGACGCCCGCGCCCAGCGCGGCTTCCCACGGCGCCAGCGGCAGGTCGACGAAGACGTCGCCGCCCTCGACGCGATAGAGCGGGTGCGGATTGAACTCAATCTCGAGGTAGAGGTCGCCGGCGCGCGCGCCACCGGCGCCGGGCGCGCCCTGGCCGGCCAGGCGCAGGTGCTGCCCGGGTCGGATTCCCTTGGGGATGTGGACATCGAGGGTGCGCTCCTGCACCGCGATCCGCCCGTCGGCGGTCTCGACTGGCGCGCGCAGCGAGATGCTCCGCTCGGCGCCGCGGTACGAATCCTCGAGATCGATCAGCACCTTGGCGTGATGGTCCTCGCCCTGGACGCTGGCTCGCCGGCGCGGCGAGCCGCCCTCGGCTGGGCCGCGCCTGCCGAACAGCGACTCGAAGAAATCGCTCGCGTCGAAGCCTTCGCCGCCGCCGAACGCGCCGGGCCGGCCCTGGCCGCCGCGGAACTCGAAGCCCGCATCCCAGTTCGGCGGCGGCTGGAAGTCTTGGCCGGCCTTCCAGTTGCTGCCCATCTGGTCATAGGCGGCGCGCTTCTCCGCATCCTTCAGGACCTCGTTGGCCTCGTTGATCTCCTTGAAGCGCGCTTCCGCGTCGGCCATCTTGCTGACGTCGGGGTGGTACTTGCGGGCGAGCTTGCGGTACGCCTGCTTGATCTGGTCCTGCGTGGCGCCGCGCGCGACGCCGAGCGTTTCGTAGTAGTCCTTGTATTTCATCGCCGCGCCGGGATCGCCGTATCAGTGCAAATGCGCCGCGGCGGGCGCCCGCGCCGGCGCGACGACGCCGTCGCACGGCGTCATCAGCGTCTCGGTCGCCGCCTGCAGCGTCACGTGGCCGATCGCAAAGCGCTCGCGCATGCGCTCGGCGGCGGCGCGGAAGAAGGCGTCGTCGGGGTGGCCGTCGGGCATCGCCAGATGGGCGGTCAGCGCGACCTCGGTCGTGCCTGTCGCCCACACGTGCAGGTCGGCCACGCAGGCCACGCCGGGCAGCGCCGCAAGTTCGGCGCGGACGGCTTCGAGGTCGATCGAGGTCGGCACGCCATCAAACATGAGGTGCAGCGAGTCGCGAAACAAGCCCCACGTGCCGATCAGGATGACGAGCGCGATCGCCAGGCTCGCCGCGGGATCGAGCCAGGCCCAGCCAAGCCAGACGGTGAACGCGGCGGCGGCGACGACGCCGGCAGAGACCGCCGCGTCGGCAGCCATGTGCAGAAAAGCGCCGCGCGCGTTCAGGTCGTCGTGGCTGCCGCGCAGGAAGAGCAGCGCTGTCGCGCCGTTGACGACGATGCCGATCGCCGCCACCGCCATCACCGTCCCGGCGTCGATCGGCGCCGGCGCCGCCAGCCGGCCGACCGCCGCCCAGGCGAGCGAGCCGATCGCCACCAGCAGGAGCAGCGAGTTGGCGAAGGCGGCGAGGATCGAGGCGCGCTTCCAGCCGTAGGTGTGGCGTTCGTCGGGCGCGAGGCGGCCCGCGAAGGCGCCGGCCCAGGCGAGGACGAGGCCGAGCACGTCGCCTAGGTTGTGGCCGGCGTCGGCGAGAAGCGCGAGCGAATCGGCGCGCCAGCCATAGAACGCCTCGACGACGACGAAGGCGATGTTGATCGCGATGCCGATCGCGAATGCGCGGTCGAGGTTGTGGACGCCGTGCGCGTGGCCGTGGCCGTGGCCATCCCCAGCGTCGGGCGCATGCTCGTGATCGTGGCCGTGCGCGGCCCGGTGCCTATCCATGACGATCTTCGCCCGCCCGCTAGCCGAGGTTCGCGCGCATCGCGGCGATGACGGCGCGATAGTCGGCGGCGCCGAAGATCGCGCTGCCGGCGACGAAGGTGTCGCAACCGGCATCGGCGGCAGCGCGGATGTTGTCGATCTTGATGCCGCCATCGACCTCGAGGCGGATGTCACGGCCGCTCGCGTCGATGCGGCGGCGCGCGTCGGCGATCTTCCGGAGCGCCGACGGGATGAAGCTCTGCCCGCCGAAGCCGGGGTTGACGCTCATGACGAGGACGAGGTCGACCTTGTCTATCACCCAGTCGAGGACATCGAGCGGCGCCGCCGGATTGAAGACCAGGCCGGCCTGGCAGCCGGCGGCTCGGATCAGCTGCAGCGTGCGGTCGACGTGCGTGCTCGCGTCGGGATGAAAGCTGATGACGTCTGCGCCGACCTCGGCGAACGCCTGCGCCAGCGCCTCGACCGGCTCGACCATCAGGTGGACATCGATCGGCACCCTTGCGCCGGCGATCGTGACGGCGTGCTTGCGGACCGCCGCGCAGACCATCGGGCCGATGGTCAGATTCGGCACGTAGTGGTTGTCCATCACGTCGAAGTGGATCCAGTCGGCGCCGGCGGCGACGACCTCGCGCACCTCGTCGCCGAGCCGCGCGAAATCGGCGGAAAGGATGCTCGGGGCGATGCGAAAGCGCGGCATGGGCTCGCTCGATTCTAGGTCGCGCCCCTCGAAGCGCCCCTCCTAGAATCAAGCATGGCCCATCCCGAGCTCACGACCAGCGTCGCCGTCCGTCATCTGCCCGAGCAGTCGGACCGCGCCAAGGGCCATTACGCGTTCGCCTACACCATCGCGATCAGGAACAGCGGCGACGTCACCGCGCAGCTGATCGCGCGCCACTGGATCGTCACCGACGCGCACGGCCACGTCGACGAGGTCCGCGGCCTCGCCGTGGTCGGTCACCAGCCGGTGCTCAAGCCGGGCGAGAGTTTTGAGTACACGAGCTGGACGCGCATCGCGACGCCGAACGGGACGATGCGCGGCACCTTCTTCTGCATGACCGAAGACGCCCATCCCTTCGATGCGCTGATCGCGGAGTTCGGCTTGACGCTGGCGTCGGCTTTGCACTGAGGCGGCCGCGCGCGGCGATAAATCAGGGCGGCGGGCCCGTGCGGTCGCGTCGATCGCCCTCGTCCCTTTCGCCGCGGCGCCGCCCCGAAAACATCGTCCACCAGACGATCAAGACCAGCAACGCACCGGCGCCGAACGCTTCCAGCAGAATGACCCACATGACTCGCGCTTTCATTGGCGCCAGGTGCCTGGCAGCGGCGCCGATTCTAGGAAGGCTCGCCGTGAGCGCGGCGGCCGTGCTCACAGCCTGCTCTAGCACGCCGCTTGGGCCGCCGCCCAGGCCGGCCGCCGCTTTGACCCGCGCGGGCGAAGTGGCGGCGCCCGCGCCCGGCCGAGACGACCTCGCCACAGCGACGATCGATCGCCAGCGCGCGCGCTGGGTCGCGGTGCGCTGGAGCGACCTGCCGGGCTGGGACAGCGATCGCGTCGGCGAGGCGTGGGCCGCCTTCCTGCGCAGTTGCGACCGGCCCGCACCGGCCTGGCTCGACACCTGCGCCACGGCGCGCCGCGGCGCCGCCGCGACGGTGGCCGGCGGCGACACGGCGGTGCGCGACTGGCTGCAGCGCCAGCTGCGACCCTATCGCGTCGAGTCGGTCGAGCACGACCCGGTCGGCCTGGCGACCGGCTACTTCGAGCCACTCGTCGAGGCGTCGCGGGTCTCTCGCCCGGGCTTTCGCGTCGCCCTCTATGGCCCGCCGGCCGACCTGACGACCCGGAGCCCGTACTGGACTCGGCAGCAGATCGAGACCGTGCCGGCGGCCCAGCGAAGCCTGCGCGGCCGCGAGATCGCCTGGGTGCGCGACCGCCTCGACGCGCTGTTGCTGCAGGTCCAGGGGTCGGGGCGT
Organism: Burkholderiales bacterium; assembly: GCA_038241255.1. Classification (GTDB taxonomy): domain Bacteria; phylum Pseudomonadota; class Gammaproteobacteria; order Burkholderiales; family Burkholderiaceae_C; genus Schlegelella_A. The sequence goes on along the minus strand of JBBRFW010000020.1, from coordinate 26,150 downwards.
CTGGCGCTGGCCGGCGAGCGCGGCGGCGCGCCCGAGCTCGTTCGGGTCGCCTACGCCGGGCACAACGACCAGCCTTATCGCTCGGTGGGGCGCTGGCTGATCGAGCAGGGCGAGCTTCGCGCCGAGGACGCGTCGTGGCTGGCGATCCGCGCCTGGGCGCGGCGCAACCCGCAGCGCATCGACGAGATGCTGCGCAGCAATCCGCGCTTCGTATTCTTCCGCGAGGAGCCGCTGCCCGATCCCGGCCTGGGGCCGCGCGGCGCGCAAGGCGTGGCGCTCTCGCCGGGCCGCTCGATCGCCGTCGATCCGCAGAGCATTCCCTACGGCACTCCCGTCTGGCTCGACACCACGGAGCCGCTCGCGACGCGGCCGCTGCGCCGCCTCGTCGTCGCCCAGGACACCGGCTCGGCGATCGTCGGTGCGGTGCGCGCCGACTATTTCTGGGGCTGGGGAGACGACGCCGAGGCGGCCGCCGGACGAATGAAGCAGCCGCTGCGGATGTGGGCGCTCTGGCCCGTCTCGTGACCGCGTCCGCGCCGGCAACGCCTGCGTAGAAAGGTTTTTCGCGCCGAAGCGACCGATCGCCATCGATTCCAGGAGACTCCCGCCATGACCCGCCGCCCGTTCCTCGCCGTCCTCTCCGCATTCGGCCTCGCCCCCGCCATGGCCGCGGCGCAGGCCGGCGCACCCCGCATCGAGACGGTCTCTCTTTCAGACGAGCAGTGGAAGCAGCGCCTCGCTCCCGCGGCCTACCAGGTGCTTCGTCACGAAGGCACCGAGTACCCGGGGTCAAGCCCGCTCAACGACGAACACCGCAAGGGCCGCTTCGACTGCGCCGGCTGCGACCTGCCGCTCTTCACCTCTGACACCAAGTTCGACAGCGGTACCGGCTGGCCGAGTTTCTACGCGTCGCTGCCCGGCGCGGTGCTCACCAAGACCGACGTGAAGATGATCATCCCGCGCACCGAGTACCACTGCGCGCGCTGCGGCGGCCACCAGGGCCACATCTTCGACGACGGCCCTAAGCCGACCGGCAAGCGCTATTGCAACAACGGTGTCGCCTTGAAGTTCATTCCGACCTAGGGCCTGTTGACGCTGAGGGAGCGGCTTGCGCCGGGCGGCGCAAGCCGCTCCTGTCTTGCGCCGCCCGGCGCCTAGACTCCGCTCATGGCCGACAGCGATACCACAGGGCGCGCCCCCGGGATCGAAAACAGCGCCCTCGACAGCGCGCTCGACCCAAGCGATCCGATCGGACGCGAGGCGCAGACCTTGCCACGCCTGGGCGCTGACATGCTGGCGCGCGTTGCCCGCCACGGCAGCGAGGAGCGATTTGCGGCGCGCGCGTCGATCTTCTCGCGCGGCGACCGCAGCGTCGATTTCTTCGTCGTCGTCTCCGGGTCGATCGAGATCTTCGACGTCGACGAGCACGACATGCCGCAGGTCTTCGTCGTCCTGCGCGCGTGCCAGTTCGCCGGCGAGCTCGACCTCTTCAACGACCGCCAGGTGCTGGTGAGCGCGCGCGCCGGCGAGGCGAGCGTGCTGCTGCGCGTCAGGCGCGCCGACTTCCGCCACCTCGTCTCGACGGAGCCCGACATCGGCGAGATCGTCATGCGCGCGTTCATCCTGCACCGCGTCGGCCTGATCCGCCACGTTCACGGTGGCGTCGTCGGCGTCGGGCCGGCGCACAGCGGCGACACCCTGCACCTGCTCCAGTTCCTGAGCCGCAACGCCTACCCCTATCGCCACCTCGACACCGAGCACGACGCCGATGCGGGCGGCTTCCTCGACTGCTTCTCGCTCGCTACCGCAGACCTGCCGGTGGTGATCGCGCCCGGCCATCGCGTCCTGCGCAACCCGACGCTCGCGCAGATGGCAGACGATCTCGGCCTCACCGAGACCTTCGACCACGCCGAGGTGTTCGACCTCGCCGTCGTCGGCGCAGGGCCGGCCGGTCTTGCGGCGGCTGTGTACGGCGCTTGCGAAGGGCCGCAGACGATCGTCGTCGAGAGCAGGGCGCCCGGGGGGCAGGCGGGGACAAGCTCGAAGGTCGAGAACTACCCCGGCTTTGCGACCGGCATCTCGGGCCAGGCGCTCGCCGGTCGCACCCAGGTACAGGCGCAGAAGTTCGGCGCGCGGTTGGCGCTCTCGCGCGCCGTCGTCGGCCTCGACTGCGACGGCACGCCCTACACGCTCGCGCTCGACGACGGCGAATCGATCCGCGCCCGTGCCGTCATCGTCGCCACCGGCGCCCGCTACCGCAAGCTCGACGGCGCCGGCTACAGCCGCTTCGAAGGCGCGGGCATTTACTACGCGGCGACGGCGATGGAGGCCGATCTCTGCGCTCACGAGGAGATCGTCATCGTCGGCGGCGGCAACTCGGCCGGCCAAGCCGCCGTCTTTCTCGCCCGCACCGCGAAGCACCTGCACATGCCCGTGCGCGGCACCGGCCTGGCGGCGACGATGTCCGACTACCTCGTGCAACGAATCGAGCGCTCGGAGCGGATTACTCTCTACCTGCATTCGGAGGTCACCGCGCTCGAGGGAGACACGGCGCTGCTCGGCGTCACCTGGACGCATCGCAAGACCGGCGCGACGACGACACGGCCGGCGACGAGCCTGTTCGTGATGATCGGCGCCGAGCCGAACACGCAGTGGGCCGCGGGCTGCCTCGCGCTCGATTCGCAGGGCTTCGTCTGCACCGGCGCGCGCGCCGATGCAGGCGTCGACTCGCCGTACGCGACCTCGCGCCCCGGCGTCTTCGTCGTGGGCGACGTGCGCTCGGGCTCGGTCAAGCGCGTCGCCTCGGGAGTCGGCGAAGGCTCGGTCGTCGTGCAGGCCATCCACCGCTACCTCAACCCCGTCACGCCCTGAGGCGGGCCGTACTGATGCCGACTGCCGAGCGACGCGGAAAGAACTCATCTGCAGACAAGGAGCCCGAGAGCCTGTCGAGCCGGCTCGGCCCGGGCCTCATCACCGGCGCCGCCGACGACGACCCGAGCGGCATCGCAACCTACTCGCAGGCCGGAGCGCATTTCCGCTTCGCGCTCGTCTGGACGCTCTTCCTGACGACGCCGCTGATGATTGGCATCCAGATGCTCTCGGCGCGGATCGGCTGGGTGACGCGCCAGGGCCTGGCGACCAACATCGCCCAGATCTGCCCGCGCTGGCTAACCGTGGCGCTGGTGGGCCTCTTCGTCGTCGCCAATACCATCAACATAGCCGCCGACGTGGCGGCGATGGCCGAGGCCGTGAAGCTCCTGGTCGGCGGTCCGCAGCCGCTCTACGTGCTCGCGATCGGCGCCGTCTGTATCGCCACTCAGGTCCTATTCTCGTACGAGCGTACGGTGCGCGTCCTGAAGTGGCTGACGCTGACGCTGTTCGCCTACGTCGCCGTGGTCCTCGTCGTCAAGGTGCCGTGGGGTCGCGCAGCCGCGGAGTCGCTGCGGCCCTGGGAATTCATGCCTGCGGGCACATCGGGGAAGGAGTACGCGGCGATGGTCGTCGCGGTGCTCGGCACGACGATCAGCCCGTATCTCTTCTTCTGGCAGGCGACCCAGGAAGTCGAGGACTGCCTGCGCCGGCCCGAGGTCAAGGACTTGCGCCGCCATCCGGCCTACGTGCGCAAGCATCTCCTGCGCATCAAGCTCGACACCATGGTCGGGATGGGGTTCTCGAACCTGGTGGCGCTTTGCATCGTCGTCGCCACGGCGGTGACGCTCAACGAGCGTGGCATCGTCAACATCCAGACGTCGGCGCAGGCCGCGGAAGCGCTGAGGCCGGTGGCGGGCAACGTCGCGTTCCTGGTCTTCTCGCTCGGCATCATCGGCACCGGGCTGCTGGCGGTTCCTGTCCTGGCGGGCTCGGCGGCATACTCGGTGAGCGAGCTGTTCGGCTGGAAGGCCGGCCTCTCTCGCGGCTTCCACGAAGCACGGGGCTTTTATCTGATCATCATCGCGGCGACCGGCATCGGCTCGGCGATGGGGGTCTTCGACATCGATCCGATCAAGGCGCTGGTGCTGAGTGCGATCGTCAACGGCGTGATTTCGGTGCCGATCATGGTCGTGCTGATGCTGATCGGGCAGTCGAAAGCGCTGATGGGGCGATTCACCATCAGCGGGTGTCATCGCGCCTTCGGCTGGGCGGCGACGGCCGTCATGGCCGCCGCCGTCGCCGTCATGTTCGCGACGAGCGTGTAGCGCAGCGGGGCCGAGGCCCCGTCACGCGATCAGTGCGGTCAGCACGGGCGCGGCGCGAACTGCGACTCGACGTCGTGCCCACGTCGCTCGACGAAGAGCTCTATCCGCTCATGCCGGAGCGCGGCTCGTGCCGTTCGTCAAGGTCGAGCCGGTGCTCAAAGAGTCGGCGCTGCCGCTCGGCGGCCGCTGCGGCCTTGGCTTGCTGCGGTGGCTGCTCCCTCTGCGTCCTGCCGCTCGGCAGGACGCAGAGGGAGCACGGGAGCGAGCGGCAAACACTGTGCCGCGCCACTTGGCACCAGGGGCGCCAGGGCCGGGGACGAATCCCTACACTCGCTCCTGCGCGCTTGGGTCACGAGCCGGGGCAGCGCCACCGAAGCAGGCTTCCCACCGGAGTTCGACGACCATGAATGCTCCCCTCCCCGAGGCCGTGCGCAAGGCGCTCGAAACCGTGACCCTCGACGACAAGTACGCGCTCGAGGCCGGCCGCGCCTTCATGAGCGGCGTGCAGGCGCTGGTGCGGCTGCCCATGCTGCAGAGAAAGCGCGATGCGATGTTCGGCCTAAATACGGCCGGCTTCATCAGTGGCTACCGCGGCTCGCCGCTCGGCGGCTACGACCAGGCGCTGTGGGCGGCAAAGAAGCACCTCGCCGCGCAGAACATCGTTTTCCAGCCCGGCGTCAACGAGGAGCTCGGTGCCACCGCGGTCTGGGGCACCCAGCAGCTCGACCTCTATCCGCAGACGAAGAAGTTCGACGGCGTGTTCGGCATCTGGTACGGCAAGGGGCCGGGCGTCGACCGCTGCTCCGATGTCTTCAAGCACGCCAACATGGCTGGCACCTCCAAGCACGGCGGCGTGATCGCGATCGCGGGCGACGACCACATCGCCAAGAGCTCGACCGCCGCGCACCAGAGCGACCACATCTTCAAGGCCTGCGGCCTGCCCGTATTCTTCCCGTCGAGCGTGCAGGACATCCTCGACATGGGCCTGCACGCGTTCGCGATGAGCCGCTTCGCTGGCGTCTGGTCGGCGATGAAGACGATCCAGGAAATCGTCGAGTCGTCGGCGAGCATCTCGGTCGATCCCGACCGGGTCGACATCATCCTGCCCGAGGACTTCCGGATGCCGGACGGGGGCCTGCACATCCGCTGGCCGGACGCGCCGCTCGAGCAGGAAGCGCGGCTGATGGACTACAAGTGGTACGCCGCGCTTGCCTATGTGCGCGCCAACCGCCTCAACCACAACGTCATCGAAGGCCCGAACGACCGCTTCGGCATCATCGCCTCGGGCAAGGCCTACAACGACACGCGCCAGGCGCTGCACGACCTCGGCCTCGACGACGACGTCTGCCGCCGCATCGGCCTGCGCCTGCACAAGGTCAACGTCGTCTGGCCGCTCGAGGCGACGATCACGCGAGAGTTCGCTTCCGGCCTGCAGGAGATCCTTGTCGTCGAGGAGAAGCGCCAGGTCATCGAGTACCAGCTCAAGGAAGAGCTCTACGGCTGGCGCCCCGACGTGCGCCCGAACGTGCTCGGCAAGTTCGACGAGAGCGAGGGCGACAACACCGGCGGCGAATGGAGCCAGGCCAACCCGGCCCAGCACTGGCTGCTGCGCGCGCAGGCCGACCTGACGCCGGCGATCGTCGCCCGCGCCATCGCCAAGCGGCTCGGCAAGCTCGGCGTCGACGCCGACGTGTCGGCGGGGATGGCGATGCGCATCGCGCTGATCGACGCCAAGGAGAAGAGCCTTGCGGCCGGGACGCTCAACGCGACCGGCGCCAACGCTACCGGCGAGCGCGCGCCCTGGTTCTGCAGCGGCTGCCCGCACAACACCTCGACCAAGGTGCCTGAAGGCTCGCGCGCCGTCGCCGGCATCGGCTGCCACTACATGGCGGTCTGGATGGACCGCTCGACCGTCACCTTCAGCCAAATGGGCGGCGAAGGCGTGTCGTGGGTCGGCCAGGCGCCGTTCACGACCGAGAACCACATCTTCGCCAACCTTGGCGACGGAACCTTCTATCACTCGGGCCTGCTGGCGGTGCGCCAGGCGATCGCCGCCAAGGTCAACATCACCTACAAGATCCTCTTCAACGACGCCGTCGCGATGACCGGCGGCCAGCCGGTCGACGGCACGATGAAGGTGCCCGAGATGACGCGCGAGCTCGACGCCGAGGGCGCGGCCAGGGTCGTCGTCGTCACCGACGAGCCGGAGAAATACGAAGAGCACGAGATCAAGGCGCGCCTCGCGCCGAGCGTCACGGTGCACCACCGCGACGAGCTCGACGACGTGCAGAAGTCATTGCGCGAGATCCCAGGCTGCACGGTCATCGTCTACGACCAGACCTGCGCGACCGAGAAGCGCCGCCGCAGGAAGCGCGGCACGATGGAAGATCCCGCCAAGCGCGTCGTCATCAATGAGCTGGTGTGCGAAGGCTGCGGCGATTGCTCGGTGCAGAGCAACTGCCTCTCGGTCGAGCCGGTCGAGACCGAGTTCGGCAGGAAGCGGCGAATCAACCAGAACACCTGCAACAAGGACTACTCCTGCCTGAAGGGCTTCTGCCCAAGCTTCGTCACCGTCGAGGGCGGTCAGCTGAAGAGCACGAAGAAGGCCGCGCCGGAGCGGCCGCGCCTGACTTCCGTGCCGGTGCCGCCGGAGCCGACGCTGCCGCTGGCGGAAAAGCCGTGGGGAATCGTCGTCGCCGGCGTGGGCGGCACCGGCGTCATCACCATCGGCCAGTTGCTCGGCATGGCCGCGCACCTCGAGGCCAAGGGCATCGTCACGCAGGATGCAGCCGGCCTGGCGCAGAAGGGCGGCGCGACCTGGAGCCACATCCAAATCGCCAACCGCGCCGACGCGATCTTCTCGACCAAGGTCGGCACGGCCGAGGCGGATCTCGTCATCGGCTGCGATCCCATCGTGGCGGCGAGCAAGACGACGCTGGCGGTCGTGCGCGAAGGCCGGACCTACGTCGCCGTCAACACCCACGCCACGCCAACCGCGGCCTTCGTCACCAACCCCGACTGGCAGTTCCCGGCGGGCAACTGCGAGGCGGCGATCGCCGCCGCCGCCGGCCCGGACCGTGTCGGCGGCGTCGACGCCGACACACTCGCCGTTCAATTGCTGGGCGACTCGATCTACACCAACCCGCTGATGCTCGGCTTTGCCTGGCAGCACGGCCGCGTGCCACTCTCTCACGCGGCGCTGATGCGCGCCATCGAGCTGAACGGCGTCCAGGTCGACAACAACAAGGCCGCCTTCGAGTGGGGCCGCCGCGCGGCGCATGACCCGCTGGGCATGAAGGCGCTCGTCCGCACCGGGCAGGTGATCGAGCTGGTCAAGCGCTCGGTCAACCTCGACGACCTGATCGCCAGGCGCGTCGAGTTCCTGACCGCGTACCAGAACGCGGCCTACGCGGCGCGCTACAAGGCCTTCGTCGACAAGGTGCGCGCGGCCGAGGCCGACATCGCGTTCTCGCGCTCGATTGCGCAGCCGGGCAGCGCGCGGCCGAGCACGAAGCTCACGGAGGCCGTCGCGCGCTACCTGTTCAAGCTCATGGCCTACAAGGACGAGTACGAGGTCGCGCGCCTGCACGCCGACACCCGGTTCCTCGACAAGGTGGCGGCGCAGTTCGAAGGGGAGAGGGGCAAGGACTATCAGGTCGCTTACCACCTCGCCCCGCCGACAATCGCCAGGAAAAACGCCAAGGGCGAGTTGCAGAAGCAGCGCTTCGGGCCGTGGATGCTGACGGCGTTCAAGGTCCTCGCCCGCCTGAAGGGACTGCGCGGCACGGCATTCGATCCGTTCGGCCGCAACGAGGAGCGCCGGGTCGAGCGCGAGCTGATCCGCGAGTACCGCGACTCGATCGAGGAAGTGCTGCGCGCGCTCGGCCCCGCGAACCTGGCGCTGGCAACCGAGATCGCGCGCGTCCCGGAGATGATCCGCGGCTACGGGCACGTTAAGTCGCGCCACCTCGAATCGGCACGGCCCAAATGGGACGCACTCATGGCCGAGTGGCGCGCCGGACCGCTCGCCCTCTCCGCGCAGGCGGTCGAGGCGCGCCTGGCGCACGGGCCCGACACCTTGCCGCTCGAGGACACCACGCTGCCGATGACGGCGCAGATCGGCTCCGCGCAGCGCGCGGACTGACGCCCGCCAAGACGCCGACGGGCGTCGCGGCGCGCCCGATCCGTCCGGCATGCGTGCACCCTGCCCCTTCGCCGGTGCGCTTCGTCGCAGCCGCGTGGCGGTGGTGCGAGCCCGGACCCTAAAGTGCAGCCCGTGAACCGCACGAGCCACCGGCAGCGCCGACCATGACGCCCTCCCCTTTCCCCCCCGACCCAGGGCCGCTGCCGGCGCCGGCCGCCCGCGCCCCCGACGCGGGCTGGCAGCGCTTTAAGGCCGAGTCGGTCAGCCTGTTCCATGCCTATGCGAACTGGCTGGTCTCGATCTCGTGGAAGCGCTTCTTCGTGCTATCGCTGCTGCTGCTGATCGGCGCGCTCATCCTCCGGCAGCTGCCGCCGTTCAGCTACGCGATCGGCAGCGTCGCCGACACTTCCCATCCTGTGGTCGTGGTCCCGCCGATCCCGCCCGTGCCACCGACGGCGCCGAAGGCGCCGCGCGGGCGCGAACAAGGGCGCGCCGAAGGCAGGGGCGGCGCCGGCGGCGACGTCGTCATCTCGATCGACCGCGACGGCGTGCGTATCACGCCGAACCTGCAGATCGACCGCAATGGCGTGCGCATCACCCCCGGCGCGGCGTCGACGCCGGCGGCGGCCGCGGCCGCCGCCGCCGCCGCCGCGATGGCATCGTCGCCCGCGTCGTCCGCAGCAGCGTCGCCGGCTTCCGGTCCGGCCGCCGCGACGGCGAGCGGGTCGAGCCTGCCCGCCCCTGCGGCGTCGGCGAGGTCCGACGGCAGTATCGAGATCAAGCTGCCGCCCGGCGCCGACAGCGAAGCTGTGCGCGAAGCCGTCGAGCAAGCGCGTGCCGCAGTCGTCGAGGCAATCCGCGAATCGCAGGACAAGGCCGCCGAGGCCGAGCAGGAAGCGGCCGACGAGCGCGTCGCCGCCGACGAGAAGGTCGTCGGCAGCGTGCGGCGGATGCGCGACCGCCACTTCGGCGACTTCCTCACCGATCTCGCCTGGCTGATTATTGTCGCCTCGGCGATCCTGAAGATCACCTACAAGCGGACTATCCAGGCCGAAGTGAAGGCAGCGGTCGCCACCGAAACCGCCGACTCCGAGCAGCTAAAACGCCAGGTCATCGAGGCGCGCATGGCGGCCATGCAGGCACAGGTCGAGCCGCACTTCCTGTTCAACACGCTGGCCTCGATCGACCACCTGATCGAAACCGACCCGCCGCGCGCGAGCACGATGCAGAAGAACCTGATCGCGCTGCTGCGCGCCTCGATGCCGTCGATGCGCGACTCGAACCCGGCGCAGCACAACCTCGGCCGCGAGATGGCGGTGATCCGGCCCTACCTCGAGATCCTCAAGGTGCGCATGGAAGACCGCCTGCAGGCGAAGATCGACGTGCCGAACGGGCTGCTCTCGGCCGAGTTTCCGCCGATGATGATCCAGTCGCTGGTCGAGAACGCCATCAAGCACGGCCTCGAGCCGAAGGCCGAGGGTGGCACGCTCACGGTCTCAGCCGAGATCGTCGACGGCCGGCTCGCCGTCGCCGTCGCCGACACCGGCCTCGGCTTCGGCCGCGCCGACACCGCGGGCACCGGCATCGGCCTGACCAATATCCGCGAGCGGCTGAAGCTGCTCTACGGCGACAAGGCGTCGATGGTCGTCACGGACAATCAGCCGAGCGGCACGGTCGTCACCCTGACCGTCCCCTATCAGGCACTCCAGCACGAAGGAGACCGTTCGTGATCAAGATCTGGTTCCGTGCCCTGGCGATCGGGCTGCTCGGTCTCACCGCCCTCGTCACCTTGCTCATGACCGTCGCCTGGACGATGCTGCCGCCTGACGGCGTCGCGATCCGGCTGCACGGCGCGACCTTTTCGCTGGCCGACCTGCAGGGCGGGCAGGCGGCGCTCTTCTTCCTCTTCGCGGTCGCCACCGTGGTCATCGGCAGCCTCGCCGTGCTGGCGATGATCGCCATCGGCGTCTGTGTCGGCGCGCTCGGCCTGGCGGTCGGCGTGCTCGCGACGGCGAGTTCGCTGGCGCTCGTCGTCGCTCCGTTCGCGCTGGTCGGCTGGCTGCTCTGGCGGCTCTTGCGCGCGCGGCCCGTGGCCGGCGTCGTCGCCGCGCCATGACGACCGCGCTCATCGCCGACGACGAGCGGCTGCTGCGCGACCAGCTGCGCGCGCGCCTCGGCGAGGTGTGGCCCGGTCTCGAGATCGTCGCCGAAGCGAAGAACGGTGCCGAGGCCGTCGCGCTCACCGAGAAGCACCACCCGGATATCGTCTTCCTTGACATCCGCATGCCCGGGATGACGGGCATCGAGGCGGCGCGCGCAATCGGCGAACTGCCGATCGACGACGACGCCGATGCCGAGCCGACGGGCGCCGACGAGAAGCCCTGGCGCGGGCCCGAGATTGTCTTCATCACCGCCTACGACCAGTACGCGATCGAGGCGTTCGAGCAGGGCGTCGTCGACTACGTTCTCAAGCCCGCGGAGCGCGAGCGTCTGCAGGTGACCGTCGAGCGCGTTCGCATGCGCCTCGCCGAGCGTCACTCCGGCGAAGCGCCCGACGCCACCGGCATGCAGCAGCTGCTGCAGAAGCTGCAAGCCAGGATGCACCCCGGGGCGCCGCCCAAGATGCGCTGGATCCAGGCGACCGTCGGCACCGCCATCCAGATGATCCCGGTCGAGGACGTCCTCTTCTTCATCTCGGACGAGAAGTACACCCGCGTCCAGACCGCGACCCTGGAAGCGTTGATCCGCAAGCCGATCAAGGAGCTCGTCGACGAGCTCGACGCCGATCTCTTCTGGCAGATCCACCGCTCGACCCTCGTCAACACGCGGATGATCGCCGGCGTCACCCGCGACATGCGCGGCCGCCAGATGGTCGCGGTGCGCGGCCACTCCGAGAAGCTCGAGGTGAGCCGCAGCTACGCGGGGCTGTTCAAGGGGATGTAGCCACGCGCGGCGATCAGGTCAGCAGCGCGCTCGGCCTCGGGCGGCCGGGGCGGGTGAGCGTCAGCTGCTCGATCGTCGCGAGGCGACCTTCTCCTCACGTTGCGCGCCTGACAGAAGCTTCGGAGATCGATCTTCTCAGCCTGCGCAGGCTGCATTCCCTGGACGATGCTGTCGTCCTTGACATTGCAGATGCCGAGGAGTGTCGCGAGCGGCGCGGCCATGGTGTCGGCGCGCGCGTTAGGCTTGTGCGTGGCGCTGTCCTCGCCCAGGTCCTCAATGGTTCCCACCGGGTCGATCTGATCGCCATGACGTCTCCTCCTCAGCGCTCCGCGCGCTCTGGTGTTGCCGCTTGCCTCGCGCCCTCGGCCCGGGCGGCCGCCGCAGCGCGCAACGCCAACAGCTTGGCACGCGGATTCTCGACCGCGCGCGCCTCGTCGAGCTTCATCTCGCCGACGAACCGGCTGGGCAGCACCGCCTGGACCTTACGGCCGCGCTTCCTGCGCCGCAGCGTGCTCACCGCCAGCGTCACGCGCGCGCGCGTGATGCCGACGTACATCAGGCGGCGCTCTTCCTCGAGCCGGGCCGCCGTCGCTTCCTCGTCGTCGCCCGCGAACGGCAGCAAGCCCTCGTTGACGCTGGCCAGGATCACGTGCGGCCACTCGAGGCCCTTGGCCGCGTGCAGCGTCGAGAGCGTGACGACGTTCTCGTCCTCACCGCGCTCCGCCAGGCTGATGATGACCGAGATGGTCTGCGCGACATCCAGCACGCTCTGCGCCGGCTCGTCGTCGCCGGTTGCCGCGGAGCCGCTGCCGCCGCAACGGCGCGCGATCCAGTCGACGAAGTCGAGCACGTTGGCCCAGCGCGCCGTCGCCAGCGCGGGCGATTCCTCGCCTTGGTGCAGGTGCTCCTCGTAGCCGATGTCCTTCAGCCAGCCGAGTAGCAAGGCTTTCGCATCCTCGCTACCGGTCGTCTCGCGCGCACGCTCTTGGAGCTCGTTCACGGCGCCGCCGAACTCGTGCAGCCCGGCGACCGCGCGGCTCGACAGCGCATCGGCCAGCGTCTCGGCGAAGAGCGCCTCGAACAGGCTCGACTTCCACCGGCCCGCGAACGCGCCGAGCGCCGCGAGCGTCTGGTGGCCAATGCCGCGCTTCGGGCTCGTCACGGCGCGCAGGAACGCCGGGTCGTCGTCGAGGTTGACGAGCAGACGCAACCACGCGCAGAGATCGCGGATCTCCGCGCGGTCGAAGAAGCTCTGCCCGCCCGAGACCTTGTACGGGATGCCGGCCTTGCGCAGCGCCTGCTCGAACACGCGCGCCTGGTGATTGGCGCGATAGAGCACCGCGATGTCGGCGTTCGCCGCGCCCGTGCTGCGCAGCGACTCGATGCGGGCGAGCGCGCGCTCGGCCTCGTGCAACTCGTCGTCGCACTCGACGACCGCGACCGGCTCACCGGCGCCGAGTTCGCTCCAAAGCTTCTTCTCGTAGAGCTTCGGGTTGTGGCCGATCACCGCGTTCGCGGCCGCGAGGATGCCGCCGGTCGAGCGGTAGTTCTGCTCGAGCGCGATCACTTTCAGCTTCGGATAGTCGGCGGGTAGGCGCGTCAGGTTCTCGACCGTCGCGCCGCGCCAGCCGTAGATGCTCTGGTCGTCGTCGCCGACGGCAGTGAACAGGCCTCGCTCACCAGCGATCAGCTTCATCAGCTCGTACTGGACGCCGTTGGTGTCCTGGTACTCGTCGACGAGAACGTAGCGCAGTCGCGCGCGCCAGGCGTCGCGCACCCCGGCGTCATCGCCGAGCAGGCGCGCCGGCAGGACGATAAGGTCGTCGAAGTCGACGGCGCGATACGCGGCGAGGCGCTCCTCGTAGCGCTGCATCACGCGCACCGCGACAATCGCGTCGTCGGCGCTCTTGCCCTCGTGCTCGCCCGAGAGCACCTCGGCCTCGGCGGCGGCGGAGGCCAGGCCGCGGTTCTTCCACGCGCCGATCGCCCATTGCCAGCGCCGTGCCAGCGCGTTGTCGGTGGTACCGCCGGCTTCCTTCAGCACGCCGAGGACGTCGTCGCTATCGAGGATGCTGAAGTTCGCGGGCAAGCCCAGCCGATCGCCGTGCTCGCGCAGGATGCGCACGCCGAGCGAGTGGAAGGTGCTGACCGCGAGCCTGGCCGCGGCGCGGCCGCCGACAAGGGCGCATGCCCGCTCGCGCATCTCGGCGGCGGCCTTGTTGGTGAAGGTGATCGCCGCGATCTCGTTCGGCGCGTAGCCGGCCTCGAGCAGGCGCGCGATCTTGTGGACGATGACGCGCGTCTTGCCCGAACCGGCGCCGGCGAGGACGAGGCACGGGCCGCCCAGATGATGAACGGCCTCGTGCTGCGCCGGGTTGAGGGTCGCCGGCGGCGACCGGGGAGCGCTCAGTTCGACTCGCCGCAGAGACAGTGGACGACTGCCGCGAACGGTTTCCTGCGCTCGGCGATGTCGGCGACCCAGCCGAGGTCGCGCTCGGCACCGTGCGCGAGCTGCGGCGCGACACCAAAGGCGCCCCCGAGGCGAGCATCTAGCTGCGCGCCGAGCAGGCTCGCGACCTGCGCGTTGAGCATGTTGACGAGCTGCGCGAACTTGCCGGGCTCGCGCTCGATGTAGACGATGCGCGGCTTGTCTCCGAGCCTGGCGCGCGTCGCCGCCGAGCGGACCGCGTCGCCGAACTGGCCGATGGTGTCGACCAGGCCGCGCTCCTTGGCCTGCGCCCCGGTCCACACGCGCCCTTGCGCGATCGCATCGATCTTGTCGGGCGTCGTCTTGCGCGCCGCAGCGACCTTGCTGGTGAAGTCGACGTAGATGTGGTCGACGCTCTTCTGCACGAGCTCGGCGAGGCGCGGATCGAGCGGCAGGCGCGGGTCGTCGGCGTTGCGCAGCCACGTCGTTCCGACGCCGGCCGGGTGGACGCCGAGCTTGGCGAGGGTCTGGTCGGCGGTCGGCAAGAGCGCGAAGACGCCGATCGAGCCGGTGATCGTCGCCGCGTCGGCGACGATTTCGTCGGACGCGGTCGAGATCCAGTAGCCGCCCGACGCGGCGACATTGCCCATCGAGACGACGACGGGCTTGCCCGCGGCGCGCGTCACCTCGAGCTCGCGCCGGACGAGCTCGGAGCCGAACACGCTGCCGCCAGGCGAATCGACGCGCAGGACGAGCGCCTTTACGTCCTTGTTGTCGCGCGCCTTGCGGATCAGGTTGGCGGTCGAGAGGCCGCCGATCGTTCCCGCCGGCGCCTGGCCGTCGACGATCTCACCCTCGGCGACGACGACGCCGATCGCGTCGCCGGTGAGTCGCGGCTTAACGTGGCCGAGGTAATCGTCGAAGGCGATCTGGCGAAAAGTGTTCTCGTCGTCGTCCTTGGCGCCGCGCTCGATCATCAGCGCGCGCAACTCGTCGCGCGTCTTCAGCGCGTCGACCAGCTTTTCGGTGAGCGCGAACTTGGCGGCATCGCCGCCGGCGGCGGCGAGTCGCTGCGGCGCCTCGTCAATGCTGCGCATGATCGAGCCAGGCGGGAGCTTCCTCTCCTTCTCGACCGCCGCGACGTAGGTGTCCCAGAGGCCGCCGTAGAGCACCTTGTCGGCCTCGAGCGCCGGCGCCGAAGGCTCGTTGGCGATGAACGGCTCGACCGCGCTTTTGAAAGTGCCGACGCGGACGACGTTGACGGTGACGCCGAGCTTGTCGAGCGCGTCCTTGTAGTAGTTGCGCAGATTGCCGAAGCCGGAGATGTAGACCATGCCGAGCGGGTGCAGGTAGACCTCGTCGGCATGGGCCGCGACGTAATACTGCCGCTGGTCGTAGCCCGAGCCCCAGGCGACGACCTTCTTGCCGCTTGCCTTGAAGCGATCGATCGCGGCGGCAATCTCTCGCAGGGTCGAAAAGCCCGTCGGCCGCATCTCGTCGAGGACGACGACGAGGCTCGAGATCTTCGGGTCATTCGCGGCGGCGTCGAGCGCGTTCAGGATGTCGCGCAGCTGCACTTTCTGCACGGCCTCGCCGCGCACTTGCTCGAGCGCGGTGGAGCGAAGGTTGCCGCTCTTCTGCTCGCCGATCGTGCCGTCGATATGCAGGACGAGCGCGGTCTTTTCGGCCACCGACGCCGCGCCGCTCTTGGCGAGGGCGACGAACACCACGACGATGACGGCCAGGAAAAGCAGGTTCAGGACGACGCGCCGACTGACGTCGACAACGCGCCAAGCGCCGCGGAAGAACCGCCGCACCGGGCCGGAAGGGGAGGCTGACATGGAAGGGCCGCTGCTGAAAAGACGGTTAGCTTAAGCGACCGGCAAAGGCCCCGACTCGCAATACTGCCGCCATGCAGGCCGTCCTCGCCGTCACCACTCCATTCTTCGCCTTGGTCCTGCTCGGCTGGATCGCGGCGCGGCTGCGCTGGCTGCCGCAAAGCGCGATACCCGGCCTGAACAGCTACGTTCTGTTCTTCGCCCTGCCGAGCATGTTGTTCCGCTTCGGCTCGAGCCTGCCGATCGCGCGCCTCGCCGACCCGGTGCTGCTCGGCATCTATCTCGTCGCGGCGCTGGCGATCATCGCCTTGACCCTCGCGCTGACGGTGCGACGGGTCGGCGGCCAACGCGGCGTGCCGCTCCGCGACGCCGCCTTCGGCGCGCTCGTCGCCGCCTTTCCGAACGCCGGCTTCATGGGCGTGCCGCTCCTCGTCGCGCTCCTGGGCGACTCCGCCGCCGGCCCGGTGATCGGCGCGATCGTCGTCGACCTCGTCGTCACCAGCACGCTCTGCCTGGCGCTGGCGCAGTCGCACAGCCACCGCGCCGGCGCCGACGAGCCGCGATCGGTAGCGACCTCGGCCGTGCTGTCGCTGCGCAGCGCGCTCACCAACCCGCTGCCGTGGGCGATCGCCATCGGCGCCGCGTTCTCGGCGACGAACCGCGAGCTGCCCGGGCCGGCCGCGCAGATCGTCCGCATGCTCGGCGATTCGGCGACGCCGGTCGCCCTCTTCACGATCGGCACCGTGCTTTGGCGCGCCGGCCGCCACGCGCACACGCGAACGCCGGTCGCGAACTACCTGCCGGTGGCGCTGATCAAGCTGCTCGTCCACCCGGCGCTGGTGTTCGCGCTGGGGCAGGCCGCGCGCGCGCTCGGGGCGCCGCTCACGCCGTTCGCGCTGATGGTACTCACCCTCACCGCGGCGCTTCCGAGCGCGAGCAATGCATCGCTTCTCGCCGAGCGCTACGGCGCCGACAACGGCCGCATCGCTCGGATCATCATGGCGTCGACGGTCCTCGCCTTCGCCACCTTCACGGGAACGGCGTGGCTGTTCGGCGTCGGCGCCGCGCGATAGCGCGGCGCGCCGGGCAGTATTCTCCCGTTGGATCCACTCTTAAGGGCTGCCATGAAGCTCACTCCCGAACAGCGCGCGCAGTTCGACCGCGACGGCTACCTTTTCTTCCCCGGCCTCTTCAGCCGCGACGAGACCGCGACCCTCACCGCCGCGGTTCCCGAGCTCTATAGCCGGCGCGAGGCCTACAACGTGCGCGAGAGGGGCAAGGACGCGGTGCGAACTAACTTCGCGGCGCACCTCTACAGCGAGCCGTTCGCCAGGCTGGCGCGTCATCCGCGCATGGTCGAGCCGGTGCAGGAGCTGATCGGCGAGGCGCTCTACATGCACCAGTTCAAGATCAACGGCAAGCAGGCCTTCGATGGTGATGTCTGGCAGTGGCACCAGGACTACGGCACCTGGAAGAACGACGACCTGATGCCGGCCGAGCGGGCGATGAACGTCGCCATCTTCCTCGACGACGTCAACGACTACAACGGCCCGCTGATGTTCATCCCGGGCAGCCACAAGCGCGGCGTGATCGACGCGAAGCACGACCTGACGACGACTAGCTATCCGCTCTGGACCATCGGCAACGCGCTCATCGCGCAGCTCGTCGAGCGCGCCGGCGGTAAGCAGGGCGGCATCGTCTCGCCGCAGGGGTCGGCCGGATCGATGATCCTGTTCCACGGCTGCCTGGTGCACGCGTCGGGCTCCAACCTCTCGCCGTGGGATCGCGTCAGCGTGTACCTGAGCCTGTGCGCGGTCAGTAACCACATCCGCCGCCACATGCGCCCGGAATACATCGCCCACCGCGACTTCACGCCGATCGACTGCCTGCCGGACGACTGCATGCTGAAGGACTATCCGGTCGCTCTGCCGTGGAAGAACGGCATGCCCGCGAGCGCGCTCGTGACCTCGACCGATGAGCTGAAGCTCGCCGCATGACCTGGCCGTGAACGGAACATCGAAATGAGCCTCCACGCGCAACTGCGGCAACGCGAAGCCGACAAGAAGCCGATCCGCATCGGCCTCATCGGCGCCGGCAAGTTCGGCTCGATGTACCTGGCGCAGATCCCGCGCACGCCGGGCGTGCAACTGGTCGGCATCGCCGACCTCTCGCCCGACGGCGCGCGTCGCAATCTCGCCCGCGTCGGGTGGAGCGAGGAGCGCACGCGCGCGGCCAGCCTCGACGCCGCGGTGAAGAGCGGCGCCACCCACATTGGCGAGGACTGGAAGGCGCTGGTGTCGCACCCGGCCATCGACGTGATCGTCGAGTGCACCGGCCATCCGATCGCGGCCGTTGAGCACTGCCTCGCCGCCTTCGCGAACCGCAAGCACGTCGTCAACGTCACCGTCGAGGCCGACGCGTTCTGCGGCCCGCTGCTCGCAAAAAAGGCGACCGAGGCCGGCGTGATCTATTCGCTCGCCTTCGGCGACCAGCCGGCGCTGATCTGCGATCTGGTCGATTGGGCGCGCACCTGCGGCTTTCCGGTCATCGCCGCCGGCCGCGGCCACAAGTGGCTGCCGCACTTCTGCGAATCGACGCCCGAGACGGTTTGGGGCAACTACGGCCTCTCGCCCGGGCAGGCCGAGCGGGGCGGCCTCAACCCAAAGATGTTCAACAGCTTCCTCGACGGCTCGAAGCCCTCGATTGAATCGACTGCCGTCGCCAACGCCACCGGCCTGACGGTGCCGAGCAACGGCCTGCTCTATCCGCCGGCGAGCGTCGAGGACATCCCGTTCGTGACGCGGCCGATCGGCGAGGGCGGCGTTCTCGAGCGAAAGGGCATGGTCGAGGTGATCTCGTCGCTGGAAGCGAACGGCCGCAAGATCCCTTACGACATCCGCATGGGCGTTTGGGTCACGGTCGAGGGCGAAACCGAGTACATCCGCAACTGCTTCGAGGAATACAACGCCCACACCGACCCGAGCGGCCGCTACTTTACGCTCTACAAGCGCTGGCATCTGATTGGGCTCGAGGTGGGCGTGTCGGTGGCAAGCGTGGCGCTGCGTGGCGAGGCGACCGGCGTGGCGACGTGCTGGAACGCGGACGTGGTCGCGACCGCCAAGCGCGACCTCCAGCCGGGCGAGATCCTCGACGGCGAAGGCGGCTACACCGTGTGGGGCAAGCTGCTGCCCGCAAACACGTCGGTGAGCCGCGGCGGCGTGCCGCTCGGGCTGGCGCACGACGTCAAGATGGTGCAGCCGGTGAAGAAGGGCCAGACTCTGTCGTGGGCCGACGTGGCGATCGATACTTCGACCGCCGCGTTTCGTCTGCGCCGTGAACTGGAGTCGTCGTTCGCCCCACCCCGCTTGCAAGCGGCCTGACCCGAGAAGTTGCCACATGTCTCGTCCGCATTGGATTTTCCCGGCGGCCGCGCCCCGGCCTCACGCATGCGGGCGATCCCGTCAAGCTCGACAAGACCGACGTCGAGAAGGCGCTCGCCGGCAAGTCGATCAGCAACGGCGAGCTGATTTCCAGCAACGCGCCGGACTGACCCTGCGCCGCGCGTGATCGACCTTCTCATTCGCGGCGCTCGAGTCTTCGACGGCTCCGGCGCGAAACCGTCGACCGCCGACGTGGCGGTCGGCGACGGCCGCGTCGTCGCGATCGGTCCTCGGCCCGCGAGCACGGCCACGCGCACGATCGACGCCGACGGCCTGGCGCTGATGCCCGGCATCATCGACAGCCACACCCACTTCGACGCCCAGATCACCTGGGACCCGACGCTACGCCCTTCGCCCGCGCTCGGCGTGACGACGGCAGTGATCGGCAACTGCGGCTTCACGATCGCGCCCTGCCGCCCGGCGGACCGCGAGCTGACGATGAGAAACCTCACGCAGGTCGAGGGCATGTCGCTCGGCGCGCTGCGCGCCGGCATCGACTGGGGCTTCGAGAGCTTCGGCGAGTACATGGCACAGCTGCGGCGCAAGGGCTGCGCCATCAACGTCGCCGCCTACGTCGGTCACTCGTCGGTGCGCACCTACGTGATGGGCAACGACGCAGCCAGGCGCGCCGCGACCGCCGACGAGATCGCGCAGATGCAGGTGGTGGTGCGCGACGCGATGCGCCACGGCGCCGTCGGCTTCGCCAGCAGCACGAGCCCGGCGCACAACGGGGAAGGCGGCCTGCCGATGCCCTCGCGCCTCGCCGACGACGCCGAGATGACCGCGCTGGTGAGCGCGATGGCCGAACGCGGCCGCGGCGTCTACATGCTCACCAAGGGCGGGCACACGCCGGTGCCCTTTCTCGAGTCGCTGGCCGCCGCCACCGGCCGCCCGGTGATGATCGCGGCGCTGCTGCACAACGGTGCCCACCCTCGCGCGGTGTTCGACGACCTCGACGCGATTGCCGGCGCCAACACACGCGGCCACCGGCTGATCGGCCAGGTTTCGTGCTGCCCGCTGACGATGGACTTCACCCTCGCCTCGCCCTACCCCCTGGAAGGGCTCGTCACCTGGAAACCGGCGCTCGGGCTGAGCGGCGATGCCTTGAAGGCGAAGCTCGACGACCGCGCCTTTCGGGACGCAGTGCGCGCCGAGCTGGCGACGCCCACGACTTTTCGCCTCTTTAACAACGAGTGGGACAAGGTTCACGTGGTCGAGACCGCGCGGCCCCAGCACGCGCGCCTCGAGCAGCGCACGATCGCCGAAATCGCGCGCGAGGCCGGCCGCGACCCGCTCGACGTGATGCTCGACTTGGCGCTTGCCGAAGACCTGCAGACGCTGTTCACGGCGCAACTGCTGAACAGCGACGAGGAAGCGGTGGGAAGGATCCTGAACCATCCGAACAGCATCGTGAGCCTCAGCGATGCCGGTGCGCACCTGACGTTCTTCAACGACGCCGGGTTCGGTCTGCACATGCTCGGGCACTGGGCGCGGGATCGTGAGGCGATGCCGATGGAAGAGGCGGTGCGGCGGTTGACGTCGCATCCGGCAGCGGTGCTCGGGCTGCAAAGACGCGGGTTGATCCGCGAAGGCTATGCGGCCGATCTGCTGCTGTTCGATCCGCGGATCGTGGGGCGCGGGCCGAAGCGGCGGGTGCACGACCTGCCCGCGGGAGGGGCGCGGCTGACCACCGATGCGGTGGGCGTTCGCGCCGTCTGGGTCAATGGGCGGCAGGTGGCGGATGAGGGCGGACTGGTGGCGGAAGTGCCGCTGGCGGGGGGGGTGTTGACGGAGTTCGATCGCTGAGGCGCCAGGAGGAGTGACCGCATCCGGCATCGCCGCACCCGAGCACCGGGATCCGGAGGTTCATCGGGCACCTCTCTGGCTGGCACGGCCGGCCTTCAGCGCGCTCGTACCGGCATCACGTGCACGAGCTCAAGGTCGATGCGAACCGCCAGGCGGGTGTCGACCTTGATCCGCTGGCGCTGGGCACCGGAGAGCGTGAGCAAGACCTGCGCGCCATTCAGGGGCTCGATCACCAACGTCGCGAGGGTGATCTCGCCAAGGTGGCGGGCCTCGCCGACCTTGACAGCGAATTCGCCCATGCCTTCCGGGGCGCGGTCGAGCAGCGCGATGCCGTCGCCCGGGACGACCCAAGTCACAGGCTGGCCAGCCTGCAGCCTACCCTTGTCGCGCACGCGCAGCACGGGCCCCTGCGCGCCGTCGTCGCCATCGATGATCCAGCGCAGCAAGCCCCATCCCGATTGCTCCGCTGGACCTATCCACTGACCGCCGAAACGGTTGTGAATGCCGACCAAATCAGCAACGCGCGCGTTGCGCGGCGCGCGATGGATGGCATCGGGTGCTCCCTGCTGCAGCACCCGGCCCGCATCCATCACGACCAGGCTGTCGGCGAGCATGCGGGCCTCGTTCAGGTCATGCGTCACCAAGAGGATCGGAACCGCCAGCTCGCGTCGCAGCGCGGCCAGCAGCCGATAGAGGCCACGCCGGCTCATCTGGTCGACCGCTGAAAAAGGCTCATCCAGCAGCAACAGCCGCGGCTCCCGTGCCAGCGCACGCGCGACCGCGACGCGCTGCTGCTGCCCCCCCGAAAGCGCCGCCGGCCGCCGCGACTGCTCGCCGGGCGTCAGCTGCACATGTTCGAGCCAGTGGCGAGCCCTTGCCATGCGTTCGGAACGCGGCAGATGCAGCAGCGACAGCGCGACGTTGTGCAACGCGCTCAGGTGCGGCATCAATGCATAGTCCTGGAACACCAGTCCGACGTGCCGGCGCTGCGGCGGAACGAAGATGCGACGTGCCGTGTCGCACCACACTTCGCCACCGACGACGACGCGGCCGCTCTCCGGTCGCATGAGCCCGGCCAACACCCGCAAGATCGAAGTCTTGCCGGCGCCGGAAGGGCCGACCAGCGCGAGCAGCTCGCTCGACTTGCAGCGGAAAGCACCGGACAACGGCATCGGCACCGACTGCTCGACCTCGACGTCGAGCGCTCCCGCGTCGACCGGGTCGCCGTCGTTGATCGAGCGGCTCGATCCGGTCATCGCCGGATCAGCAGCCGGGCCGACGCGAAGAACGTTGCGCCGACGGCTGCGAGCGACAACACCAGCAACAGGGTGGCCATGCGGTCGGCGCTGGCCTGGTCGAACGCCTGCATGCGGTCATAGATCGCAATCGCGATCGTCCTCGTCTCACCTGGGATGCTGCCGCCGATCATCAGCACCACGCCGAACTCGCCCAGCGTATGCACAAAGGTCAGCACCATTGCCGAAAGCACGCCCGGCCAAGCGAGCGGCAATTCGACACGCAAGAACGTCTGCCAGATTCCGAGACCACTGAGCGTGGCAGCTTCGCCGAGTTGGAGCGGGATTGCAGCGAAGGCGCGCTGCACCGGCTGGACGAGGAAAGGCACGTTGAAGACGACGGAAGCCAGCACCAAGCCAAGGAAGTTGAAGGTCAGCCTCAGGTTGAAGGTCTCGGCCAGCCAGCGGCCGAGCGGCGAGGCCCCGCCGAGCGAGACCAAGAGGTAATAGCCCAGCACTGTCGGTGGCAACACCAGTGGCAGCACCACGAGCGCCTCGATCCAGGCCTTGCCGGCGAAGCCGGAGTAGGCGAGCCAGCGACCCAACCACAGGCCCGGCGGCAGCAGCACGACGAGCGTGACGCCTGCCAACTCGAGCGACAGCTTGAGCGCCTGCCAGTCCATGCCTGCGCCTTCGGCCTCGGCGGCCGGCTACTCCCTGGGCATTGCGAAGCCGTAGCGGACCATGATCTCCTGGGCGACTGGGCTGGCGACGTAGGCGTAGAAGGCCCGCGCTTCGGGCGGCGCATCGTTGATGAGGACCATGCGCTGCCTTAGCGGCTGGTGCCAGCCCTCGGGAATCAGAGCGAAATCGCCCAGCCCGCCAACGGCCGGCGCCTTGGCGATCGACAGCGCGATGACACCGCCTTGAGTGGACCCCGACGTGGCGAACTGCGCCGTCTGCGAGATGTTCTCGCCGAGCACGAGCTTGGGCTGGATCGCCTCCCACATCCCCGCATGCTGCAGCGCTTCCTTGGCGCGCGCGCCGTATGGGGCGTGCTCCGGATTGGCGATGGCGAACTTCTGCAACCGTCCGTCCTTCAGCGCCGCGGCAAGATCCTTGAGCTCGTTGTCTGCCTTCACGGGCGAGCCCTTCGGCACGATGATGCCGATGCGGCCCACTGCATAGGCCCTGCCACGGTCCACCGTCTTGCCGGCGTCGGCGAGCTTGTAGACGAAGTCCTCGTCCGCCGACATGAAGAGGTGGAAGGGCGCGTTCTGCAGGATCTGTGAATAGAAGTTGCCCGAGGAGCCGAATACGAGCTTGATCTTGAGGCCGGTGTCACGCTCGAAGCGGGCGGCGACCTCCTCGATTGCGAACTTAAGGTCCGAGGCAGCTGCCAGTGTCGCCACGGTCTGCGCGGACGCGAGCCCTAGCGAGGTGATCCCCAAGAGGGCTGCAGCAAGCCACGGAGCGATGCGCCGAAAAGAGCGAGGCATGAAGCGTCCTTGTGCGGGTGGGTCGATATCTCTCGCTTGCGATATCGCCAGCGCAGTATATCGAAGCGACTCGGAACCCGGGGACCGGTTGACAATGCGGCGCAGGATGAAACCCACACCCATCGGCTCGACGCTCGGCGTAAAAACGCGCTTCAGGGTGGAGATCAAGCACTCCGTGGCGATCGGTCCGGGAAAAGCCGACGTGTTATTGGGCATCGCCGAGACAGGCTCAATCGCCCAAGCAGGCCGACGCCTGGGCATGAGCTACCAGCGGGTGTGGACGCTGGTGGCAGCGATGAACGCCGACTTCGTCGAGCCCCTCGTGCTCAAGCAACGCGGTGGCGTCGCCGGCGGCGGCGCACAGTTGACACCTATGGGCAAGCGCGTGCTGACGATCTATCGGGCGATCGAGCGCGACGCCGAGCGCGCGGTCGCCAAACGCTTGCCACAGCTTGTCGCCCTGATCCGTCCTGACGCCGGCGATGATTGAGGAGCGGAACCGATGCTTGGCGTTGGAGCTGCGCGGCGTCTCGTCGGTTGCTCCGCCCTTTCGGAAGCCGCCCGCGTTGGCGCCCAGGCGGGCGTGTCCCGACCGCGGCTCTCCTGTAGTCTTGCTTTTGCATCCAGCCGCCGAACGCGCCGTCGCCATGAACGACCTCTCCCTCGTCCGCCACATCGGCACGGCGCTGTCCGACGACGCCGAAGACCCCGACCCTGCCGAGACCGCCGAATGGTGCGAGGCGCTCGACGCGCTGGTCGCGGTGCACGGCGAGGCTCGCGCCCGCTTCCTGTTCGACGCGCTGCTCGCGCATGCGCGCCGGCGCGGCGTTCGCTGGCTTCCTTCGATGGTCACG
This sequence comes from Burkholderiales bacterium, assembly GCA_038241255.1. Classification (GTDB taxonomy): domain Bacteria; phylum Pseudomonadota; class Gammaproteobacteria; order Burkholderiales; family Burkholderiaceae_C; genus Schlegelella_A. The sequence goes on along the minus strand of JBBRFW010000020.1, from coordinate 1,767 downwards.
CCGTACGTCAACACGATTCCCCTCGAAGCGCAGCCGCCGTTCCCGGGCGACCTCGCAATGGAGCAGCGCCTCGCCGCGCTGATGCGCTGGAACGCGCTGGCGATGGTGATGCGCGCCAACCGTGTCGAGAGCGGCGGCTCGGCCGAGCTCGGCGGCCACATCGCCAGCTACGCGTCGGCGGCCGATCTGTTCGAGGTCGGCTTCAACCACTTCTTCCGCGCCCGCTCGGGCGGGACCGGCGCCAGCCTCGGCGACCTGGTCTTCTTTCAGCCGCACTCAGCGCCGGGCGTCTACGCGCGCGCGTTCCTCGAAGGGCGCCTCTCGGCCGACGACCTTGCCCACTACCGCCAGGAGCTCGTCGCGCCGGCGCACGGCGCGCGCGGCCTGACGTCGTACCCGCATCCGCAGCTGATGCCCGACTTCTGGCAGTTTCCGACCGGCTCGATGGGGATCGGCCCGATCAACGCGATCTACCAGGCGCGGTTTATGCGCTATCTGCAGCACCGCGGCCTGCTGGCGCCGGGCGCCGGCGCCGCGCAACGCCGCGTCTGGGGCTTCTTCGGCGACGGCGAGATGGACGAGCCGGAATCGATCGCCGCGCTCTCGCTCGCCGCGCGCGAGCAGCTAGACAACTGCACCTTCGTCATCAACTGCAACCTGCAGCGCCTCGATGGGCCGGTGCGCGGCAACGGCCGCATCGTCGACGAGCTCGAGTCGGTGTTCGCGGGTGCGGGTTGGCATGTGATCAAGTGCCTGTGGTCGTCGGATTGGGACGTGCTCTTCGCGCGCGACCACGGCCACGCACTGATGCGCGCCTTCGCGCACACCGTCGACGGCCAGTTCCAGACCTTGTCGGCGAAGGACGGGGCCTTCAACCGCGAGGTCTTCTTCGGCCAGAACGACGAGCTTCGGATGCTCGTCGCCGACCTGCGCGACGAGGATATTGATCGCCTGCGCCGCGGCGGCCACGACGCCGTCAAGATCCACGCCGCCTTCGCCGCTGCGGTCGCGCACGCCGGTCGGCCGACGGTGGTGCTGGCCAAGACGATGAAGGGCTACGCGATGGGCGAGGCGGCGCAGGGCCGGATGACGACGCACCAGGCGAAGAAGCTCGACAGCGCCGGCCTGATCGCCTTTCGCGACCGCTTCGCGCTGCCGTTGAGCGACGCCGACACGCAGTCGCTCGCCTTCTACAAGCCGGCCGACGACAGCGCCGAGATCCGCTACCTACAGAGCCGACGGCGGGCCCTGGGCGGCACGCTGCCGGCACGGCGCAGCGACTGCGCGCCGCTGCCGGTGCCCGCCCTCGAAGCCACCTCGGCGTTCGCGCTGCACGCCGACGGCAAGGAGATGAGCACGACGATGGCGTTCGTGCGCGTCCTCGGCAACCTGATGAAGGATCCGCAGCTCGGGCCGCGCATCGTGCCGATCGTCGCCGACGAGGCGCGCACCTTCGGCATGGCGAGCCTGTTCCGCCAGGTCGGCATCTATGCACCGCTCGGCCAGCTCTACCAGCCCGAGGATTCCGGATCGATCCTCTCCTACCGCGAGGACAAGAGCGGGCAGATCCTCGAGGAAGGGATCACCGAGGCCGGGGCGCTCTCGTCGTGGACCGCGGCGGCGACGTCGTACTCGACGCACGGCCTGGCGATGCTGCCGTTCTACATCTACTACTCGATGTTCGGCTTCCAGCGCGTCGGCGACCTGATCTGGGCCGCCGCCGACCAGCGTGCGCGCGGCTTCCTGATCGGCGCGACCGCCGGCCGC
>JBBRFW010000019.1:0-41956 GCA_038241255.1 Burkholderiales bacterium | reverse complement strand
GAAGGGCGAGGTCTATTCGGCCGTCGTCGTTCGCACCGCCAAGGGCGTGCGCCGCCAGGACGGCTCGCTCGTCAAGTTCGACGGCAACGCCGCCGTGCTGCTCAACGCCAAGCTCGAGCCGATCGGCACGCGCATCTTCGGCCCGGTGACGCGTGAGCTTCGCACCGAGCGCTTCATGAAGATAGTCTCGCTGGCGCCGGAAGTTCTTTGAGCGTCGCTGCCAATTCAGGAATATCGCGATGAACAAGATTCGTAAGGGCGACCAGGTCATCGTGCTGACCGGCCGCGACAAGGGCCGCCGCGGCACCGTGCTGACCCGCGTCGACAAAGAGCGCCTGATCGTCGAAGGCGTCAACGTCGTCAAGAAGCACGTCAAGCCGAACCCGATGAAGGGCGTGACCGGCGGGGTCGTCGACAAGACGATGTCGATTGACCAGTCGAACGTCGCCATCTTCAACCCGGCGACCGGCAAGGCCGATCGCGTCGGCATCAAGCTCTTCAGCGACGCCGAGAAGAAGCAACGCAAGACCGTCGAGCGCGGCACCCGCGTGTTCCGCTCGAGCGGTGAAGAGATCAAGGTTTAAAGAGGCTCTCATGGCTCGTCTGCAAGAGTTCTATCGCGACAAGGTCGTCCCCGACCTGGTCGCCAAGTTCGGCTACACCTCTGCGATGCAGGCGCCGCGCATCACCAAGATCACTCTCAACATGGGTGTCTCGGAGGCGGTGTCCGACAAGAAAGTGATGGACCACGCGGTCAGCGATCTCTCGAAAATCGCCGGGCAAAAGCCGGTCGTCACCAAGTCGAAGAAGGCGATCGCCGGCTTCAAGATCCGTGACGGCGTGCCGATCGGCTGCATGGTCACGCTGCGTGGCGTGCGCATGTACGAGTTCCTCGACCGCTTCGTCACGATCGCGCTGCCTCGCGTGCGAGACTTCCGCGGCATCTCGTCGCGCGCCTTCGACGGCCGCGGCAACTACAACATCGGCGTCAAGGAACAGATCATCTTTCCGGAGCTCGAGTACGACAAGATCGACGTGCTGCGCGGATTGAACATCTCGATCACGACGACCGCTAAGACCGACGAGGAGTGCCGTGCGCTCCTCACCTCGTTGAAGTTTCCGTTCAAGACCTGAAGGGCATCAGACTGTGGCCAAACTTTCCCTGATCGAGCGCGAGAAGAAGCGCGCGCACCTGGTCGCCAAGTACGCGAAGAAGTACGCTGAGCTGAAGGCCGCCGCGAACGACGCCAAGAAGTCGAACGAAGAGCGCTACGCCTCGCGCCTCGAGTTGCAGAAGCTGCCGAGAAACGCCTACCCGTCGCGCCAGCGCAATCGCTGCGGCATCACGGGCCGCCCGCGAGGCACGTTCCGCAAGTTCGGCCTGGCCCGCAACAAGATCCGTGAGCTGGCCTTCAAGGGCGACATCCCCGGAATCATCAAGGCCAGCTGGTAGGAGATTGATCCATGAGCATGAGTGATCCTATCGCCGATATGCTGACCCGCATCCGCAATGCGCAGATGGTGGAAAAGCCGAGCGTCGCGATGCCGTCGTCGAAGCTGAAGGCGGCCATTGCCAAGGTCCTGAAGGACGAGGGCTACATCGAGGATTTCGCGATCCGCGGCGAAGGCGCCAAGCCCGAGCTGGAGATCGCGCTGAAGTACTACGCCGGTCATCCGGTGATCGAGAAGATCGAGCGCGTCAGCCGCCCGGGCCTGCGCGTTTACAAAGGCCGGCACGACATTCCGAGCGTCATGAACGGCCTCGGCGTCGCCATCGTCACCACGCCCAAGGGCGTGATGACCGACCGCAAGGCGCGCCAGGCCGGCATCGGCGGCGAAGTGCTGGTCTACGTTGCGTAAGCGGACTCGAGAAGAGAAGAGGCTCACATGTCACGCGTAGGAAAGATGCCGATCGCCATTCCCAAGGGAGTGGACGTGACGGCGGGAGCGGAAACCATCAGCGTCAAAGGCTCGCTCGGCACGCTCGTGCGCCCAGTGAATCCGCTCGTCGCCGTCAGAAACGAGGACGGCAAGCTGATGTTCACGCCGGCCAACGACTCCCCGGAAGCCGATGCGATGTCGGGGACGATGCGCGCGCTCGTCAACAACATGGTCGGCGGCGTCACCAAGGGCTTCGAGAAGAAGCTCAACCTGGTCGGCGTCGGCTACCGCGCCACCGCCCAAGGCACCAAGCTCAACCTGCAGATCGGCTTTTCGCATCCGGTAGCCAAGGAAATGCCCGCCGGCGTCAAGGTCGCCTGCCCGACCCAGACCGAGATTGTGATTTCCGGGTTCGATCGTCAGGCGGTCGGCCAGGTCGCCGCCGAAGTTCGCGCGCTGCGCCCGCCCGAGCCCTACAAGGGCAAGGGTATCCGCTACAGCGACGAGAAGGTGACGATCAAGGAAACGAAGAAGAAGTAAGGGGACACGACATGCTCACTAAGAAGGACCAGCGCGTCCGCCGTTCCAAGCAGACGCGCACGCGCATCGCGCTGCAGCGCACCGCAAGGTTGACCGTGCACCGGACCAACCTGCACATCTACGCCAACGTCATCTCCGACGATGGCGCGCGCGTCCTTGCCAGCGCCTCGACCGCCGAAGCCAACGTCCGCAAGGATCTGGCGGGCGACGGCAAGGCTGCGGGAAAGGGCGCCAACGTCGCCGCCGCGGCGGCGATCGGCAAGCGCATCGCCGAGAAGGCCAAGGCCGCCGGCATTGAACGGGTCGCGTTCGACCGCGCCGGTTTCGCGTACCACGGCCGCGTCAAGGCCCTCGCCGAGGCGGCGCGCGAAGCCGGCCTCCAGTTCTGATCGCGGACCCCAAAGGAATACCAGATGGCAAAGTTTCACCCCCGCGCCCAGACCGAGGCCAACGAAGACGGCTTGAAGGAAAAGATGATCGCGGTCAACCGCGTCACCAAGGTCGTCAAGGGCGGCCGCACCCTGAGCTTCGCCGCGCTTACCGTCGTCGGTGACGGGGACGGCCGCGTCGGCATGGGCAAGGGCAAGGCCAAGGAAGTGCCGGTCTCCGTGACCAAGGCGATGGAAGCCGCACGCCGCAACATGATCAAGGTGCAGCTTAAGAACGGCACGATCCACCACAAGGTGGTCGGCGAGCACGGCGCCTCGCGCGTCCTGATGGCGCCGGCCAAGCCCGGCGACGGCATCATTGCGGGCGGTCCGATGCGCGCCGTATTCGAGGTGATGGGCGTGACCGACATCGTCTGCAAGAGCCTCGGCTCGTCGAATCCCTACAACATCGTCCGCGCCACGCTCAACGGCCTGAAGCGCTGCAGCACGCCGGCTGAGATCGCCGCCAAGCGCGGCCTCACCGTCGAAGAAATCGTCGGCTGAGCGGAGATAGAGAACATGAACGCCCCATCCGCCGCCAAGAAGACGGTCAAGATCAAGCTCGTCAAGAGCGTCGCCGGCACGCGCGAGTCGCACCGCGCGACGGTGCGCGGCCTCGGCTTGCGCAAGACGAATAGCGAATCCACCCTCGAGGACACGCCGGCCGTGCGCGGGATGATCGAGAAGGTCTCGTACCTGGTGAAGGTGCTCTGAGCGCCCGAGTAGGAACAACCCCATGGAACTGAACACCATCAAGCCGGCCGAAGGCGCCAAGAAGGCGCGCCGCCGCGTCGGCCGCGGCATCGGCTCGGGCATCGGCAAGACCGCCGGCCGCGGCCACAAGGGCCAGAAGTCGCGCTCGGGCGGCTACCACAAGGTCGGTTTCGAAGGCGGCCAGATGCCGCTGCAGCGGCGCCTTCCCAAGCGCGGCTTCAAGTCGCAGACGGCCAAATACAACGCCGAGATCACGCTCGGCGAACTCGAGCGCTTGGGCGCAGCCGAGGTCGACATGCTGACCCTGAAGCAGGCCAAGCTCATCGGCGAGATGACCAAGAACGTCAAGGTCATCAAGAGCGGCGAGCTGACGATCAAGGTCGCGCTGAGCGGCGGCATCCTCGCGACCGCCGGCGCCAAGGCAGCGATCGAGGCATTGGGCGGCTCGGTCGCCTGACACCGGAACGAAGAGACAAAACGTGGCAACGAACGCGAATCAACTGGCCAAGAGCGGGAAGTTTGGCGACCTGCGCCGGCGCCTGTTCTTCCTCTTGGGCGCGCTCGTCGTCTACCGGCTGGGCGCGCACATCCCCGTGCCCGGAATCGACCCGAACGCCCTGCAGTCGCTGTTCCAGAACCAGCAGGGCGGCATCCTCAGCCTGTTCAACATGTTCTCAGGCGGGGCCCTCTCGCGCTTCACAGTCTTCGCGCTGGGGATCATGCCGTACATCTCGGCGTCGATCATCATGCAGTTGATGACCTACGTAGTGCCTTCGCTCGAGGCGCTGAAGAAGGAAGGCGAGTCGGGGCGCAGGAAGATCACCCAGTACACCCGCTACGGCACGCTCGGCCTGGCGCTCTTCCAGTCGCTCGGCATCGCGCTCGCGCTCGAAGGCTCCCCAGGCCTGGTCATCGCCCCCGGCTTCGGCTTTCGCCTAACCGCGGTCGTGAGCCTGGTGGCGGGGACGATGTTCCTGATGTGGCTCGGCGAGCAGATCACCGAGCGCGGCCTCGGCAACGGCATCTCGATCCTAATCTTTTCCGGCATCGCCGCCGGCCTCCCGAACGCGCTCGGCCAGTTCGGCAGCCTGGTCAACCAGGGCTCGATGTCGATCGTCGCCGCCATCTTCATCACGATGCTGGTCGCCGCGGTGACCTTCGCCGTGGTCTTCGTCGAGCGCGGCCAGCGCAAGATCCTCGTCAACTACGCCAAGCGGCAGGTCGGCAACAAGGTCTACGGCGGCCAGTCGTCGCACCTGCCGCTCAAGCTCAACATGTCGGGCGTCATCCCGCCGATCTTCGCCTCGTCGATCATCCTGCTGCCGACGACGGCGGTGAGCTGGTTCGCCACCGGCGACAGCCTGCGCTGGCTGAAGGACCTGGCCTCGCTGCTCGCCCCGGGCCAGCCGATCTACGTGATGCTCTATGCGGCTGCGATCGTCTTCTTCTGCTTTTTCTATACGGCCCTCGTCTTCAACAGCCGCGAGACGGCCGACAACCTGAAAAAGAGCGGCGCCTTCATCCCGGGTATCCGGCCGGGTGACCAGACTGCGCGCCACATCGACAGGATCCTCTCGCGGCTCACGCTCGCCGGCGCCATCTACATCACCGCCGTCTGCTTGCTTCCCGAGTTCCTCGTCCTCAAATACAACGTGCCGTTCTACTTCGGCGGCACGTCGCTCCTGATCATCGTCGTCGTGACTATGGACTTCTGGGCGCAGGTGCAGAGCTACGTGATGAGCCAGCAGTACGAATCGCTGCTGAAGAAGGCCAATTTCAAGGCGGGCTGAAGCCCGCCTCCGATCCACCCCGACGAAGATCGCACGAAGGACCCCCGACGCGGAACGCATGGCGAAAGACGATGTCATTCAGATGCAGGGCGAGATTCTCGAGAATCTGCCCAACGCCACGTTCCGTGTGAAGCTGGAAAACGGCCATGTCGTGCTCGGCCACATCTCCGGAAAGATGCGCATGCACTACATCCGCATCCTGCCCGGGGACAAGGTCACCGTCGAGCTGACGCCGTACGACTTGAGCCGCGCACGCATCGTGTTCCGCGCCAAGTAGAGACAGGACAAGAGGAGCTAGAAATGAAAGTCGCAGCATCGGTCAAGAAGATGTGTCGCAATTGCAAGGTCATACGGCGCAAGGGCGTCGTGCGCGTGATCTGCACCGACCCGCGTCACAAGCAGCGTCAAGGCTAATCAGGAAGAACCATGGCACGTATTGCCGGCATCAACATTCCGCCCCACAAGCACGCCGAGATCGGCCTGACCTCGATCTATGGGATCGGCCGGTCGACGGCGCAGAAGATCTGCGTCGCCGCCGGCGTCCCCCTCGACCGAAAAGTCAAGGATCTGACGGACACCGACCTCGAGCGTATCCGCGAGGAGATCGGCCGCCTGCCGATTGAGGGCGACCTGCGCCGCGAGATGTCGATCAACATCAAGCGGCTGATGGACCTCGGCTGCTACCGCGGCTTTCGTCATCGCCGCGGGCTGCCGGTCCGCGGCCAGCGCACCAAGACAAACGCGCGCACGAGAAAGGGCCCGCGCAAGAGCGGCGCCCTGGTGAAGAAATAAGGAACCGACATGGCCAAGCCTCCCGTCAGCACTGCCGCGCAGCGCGTTCGCAAGAAAGTCCGCAAGAACGTTGCCGACGGCGTCGCGCACGTGCACGCGTCGTTCAACAACACCATCATCACGATCACCGACCGCCAGGGAAGCGCGCTCGCGTGGGCGTCGAGCGGCGGCCAGGGCTTCAAGGGCTCGCGCAAGTCGACGCCGTTCGCGGCGCAGGTTGCCGCCGAGACCGCCGGCCGCGCCGCGCAGGACCAAGGCATCAAGACTCTCGACGTCCGCATCAAGGGCCCCGGCCCCGGGCGCGAATCGTCGGTACGCGCGTTGGCCTCGCTCGGAATCCGCATCAATTCGATTTCCGACGTCACGCCGGTGCCGCACAACGGCTGCCGGCCGCAAAAGCGCCGTCGGATCTGAGAGAGTTCCAAACCGGTCGACGCAGGTCGACCGGTCCGTTCGCCGAAGCCTTCGGGCTTCGGCCAAGCCCACCGTCTGAGCGCCGACAACAATACTCGCCAGACTCGCGCGGAGACCCTGCTCGCAGGATCTTGCCGCGTCAGATGATCTAGAAGGAATTCAAGTGGCACGCTATCTCGGCCCAAAGGCCAAGCTTTCCCGTCGCGAAGCGACCGACCTCTTCCTGAAGAGCGCGCGTCGCCCGATCGGCGACAAGTCAAAGTTCGACTCGAAGCCCGGCCAGCACGGCCGCACCTCCGGGACGCGCACGTCCGACTATGGCATCCAGCTGCGTGAGAAGCAGAAGGTCAAGCGCATGTATGGTGTCCTCGAGCGCCAGTTCCGGCGCTACTTCGCCGAAGCCGAACGCAGGAAGGGCAACACCGGCGCGAACCTGCTCGGGCTGCTCGAATCGCGCCTCGACAACGTCGTCTACCGCATGGGCTTCGGCTCGACGCGCGCCGAAGCGCGCCAGCTCGTCTCGCACCGCTCGATCACTGTCAACGGCGAGGTCGTCAACATCGCCTCGTACTCGGTGAAGGCGGGCGACACGGTCGCCGTGCGCGACAAGTCGAAGACGCAGTTGCGCGTCACCGACGCGGTCAAGCTCGCCGAAGGGCAGGGCATGGCGAACTGGGTGCAGGTCGACGCGAGCAAGCTCGAGGGCATCTTCAAGAAGCCGCCCGACCGCGACGAGTTCGGCGCGGACATCAAGGAAGCGCTGATCGTGGAGCTGTATTCGCGATAGCGAATACGGGACGAACAGCGGGGTGACGGCATTGCCGCCGCTCCTTATCGGTTTTCTCTTTTGCTTCGTTTGCCGGCAGCGGAGCTGTTTTCATCAAGCCCGGCACAGTCCATCAGCCTTATCGGCGTAACGAGCCGAGGGTATTGAGAGGAACAACGACTCCATGCAAACCAATCTTCTGAAACCCAAGGCAATCAACGTCGAGCCGCTTGGCGGCAACAAGGCGAAGGTCACGCTCGAGCCGTTCGAGCGCGGCTACGGCCACACGCTCGGTAACGCTCTGCGCCGCGTCCTGCTCTCGTCGATGGTCGGCTACGCGCCGACCGAGGTCACGATCGCCGGCGTGCTTCACGAGTACTCGGCCATCGACGGCGTCCAGGAAGACGTCGTCCATATCATGCTGAACCTCAAGGGCGTGGTGTTTCGCCTGCACAACCGCGACGAGGTCACCATCGTCCTGAGGAAGGAAGGCGAGGGCCCCGTCACCGCCGGCGACATCCAGACGCCGCACGACGTCGAGATCATCAATCCCGAGCACGTCATCGCCAACCTCTCGTCGGGCGGCAAACTCGACATGCAGATCAAGGTCGAGAAGGGCCGCAGCTACGTGCCGGGCAACCTGCGCCGCTACGGCGACGAGCCGACCAAGTCGATCGGTCGGATTGTCCTCGACGCGTCGTTCTCGCCGGTCTCGCGGGTCAGCTATACGGTCGAGAGCGCCCGTGTCGAGCAGCGCACCGACCTCGACAAGCTGGTCATGGAGATCGCCACCAACGGCGCCATCACGCCGGAAGAAGCGATCCGCTCGTCGGCCAAGATCCTGGTCGAGCAGCTCGCGGTCTTCGCGCAGCTCGAAGGCCAGATCGGCGACATCTTCGACCAGCCGCCGAAGACGACGACCCAGTTTGATCCGATCCTGTTGCGCCCGGTCGACGAGCTCGAGCTCACGGTCCGTTCGGCGAACTGTCTGAAGGCCGAGAACATCTACTACATCGGCGACCTCATCCAGCGGACCGAGACCGAGCTGCTGAAGACGCCGAACCTCGGCCGCAAGTCGCTGAACGAGATCAAGGAAGTGCTAGCGTCGCGCGGACTCACGCTCGGCGCGCGCCTCGAGAACTGGCCGCCTCAGGGCCTCGACAAACGCTAAGGCGGACAGGAAAAACGGCCTGAATGCCGTTAAAGGTGATGGCCTCGGCGGGCCGTCCGGTGCACCCGCCAGTACCTGACACGGCTGGCGGTCTACAACAGGAAAGGAAAGCACCATGCGTCACGGACACGGACTCAGAAAGCTCAACCGCACGAGCGAGCATCGACTGGCGATGCTGCGCAACATGTGCGTCTCGCTGCTCCAGCACGAGGCGATCAAGACGACATTGCCGAAGGCCAAGGAGCTGCGTCGGGTCGTCGAGCCGCTCATCACGCTCGGCAAGGAGCCGACGCTCGCCAACCGCCGCCTCGCCTTCGACCGCCTGCGCGACCGTGCCATCGTCACCAAGCTGTTCGCCGAGATCGGCCCACGCTACGCGGCGCGTCCGGGCGGCTACACGCGGATCCTGAAGATGGGCTTTCGCGTCGGCGACAACGCGCCGATGGCGTTCGTCGAGCTCGTCGATCGGCCTGCCCCGGTCGAGACCGAGGTCACGGCCGAGTCCTGACTTCGTCACGCCGAGGAGGGCGCACGGCATGCCCGAGCCGCTCCTTCGCATCTCGCACCTGACGAAGAAGTTTGGCGCCGCGACGGTCGTCGACGACCTCTCGCTCGAGATCATGCCGGGCGAGTGCCTCGGCGTCATCGGCCCGAATGGCGCCGGCAAGACGACGACGATCCGCGTCTGCCTCGGCCTGACCGGCACCGACGGCGGCACCGTCGAAGCTTTCGGCCTGCGGTTGCCGGCCGAGGTGAGAAAGGCGAAGGAGCGAATCGGCGTCGTCACCCAGTTCGACAGCCTCGACCCCGACTTCACCTGCGCAGAGAACCTGCGCGTGTACGGCGCGTATTTCGGCCTCTCCCGGGCGACGATCGACGAGCGAGTACCGAAGCTGCTCGACTTCGCGGCGCTGCAATCGAAGGCCGGCGCCAAGCCGGGCGAGCTGTCGGGCGGCATGAAGCGGCGCCTCTCGCTCGGCCGCGCGCTCGTCAACGACCCCGACCTACTCCTCCTCGACGAGCCGACCACCGGCCTCGACCCCCAGGCGCGCCACCTCATGTGGGAGCGGCTGCAGAACCTCCTCCAGCAAGGCAAGGCGATCCTCCTCACGACCCACTTCATGGACGAGGCCGAGCGCCTGTGCGACCGGCTCATCGTCCTCGACCACGGCAGGAAGATCGCCGAAGGCACGCCGCGAAAGCTCATCGCCGAGCACCTCGAGAGCGATGTCGTCGAGGTCTACGGCGACTGCGCCGGCGAGGCCGCGACGGCCCACGGCGCGCTCGCCGAGCGTGTCGAGACGAGCGGCGAGACGGTGTTCTTCTACCTGCGCGAGCCCAAGCGCCTGCTGGACGCGCTCGCCGCGAACCACGACATCCGCTACCTCCACCGCCCGGCCAACCTTGAGGACCTGTTCCTCAAGCTGACGGGCCGGCAGATCCGCGACGACGCTTGAGGCGCGCCGCGATGCTCACTTCCTTCTACGCCCCGCCCCACCTCACCGCCCGCTTCTGGCCGGTGGTGATGAGAAACCTGCTCGTCTGGAAGAAGCTCGCCGGCGCGAGCATTCTCGGCAACATCGCCGAACCGCTGATCACGCTGGTCGCCTTCGGCTACGGTGTCGGCTCGCTGATCGGCGAGATCGACGGCATGCCCTACATAGAGTACCTCGCCTCGGGCAGCGTCGCCGTCAGCGCGGCGCTGGCGGCGACCTTCGAGGCGCTTTATTCCGCGTATTCGCGCATGGCGGTGCAAAAGACCTGGGATTCGATCCTCAACGCGCCGGTCGCGCTCGACGACATCGTCTTCGCCGAGATGCTGTGGGCGGCGATGAAGGCGCTCTTCTCCTGCGCGGCCATCCTGGTCGTGATCTTCCTGCTCGGCATCAGCCGGGCGCCGAGCATGCTGCTGGCGTTGCCGGTGCTCGGCCTGGCGGGAATTACCTTCGCCTCGCTGGCGCTGGTCTTCAACGCGCTGGCCAAGGGTTACGATTTTTTCACCTACTACTTCACCCTCGTGGTCACGCCGATGACCTTCCTTTCCGGTGTGTACTTCCCGATCGCGCAAATGCCGCGGTGGCTGCAGGGAATTGCCCAGGTGCTGCCGCTCAAGGCCGCCGTCGATCTGGTTCGACCGCTCGTTCTGGGCAACATTCCCGCCGATCCGCTCGGGCCGCTCTTGATCCTGACGGCATACGCGTGCGGCGGGTACTATCTGGCCCTGGTGCTCACCCGGCGCCGGTTCTTCGGATAGCGGCCGACCGTAAGCCGCTCCCGTCCGGCACCGACCGACCCGTATGAAGGCACGAACCCCTGCCCTGGCCCCCGCCGCCGCCCGGCCTTCGCTGGCCGCGACGGCGCTGCGCTTTTTCTTGCTCGCGCTGTCGCTATTGGCGATAATCGCGCCGCGTCCTGCTCAAGCAGCCGAAGACGAATTCCTCGAGCCCGACAAGGCGTTCCAGTTCTCGGCCAAGCCCCACGACGCGACATCGGTCGAGGTAGCCTTCGCGATCGCGCCGGGCTACTACCTGTACCGCGAGCAGTTCAAGTTCGCCGCCGCCGGCGCCACGCTCGGCGCGCCGGCCATCCCGTCAGGCAAGGTGAAGTTCGACGAGACGTTCCAGAAGAACGTCGAGACCTATCGCAACGCCGTCACCATCGTTGTGCCGGTCGCGCAGGCGGGCGCGGAGTTCCGCCTCGTCGTCACGAGCCAGGGCTGCGCCGATGCGGGCCTCTGCTACCCGCCGATGCAAAGCGCGGCGGCGGTCGCCCTCACCGGGTTCGGCGGCGCCGGGACGGCGCGAGTCGAGCCGCCCGGCTCGTCGTTTCCCGCCGCCTCACTCGCAGCGACGGCCGCGGCGCCGACGAGCGCCGCGCCGGAGGCGACTGGCATCGACGCGGTGCTTCGCGGCGGCTCGTTCTGGCCGATCGTCGGCGCCTTCTTCATCGCCGGCCTGCTCCTCTCGCTCACGCCTTGCGTGCTGCCGATGCTGCCGATCATCTCCTCGATCATCGTCGGCCAGGCGGGCGGTGGCTCGGGCCGCACGCCGGCCGGCGTGGGCCACGAATCGGCAAGCGTGTCCCGTCGCCGAGGCTTCGCGCTGGCGGCGTCGTACTCGTTCGGCATGGCGGTCGTCTACACGGCGTTCGGCGTGTTCGCCGGCCTCGCTGGCGAAGGTCTCGCCGCGGCGCTGCAGAACCCCTGGGTCCTCGGCACATTCGCGCTCGGCCTCGTCGGGCTCTCGCTGTCGATGTTCGGCGTTTACAACCTGCAGCTGCCGTCGGCGCTCAGCTGCCGCATCACCGACGCGGCGCAGAAGCTGCCGGGCGGCAAGGCCGCGGGCGTGTTCGCGATGGGCGGCGTCTCCGCGCTCATCGTCAGCCCCTGCGTCGCCGCACCGCTGGCCGGAGCCTTGCTCTACCTAAGCCAGACGCGCGACGTCTGGCTCGGCGGCACGGCCCTTTTCTCGCTTGCCGCGGGCATGAGCGTGCCACTCCTTCTCGTCGGCGCATCCGCCGGCGCGCTTCTGCCGCGCGCGGGCGACTGGATGGTCGAGGTCAAGGCCGCGTTCGGCGTGCTGCTCCTCGGCGTCGCGCTGTGGACGGTGCAGCCGATCCTACCCGGCCCGCTGGCGCTGGCCCTCTGGGGCTTGCTCGCCCTGGCGGCGGCGGCGATGCTTTTCCTGCGCGCGCGCGCCGCCGCGCCGGCGCCGGCGTCATCGTCGATCGATGCTCCGCGATTGGGCTGGCGCCAGGCGATCGCCGCGCTGCTCGGCCTCGTCGGCGTGCTCCAGGTCGTCGGCGCCGCGTCGGGCGCGACCGACCCGCTGCGGCCGCTCGCCCGCTTCTCGGCGCGCAGTGACATCGACGCCGCGCCCGGAATGCCGCGCTTCCGGACGATCAGGAGCGTCGACGACCTGAACGCCGCGGTGCGCTCGGCAGGCCGGCCGGTGATGCTTGACTTCTACGCCGACTGGTGCGTCTCGTGCAAGGAGATGGAGCGCTTCACCTTCACCGATGCCGCAGTCCAAAAGAAGCTGGCGGGCGCGCTTCTCCTGAAAGCCGACGTCACCGCCAACAACGCCGACGACCGCGCGCTCCTGAAGCGCTTCAACCTGTTTGGCCCGCCGGGAACGATCTTCTTCGACGCCAGTGGGCAGGAAATCCGCGCTGCGCGCCTGATCGGCTACCAGAATAGCCGCGGTTTCGTCGAGACCCTGAGCAAGGCAGGGCTCTGATCTCTCGCGACGCGCGGTCGCCGTGTTAAACTACGCCCTCCAGTCGCGAGGTGGAGCAGTCTGGTAGCTCGTTGGGCTCATAACCCAAAGGTCGCAGGTTCAAATCCTGCCCTCGCAACCACCGAATCCCGAAGCCCTCTCGCGAGGGCTTCGTCGTTTCTGCCCCGCTCAGGACGCCGCCGTACCCTAAACAGTGTGCCCCCCGCGCGGCGCGTCGAAGGCGCGTCCGGCCAGTTGCGCCAGTGCGATCGTGACGCACATGGTGGCAAACGCAACCCAGGCATACGGGCGCGCGAGCGGCATGCCGACGAGGATCAGGCCGTCGTTGCCCCCCGGCAGGAGCAAGCCGCCCCAGCCCATTAAGACGCCGCCCGTCAGGCAGCGTAGGAGCTGCGGCGCCGAGAGGCGGATGCTCCGGAAGCGCCCCGCCGTCCAGCCGCCGAGCGCGGCACCGGCGAGCAAGGCGAGCGCGAGCAGGGCGCGCGCGCCAACGCTCGCCGACATACCGCGTGCGAGCTCGGCGAGCACGTCGGTGTAGGCCCAGCCGCCGACAAGGAGGAGCATTAGCACGAAGGTGACGCCGATCACCGTGGTCGCCGCGTGCGGCGACCAGATCCGTGCCGCGACGACTTCGTGCCATCGCGTGCGCATAGAATTCGACCCGCCGTGCCCCCACGGCCGCGCGATTCGCCAGAGCGCGAAAGCGAGGAATGGAACGATGAGCCACGTCGAGATGGCGAGCACGGGCGAGTCGTACGGCTGCTTCTGCGGCATCGGCACGCCGAACAGCGGCACGATGCTGAGGCAGCCGAGATAGAAGCCGATCGGCGTGACGATGTACGCCCACTCGCCCGAGCCGAAGCGAGCGATCGCGCCGAACACGCAGGCGCCGTTGATGTAGGCGCCGAGGCCGAGCAGGGCGCCGCCGATCACAGTCCAGGCGTTGACCGCATAGCCGGCCGGCATCTTCGGCAGCACGTGAAGCGCGCGAGCGATGACCAGGCCGCCGGCGACCCACAGCGCCGCCTCGAGGAGGCTGAGAAGGCGCCGGTATGTGCGCTCGGTGACGACCTCGTCGACCGCGGCGACGGTGCAGGTCGCGCCGCGCTGGATCGCGTAGCCCATGACGCCGGCGCAAAGCGCGGCGACGGCGAAGGCGAGGCTGGACAGGGCGATCTGCATGCAAGGCTCGCGCAATCGGGTCGGCTCACTCGGCGGCGACGCCGGGGGGGAACTTGCAGACTTCCTGAATCGCCGCGTCGCTGTTGATCATGCTCGTCTGCGGCCGGATGAAGCCGTTAGCCAGGTCGAATACCCAGACGTAGGGTCGGTCCCGAGGAAGGTGGCGTGCTGGACTCCCCAGAGCTCGAAATGGCGCGGATCTAGGCGCAGCTGCTCGGCGACGAAGGCCTTCGTCGTTGCGCAGCAGCGCTTCGATGCGGGCGATCATTTCGGCTCCTTCCGGGCGGCGGTCAGACGTGCTCGATCACGCCTTCGATCGGGTCGGCGGGCGCCTGCCAGGGCGCCCGCTCGATCATCCGTATCGCGTCGGCGTGGCCGGCCTCGCGGCGGGCGTGGATGCCGTTCGGCGTGAAGTCGATGTCCTTAGTGTGGTCCTCGCGATCGAGACGGGGCGCGAGCAGGTGGGCGACGTGCATCTGCGTGCCGCAGCCCCACGACGCGAGCTCCCTCACTTTCTCGTCGCTCTGCCTCCCGGCGGGAACCTGCTTGGTCAGCTCGCGGATGATGTGGCGCAGGTGATGGATCTGTTTCTGGCGCGCGATGTGGCTATCGGCGCGGCTCGCGAACTGGATGTCCTGGGTGCGCGCCATCACCTCCCAGATCGAGCTCGGCTCGGCCGCCTTCTGGTGCCAGACGTTGACCGAGAAGATGAGCGAATCGCGGCGCGGCTTGTCATCTAGTACGGCTTCGATCGGCGTGTTCGAGTAGATGCCGCCATCCCAGTAGGGCTCGCCGTCGATGCGCACCGCGCCGAACGCCGGCGGCAGCGCGCCCGACGCCATGACGTGCTCGACGGAGAGGTTTTCCTCGCGCGTGTCGAAGTACCGCATCGCGCCGCTGCAGACGTTGACCGCGCCGACGGTGAGGCGCGTGCTGCAGTCGCAGAGGTAGCGCCAGTCGATCAGCTCCTGCAGCGTCTCGCGCAGCGGCGCGGTGCTGTAGTACGACGCGTCCTCGACGCTCGACTCGGCGCGGATGCCGCGCAGCGCCGCCAGGTTCGGCGTGAAGAACGACGGTATGCCGCGCAGCACCGTGTTCATCATGCCGAGCATCGCCGCGACGCCGAACGGATCGAGCGGGCTGGGCCCGAAGCCTTTCTGCTCGACCTGGCCCCAGAACGCGTTGAGCCGCGCCAGCCGGTGCGCCGGCTCGTTGCCGCAGATCAGCGCCGCATTGATCGCGCCGATCGAGGTGCCGATCACCCAGTCGGGCTCGATGCCGGCTTCGTGCAGCGCCTGGTACACGCCGACCTGGTACGCGCCGAGCGCGCCGCCGCCCTGTAGGACGAGGACGACCTGGCCGGGCAGTGCGGGCTTGTTCTTCTTCGCGCGGACCCGCAGCGGCTCGTCGGGGTGGGCGCCGTTCGAGCGCCGCGGCGTGACGGCGCGGACAGGGGCGGAGCGGGTGACGGTGGCCATGGTGTTCTCCGGGCTCGGGTTCAATGCTGCGTCCAGCCGCCGTCCATCGCGATCGCGCTCGCCGTCATCGACGCGGCGGCGTCGGAGGCGAGGAACACGGCCAGGGCGGCCGGCTCGTCGACGCGGACGAATTCCTTTCTCGCCTGGTGGACGAGGAGGACGTCGCGGACGACGTCGGCTTGCGAGATGCCGTGCGCCTTCGCCCGGCCGGCGATCTGGGCGTCGACGAGCGGCGTTTTGACGTGGCCCGGGCAGATGGTGTTCGAGGTGATGCCGAACTCGGCGAGCTCGACGGCGACAGTCTTCGAGAGGCCGATCAAGCCGGGCTTGGCGGTGACGCAGGCCGACTTGAACGGCGACGCCGTGAGGCCATGGGCCGAGTCAACGTTGACGATGCGGCCGAAGCGGCGCGCCTTCATGCCGGGAACGACCGCCTTGATCAAGTGGAAGGCCGGTGACAGGTTGATGGCCATGATCTGGTCCCATTTCACTTCCGGCTCCTCGATCGGCACGACGTGCTCGATGCCGGCGTTGTTGACGACGATGTCGACCTTGCCGAACTCGCCGTTCGCCCGCTCGACCAGCGCACGGATCTGCTCGGGCTGGCTCATGTCGGCGGCCGAATAGCGCACCTTGACACCGTGCTCTCGCTGCCTCTCGGCGCGCACGAACTCTATTTCGTCGGCGTTGCCGAAGCCGTTGAGCATGACGTCAGCGCCCTGCGCGGCGAAGGCGCGGGCGATGTCGAGACCGATGCCGCGGGTCGAGCCGGTGACGATGTTGGATTTCTGGGAAAGCATAAAGGAACTCCTGGCGTGAAGGTGGCGGTTACGGGAGGACGGCCCGGACCGTCGCTTCCGCGATCGGAAGCGGCGCGGCGCCAGCGTCCGCCTCCTGGGTGCGCGTAGAGCGCAGGTGAGTGATGTCGGCCGTGGCGTGGTGCATGGCTCTCCTGCAATGGGACGGTCTGCGGCCGGCGGGCGCAGCGCGCGCCAGCCCCTGTAGCGACAGCTCACCTTCATCGCGGCGGCGCCCCGTGGACGTTCTCCGCCTTGTTGGTCAGCTTGCCGCCGGCAATCCTTTCGCAGATGCCGGTGGACGCAGTGTCGGCGGCACGACTCACGCTAGGTTCAACGAACGCTCACGTTTCGGTCACATGTGCGACAGTGGCGTCGATGAGCGACGCCGACTTCGTTCTCGCCGGAACCCGGGCCTGGGTCGAGCGCGCCGTCGTCGGCCTTCGCCTCTGCCCGTTCGCGCCCGCGCCGCTCGCCGCGGGTCGGGTCCGCTTCGTGGTCAGCCCCGCGCGCGACGTCGATACGCTGCTGGCCGAGCTCGTTGCCGAACTGAACCGCCTCGGCGCCGCGCCGCCCGAGGAGATCGAGACGACGCTGCTGATCCATCCGCACGTGCTGGCTGACTTCCTCGACTACAACGACTTCCTCGACGCTGCCGACCGGGCCATCGCCGCGCTCCGCTTCGACGGCGTGGTGCAGATCGCGAGCTTCCATCCCGACTACTGCTTCGCCGACAGCGAGCCCGACGACATCGCCAACGCGACCAACCGGTCGCCGTATCCGGTCCTGCAGCTGCTGCGCGAGGCGAGCATCGCGGCCGGCCTCGCGCGCGTGGCGCAGCCCGACGCGATCTACGAGGCGAACATCGCGGCGATGGAACGGCTCGGCGGCGAAGGCTGGGCTGCGTTGCAGAGGCAGTGCCTGGCCGATGCCGACGCCGCGGCCGCGGCCAGCGGCGAAGACGACTGACCCGCCTCCTCCGAGAGTCGTGCCGGAGCGTGGCTTACACCGCGATCGCCGGCAACGGCACGAGCTGGCCGAGCAAGGTCGGGATCAGCTCGCTTACCGTCGGGTGGATGTGGACGGCGCGCTCGATCACCTTGTATGACGCGTCCGCGGCCATGACGTCGAGGAGCGAGTGGACGATCTCGTCGCCCTCGATGCACAGCAGCGACGCGCCCAGGATACGCTCGCTCTCGGCGTCGACGAGCACCTTCATGAAGCCCTGCGTCTCGCCGCGCTCCCTGGCGCGGCCGACCCGCGTCATAGGCATGACGCTGACGAGCGCCGGCTTGCCGCGCGCGCGCACCTCGGCCTCGCTCATCCCGACCCGGCCGAGCGGCGGGTCGATGAACAGGGCGTAGGCGGTGATGCGGTCGCTGACCTTGCGGTGCGCACCATGCAGCAGGTTGTCGGCGACGATCTGGTGGTCGTTAAACGAGGTATGCGTGAAGGAGCCCCGCCCGTTTGCGTCGCCGAGCGCCCAGACGCCCGGAACGTTCGTGCGCAACTCGTCGTCGACGGTGATGTAGCCGCGGGGGTCGGTGGCGATGCCGGCGCGATCGAGGCCGAGGTGGTCGGTGTTGGGCTTGCGGCCGACAGCGGCGAGCAGGTGGCTGCCTGCGATCTCGCGGGGCGAGCCGCCGGCATCGACCGAGACGCGGACGCCGTGGCCGCCGTCGCCCGTCGCCACCCTGGCGCTCTGCACCGAGAAGCGGAAGCTCACGCCCTCGCGCTCGAGGATCGCCTGCACCTCGCGCGAGACCTCGCGGTCCTCGCGTGCGATCAGCCGTTCGCCGTATTCGAGCACCGTGACGCGGCTGCCGAAGCGCCGGTACATCTGCGCGAACTCGATCCCGATGTAGCTGCCGCCGGCGACGATCAGGTGCTCGGGCAACGTGTCGATGGCCATCATCGAGGTGTTGGTCAGCACCGGCACCTCTGCGATGCCGTGCCAGGTCGGCAGCGTCGCGCGGCCGCCGACGTTGATGAAGATCTTCGGCGCCGACAACCGCGTGCCGTTCACTTCGATCTCGTTCGCTGCGGTGAAGCGAGCGTGGCCCCAGACGAGCGAGAGATTGGCCGTGCCTTCGATCCATTTGACGAGGCCCTCGATCGAATGGGCGACGACGCGGTCCTTGCGCGCCTTGACCGCCGGCATGTCGACGCTGACCGGGCCGCCGAGGCGCACGCCCCAGTCGCCCGCGCGCCGCGCGACATGTGCGGCGCGGGCGCTCGCGACCAGCGTCTTGGTCGGGATGCAGCCGTCGTTGACGCACGTGCCGCCGAGGTGCTCGCGCTCGATCAGCGCCGTCTTCATCCCGGCCTGCGCCATCCGCACTGCGAGAAACGGCCCGGCCTGGCCGGAGCCGATCACGATCGCGTCGTATGAGGTCGTCATGGGATCTCCCGTTGTGCCGGACGTGCGGGGCCTCCGCGCCATCGTCTCTCCCGCCGGTCCGGACGACCCGCCGAGATCGTGACGCGACTACATCATGTGCTCGTCCATCCTGGCGGCGCCGGGAAAAAGGTCGACCGAGATCAGCACGGCCTTTGCCGGGCCGGTGTTCTTCCACCAGTGCGAGGTGCCGCTCTTCTCTGGCGCGACGTCGCCGGCTCGATGCACGATCGGCACGGCGCAGCTGCTTGCATATTCGACGACCTCGCCGGAGACGACGTAGATCATCGCCGGCCGCTCGTTGTGGCTGTGCCAGGGCACGATGCCGCCCGGCTGAATCTCGAGCTGGCGCAGGCGGAACTGCCGCCCTGGGAGGGCGAGGGGCTCCTTGGCGAGGTCGGTGCTCGCGCGCACGACGTCGGTGACACCGCTTGGCGTGCTCGGCCCCATCGCCTCGCCCTTGCCGTCGGCGACGCGCTGGTCTGGGGGGCACTCGCCGGCGGACGCGGCGCCGGCCACGGAGAGCGTGATGACGACGACGAGGCGCGACCACGGCGCGCGACGAAGGGAAGAAGCGTTGAGCATGATCAGAACTCCTGTTCTTTCGGGTGAGGGATGAAGCGCAGACCAGCCGTCTCAAAGTCGCCCAGGCCGCTTCGGCCGCGACTGTGGCGACGCTCCCTCGCGCCACCATCAACGAAAGATAACGTCTTCCTCACTTGCCGGGTCGGTCGCCGCGCATTGCCGGGACCGATGGTCCGAGCCTCGGCCCTGGGCCAGAATCGCCGCCATGCCGGCCGCGACTCCGTCCCCGCGCACTGCCGCCGCCTGGATGGTGGGCTGGCTGACGGCGATGGTCGTCATCGCCGTCGCCGGCCGCGAGGCATCGCGCACGCTACACGTCTTCCAGATCATGGAGATGCGATCGCTGATCGGCCTCGTCATGCTGTGGCCGCTCCTGCAGGCGAGCGGCGGCCTAGTGGCCATGCGCACGGCGCGCCCCGGGCGCCATATTGCCCGCAACAGCGTCCACTACGCGGCTCAGTTCGGCTGGTTCTTCGCGCTCACCCTGATTCCGATCGCGCAGGTCGTGGCGATCGAGTTCACGATGCCGATCTGGACCGCGCTGCTTGCCGTCTTTTTCCTCGGCGAGCGCCTCGGCGCTGCGCGCGTCGGCGCCGTCGTGCTGGGGCTGGTCGGGGTCGCGATCATCGTCCGCCCCGGCCTCGACCACGTCGAGCCGGGGCAGTTGATCGCGCTCGCCGCCGCCGTCGGCTTCGCGATCTCGATCATCCTCGTCAAGTCGCTCACCGAGACCGAAAGCGTGGTCCAGATCATCTTCTGGATGCTCGTCATCCAGTCTTCAATCGGCGCGATCCCGGCTGCGCTGGTATGGCGCACGCCGAGCGCGGCCGTCTGGCCGTGGGTCCTCGTCGTCGCACTCTGCGGCACCTATTCGCACTACTGCATGACGCAGGCGTTGCGCCATGCCGAGACCACGTACATCGTGCCGATCGACTTTCTGCGCGTTCCGCTCAGCGCGGTCGCCGGCTGGCTCGTCTACGACGAGCGCATCGATCTATTCACCGTGGCGGGCGCCGGGCTGATCCTCGGCGCCAACCTCCTCAACTTGCGCCGGTCGATCCCGGTCGCGAAGGACACTCGCATGGCGACATCCCAATGAGCGCGATCCCGATCGACACCTCGATCGCGGCCGCGCCGCGCTGGCGCTGGCTGCCGGCGCCGAACACCTGGAAGTACCACGCGCTGCTACTCGCTCTCGGCATCTTCGTCCTCGGCCCGCTCGGCGGGCTGACGGCGTCGTACATGAACTTCTCAATCGGTTTTTTCGTCGGCGGCCAGGTGCTCGCTGGCCTGCTCGGCTCCACTGTCACCTATGGCTACGGCGTCGAAGGCAAGCACGGCGCCAACTACATCCAGACCGCGGCTGCATCGGTCGCCGGCATGAGCGCCATGGGCGTGCTGATCCAGGCCATGGTCTGGCTCGGCCTGCCGCAGCCGCCGATGTGGCAGCTCGTCCTCTACATGCTGACGATCGGCATGTTCGGCGCGGGCATCGGCATGCTCTACACGCCGATCCTGATCGACCGTATGAACCTGGTGTTCCCGTCGGGCCTCGCCGTCGCCAACATCCTGCGCGCGCTTACCGACCCGGTGCTGCTGCGTCGATCGGTGTCGCTTCTCGGCGGCGGCGTCGCCGGCGGCCTGGTCGGCGGCATCGCCGCGGCAAAGGTCGCTATCCTCGGCACGATCGAGCTCTCGACCTCGACGTTCGGGGCCGGCATGGTGGTCGGCGCGCGCATCGGCCTGGCGGCGGTGACGGGCGGTGTGATCGGCATCGTCCTCAAGCCGTACTTCGTCTCGATCGGCTGGCTGCATGCGGGCGACCCGCCGCGAAAGATCATGTTCCTGATCGCCCTCGGCTGGATCATGGGCGCGGCGATCGTCGACATGACGCTGATCCTCGGCCGCGCCGTCAAGCGCTGGCGCGAGACGGCGGCCGCGCCGGGCGCGAAGAAGGGCGACGACGTCCCCGTCCACGGCTGGCGCCGCATCCACACCGTGCGCCTCGTGATCTGGTCGATCGCCTGGGGCGCCGCTGTCGTCGCCGTCGGTCACCTCGTGCTGCATCAGCCAGTGCTCTACCTCGGCGTCTCGCTGGTTCTGGTGTGCGTGTTCGCGCTCGTCAACGGCATCTCACTTGGCATCAGCGACTCGAATCCGATCTCGTCGGCGTTCGTCGTTTCGATCGTCATCCTCGCCGCGATCGGCCTGAAGGATCCGACCGTCGGCCTGATGGCCGGCACCGTGCTGCTTGTCTCGACCAGCGTCGCCTGCGACATGCAGCAGGACCGGTCCACCGGCGCCCGCCTCGGCAGCGACCGCGTCATGCAGTTCCGCTACCAGGCCGCCGGCATCGCCGTCGGCGCGCTGCTCGCGGTCGGCTTCGCGCGCCTCTTCATGGCCGCCTACCCGGTGTTGCTTCTCGACCAGACGGCGATGAGCGAAGGCCAACAGCCGGCGCAGTGGAACGCGGCGATGACTTTCAAGTTCGTCGGCATCCTGAAGAGCCTCACCGAGGACAAGCCGTACCAGCGCACGGCGATCTGGATCGGAGTCGGGACTGGCCTCCTGATCGAGCTCGTGCGCAAGAGCGTCTTCGCGGGCGCGCGCTGGCAGCGATACAAGAAGACGCGTGCCGGCACGGCGGTCGATTTCGTCCTCGACTCGACCGTGCTGTCGTCGCCCTATGCGCTGTCGTTCGGCGGCTTCGTCAACTTTGCGACCTCGCTCTGGCTCGGCGCTGGCGGCGTCGTCGCGAGCCTGATCGACGGGCGCGCCGCGCGCCGGAAGCTGCGCAACGCGCCCGGCGACGACGGCGAGCTGCCGCCGGACATGACGGGCACCTCGCTTTTCGGCGGCGGCCTCATCGCCGGGGACGCGCTCGCAGCCCTCGGCCTCGGGCTGATCGCGCTCGGAGCCTTGGTGGTCGGCTGAGTGCCCGCCCCGCCGCGATCGCGGCCGCGCCATTGAAGCCTGCTCGGTCGTGACCACATGCCGACGATGCCTCTGCAGGCGATCTCGCTTCTCCTCCACGGCTACGTCGGCTGGCGACTCGTCCCAGGCCTCGGGTCGGTCGCTGGAAGCGTTGCGCTGGCGCTCCTCCTCGTCGTCTCCGCGCTGACGCTGCCCTACGGCCTCGGCGCGAGGCGCGGCGGAAGCAAGCCCAGCGACGTCGCGCTCGCCTGGGTCGGCCTCGTCTGCATGGGTCTGTTCTCGTCGCTGTGGGTCCTCACGCTCGCGCGCGACCTTGGGCTTCTGCTCGCCGGCGGCGTTGACATGCTCCGGCCCGGCATCCTCGCTCCGACAACGCTTGTCATTCCCACGGCGCGCGCGGTCGCCGTCGTCGCGCTGGTCGTCACCCTTTGGGGCTTCGCCAATGCGCGCCGGACGGCTCGCGTGGTTCGTGTCGACGTGCCGATCGTCGGTCTGCCCGCGGCGCTCGACGGCTTCGCGATTGCCCAGGTTAGCGACGTGCACGTCGGCCCGACGATCAAGCGGCCATACGTCGAGGCGATCGTCGAGACCGTCAACGCGCTCGACGTCGACCTCGTCGCGATCACCGGTGACCTCGTCGACGGCTCGGTTCGCGAACTCGCCGAGCACGTCGCGCCCCTCGCCGGCCTCCGCTCCAAGCAAGGCAGCTTCTTCGTCACCGGCAACCACGAGTACTACTCCGGTGCGGACGCGTGGGTGCGCGAGCTGCGCCGGCTCGGCATGACCGTGCTTATGAATGAGCACGCCGTCGTCCGCCGCGGCGACTCGGCGCTCGTTGTCGCCGGCGTCACCGATTTCGGCGCCGGGCACTTCGACCCGGCCCAGATCAGCGATCCGGCGGCGGCGCTTGCCGGCAGCCCGCCCGCCGCCGTCCGCCTGCTGCTTGCGCACCAGCCGCGCAGTGCGGCGGCTGCCGAAGCCGTGGGGTTCGACCTGCAGCTCTCCGGCCACACGCACGGCGGCCAGTTCCTGCCCTGGAATTTCTTCGTCCGGTTGCAACAGCCGTTCACGGCGGGGCTGCACCGCTGGCAGCGGATGTGGGTCTACACGAGCCGAGGCACGGGCTACTGGGGACCGCCCAAACGGTTCGGCGCGCCTTCGGAGATTACCCTGCTGCGCCTCGTCGTGGCGCCGGGCGCAGCGGCTGGTACCGCGCCCGCGGCGCGCGGGGACGCCACTGCCCTGCCGGCCCTCTGAGGCGACGCCGCGACTTACAATTCACAGGTTTTGGCCGGCGACCCGCTGCCGCGCATCGAGAGGATTTCACCCGTGTTCATTTCCGAAGCCTTCGCGCAGGCCGCTCCCGCGGCCACCGGCGCCGCCGACGGACCGTTCGGCGGCCTCGGCGGACTGGGTGGCATGCTGCCGCTCGTCCTCATGTTCGTGGTGCTCTACTTCGTCATGATCCGGCCGCAGATGAAGCGGCAGAAGGAGCACAAGGCGATGATCGATGCGCTCGCCAAGGGCGACGAGGTCGTCACCTCGGGCGGCGTTCTCGGCAAGGTCTCGAAGATGGGCGAGACCTTCGTCGGCGTCGAGGTCGCGAACGGCGTCGAGATCCAGGTCCAGCGCTCGGCCGTCGTCCAGGTGATGCCCAAGGGCACGGTCAAGTGAACCGTCGCCCGGGAGGGCTTTCGACGTGAACCGCTTTCCGCTCTGGAAGTACGCGATCATGCTGGTCGCGCTGCTGATCGGCCTGATCTACACGCTGCCCAACCTGTTCGGCGAGGCGCCGGCGGTGCAGGTCTCGAGCGGCAAGGTCACGGTCAAGCTCGAGCCCTCGCTCGCGCCGCGCATCGAGGAGGTCCTCAACAAGGCCGGCCTCAAGCCCGACTTCGTCCGCTATGACGGCAACTCGGTCAAGGCGCGCCTGGGCGACCTCGATGCGCAGAGAAAGGCCAAGGATGCGATCGGCGCCGCGCTCAACCCGGACCCAAACGACCCAACCTACATCGTCGCGCTCAACCTGCTCTCGCGCTCGCCGCGCTGGCTGACGGCGCTGCACGCGCTGCCGATGTACCTCGGCCTCGACCTGCGCGGCGGCGTTCATTTTCTGATGCAGGTCGACATGAAGGCCGCGCTCACCAAGAAGGCCGATTCCACGGCCGGCGACGTGCGCACGCTCTTGCGCGACAAGAACATCCGCCACACCGGCATCAGCCGCGACGGCAACGGCGTCGTGGTGCGCTTCCGCGACCAGCCGACGCTGGCCGCGGCACGCACGCAGCTCATCGACCAGCTCACCGATTTCGACTGGGTGGAGAGCCAGGAGGGCGTCGACTGGAAGCTCGCCGGCAACCTCAAGCCCGACGCCGCCAAGCGTGTCCAGTCGGCCGCGATCACACAGAACATCACGACGCTGCACAACCGGGTCAACGAGCTCGGCGTCGCCGAGCCGGTGATCCAGCAGCAGGGCGCCGATCGCGTCGTCGTGCAGCTGCCCGGAGTGCAGGACACGGCCAAGGCGAAGGACATCATCGGCCGCACGGCGACGCTCGAGATGCGCATGGTCGACGACAGCAGCGAGGCACGCCTCGCCGAGACCGGCGCCGGCCCGGTGCCGTTCGGGGCCGAGCGCTACGTCGAACGCGGCGGCCAGCCGCTCGTCGTCAAGCGCCAGGTGCTCATTACCGGCGAGAACCTAACCGACGCCCAACCGGGCTTCGACGGCCAGAGTCAGGAGCCGGCGGTTCACCTCACCGTCGACGCGCGCGGCGCACGCATCATGCGCGACGTCTCGCGCGAGAACATCGGCAAGCGGATGGCGATCCTCTTGTTCGAGAAGGGCAAGGGCGAGGTCGTCACCGCGCCGGTGATCCGCGGCGAACTCGGCAGCCGCTTTCAGATCTCCGGCCGCATGAATACCGCCGAGGCGAACGACACCGCGCTGCTGCTGCGCGCGGGCTCGCTCGCCGCGCCGATGGAGATCATCGAGGAGCGCACGATCGGCCCGAGCCTGGGCGCCGAGAACATCGCCAAGGGCTTCCAGAGCGTGATCTACGGCTTTTGCGCGATCGCGCTCTTCATGTGCCTGTACTACCTGCTGTTCGGCGTGATCTCGACGCTCTCGCTCGCCGTCAACCTGCTGCTCCTGATCGCCGTCCTGTCGATGCTGCAGGCGACACTGACGCTGCCCGGCATCGCCGCCATCGCGCTAACACTCGGCATGGCGATCGATTCCAACGTGCTTATCAACGAGCGCATCCGTGAAGAGCTGCGCGGCGGCGCCAATCCGCAGGCGGCGATCAATACCGGCTACGAACGCGCCTTCGCGACCATCCTCGATTCGAACGTGACGACGCTGATCGCCGGCCTGGCGCTGCTCGCGTTCGGCTCCGGGCCGATCCGCGCCTTCGCCATCGTCCATTGCCTGGGCATCGTCACCTCGATGTTCTCGGCGGTGATGTTCTCGCGCGGCCTGGTCAACTTCTGGTATGGCCGCCAGAAGCGACTGAAGGCCGTGTCCATCGGCCAGGTCTGGAAGCCCGGGGCGGCGTAAAGACCCCACCCATCCGGCACGAACAGGGACAGCACTGACATGGAGTTCTTCCGCATCCGCCGCGACATCCCGTTCATGCGGCATGCGCTCGTATTCAATGTCATCTCGGCTCTGACCTTCCTCGCGGCCGTGTTCTTCCTCGCCACGCGTGGCCTGCACTTCTCGATCGAGTTCACCGGCGGCACGGTGATCGAGACCGCGTACGCCCAGCCGGCCGACATCCCGAAGGTGCGCAATGCCGTCGAGGGCCTGGGCCTCGGCGACGTGCTGGTGCAGAACTTCGGCAGCTCGCGCGACGTCCTCATCCGCGTGCCGCTGCGCGGCGACATCAAGAAGGAAGACCTGGTCACGCGCGTCTTCACCGAGCTGTGCAAGGCGGAGGGCGGCACGGTCGCGTCGCGTGACAGCGGCGCGCAGCCGGGCGGCCAGTCGGCCTCGCGCCAAGCTTGCGTCGCGGGTGCAGTCGAGCCGGTGCGCCTGTCGCGCAGCGAGTTCGTCGGCCCGCAGGTCGGCAAGGAGCTCGCCGAGGACGGCGCGAAGGCACTCGCCTTCGTCGTCATCGGCATCATGATTTATCTGGCCCTGCGCTTCGAGTGGAAGTTCTCGGTGGCGGCGATCGTCGCCAACCTGCACGACGTCATCATCATCCTGGGCTTTTTTGCTTTCTTCCAGTGGGAGTTCTCTCTCTCGGTGCTGGCGGCGGTGCTGGCGGTGCTCGGCTACTCGGTGAACGAGTCGGTGGTCATCTTCGACCGGATCCGCGAGACCTTCCGGCGCTTTCGCAAGCTCAACACGCACGAGGTCATCGACCACGCGATCACCAGCACCATCAGCCGCACAATCATCACCCACGGCTCGACGCAGATGATGGTGCTCTCGATGCTCATCTTCGGCGGCCAGACGCTGCATTACTTTGCCATTGCGCTGACGATCGGGATCCTGTTCGGCATCTATTCGTCGGTGTTCGTCGCCGCGGCGATCGCGATGTGGCTCGGCGTCAAGCGTGAAGACCTCGTCAAGTCGAAGGGGGTCGATCACGATCCGAACGACCCGAACGCGGGAGCGGTGGTGTAGAGTCGAACGCGACTTTCTCGGGAATATCCGCAGCCACCAAGACCCCATGCCCACCCCCGCCAACCCGACGGCATTGGCTCAGCAGGCGAGGCGGTCTTATGCGGAGCGGCTGCTCGCAGGCATGCCGGGTGTGGTTCAGGCGATCGATCAGGGTGCGCGGCTGCTCGCGGCGGCCGTCGCCGAGCCGGCGGTGGCGCTGAAGCGCCGCGAGTTTCTGCCGACGCTGCAGCGCGCCTTCCCGATCTGGCAGGACGGCATGACGACGCTGCTGCGTGCGGCGCTCGCTACCGGCAGCGTCGTCCAGACTCGCCTCGGCGAGTTGCCTGCTCAAGCCTCCTCCCATCGCTCCGGCGCCAAGCTGAGCCTCGTCGACGACGACACCATCGAGCACGAAATCCTCAGCTCGCGCCTGGCGCTGGCGATGATGGACCGCGCCTCGTGGGAGTTCACCGACCTGCGCTCGCGCATGAACGTGCTCGAGAGCCGCGAGGAGCTCGACGCCAACGACATCCTGCGCCCGCACGTGCTCGCGCGCATCGTCACCAGTTCTTGGCTGACTGCGCCGCTCGGCTTCGATGCCTGGCGCCTGCTTCAGTCGGTGGTGCACGAGGAGCTGTCGCTCTTCGCCGAAGAGGCGTACCACGAGACCAACCGCTTCCTGCTGCAGCGCCACGTCCTGCCCGAGGTCGATCTGCGACCGTTCATCCGCCGCTCGAGTCACGGCGGCCGACTGCCGCCGAGCGGATCGACCGGCGGCTTCGGCATGCCGACAGGCATGTCGCCGGCCAGCCCGTCGGAGTTCCAATCGTCGGCGGCGCGCGCGAGCGCGGTGAGCGAGGTCGGCGAGGAGACTCGGCTCATGACGCGCGCCGCGGGCCTCGCGCGCAGCAGCGACCAGGCCGAGGCCGTTCTCGGCCGGCTCAATCGCCTGGTCGGTCGCCAGCTGCCCGATTTCGCCGTCACCTCGCATGCGCCGGCGCCGCCGTCGCCGCGACTGAACGCGGCGATCGTCGAGGCGCAGGAAAGCGTCGCGCGGCGGCTGGCCAGCGCGGCCGTCACCGACGGCAGCGGGCGGGCAGCGATGAACACGCCGGCGCTGCTCGAGGAGCTGCACCAAAGAAAGCAGGCCCTCAAACAGGCTGCGTCGTCGCCGGTCGAGCGGGCGACGATCGAGATCGTCGCCCTGCTGTTCCAGAGCATCCTCATGGAGGACGCGATCCCGGCAACCGTACGCGTCTGGTTCGCGCGCCTGCAGATGCCAGTGCTGCGCGTCGCCGTCTCCGAGCCCGACTTCTTTGCGACCGTAGAGCACCCGGCGCGGCGCCTGATCGACCGCATGGGCTCTTGCGTGATGGGGTTCGACTCGAGCAGCCGCGCCGTCGGCGACATCCTCGAGAAGGAGATCAAGCGCGTCGTGCAGGTCGTGGAGGCCTATCCCGACACCGGCCGCCGCGTCTTCCAGACCGTGCTCACCGAGTTCGAGAAGTTTCTCGAGCACTACTTCAAGAACGAAAACGAGGCGTCTAGGAAGGGCGTCTCGCTCGCCGCGCAGGTCGAGCAGCGCGAGACGATGGCGATTCAGTACACGATCGAGCTCCGAAAGATGCTCAACGACGTGCCGGTGCAGGAGGGCGTGCGCGAGTTCCTGTTCCAGGTCTGGGCTGACGTGCTCGCGACGGCGGCGGTCAAGTCGAACAACGCCGAAGCGACGACGAAGATGAAGCGCGCCGCCGCCGACCTGATCTGGTCGGCGAGCGCCAAGGTCTCGCGCGCCGAGCGCGCCGAGGTGATCCGCCGCCTGCCCCCGCTCCTCAGGACCCTGCGCGACGGCATGGACGAGGCCGGCATTCCGGTGCCGAAGCAGGACGAGCACATCCAGCGCCTCAATAACTCGCTTGCAGCGGCGTTCACCGCGAAGGCGGCGGCGATCTCCCACGAGCGCCTCGAGGAGCTAATGGGGCGCCTGGAGACGCTCGAGGAGCTGCTGCCCGAGACCGAGGACGTGGACATCGACGAGTCGCTCGTCATGGACCTCTCCGGCCACGAAAGTTCGGAGCTCGAGGTCGTCGGCGAGGGCGGCTCGATGCCGACGCCCGCGATGCTTGCTTGGGCGCGCGAGCTGCAGGTCGGCAGCTGGTACATGCTCGACTACCGAAACCGCAACGAGGCGATGCAGTTGGCCTGGCAAGGCATGCGCAGGCAGCTTACGCTGTTTGTCTCGCCGCAAGGACGCGGCGTGCTGTTCCAGCAGCATCGGCTGGCGGCGTTTTTGCAGGCCGGGCTGCTGGTGCCGGCGCAGGAGGAGGCGCTCACGGTGCGGGCGACCCGCAGCGCGATGGCCAAGCTCGACGGCGACCCTTCGCGCTTGCTGAACTAGCTCAAACCGGACACTTGTGACCGATTTGAGCGCTGCGGTCGACGAACCGACGGCCTCCGGTCCGTGACCTCGCTCCCTGAAAGTGGACACACGTGTTCGCTTTCACCA
Organism: Burkholderiales bacterium; assembly: GCA_038241255.1. Taxonomy (GTDB): domain Bacteria; phylum Pseudomonadota; class Gammaproteobacteria; order Burkholderiales; family Burkholderiaceae_C; genus Schlegelella_A. The sequence goes on along the minus strand of JBBRFW010000019.1, from coordinate 12,730 downwards.
ACAGCAAGCTGACCGGCCGCAGGTCCCTCGACCGCAGCGTCGAGCAACCGGACGCCAGCGTCCGGTTGCGCGCTAGTGGATGAGGCGGTCCTCTTCGTCGACGAACAATTCGTCGAGGATCAGCGCATCGGGCTCTTCGCCCAGGCTCCAGAACACCATCAGCACGATGATCTTCAGGTCCTCGAGGTCGAGCGGCCCTCCGGGAATGGCGCTGGCGCGGTCGATCACCATCTCGCGCATCGGCGGCGGCAGGACGCCGGCCGACTCGAGGAAGGCGATGAAGCCGATCGACTGCTCGCCCAGGTGCTCCTGCTCGACCGGCGCGTAAACGCGGATGCTTTCTGCATGCTGCTCGCCGACCTTGGCCTGCGCGACCGCGGCGACGCCGTCGAGCCAGGTCAGCGCGTCGGCGATCTCTTCGGATTCGAAGCCCACGGAAGTCAGCTTCCGGGTCAGCTGCTCGTGTCCGGGGCAGGCGTCAGGGCGCCAGTAGTTCTCGTAGAGGTACACGAGCACATCGAACATCAAAATACTATACCGCAGCGGTCTGCGCCGATGCCCGCGCAGGGACGAACGGCGCCGCTGCGGGTGCGTGCCCGGTGGACGGCCGGCGTCAGCCGCGCTCGATCCGCTGGAACAGCTGCCCAGGCAAGCGGGCGACGCGTCCCTGCAGCTCGAAATCGAGCAGCCGCCCCGACAGCTCGGCGGCGCTCTGGCCGGTGCGCGCGATCAGCGCGTCGAGGCCGATCGGGGCGTAGCCGAGGGCCTCGAGCAAGGGGTCCGGACGCATGCGCTCGCGCGCCGTCGCGACGCCCGCCGCGGCCGTGCGCGCGGGCCGCGGAGGGGTGAGCTGCTCGACGATGTCGGCGGCACTGTCGACGAGCTTGGCGCCTTGCTTGATGAGCGCGTGGCAGCCGCGCGATTGCGGCGAATGGATCGACCCGGGGATCGCAAAGACGTCGCGGCCGGCCTCGATGGCGAGCCGCGCGGTGATCAACGAGCCCGATTTCACTGCGGCCTCGACGACGAGCGTTCCCCGCGCCATGCCGGCGATGATGCGGTTGCGGATCGGGAAGTTCTCGGCCAGCGCGGGCGTGCCGACCGCGAATTCGCTCACCAGCAGGCCGCCGGCGGCGATCTTCCGCGCCAGCGCCCGATGTCGCAACGGGTAGACCAGGTCGAGGCCGGTGCCGACGACCGCGATCGTCGCTGCCCCGCCGGCGAGCGCGCCTTCATGGGCGGCGCCGTCAATGCCGAGCGAGAGCCCGGAGACGACGACCCAGCCTTCGCCGCTCAGGTGCTCGGCAAACGCGCGCGCGTTCTCGAGCCCGCGCGGTGTCGGATTGCGGCTGCCGACGAACGCGATCGCCGGCACCGCGAGCAGCTCGATGCGGCCCTGGACGTAGAGCAGCAGCGGCGGATCGGCGCCCTCGAGTAGCGCGCTCGGGTAGCGCGGATCGCCGACGACGAGGACGTCGCGCGGCTCGTCGCCCGTCGCCAGCCATTGCCAGCCCGCCGCCAGGCGCGCTTCGAACTCCGCGGGGACCTGCGCGAACGCGGCGGCCGCGCCGGGCCCGACGACGCCTTGGCGCGCCGCGGTCGAGGCGGCCAGCACCGCCTCCGCCGAGCCGAAGCGGGCGAGCAGCGCGCGCGCCGCTTCGCGCCCAACGCCGGGCGTCTCGAGCAGGCGCAACCAGGCCGCAAACTCGTCGCGATCGATCATGTGTTCGCGCACGGCGGCGATCGGCATCGCCGGCGGTCCGTCGCGCAAAGGAGCTTCTCAGGCACGGCCCGGGCGGGCCGTCACCGTTCGCGAGTCTACGGCTGGGTGAAGCGATCGCCTGGGGCGACCGGTTCCTTCACCGAGAGGATAAGCGCATAGGACATGCGGCTGAAGACGCGGAATACGAACAGCACGCCGTGCCGCTCGTCGGGAAGCTTGATCTTCGTGCGGCCCTTCTCCGTCGTGTCGACGACGACCTTGCCGTCGCGATAGAGCGCAAGCACGTGGCCGCGCTCGATGCCGTCGACGGCGCCCTTGTTGAGGGCGACGATCTGGTTCTGGCCCGCGGTAAGGCTGTCGCCGTAGATCGAGACGATCTGGCCGGCGATCGGCGCCGCCGGCGGATGCGGCGCGTAGTTGGTGTACTCGCGCGCCGGCACCGGCGCGAGGCGGTCGCCGACGCCCGCCTCCTGGCGGATGCTCGTGACGGTGAAGGTCGCCGGGACGATTTCGGCCTTGCCTTCGGCGTTGGTGCGGGTCTCGCCCTGCACGGTGTACTCGGAAGCACCGACGTAGGTCGCCTCGTAGCCGAGGATCTCCTTGGTCGTCGGGTCCTTCAGCGCGCGCGGCTCGCGGAAGATGCGGAATTCGCGCTCCGGGCCGATCTCGCCGCGCACGTAGGCGGTGTCGCCGCGGGAGAGCAGCACGCGGCCTTCCTGCGTGGCGACGATCCGCGGCGCGGTCGCGAGCTCGTTGGTCTCGAAGATCACCGCCTCATTGAGGAACGGCTCGATGAGGTTGAACGGGATCGAGGCGATCCCGTCGATGGCGATGTCCTTCGAGCGAACCTTGGGCGAGAGCCCGGCGTCGCCGGCGCCGCCGACCGGTGCGCCCATGCGCAGACGGGCCCGGCCGTTCGACTTGTCGAGGAAGAGCACCTGGCCGGGGAAGATGAGGTGGGGATTCCTGACCTGGTCGAGGTTCATGCCCCACAGCTCGGGCCAGCGCCATGGGCTCTTCAGATAGAGCTTGGAGATGCCCCACAGCGTATCGAAGCGCTTAACCGTGTAGATGTCGGGCGCGTTCGGCAGCAGCTCGCTGAGCGGCACGCCCGCTTCGGCGGCGCGCTGCGCGGTCGCTCGCTGCTGCGGCGTGATCGGGAAGTTGGGTTCGGCGGCGAGCGCGGCCGCAGCGATCATCGAGCTCAGCCCGATGACGGCGAGTTGCCGAAGCGCGGGCGGTGCAGGGAGAATTCGTCGGCTCATGCAGGCAGTCTCGTGGCGGCGAGGAGAGCGCCCACGCGCTCGGTCCGAAAGGTCTTGCGCGTGGCCCGGGAAGCCGCGGCGCGGTTCGGCGAAAATCTCACTTGGTTTCACAGATTCTGCCCATAAAGCATTGATATCGCAACGAAAGTACGCCTGTTGCAGCCTCGTCCGTGCGACCTTTCACACCACTTTTCGTTGCGTAGCATCCACATTCGGCCCGCGCTGAATTGAATCGTCACAAATGAGCCAACTCGACATCATTCGCTACCCCGATCCGCGCCTGCACAAGGTGGCGGCGCCGGTGGCCGCAGTCGACGATCGCATCCGCCGCCTCGTCGACGACATGTTCGAGACGATGTATGCGGCCGAGGGCGTGGGGCTCGCTGCGACGCAGGTCGACGTGCACGAGCGCGTGATCGTGATCGACATCTCCGATGCGCACGACCAGCCGCTGGTACTGATCAATCCTGAGCTGATCGACAAGAGCGAGGACATGACGCTGGTCGACGAAGGCTGCCTCTCGGTGCCCGAGGTCTACGACAAGGTTTCGCGCCACGCGCGCGTTTGCGTCCGCGCGCTCGATCGTTCAGGCGAAACGCGCGAGCTCGACGCCGAGGGCCTGCTCTCGATCGCCGTCCAGCACGAGATGGATCACCTCCTCGGCAAGGTGTTCGTCGAGTACCTGAGCCCGCTCAAGCGAACACGCATCAAAACCCGCATGCTGAAGAAGTCGCGCGACGAAGCGCGTGTCTAGCACGATGGAGCCCGCACGCGCATTGCATTCGCTGCTCTCCGCGAGGGCGTCAGCGCCCTTGAGGCGGCCCGCCGGGCGCTGAGTCACCGGCGAGCGAGGTGATGCGACTCGCCTTCGCCGGCACTCCCGAGTTCGCGCGCGTCGCGCTCGCTCGCGTGCATGGCGCGGCCTTTGACGTCGCGCTGGTGCTGAGCCAGCCCGATCGGCCGGCCGGCCGCGGGATGAAGGTCGCTCCGTCGCCAATCAAGGCGTTCGCGCTCGAGCACGGCATCGCCGTAGCGCAGCCGCGCGGCCTGCGTCTCGACGGCAAGTTCGCCGACGACGCCTCCGCAACCCGGGCCGCGCTCGCCGAAGCCGCGCCCGACGTGATGGTCGTTGCCGCGTACGGCCTGATCCTTCCGCCATGGCTACTCGCGCTGCCGCGCCACGGCTGTCTCAATATCCACGCGTCGCTGCTGCCGCGCTGGCGTGGCGCCGCGCCGATCCAGCGCGCGATCGAGGCCGGCGATGACGTCACCGGCGTCACGATCATGCAGATGGATGTCGGCCTCGACACCGGCGCGATGCTGCTCGCGAAGACGCTCGAGATCGGCGCCGACGAGAGCGCCGGCGCGCTGCAGGCGCGCCTCGCCGCCCTCGGCGGCGAGCTGGTCGTCGAGGCCCTCGGCGCGCTCGCCAAGGCGAAGCTGTCGGGCCGCGCGCAGCCCGACACGGGCGTCACCTACGCCGCCAAGATCAGCAAGGCCGAAGCGACGATCGACTGGCGCGCGCCGGCCGCCGAGATCGAGCGCCGGCTGCGCGCGTTCGACCCGGCGCCGGGAGCGCGGAGCGTCCTCGCCAGCGAGACGATCACGTGCTGGCGCGGCGTCGTCCGGCCCGGCGCAGGCCGCCCGGGCGAGATCGTCGCCACCGACGGGGCGCTCGTCGTCGCCTGCGGCGAAGGGCGGCTGGCGCTCACCGAACTGCAGCGCCCCGGTGGTCGGCGCATGGCGGCCGAGGTGCTTCTGCGGGGATGGGCACCTCCGCCCGGCGTGGGTTTCGAGGCCATGCCGGCAGCCGCGGAATGAACTTCGCCGCCGCGCCGCCATCTTCCGGGCGACGCCCTGCATGCGTCTCGTCGGAAAGACGCCACGATGTTCAATCTCCTGAAGACCGCCGTCCTGATGGCACCCATCACCGCCCTCTTCATGGCCGTCGGCGCCTTCGTCGGCGGCCCAGGAGGGGATGATGCTGACGCTTCTCGTCCGCCGTCGGTCTCAACTTCTTCAGCTACTGGTTCTCCGACAAGCCGGCGCTGAAAATGTACGGCGCGCGCGAAGTCGATACGACCTCGGCGCCGCAGTTCCACGCGATGATCGCCGAGCTCGCCGGCAAGGCCGGGCTGCCGACCCCGCGCGCTTACGTCATCGACGAAATGGCACCGAAGGCGTTCGCGACCGGCCGCAATCCTGAGCACGCCGCCGTCGCCGCGACCACCGGCATCATGCAGGTGCTGACCGCGAGAGAGCTGCGCGCGGTGATGGCGCACGAGCTGACGCACGTGCTTCATCGCGACAGCCTGATCTCGACCATCAGCGCCACCATGGCCGGCGCGATCTCGATGCTCGCCAACTTCGCGGTCTTCTTTGGCGGCCGCGACAGCGACGGGCGTCCTGCGACCCCGATCGCCGGCTGCGCGGTGACGCTGCTCGCGCCGCTCGCGGCGAGCCTGATCCAGATGGCGATCAGCCGCGCGCGCGAGTTCGAGGCCGACCGCAGCGGCGCCGAGATCTCGGACGACCCGCCAGCGCTCGCTTCGGCGCTCGAGAAGATCCGCGCCTACGCGCGCGGCACGCCGCTCGCCGCGGCCGAGCGCAATCCGGCGACGGCTCAGATGATGATGATCAACCCGCTCCACGCTGGCGGGCTGACGGCTCTCTTCTCGACCCATCCGGAGACCGAGGAACGCGTCGCCCGGCTGCTGGCGATGGCGGCGACGGTGCGGCGCTGAGCGAAAACGACGGCGTCGCGCCCTCAATTTCGCGCCGGCGCGGCCGAAATACGGGCGAACTCCCGCTGTCCTGCCATGCGCCGCAACGCCTTCGCCCTGCTGATCGCCTTTCCCGCGACCTTCCTCCTCGGCGGCTGCGACATGCTCGGTATCGAGTCGGCGGAGAAGATCGCCGCCGCGCGAGAGGCCGATGGCAAGGCGGTCGGCTCGGCCTGCCGGCACGCCGGCCGGGCGATCGAGGATTGCTTCGCGATCTACAAGAAGGCCGACCGCGCCGCCGTGTTCGCCGGCTGGCGCGACATGAACGACTACATGCGCGAGAACAAGATCGAGCCGGTGCCGCCGCAGCTTGCGGCGCAGGTCAAGGGCGAGGCCGAGAAAGTCCGCTGAGACCTTCGCTTCGCCCAAGGTGCGACGGGTCCAGCACGTCAACCTGAGCGGAGCGCAGGAGCTTGGCACCTGGCTCATGGCCGTCCCCCGCCTTCACCTCGAATTCGCCCACCACGACGCGCTCGCCGCGCTCGCTCCTGACGCGGATCGTCGAGCGCCGATCCCGCTGCGCCGCGGTCCCGAAGCCGCTCGATAGCCACATCATCAATCCGGTGCCGGTTGTCAGCACCTGCTGGCGATGGCCGAAGAAGTTCGCCTCGACGCGGTACGTGCCGGGCTTGGCGACGCGCAGCGCGAATTCCTCGGGGCCGTAGCCGCCGGTCGCGTCGTGCGTAATCGCGCCGCCCTGGTGCGAAAGGCTGTGGCCGTAGAAGACCTCCTCCCCGTTTGGATCGATCACATGCAGGTCGACGTCGGTGTTGTCTGCGTCCCAGGCGAGGACGACGCGGACCTCCAGCGGCAAGTTCCTGAGCAGGCGCCGGTCAATCGCGTCCGTGTCCACGGGCCGGCCGTCGCGGCGCGACTTGTCAACGACGGCGTTGAGCTCGGCGAGCGCGATCAGGTCGATGTCGGCGAAGCGCGCGTCCCAGGCGCCGGTGACCACCGCGTAGAGCCGATCGACGGCCGCCTGCGCCTGGCCCGCATCGGCAAGCGCGAGGCCCAGGTCGCGGTGCGACTGCGGTTCGTTCGGCGCCAGCTCAAGAACGCGCTCGAGCACCGACATCGCGGCGCCGACCTCGCCCGCCTGCTGAAGGCGGTAGGCGAGCAGGCGTAGCACCTGGCGGTCCTGCAGGTCCAGCTCGGCGAGGTTGGAGAGGGCGCGCAGGCCGAAGGCGTGCTGGTCGCGGCCTCCCTTGGCGAGGAAGAACTCGGCGGCATCGAGGAAGAAGCCCACGCTCGTCTCGTGGGCGCGGCGCTCGTCGAGGTAGATGGGCTGCCAGTCCTCGGGGCGTGCCGACTGCAGGCGCTTGATCGCCTCAGTCACGGCGGCTGCCGGCGTCATCGCGATCGAGATCGTGGTCGTTGCGGCGCCGTCGCGCGCGTCGAGCTTCTTGGCGTGCTCGATGGCCTCACTGCCGCCCTGCGCGGCGAAGCCGGGGGGCATCGGCGCGGCCGCCAGCATCGGCCGCGGCGGCGCGCCTCGATCGCTGTCCTTGTCGGCCTCGCGGGCGACGTCTTCGCGCTGGCGTCGCATCTCGAGCGGCGCAACGAGCGAGCCGATCGCGTTGGCCTGCCCTTCCCCCTTGGCGACCTGGAGCGGCGCCGGCAGGTCGCCTTTCGGGAAGTCACGGTTCCACCAGGCGATGCGCGTCTCGAAGCGGCTCGCGACCTGCGCCAGCCGCGCCGCATCGCTGTCGACGCGGCGCTGGACGGCATCCGCGCCGGCGCGGTCGTAGGCGGCGCGCAGCTCGGGCGGCGGCGCGATCTCGTGGCGTATGTAGTCGTCGACCTGCTCGAGCACGATCAACGAGGTCTCGCGCGTCGCCAGGCCGAAGCGCTTGCCGAGCTCGCGGATCCTGACCTTGTTCGTTCGCGCTTCGCCTTCGAGCGACCCGAGCGTCAGCCGCGCCCACTGGATCGCTGCGAGACGCGACAGATTGCGGCCCGCGCGCACGGCGACGACTCGCGTCGTCACCGCGCCGCTCGCGTCGCGCAGGCGAATGCTCACCTCGGCCTCGGCCGCGCTCATCACCCCGGCGATGACGAGCCGCCCCGCCGCGGCGCTCTGCGACTCGACGACGAGCTCGCGCGCGCCGATCGCGCTAAGGGCTGCGACGTCGGTGCCGCGCCGGAGCAGCGAGTCGACGGCACCCTGCCGGCTCGACGCCGCGAGATCGATGCTGCGGCCGCCGGTGGCGTTAGCGAGTGCGAGAAGCGCGGCGGGATCGGCACTCGCGGCGCTGCTGACCGTGTACACGGGGACCGGAAAGGTGAGCCGCCAGGGCGCGCCGTAGTTGGCCAGGCCGTCGCTGAACCACAGCGCTTCCGCCGAGACGCCGTCGTGGCGAACCGCGCCGAGGTTGCTGGCGCCGTCGTAGACGGTCGCCTCGAGCGCCTTGCGCAGGGCAGCCCAGTCGCCGCCGCGAACCTCGAAGCGGATCGGCACCGCCGCCACGTCGGCGACCCGAACCAGGCTGACGCCGGTGTCGCGCGCGGCGGCGAAGTACGCGTCGAGCAGCGCGAGCTCGCGGTCGAGCTGGCGGTGCGCGCCCGAGCCAGAGGCGTCCCAGACGATCTGCACGCGATGCGGTAACGGCCGCGCGATGGTGCGCTGCACCACCGGCAGCTCGAGCGTGAAGTAGTGGAGGCCGTCGCGTTCCTCGGTGGCGATCGCCACCGCGGCGCCGCTGGAGGCGAGGCGCAGCGCGAGCGGCTCCTTCGGCAGCACGAAGTCGCGCCGCGTCGCTTCCGCGACGAAGCCGCCGCCGCTCGCGGCCTCGAATCGCAGGCCGAGCGAAGCGGCGCCGGCGAGCTCGGGCGCGGTCGCCGCGCCGGGGACGCGCAGCGACAGCGCGAGCGCCTCTACGCGATCGGCATACGCGAGCGGCACGTGCAGCCGGCTCGTCGCCGGCTCGACGATGCGCAGCTCGACGGTTCGCGTCTTGCCCGGCAGGAGCGGATAGATGCGCAGCTCGTAGTTGTTGCCGACGGTCGTCTGCAGCAGACCGGGGTCGACGCGGCGGCGCAAGATGTCCTCGAACACCTGCTGGGCGCGCGCCTTCTCGACCGGCACCGCGGCGCGCAGGCGCCCGTTGACGTCTAGGGCGAAGCCGCTGACGATCTGGCCGGACGCGAGCGGAAACTGCAGCTTGCCCTCGAGGATGCGCGAGTTGGGGTTGAAGAAGACCATCTGCACGCGCGTCTCGGCCGCGCCGCCGGCGACCTCGACGTCGACCTGAAGCGATGCTAGCCGCACCGGCTGCTCGGCGTCCGCGACCTGAAGCCTCGGCGCACGCCCTGCCGCGATGGATGGCGCGGCAGAGAAAGCGGGTGGCGCGATGGGCGGCGACACCTGGGCGAATGCGAGGGCGCTCGCGAGACAGGCGGAGCCCGCGACGACGACACAGGCGTGCCGGCGCGCGGCGTGGAGGCGAAGAGGGGTCGGCATGGCGCGGTCTCCAGCGGCCGGTCGCGAAGACGCGGCCGGACAGGGGTGAAACGGGGCGCGCGGCCATTCGGGGTGAAAGTCCTTCACGTGCGGAGCAAACGTAAAATGCGCGACCTCGCCGGCACCGGAATGAACGTACTTCGCTTCGCAGATCTCGCGGCCGCCGGTCAGGTGGGGGGCCGCCGCGTCTTCATCCGCGCCGACCTCAACGTGCCGCAGGATCATTCGCCCGAAGGCGGAGGGCGGATTACGGAAGACACGCGCATCCGCGCCTCGGTCCCGTGCATCGAGTTGGCGCTCGCTGCAGGGGCGGCGGTGATGGTCACCTCGCACCTCGGTCGGCCGACCGAAGGCGAGCCCACGTCCGAGGACTCGCTCGCGCCGATTGCGTTGCGCCTCGGCGAGCTGCTCCAGCGCGCGGTGCCGCTGCGTACGGCCTGGGTCGATGGCGTCGCGGTCGCGCCGGGCGAGGTCGTCGTGCTCGAGAATTGCCGGCTCAACAAGGGCGAGAAGAGGAACGACCCCGTGCTGGCGAAGAAGATGGCCGCGCTCTGCGACATCTTCGTCAACGACGCGTTCGGCACCGCCCATCGCGCCGAGGCGTCGACCTACGGCATCGCCGAATTCGCGCCGATGGCGTGCGCCGGGCCGCTGCTGGCGGCCGAGATCGACGCGATCACCAAGGCGCTCGCGAAGCCGAGGCGGCCACTGGTCGCGATTGTCGCCGGCTCCAAGGTTTCGACCAAGCTCGCGATCCTGCACAGCCTGAGCCGCAACGTCGACCGGCTCGTCGTCGGCGGCGGCATTGCCAACACCTTCCTGCTCGCGCAGGGCCTGCCGATCGGCAAGAGCTTGGCCGAGCCGGCGCTCGTCGACGAGGCGCGCACCGTGATCGCGGTTATGAAGGCGCGCGACGCGGAGGTGCCGCTGCCGGTCGACGTCGTCACAGCGAAGGAATTCAAGGCCGACGCTGCGGCGGCGACGAAAGCCGTTGCCCACGTGGACGCCGACGATCTCATCCTCGACATCGGCCCGAAGAGCGCTGAGGCGCTCGGCGCGCTCCTCGGCTCGGCCGGAACCATCGTCTGGAACGGCCCGGTCGGCGTCTTCGAGTTCTCGTCGTTCTCGCACGGCACCGAGACGATCGCGCGCGCGATCGCCGCCTCGCCGGCGTTTAGCCTTGCCGGCGGCGGCGACACGCTGGCAGCGATAGCCAAGTACGGCATCGGCGGCGACATCGACTACATCTCCACCGGCGGCGGCGCCTTCCTCGAGGTTCTCGGAGGAAAGACGCTGCCCGCGCTCGAGATCCTCGAGCGCCGCGCCCGCGACACACAAGGTTCTACATGAGCAATTCGTCGGTTCCCCGCGCCACCAAGATCGTCGCGACTCTCGGTCCCGCGTCGAGCAGCGCGGAGGTGCTCGAGCGGATGATCCGCGCCGGCGTCGACGTGATGCGGCTCAACTTCTCGCACGGCACGGCGCAGGATCACATCGATCGCGCGACGCTGATCCGCGAGGTCGCCAAGAAGGTCGGCAAGGAGGTCGCGATCATGGCCGACCTGCAGGGCCCGAAGATCCGCGTCGGCAAGATCGAGGGCGGCAAGACGATGCTCGTCGCCGGCGAGAAGCTCGTCCTCGACGCCGGCTGCACCGAGCTCGGCACGAGCGCGCGCATCGGCCTCGACTACAAGGAGCTGCCGCGCGACGTGCGGCCCGGCGACACGCTGCTGCTCAACGACGGCCTGCTCCGCTTGATCGTCGACTCCGTCAAGGGCGAGGAAGTGCGCACGACGGTAGTCGTCGGCGGCGAGCTTTCGAACAACAAGGGCATCAACAAGGCGGGCGGCGGCCTGACCGCGCCGGCGCTCACGGCCAAGGACATGGAGGACATCAAGACCGCGATGTCGTTCCAGTGCGAGTACCTCGCCGTGAGCTTTCCGAAGAGCGCCACCGACATGGAGATGGCGCGCCAGCTCGGCAACGTCGCCGGCGAGAAATGGCGCCACAAGCCGCAGCTGATCGCCAAGATCGAGCGCAGCGAGGCGATCCCGGCTCTCGAGTCGATCCTGCGGGCGTCGGACGGAATCATGGTCGCACGCGGCGATCTCGCGGTCGAGGTCGGCAACGCGGCGGTGCCGGCGCTGCAGAAGCGGATGATCAAGATGGCGCGCGAGCTCGACCGCGTCGTCATCACCGCGACGCAGATGATGGAGTCGATGATCGTTAACCCAGTGCCGACGCGTGCCGAGGTGAGCGACGTCGCCAACGCCGTCCTCGACGGCACCGACGCGGTGATGCTCTCGGCCGAGACCGCGGCCGGGCGCTATCCGGTCGAGACGGTCGAGATGATGGCCTCGATCTGCGTCGAGGCCGAGCGTGCCGAGGAGATCTCGCTCGACGCCGGCTTCACCAACAAGACCTTCGGCCGCATCGACCAGTCGATCGCCATGGCGGCGCTCTTCACCGCCTACCACCTCGGCTGCAAGGCGATCCTGGCCCTCACCGAGTCGGGCTCGACGGCGCTCTGGATGAGCCGGCAGAAGATCCACGTGCCGATCTTCGGCATCACCTCGCAGATACGCAGCCAACGGCGCATGGCGATGTACCGCAACGTCACGCCGTTGCTCATGCCCGCCTTCGCCGACCGCGACGAGGCATTGCGCCACGCCGAGGAGCTGCTCGTCGAGGCCGGCGTGCTTAAGCCCGGCGACACCTACGGCATCACCTGCGGCGAGCCGATGGGCTACCCGGGCGGCACCAACATGCTGAAGGTGGTGCGGGTCGGATGAGCGCTTATGCCGCTGTGTCGCTGGACGACATCCGCGCCGCTGCCGCACGCATCGCCGGCGAGGTGAGCCTCACACCGTGCCTGCCTTCGCGCACGCTCTCGGCGATCTGCGGCTGCGAGATCTTCCTCAAGTTCGAGAACCTGCAGTTCACCGCTTCGTTCAAGGAGCGCGGCGCGCTCAACAAGATGGCGCAGCTCACCGCCGAAGAGCGCGCCAAGGGAGTGCTCGCGGTCTCGGCTGGCAACCACGCGCAAGCGGTGGCCTATCACGCCCAGCGCATGGGCGTGGCGGCGACCATCGTCATGCCCCGCTTCGCTTCGTCGGTGAAGGTCGAGAACACGCGCGGCTTCGGCGCCGCTGTCGTGCTCGAAGGCGACACCTTCGACGACGCCCGCGCCATCGGCTTGAAGCTCGCGGCGGAGCGCGGCCTCACCGTCGTCCATCCCTACGACGACGCTGCCGTGATCGTCGGCCAGGGCACGGTCGCGCTCGAGATGCTGGCGCAGCAGCCGTCGCTCGACACCCTGGTCGTGGCCATCGGCGGCGGCGGCCTGATCGCCGGCATGGCCACCGCGGCCAAGACACTGAGGCCGGACATGCGCATCGTCGGCGTGCAGACCGAGCGCTTTCCGGCGGCCTGGAACTCCAAGCACGGCCAGAGCCGCGAGAGCCGCCAGGCGACGATCGCCGACGGCATCGGCGTCAAG
>JBBRFW010000018.1:0-47868 GCA_038241255.1 Burkholderiales bacterium | reverse complement strand
CGAGCTGCTCGTTCGGGTCGGCGAGGAGCTGCTTGGCGACGCCGTACTCGACCTTGATCTCCTCGGCGTCCTTGGTCGGCGTGCGCAACGCCATCGCGATGTCGCTGGTGATGAGATCGCCGGCGATCGGGATCACCGCCGTATGGCGGATCGAGCCGTCGGTGAAGATCGCCACGTCGGTCGTCCCGGCGCCGATGTCGACGAGAGCGACGCCGAGGTCCTTCTCGTCCTCGGTGAGCACCGCGTGGCTCGACGCGCTCGGGTTGAGCACCAGCTGCTCGACCTCGAGGCCGCAACGGCGCACGCACTTGACGATGTTCTCGGCCGCGCTCTGCGCGCCGGTGACGATGTGCACGCGCACCTCGAGGCGGCCGCCGCTCATGCCGATCGGCTCCTTGACCTCGTGGCCGTCGATCACGAACTCCTGCGGCTCGACCAGCAGCAGGCGCTGGTCGTTCGGGATGTTGATCGCCTTGGCGGTCTCGACGACGCGCGTCACGTCGACCGGCGTCACCTCCTTGTCGCGCACGATCACCATGCCCGTGCTGTTCTGGCCGCGGATGTGCGAGCCGGTGATGCCGGTGTAGACGTGCGTGATCTTGCAGTCGGCCATCATCTCGGCCTCTTTCAGCGCCTGTTGGATCGACTGCACCGTTGCGTCGATGTTGACGACGACGCCGCGCTTCAGGCCGTGCGCCGGCGCGCTGCCGAGCCCGGCGATGCGCAGCTCGCCGTCGGGCATCACCTCGGCGACAACCGCCATCACTTTGGCGGTGCCGATGTCGAGGCCGACGACCAGGTCCTTGATTTCCTTCGCCATGTCAGTGCCCGCCCGACCGCCCGAAGGGCACCGACCACCCCCTCGGGGGGGAGCGAACGAAGTGAGCGTGGGGGTACAACATCTCAGCCTCCCTTTTTCTTCTTGGCCGACTTCTCGGCTTCGGCGGCGCTCACGGTGGCCACGCCCTTGAGCCGCACTGCGTAGCCGTCGTTGTGGCGCAGGTCGGCGTACTCGAGCGGGCGGTGATAGCGCGAGGTCACCTGGTCGAGCGTGGTGACGAAGCGGGCCGCGCGCGCGAGGACGTCGTCGTCGCTCCCGCGGCCGAGTTCGACGACAGCGCCGCTGTCGAGCGACACCTGCCACGAGCCGCGGCCGGAGAGCGTCAGCGCCTCGACGTGCGCGCCGAGTGGTGCCAGGCCCGCGTCGACGCGCGCGAGCATGGCGAGCACGTGCGCCGAGCTGCCGTCGGGGCCGGCGAGGGTCGGCAGGGCGTCGTCCTCGACGTCGCCGACGTTGGCCTCGAAGACTTCGCCGAAGCTGTTGACGAGCTTCTCGGCGCCCCTTTCCATGCCCCAGATCGCGACCGGCCGATGCTCCTCGAGCTGGATGCGCAGGCGGTTCGGCCAGCCGCGCCGCACGACCGCCAGGCGCACCCACGGCACCGACTCGAAGGCGCGCCGGACCGCGCGCAGGTCCATGGTCATGAAGTTGCCGACGAGCTTGGGCGCGGCATTGGCGCGGATCGTCGAGACGCTGTTGCGGCCGACGTCGCCGTTGACGCTGATCGAGCTGATCGCGAAGAACGGCTGGCGCGCGAGCCACATCACCGCCATCGCCAAGACCAGGATCGCCGCGATGGCGGCGAGCGCCGCGGCCGTCGCGTTCATCAGGCGCACGTCAGGCGGCAGCGACGCAATCGTCGTTGGGGCGGGCGTGGCAGTGGCCATTGCCGTCACGCTCCCGGCCGCGGCGGGGGCGTCGAATCCAGCGCGGCGGCCGCGAGGAGCTGCAGGCAGAGCGCTTCGTAGCTGATGCCCCCGGCGCGCGCCGAGATCGGCACCAGCGAGTGCGAGGTCATCCCGGGCGAAGTGTTCATCTCGAGCAGGAACGGCTTGCGGTCCGTGCGGCGCAGCATCAGGTCGGCGCGGCCCCAGCCGCGGCAGCCGAGCAGGCGGTAGGCGGCCAGGACGATGCGCTGGATCTCGGCCTCTTCCTCCAGCGGCAGCCCGCTCGGGCACTCGTATTGGACGAGGTCGGTGAAGTACTTGTTCTGGTAGTCGTACGCGCCGTCGGGCGCGACGATGCGAACGACCGGCAGCGCGCGCGCGCCCTCGCCTTCGCCGAGCACCGGGCACGTCACCTCGTCGCCGTCGATGAACTCCTCGCACAGCACATCGGCGTCGTACTTCGCCGCGAGAGCGACCGCGTCCTGCATCTGCGAGTACCCGGCGACCTTGGTGATTCCGATCGACGAGCCCTCGCGCGGCGGCTTGACGACGAGCGGCAGGCCGAGCACGTCGGGAACGGCGCGCAGGTTCTCGCGCTTCTGCTGGTCGGCGGCGAGGCGCACGAACCGCGGCGTCGGCAGGCTCTCGGCGAGCCAGATGCGCTTGGTCATCACCTTGTCGATCGCGATCGCCGACGCCATCACGCCCGACCCCGTGTACGGGATGCCGAGCAGCTCGAGCGCGCCCTGGACGCTGCCGTCCTCGCCGTGACGGCCGTGAAGGGCGACGAAGCAGCGCGCTACCCCGTCGCGCTTCAGCTCGGCGAGCTCGCGCTCGGCGGGATCGAACGCGTGCGCGTCGACGCCTTGCGACCTGAGCGCAGCGAGGACGCCTGTCCCGGAGAGGATCGAGATCTCGCGCTCGGCGGAGGTGCCGCCCATCAGGACGGCAACCTTGCCCATCGCGCTCATCGAGGCCGTGCTCATGCGGGTCTCCCCAGCAGTTCAACCACCTGCGCCGGCACGTTGCCGATCGGCCCGGCGCCCATCGAGATGACGACGTCGCCCGGCTGCGCCTGCTCGACGATCGTCTGCGCCATCGCGCCGATCTCGTCGACAAAGACCGGGTCGACCTTGCCGGCGACGCGCAGCGCGCGCGCCAACGATCGGCCGTCGGCGGCGACGATCGGCGCCTCGCCGGCGGCGTAGACCTCGGCGAGTAGGACCGCGTCGGCGCTGCCGATCACCTTGACGAAGTCCTCGAAGCAGTCGCGCGTTCGTGTGTAGCGATGCGGCTGGAAGGCGAGGACGATGCGCCGGCCCGGATAGGCGCCGCGCGCCGCCGCCAGCGTCGCCGCCATCTCGACCGGGTGGTGGCCGTAGTCGTCGATCAGGGTAAAGCGGCCGCCCAGGACCGCCGGCTGCTCGCCGTAGTGCTGGAAGCGGCGGCCGACGCCGGTGAATTCGGCCAGGCCCTTGACGACCGCGGCGTCGTCGAGCTCGAGCTCGGCGGCGACGGCGATCGCCGCAAGCGCGTTCAGCACGTTGTGGTCGCCCGGCAGGTTGAGCGTCACCTGCAGGTCAGCCATGCGAACGCCATTCCTGCGCTGCACAGTGAAGCGCATCGTGCCGGCATGCGCCTCGATATTGACGGCGCGCACCATCGCGTCGGGGCCTAAGCCGTAAGTCACGACCGGGCGCGAGATCATGGCCATGATCGAGCGCACGCCGGGATCGTCGACGCAAAGGATGGCGGCGCCGTAGAACGGCATCTTGTGGATGAACTCGACGAAGGCCTGCTTCAGCTTCGCGAAGTCGTGGCCGTAGGTGTCCATGTGGTCGGCGTCGATGTTGGTGACGACGGCCATCACGGGCAGCAGGTTGAGGAACGAGGCGTCCGACTCGTCGGCCTCGACGACGATGTAGTCGCCCGCGCCGAGGCGCGAGTTGGCGCCTGCGGCATTCAGACGGCCGCCGATCACGAAGGTCGGATCGAGCCCGGCCTCGGCGAGGACGCTGGTGACAAGCGAGGTGGTCGTCGTCTTGCCGTGCGTGCCGGCGATGGCGATGCCCTGCTTCAGGCGCATCAGCTCGGCGAGCATGACGGCGCGTGGCACGACCGGAATGCGCCGGGCGCGCGCCGCGGTGACCTCCGGGTTGTCGGAGCTGACCGCGCTCGACGTCACGACCGCCTCGGCGCCGGCGATATGCGCGGCGTCGTGGCCGATCGAAACGCGAATGCCGTGCGCGGCGAGCGCTTTCGTCGTCGCGCTCTCGCTCTGGTCGGAGCCGGAAACCATATAGCCGAGGTTGTGCAGGATCTCGGCGATGCCGCTCATGCCGGCCCCGCCGATGCCGACGAAGTGGATGTGCTTGACGGCGTGCTTCATGACATCGCGCCCTTCATGCGGCCAGCATCGCTTCGATCTCGTCGGCGACGCGCGCCGCCGCGTGCGGCCGCGCCAGCGCGCGCGCCTTCGTCGCCATCGCGAGCAAGGCGTCTCGGGTTAGGCCGCTCAGCAAGTCGGCGAGGCCGCCGGGCGAGAGCTCTCCCTGCGGCACGTGGATCGCCGCCTCGCGCGCCGCCATCCAGGCGGCGTTGTCGCGCTGGTGCGAGGTCGTGCTCGCGACGAAGGGCACGAGCACCGCGGCGACGCCGGCGGCGCACAGCTCGCTGACCGTGATCGCGCCGGCGCGGCAGACGATCACGTCGCACTCGCCGAGCCGCGTCGCCATGTCGTCGATGAAAGGCAGAACCTCGGCGTCGGCGCCGGCGGCGTGGTAGGCGGCGTGCACGGCGTCGCGACCCGCAGGGCCGGTCTGGTGGGCGACGCGCGGCCGCTGATTCGGGGCCATCAGCGCGATCGCCTGCGGCACGGTTTCGTTCAGGACGCGGGCGCCGAGGCTGCCGCCGACGACGAGCAGCCGCAGTGCGCCGCTGCGGCCGGCGAAGCGCTCGTCCGGCGTCGGCATCGATTCGATCGCCGCGCGCACCGGATTGCCGGTGACGACGGCCTTGGCGCCGAAGGCCTGTGCAGACTCTCCGGCGAAGCCGAACGCGAACCGGCGCGCCGCCGGTGCGAGCAGGCGGTTGCTGAGGAGCAGCTTCGCGTCGGCGTTGACGACGAGCAGCGGCCGGCGGAGCAGCCACGCGACCCAACCGCCGGGAAAGCAGATGTAGCCGCCCATGCCGAGCACCGCATCGGCGCGCCGGCGCACGACGACGCGGCCGCTGGCGAAGAACGCTGCGCCCAAGCGCAGCGCGCCGAGCACGTTGCCGACGAAACCCTTGCCGCGCATGCCGCTGAAGGCGACGCGGTCGAGCGCGATCCCCCGCTCTGGTACGAGCCGGTTCTCGAGCCCGGCGGGCGTGCCGAGCCAGCTCACGCTCCAGCCGCGACGCTGCATCTCGGCGGCGACCGCGAGGCCGGGAATGACGTGCCCGCCTGTGCCTGCCGCCATGACGAGCAGGTGCTTCATGCGCGGCCTCCGCGCATCAGCTGGCGATTCTCTATATCGACCCGCACCACGATCGCCAGCGCGACCAGGTTCATGACGATCGCCGAGCCGCCGTAGCTCATCAGCGGCAGGGTCAGCCCCTTCGTCGGCAGCACGCCGAGGTTGACGCCCATGTTGATGAATGCCTGCCCGCCCATCCAGATGCCGATGCCCTGCGCGAACAGGCCGGCGAAGACGCGGTCGAGGGCGATTGCTTGGCGGCCGATGTGGAAGAGGCGCCGCGCCAGCCAGAAGAAGGCGGCGATGACGCAGGCGACACCGACGAAGCCGAGCTCCTCGCCGATCACCGCGAGCAGGAAGTCGGTGTGCGCCTCCGGCAAGTAGTGGAGCTTTTCGACGCTCGAGCCCAGGCCCTGGCCGAAGATCTCGCCACGCCCGAAAGCGATCAGCGAGTGCGAGAGCTGGTAGGCCTTGCCGAGCGTGTACTTCTCGTCCCACGGGTTCAGGTACGCGAAGATCCGCTCGCGCCGCCACTCGCTGAAGGTGATCATCAGCACGAAGGCACCGATCAGGATCGCGGTGATGAGCAGGAACATCCGGCCGTTGACGCCGCCGAGGAAGAGAATGCCCATCGCGATCGTGGCGATGACGAGGAAGGCGCCCATGTCGGGCTCGGCGAGCAGGAGCAGGCCGACGACTGCGATCGAGATCGCCATCGGCAAGACGGCGCGGACGAAGTTCTCCTTCACGTCCATACGCCGCACCATGTAGCCGGCGGCGTACATCGCGATCGCCAGCTTGGTCAGCTCGGAGGGCTGGAAGCTCATGATGCCGAGCGGGATCCACCGGCGCGCACCGTTGACCCCCTTGCCGATGAAGGGCACGAGCACGATCACCAGCAGCAGCAGCGCGACGACGAAAATCCAGGGCGAGAGCTTTTCCCAGAACAAGACCGGCACCTGCACTGTCACCAGCGCCGCGGTGACGGCGATGGCCGTGAACATGACATGGCGCGACAGGAAGTAGGTCGGCGTGTAGCGCGAGAACTTCGGGTTGTCGGGCAGCGCGACGGAGGCGCTGTAGACCATCACCAGCCCGAGCGCGAGCAGGGCGACGACGACGCACACAAGGGTGCGGTCGAAGCCGAGCAGGCGCGCCGGCTGGCCGCGCTCGACGCTGATCCACTCGCGCACCGGGATCGCCTCGGCGACGCCCCGGCTCGCGCGCCCGCCCGCCTTCGCCGGCGCCCGCGCCGCTGGCGCAGCGAGGCGTTCGCGCCACGACTGCCAGACGGTCGCGAGCGTCGCGCTCATCCGAGGCCCTGCGCGCGCAGCGCGCCGGCGCTCGCTGCGATCGGGTCGCAGCGGTTCATGCCGGGCTCCCTTCCAGCGCGGCATCGGCAACCTCGCCGACCGCCCGCACGAACACCTCGGCGCGATGCGTGTAGTTGCGGAACATGTCGAGACTCGCGCACGCGGGGCTGAGGAGCACCGCATCGCCGGGCCGGGCGCGCGCGAAGGCGGCCCGCACGGCGGCCTCGAGGGTCGCGCAGCGCTCGAACGGAACGCCGGCGGCCTCGATCACGTGCTCGATCGCCGCCGCGTCGCGGCCGATCGTCAGCGCGGCGAGCGCGTAGCGCGCGAGCGGCGCGCCGAGCGGCGCGAAATCCTGGCCTTTGCCGTCGCCGCCGAGGATGACGACGATCCGGGCCGGTGCGCGCTCGCTGCCCAGACCGACGAGCGCGGCCTCGGTGGCGCCGACGTTGGTGCCCTTGCTGTCGTCGAAGGCGTCGACGCCGCCGATCGTGGCGACGTGCTCGACGCGGTGTGGCTCGCCGCGGTACTCGCGCAGCGCGTGCAGCATCGGTGCCAGCGGGCAGCCGATCGCGCTCGCCAGAGCCAGCGCGGCGAGCGCGTTCATGGCGTTGTGGCGGCCGCGGATTTGCAAGGCATCGGCGGGCATCAGGTGCTGGACGACGATCTCGCCGCCGTTGCCGGCGTCGTGGGCGCGGGCGCGGACGAGCCAGGCCATCTCATTCTCGACCGCGAGGCCCCAGTCGCCCGCTCGCTCCGGCAGGCCGCTGCCGAAGCTCGCGACATGGCGCGGCACGACCTTGGCAGCGCGCCCCTTTTTCACGGGCATCGTCTTCGGCGCGGGAACGAGGCGCATCACGGCGGCGTCGTCGCGATTGACGACGATCGTCGCCCGGTTGCCGAAGACGCGCGCCTTGGCGGCGGCGTACTCGGCCATCGTGCCGTGCCAGTCAAGGTGGTCTTCGCTGATGTTGAGCAGCGCCGCGGCATCGGGCTCGAATGCGCTTGCCTCAATGCCCGCGAGCTGGAAGCTCGATAGCTCGAGCACCCAAACATGCGGCAGCCGCTCGCGCACCGACTCGCCAGGGCCCGCGTCGATCGCGTCGGCGAGCGTCTGCAGCATCGTCGGGCCGATGTTGCCGGCGACGGCGACACGCTGGCCGCTGCGTTCGACGAGGAGCGCGGTCAAGGCGGTCGTGGTCGTCTTGCCGTTGGTACCGGTGACGGCGATGACCTTCGGCGCGTAGTCGCTCGCCCGCCGCAGCGCCTCCAGGCCGGCGGCGAACAGGTCGAGCTCGCCCTGCACCGGAATGCCGGCGGCACGTGCCCCGGCGATGACCGCGGCGACGCGCTCGTCGCCTGGCGCCAAACCCGGGCTCTTGAAGACACGATTGACGCCCTCGAGCGCGCCGACCACGAGCGAGCCGACGATCGATTCGGCATCCGGCACGTGTTCGCGCAGCGCGGCGGCGCGCGGCGGCTGGGCGCGCGAGTCCCACACCCGCACGCGCGTGCCGTCGCGCGCCAGCCAGCGCGCCATGGCCAGCCCCGACTCGCCGAGTCCGAGGACGAGGGCGGCACCAGGCCGAGCGAGTGGAGTGGCTGTCATCTCGTCTCGGTCACCGCAGCTTCAGGCTCGCGAGGCCGACCAGGCAGAGCAGCATGGTGATGATCCAGAAGCGGACGACGACCTGCGTCTCCTTCCAGCCCGATTTCTCGAAGTGGTGATGCAGCGGCGCCATCCTGAAGAATCGCCTGCCCTCGCCGTACCTCCGCTTCGTGTACTTGAACCACGCGATCTGCGCCATCACCGAGAGCGCCTCGGCGACGAAGACGCCGCCCATGATGCCGAGCACGATCTCCTGCCTCGTGATGACGGCGATCGTGCCGAGCGCGCCGCCCAGGGCGAGCGCGCCGACGTCGCCCATGAAGACCTGCGCCGGATGGGTGTTGAACCAGAGGAAGGCCAGGCCGGCGCCGGCCATCGCCGAGCAGAAGATGAGCAGCTCGCCGGCTCCCGGGATGTAGGGAAAGAGCAGGTAGCGCGAGTACACCGAGCTGCCGGTGATGTACGCGAACACGCCGAGTGCCGAGCCGACCATCACCACCGGCATGATCGCCAGGCCGTCGAGGCCGTCGGTGAGGTTGACGGCGTTGCTCGCGCCGACGATCACGAAATAGGTGAGCGCGATGAAGCCAAACACGCCGAGCGGGTAGCTCACGGTCTTGAAAAACGGCACGATCAGGTCGGCCTTGGGCGGCAGGTCGTTGGAGAAGCCGCTCTGCACCCAGCGCAGGAAGAGCTCGAGGACGCGCAGGTTCGACGTCTCGCTCACCGAGAACGCGAGGTAGAGCGCCGCGACGACGCCGATCACCGACTGCCAGAAGTACTTCTCGCCCGACGGCATGCCTTCCGGGTCCTTCTGAACCACCTTCCTCCAGTCGTCGACCCAGCCGATGGCGCCGAAACCGATCGTCACGAGCATGACGATCCAGACGAAGCGGTTCGACCAGTCGAACCAGAGCAACGTCGAGATACCGATGCCGAGCAGGATCAAAACGCCGCCCATCGTCGGCGTGCCACTCTTGGCGTGGTGCGCCTCGATTCCGTACGATCGGATCGGCTGGCCGATCTTGAGCGACGCGAGGCGGCGGATCACACACGGCCCGAACACCAGACCGATGACGAGCGAAGTCATCGCCGCCATGACGGCGCGGAACGTGATGTACTGGAAGACGCGCATGAATCCGAATTCGGGCGAATAAGCCTGCAGCCACTGGGCCAGGCTAAGCAGCATGCGGATCTCCGGCGGGTGCTCCCGCGAGCGCGGCGACGACGCGCTCCATCCGCATGAAACGCGAACCCTTGACCAGCACCGAGGCGGCACGCGGCGCTTGGTCGAGCGCCGCGACCAGGTCGTCGACGCTGGCGAAGGCGCGCGCGCCGGTGAACGGCGCGGCGGTGTTCGTGCTCTCTGCGCCCGCCGCCCACAGCATCTCGAGGCCGCGCTCGGCCGCGTAGGCGCCGACCTCGCGATGGAAGGCCGGCCCCTGGTCGCCGACTTCGCCCATGTCGCCGAGGACGAGCCAGCGCGGCGCCGGCATCGCGGCGAGGACGTCGATCGCCGCGCGCACCGAGTCGGGGTTGGCGTTGTAGGTGTCGTCGACCAGCGTCACGTCGATGCCGAGGCGCGCGATGCGCCGGCTCTGCGAGCGGCCGCGCACGGCGGTGAAGCCCTCGAGGCCACGCCCGATCGCAGCAAGCGGGCAGCCGGCAGCGAGCGCGGCGGCGGTCGCAGCGAGCGCGTTGCGGACGTTGTGCGTACCGGCGACGTGGAGCGCGAAGATCGCCGGCCCGGCGGGCGTCTGCATCGTCACGGTCCAGCGGCTTCCTTGCCAGGCCGCCGCACCGGACACGTCGGCGGGTGCGGCGAGCGCGAAGGTGATCGTCCGGCGCGACCCCGCGAGCTCGCGCCAGGTCGGCGCGTGCACGTCGTCGGCGGGGAACACCGCAACGCCGTCGTCGCCGAGCGCGGCGATCGCGCTGCCGTTCTCGCGTGCGACCGAGTCGACGCTGGCCATGAACTCGAGGTGCTCGCGCTGCGCGTTGTTGACGAGCGCGATGGTTGGCGCGGCGATCCGCGCCAGCCGGGCGATCTCGCCGGCGTGGTTCATGCCGAGCTCGACCACCGCGGCGCGGCAGCCTTCGCGCAGGCGCAGCAGGGTGAGCGGCACGCCGATGTCGTTGTTGAAGTTGCCCGCGGTCGCGAACGCCGCGTCGCCGACCCAGGCGCGGAAGATCGCCGCGATCATCTGCGTCACCGTCGTCTTGCCGTTGCTGCCGGTCACGGCGACGAGCGGCATCGCGAAGCGGCGCCGCCAGGCGGCGGCGAGGTCGCCGATGGCGCGCCGGCTGTCGTCGACGACCAGCCCCGGCAAGCCCGCCTCGTCGAGCCCGCGCTCGGCCAGCGCCGCTACGGCACCGGCGGCCTTGGCCGCGCCAAGGTAGGCGTGGGCGTCGAAGCGCTCGCCGCGCAACGCCACGAAGAGGTCACCGGGCGCGAGGCTGCGTGTGTCGCTGTGCACGCGCGCGACCTGCGTGGTGACGCTGCCGACGACGCGCGCGCTGGGCAGCATCTGCGCGGCATCGCCGAGCGTCATCATCGTCGGCGCCACCGATGCGCCGGTCGCTGCCCCGCAGCGCGCGGCGAGCGACTTGGCCGCGTGCTCGGCATCGAGGAACGGAACCTTCGTGCCGCCGATGTCCTGATGGTCCTCGTGGCCCTTCCCGGCGATCAGCACGATGTCGCTCGCGGTGGCGCTGGCGACGGCATGGTGGATCGCCTCGGCGCGGTTCTCGATGACATCGACCTCGTCGTGGCCGATCGCGCCGGCAAGGATCTGCGCCAGGATCAGGTCGGGCGATTCGAGCCGGGGGTTGTCGCTGGTCAGGACGACGCGGCCGGCGAGACGGCAGGCGATCGCGCCCATCAGCGGCCGCTTGGCCGCGTCGCGATTGCCGCCGCAGCCGAACACGCACCAGAGCCTGCCGCCGCGTCCCTTGGCGAGCGGCGCGAGCGCGGCCAGCGCCTTCTCGAGCGCGTCGGGCGTGTGGGCGTAGTCGATGACGACCTCTGGAAGGTCGCATGCGGAGGCAGGCGCTGCGACGACGCGCTGCATGCGGCCGGGCACCGGCATCAGTGCAGTGCACGCCGCCGCGGCGTCGGCGAGCGGCACACCGAGCGCGCGCAGCACGCCGACGACGCAAAGCAGATTGGACGCGTTGTAGTCGCCGATCAACGGCGTCGCGATCGCCGCGCGCTGCTCTCCTTCGACGACCTCGAAGGCGAGGCCGTCGCGGTCGTGGCGCAGCCGGTGCGCGCACAGGCGCGCGCGCTCGCCGCGCATCGAGACCGTCCAGCAATCGAGCGGCAAGCCGGCAATCGAGTCAGCGAGCTCGAGCCCCTTCGCGTCGTCGACGTTGACCACCGCCGCGCGCAAGCCGGGCCACGCGAAGAGCTGCGCCTTGGCCTGCCAGTAGGCGCGCATGTCGCCGTGGTAGTCGAGGTGGTCCTGGGTGAAATTCGTGAACACCGCGACTGCGACCCGCGTGCCGGCGAGGCGATGCTCGACGATCCCGATCGACGAGGTCTCGAGCGCGCACGCCGTGAACCCGCGATCGACGAAATCGCGCAGCGCGCCCTGCAGCGTGACCGGGTCGGGCGTCGTCAGGCCGGTCGACCGCATCCCCGCGAGGCCATCGCCTTCGCGCTTCGGCGCGCCGCCGGGCTGGGGATCCGCCGACCCGGCGCGCCCCCGCGGCGGTTCGCCCCCCGCCGCAAGGCCGCGCGGCGGTTCACCGATGCCCAGCGTGCCGACGACGCCGCAGCGCCGGCCGAGCACCGTCAGGGCCTGCGCCACCCACCAGGTCGTCGACGTCTTGCCGTTCGTGCCGGTGACGGCGACGACGTCGAGCTCCGCGCTCGGCGTGCCGAGAAAATGGCTGGCGATCTCGCCGGCGGCGGCCTTCAGGCCGCGCAGCGCACCGACGCGCGGCTCGGCATCGAAGCCGAACGCATCGACGCCCTCGGCCTCGACCAGGCAGGCGTTCGCGCCGGCCGCGAGCGCCGCGCCGACGAAGCGACGGCCGTCGCTCGCGTAGCCCGGCCACGCGACGAAGGCGTCGCCGGCAGCGGCGCGCCGGCTGTCGGCGACGAGAGCGCGCGCCTGGCGCAGGACCAGCCAGGCCTGCGCCACCTCGCGCGATTCGAGGCGCGCCATGCCGGCGTCGCGGCGGCCGGCCACTAGAAGCTTTCCTCTTCCGCCGGCATGTCGCGCGAGACGATCTGCGGCTTGACGTCGAGGTCGGGCTGCACGCCCATCATGCGCAGCGTCTGCTGCACGACCTCGCTGAACACCGGCGCGGCGACGTCGCCGCCGAAGTACTTGCCGGCGGTCGGCTCGTCGACCATCACGGCGACGATGATGCGCGGGTGCTGGATCGGCGCCATGCCGACGAACCAGGCGCGGTACTTCTTGGTTGCGTAGCTCGCGCCCTCCTGCTTGTAGGCGGTGCCGCTCTTGCCGCCGACCGAGTAGCCGATCACCTGCGCCTTGGGCGCCGTGCCGCCAGGCAGAGCGACGAGATGGAGCATGTCGCGCACCGTCGATGCGGTCTTCGGCGAGATGATGCGGATGCCCGAGGCGAGCGGCGCCGGCCCGCTGCCGATGGGCCGTGTCAGCGTCACCGGAATCAGCTCGCCGTCGTGGGCGAAGACGGTGTACGCGTGCGCGATCTGGAACAGTGATGCCGACAGGCCGTAGCCGTAGCTCATCGTCGCCTGCTCGATCGGCCGCCAGCTCTTGTATGGCCGCAGCCTTCCGGTGACGACGCCGGGAAAGCCGAGCTGCGGCTTCTGGCCGAACCCGACCGAGCTGTAGAGCTCCCACATCTCGCGCGGCGTGAAGGTCATCGCCATGCGCACCGCGCCGACGTTGCTCGACTTCTGGATCACTTCGCTCACCGTCAGGTTGCCGTGCGGGTGCGAGTCGCTGATCGTCGAGCCGGTGAGCGTCATCTTGCCGGGCGCGGTCTGGATCACCGTGGTCGGCGTGACCCGGCCGGTCTCGAGCGCCCACGCGGCGACGAAGGGCTTCATCGTCGAGCCGGGCTCGAAGGTGTCGGTCAGGGCGCGGTTTCGCAGCTGCGCGCCGGTCAGGTTCCTGCGGTCCGACGGCGAATAGCTCGGGAAGTTCGCGAGCGCGAGCACCTCTCCGGTCTGCGCGTCGAGGACGACGACGCTGCCCGCCTTCGCCTTGTTCGCGGCGACCGCATCGCGGATGCGCTGGTAGGCGAAGAACTGCACCTTCGAGTCGACCGCCAGGCCGATGTCCTGGCCCTCGAGCGGCGCCGTGCTGTCGCCGACGTCCTCGACGACGCGGCCGAGCCGGTCCTTGATGACGCGGCGCGTGCCGTCGCGCCCGGCGAGCTCCTTCTGGAACGCGAGCTCGATGCCTTCCTGACCGCGGTCCTCGACATTTGTGAAGCCGACGACGTGCGCCGCGGCCTCGCCTTCGGGATACTTGCGCTTGTACTCGCGCACTTCGTGGATGCCGCGGATGCCGAGCTGCTTCACCGATGTCGCGACGTTCTCTTCGACCTGGCGGCGCAGCCACACGAAATTCGGGTTGTCGGCCAGGCGAGCCTCGAGCGCCGCGCTGGTCATGTCGAGCAGCGTCGCTAGGCGCGCACGCGAGCGAGCGTCACCGTCCAAGTCCTTCGGGATCGCCCAGATCGAGGGCGCCGGCACGCTCGCCGCGAGGATCAGCCCGTTGCGGTCGACGATCCGGCCGCGGCTCGCCGGCAGCTCGATGGTGTGCCCGTAGCGGATCTCGCCCTGCTTGAGGAAGAACGGCGCGGCGATGATCTGCACGTAGACCGCGCGGAGGAGCAGGAGCGCGAAGCCCAGCCCGACCAGTGCGACGAGCAGCTTCGAGCGCCACGGCGGGGTCGGCGCGGCGAGCAGCGGGCTGGTCGAATAGTTGAAGCTCTTGACGCTCGCGCCGGCGCGCGCCTTCGCATTGCTCTTGTTGGCGCTCATGGGCGGCCTTCCGATGCCGGCGCGGACGCGGCCGCCGGCAGCTCGACGTACTGCGTCACGGCAGGCGTCGCGGCGTGCATAGCGAGCCGCTCGCGCGCCGTCCGCTCGACCCGCAGCGGCGTCGCCTGCGACCGCAGCTCGGTCTTTAGCCGCTCGGCGTCGGTGTCGAGGGCGCGCTCTTCGCTCTGCGCCTTGTCGAGCTCGGCGAAGAGGCGTCGCGACTCGTACGACACGCGGACGAGGTAGAGGCTGCTCGCAACCAGCAGCAGCAGCAGCGCGACGTTGAGCCGGGTCACGCGCGGGTTCCCAAGGCGTAGGACACGTCGGTGCGCTCGGCGATGCGCATCACCGCCGAGCGGGCGCGCGGGTTCGTCGCCGCCTCGCTCGGGCCGGGCTTGACGCGACCGAGCGCGCACAGCCGCTGCGGCCGCGGCGCGGCAAACGGCGCGCGGCGGTCGAACTCGCTCTTGCTCTCGTGGGCGATGAAGGTCTTGACGATCCGATCCTCGAGCGAATGGAAGCTGATGACGACGAGCCTTCCACTCGGCACGAGCAGGGCGAGCGCCGCGCTCAAGGCCTGCTCGAGCTCCTCAAGCTCGGCGTTGACGAAAATCCGAAGAGCCTGAAACGTGCGCGTAGCAGGGTTCTGGCCCGCTTCTCGGGTCCGGACCGCACCAGCCACGACGTCGGCAAGCTCGCCTGTGGTTCGAACAGGGCGCCCGCCTTCGCGCCGAGCAACAAGCGCCTTTGCAACCTGTAGAGCAAACCGTTCTTCCCCATAGTCGCGTATTACCTCCGCAATGTGGCTCTCGTCGGCGCGGGCCAGAAACTCGGCCGCGCTCTCGCCGCGTGTCGTGTCCATCCTCATGTCGAGCGGGCCGTCCAATCGGAACGAGAAGCCGCGCTCGGGGTCGTCGATCTGCGGCGACGAGACGCCCAGGTCGAGGAGGACGCCGCTGACCCGCGCGACGCCCAGCGACGCGAGCGTCTCGGCCATCGCGGAAAAGGCGGTGTGCTCGATCGTGAAGCGCGGATCGGCGGCGAAGGCGCTGTCGGCGACGGCACTCGCCACCGCCTCCGGATCGCGATCGAGCGCGACCAGGCGGCCTTGCGGCGAGAGCCGGGCGAGGATCGCGCGCGAATGGCCGCCGCGGCCGAACGTGCCGTCGACATAGATGCCGTCGGCATCGGTGACGAGGGCATCGACCGCTTCGGGCAGGAGAACGCTCAGATGCTGCAAGGCAGGGGCCCGACCTGGGGTCAGAAGCTGAAGTTCTTGAGCGAATCCGGCATCGGCGACTGCATCACCTCGGCCTCGTGAGCGGCGTGGCGTTGCGCATCCCAGAGCTCGAAGTGACTGCCCATGCCGAGCAGCATGACGTCGCGAACCAGCCCGGCGGCGGCGCGCAGCTCGGGGGCGATGAGGACGCGTGACGACGCGTCGATGTCGACGTCCATGGCGTTGCCGAGAAAAACCCGCTTCCAGCCGCTCGAAT
The DNA here is from genome assembly GCA_038241255.1 of Burkholderiales bacterium. Classification (GTDB taxonomy): domain Bacteria; phylum Pseudomonadota; class Gammaproteobacteria; order Burkholderiales; family Burkholderiaceae_C; genus Schlegelella_A. The sequence goes on along the minus strand of JBBRFW010000018.1, from coordinate 32,272 downwards.
CCATCGGCAGGGCGGCAACGCGGTCGCGGAAATGTTCCCACGCCGGACGGGGAAAGATCAGCAGCGACCCTTCAGGGTGCTTGGTGATGGTGAGTTGGTGGACGCCCATGGCGGCGAGCAACTCGCGGTGGCGCGCCGGCATCGCGATCCGACCCTTGGCGTCCAACGTCAGTGCCGCGGGGCCTTGAAAAACTACGTTCGCCACAAAACCCCACCAAAGTGCACTTTGTGCCACTGTAGCCCAAGGGTCAGGGAGGGTCAATTCATAGTGCAAACAAAAATCAATGGAATCAACAACTTAGTTGAGACTCCTCAAGGCGGAACATCGTTTTAAAAACGCGTTCAAAATTAAGCACTTGCAGCGCACAGTGAAAAATTGGCTGAAGAGTCCGCCTCTTTTGCGTGCACTCGCCCGCAGTCGACGAACCGGCACTAGATCACGAACCCCCCGCCCGCATCGCCGGCGCCACCGCGACCGAACTCGGCGGCGAGCGCACGCGCGCCGCGCCCGAGAATCGCCGTGTCGAGGCCGACGGCAACGAACAAGACTCCGGCCGCGAGATAGCGGCGCGCCAGCGCCGGGTCGACGGCGAGGATGCCGGGAGCCTTGCCTGCGGCGAGCACCGTGGCGATGCCGTCGTCGATCGCCTTCACCACGTCGGGATGCTGCGGTTCACCCAGGTGTCCCATCGAGGCGGACAGGTCGGCCGGCCAAAGAACACGCCGTCGACGCCGTCGACGGCCGCGATCTCCGCAAGATGAGCCAGTCCGGCCGCCGACTCGACCTGAACGAGCACGCAGATCTCCTCGTCCGCGCGCATCACGTACGAGTCGACGCCGCTCCAGCGCGAGGCGCGCGCGAGCGCGCTGCCGAGGCGCGCACGCCGCGCGGCGCGTAGCGCGGCGCGGCGACGATCTGTGTCGCCTGCGCCGCGTCTTCGACCATCGACACGAGCAAGGTCAGCGCGCCGATGTCGAGGCACTGCTTGATGAGCGCGGTCTCGCCCTGCACCGGACGAACGACCGCGCTCACTGGATACGCGGCGAGCGCCTGCAGCTGCGCGGGCGCGCTGCGCACGTCGTTGGGCGCGTGCTCTCCGTCGACAAGAAGCCAGTCGAAGCCGGCGGTGGCGAGCAGCTCGGCGACGTACGGATCGGCGAGGCCGACCCAGAGGCCGATCTGCGCCTCGCGGCGCGCGAGCGCCGCCTTGAAGGAATTCGCCGGAAGCTTCATCGCTGCCATCGCGCACTCATTCGAAGCTGAACTCGATCACGCCGAGCCGGCCGTAATCGACGTGAAAAATGTCGCCCTTGACGGCAGCCGTCGGCCGCGTGAACGAGCCGCTGAGAACGATGTGGCCCGCGCTCAGGTGCTCGTCGTAGGCAGCGATCTTGTTGGCCAGCCAGACGACACCGTTGCCCGGATGATCGAGCACGCCGGCCGCCAGCCCGGTTTCCTCGACGACGCCGTTCTTGGCGAGGATGGCGCCGACCCAGCGCAGGTCGATCGCGTCGGCCCGCGCGGGCGTGCCGCCGACGAAGATGCCGGCGTTGGCAGCGAAATCGGCGAGGGTGTCGAAGACCTTGCGCGGCGCCTTCGTGTCGCGGTCGAACTGCTCGATTCGCGCGTCGATGATCTCCACCGCCGGCGTCACGTGCTCGGTCGCGGCGAGCACGTCGGCCAGCGTCACGCCAGGTCCGCGCAGGGGCCGGGCGAGGACGAACGCGAGCTCGACCTCGACGCGCGGCGCGATGAAGCGATCGACGGGAATGGCGCCGCCGGCGGCGAAGAACATGTCGTCGAGCAGCGGCGCGAAGTCGGGCTCGTCGATCTGCGACGCCTGCTGCATCGCGCGCGAGGTGAGGCCGATCTTGCGTCCCCTGAGGACGCGGCCCTCGGCGAGCCGCGTCCTCAGCCAGGCGCGCTGGATCGCGTAGCCGTCGTCGATGGTCATTCCCGGGTGGCGCCGCGAGAAGTGGCGTACCTGCACGCGGCGCCGCTGCGCGTCGTGCAGCTCGGCGGCAAGGGCCTCGATGGTGGCGGCATCGAGCACGCTCAGCGACCCTCGAAGAGGGGATGCAGGTTGCTGTGCTTGGCATCGAACACCGGCGCGCCCTCATCGATCTGCAAGGTGATGCCGATGGCGCGGCTCGCGAAGATCGCGGCGAAGTGGGAGCGAACGACGGCGATCAGCGCTGCGCCGGTGGCGGCGACGAGCGCATCCTCACGGCCGGCGGCGATGCGCACGTTGAGGTAGACGAAAGCGCGGTCGGGCGCGCCGTCGGCGACCGCAAAGTGCGGTGCCGGATAGGCGAGCACCCGCGTGCCGCCGATCGGAAAGACGGCTGCGCCGGCGGCATCTCGCTGCGCGGCGATGACCTCTGCGAGTCGCCTGCAGAGGATCCCCATTTCGGCGGCGCGCTCGAGGTTGGCGGTGTAGTGGACGACGACGTGCGGCATGCTCGCTCCTATTCGATCGCCATCGTGGCGATCGTGCAGCCGACCGAGAACACCGGGATCGGCGCGTAGTGGCGCACCTCGCCGCGGCCGCGCGCCGCCGCGGCGACGGCGATGAAGGTGCGGATCTCGAAGCCGCCCTGGCCGGCATCGCGGTAGGTCGCTTCGTCGCTGTAGTCGAGCAGCGCAGCGCGGTCGTTGCGCGCCCAGCGACCGAGGAAATCGCGGTCCCACGCCTCGTTGATCCGGCCCGAGTCGGGCGTCGCCGGCCAGTGCGAGATGCCGCCGGTACCGACCAGCGCAACCCGCTCCGGCACCGCATCGCAGGCGCGCCGCAGCGCCGCGCCGAAGGCCCAGGCGCGCTTGAGCGGCGTCAGCGGCGGCCCCTGGCAGTTGATGTTGGCGGGGACCACGGGCAAGTCGAAGCGGGGCGTCAGGAAGTGGAGCGGCACCATGATGCCGTGGTCGAACTTCCATTCCTCTGCGAAGGCGACGTCGACGTCGTTCATCACGTCGGAGATCAGGCGGCGCGATAGGTCGGCGTTGCCGAGGACCCGCGTCCGCTCGATGCCGAGCCAGCCGGGGTCCTCGATCGGCCCCTCGTAGTGGTCGGCCATGCCCATCGCATACGCGGGCATGTTGTCCATGAAGAAGTTGGCGAAGTGCTCGGCCGCGACGATCACCAGCGCATCGGGCCGCGCCGCGGCGAGCGAATCGCCGAGGCCGCGGAACGAGGCGTGGAACGCGTCGCGCAGCGCCGGCTCGGCAAGATGGGCCCGACCGGTCACCCCGGGCGCATGGCTGCACGCAGCGGCGAAGACGAGACTCATCGCGCGATGGGCACCATCACACGCCGGCGACCTTCTCGTCCGTCGACGTCGTCATCGCGTAGATGCCGGCGCGCACCGGCCCGTGGCGGCGCACGCCCTCGCGCATCGCCTCGAGGTAGTCGGCCCAGGGCATGCCGAGCAGCGCGGCGAAGTGCATCAGCAGCTGGCCGTTCGCGCCGAGCACGTAGAGCTTGCCGATGTCGCCGGCGAGGATCGCCCCGCGCTCCTCGCCGGTGAGCTCGTAGTTCTCGAGGAGGGCCGGCAGGTCGTCACGGTATCGACCTTGCACCGCCGCGTCGCGGTTCAGGTGGTAGAGCAATTTCTGCGTGCCGTAAAGACTCACGTCGAGCCCCACCTCGGGATGTGGTGGTCGGTGATCGAGACGCAGACGTTCTTGGGCTCGCAGAACACCTCGAAGCTCCAGCTGCCGCCTTCGCGGCCCGTTCCCGACGCCTTGGTGCCGCCGAACGGCTGGCGCAGATCGCGGACGTTCTGGCTGTTGACGAAGCACATCCCCGCCTCCACGGCCGCCGCGACGCGGTGGGCACGGCCGATGTCCCTGGTCCAGACGTAGCTCGACAGGCCGTAGGCGATGTCGTTGGCCTTGGCGATCGCGTCGGCCTCGTCGTCGAAGGCGATCAGGCAGGCGACCGGGCCGAAGATCTCTTCCTGGGCGATGCGCATGCGGTTGTCGACGTCACCAAACACTGTCGGCTGGACGAAGTTGCCGGCGCGAAGCGGCGCTGGCAGCTCGGGTGCGTCGAGGCCGCCGCAGAGGAGCGTCGCGCCCTCCTCGCTTCCGAGCGCGATGTAGCCGCGTACCTTCTCGAGGTGGCCGCGGCTGATCATGGGGCCGACGATCGTCTTCTCGTCCAGCGGGTCGCCGACGGTGATGCGGCGGGCGCGCTCGGCGAAGCGCGCGGCGAAGTCGGCATAGATCGGCCGCTCGATCAGGATGCGTGAGCCGGCCGTGCAGCGTTCGCCGTTGTTCGAGAAGATCATAAACACGGCGGCGTCGAGGGCGCGCTCGAGGTCGGCGTCGGCGAAGACGACAAACGGGCTCTTGCCACCGAGCTCCATCGAGAACTTCTTCAGCCCCGCCGCCTGGACGATGCGGTTGCCGGTTCGCGTCGAGCCGGTGAATGAGATCGCGCGCACGTCGCGGTGCGCGACCAACGCCTCGCCGGCCTCGCCGCCGTAGCCATGGACGATGTTGAGCACGCCGGCCGGGATCCCCGCCTCGAGCGCGAGCTCGCCGAGGCGCGCCGCGCTGAGCGGCGAGAGCTCGCTCATCTTCAGCACCGCGGTGTTGCCGAGCGCCAGGCACGGCGCGACCTTCCAAGTGGCGGTCATGAACGGCACGTTCCAGGGCGAGATCAGCGCGCACACGCCGACCGGCTGGAACAACGTGTAGTTGAGGTGGGTCGGCGTCGGGTAGGTGTGGCCGTCGACGCGCGTGCAGACCTCGGCAAAGTAGTGGAAGTTGTCGGCGGCGCGTGGCACGAGCTGCTTCCTGGTCTGCGCAATCACCTGCCCGGTGTCGCGCGTCTCGGTCTCCGACAGCTGCGGCACGTGCACGGTGATCAGGTCGCCGAGGCGCCGCATCACGCGCGCGCGCTCCGCGGACGGCGTGCGCGCCCACGCGGGGAAGGCCGCCCTGGCGGCGGCGACGGCGGTGTCGACTTCGGCGGCGCCACCGCGCGCGACTTCGGCGAGCACGTCTTGGGTCGCCGGATCGACGGTCTCGAAGTAGTTGCGGCTCGCGACCGGCAGGCCGCCGATCAGGTGCTCGACTCTCAAGCGGATTCCTTCTTCGCGCGACCGAATTCGGCATCGCCGGCGATACGGTTGGCGAGCCGCCCGAGTCCCTCTATCTCGCAGACGACCTCGTCGCCGACAGCCACGTTGACGACGCCTTCGGGCGTTCCGGTGAGGATCACGTCGCCCGGCGACAGGGTCATGAATGCGCTCAGGTATTCGATCAGGAACGGGATGTCGAAGACCAGGTCGCGGGTATCGCCGCTCTGCGTCTGGCGGCCGTTGACGAAGGTGCGCAACGCGAGCCGCGGCGGCGCCTCGACGTCGGCGGCGTCGACGAGCCAGGGGCCGAGTGCGGTCGCGCCATCGCGGCTCTTGACGCGCAGGTTGGGCCGGTACCAGTTCTCGAGGTAGTCGCGGACGGCGTAGTCGTTGGCGATGGTGTAGCCCGCGACATGCGCCATCGCATCGGCGCGCGCGACGCGCCGCGCCGGCTTGCCGATGACGACTGCGAGCTCGCACTCGTAGTGCATGAAGGTCGCGTCGGCCGGCCGGCGTGTCGCGCCGCGGTGGCCGATCAGGGTCGTCGGGCCCTTGAGGAAGACGAGTGGCTCGTCCTGCGGCTTGAACGCGAGCTCCTTGGCGTGATCGGCGTAGTTGAGGCCGAGTGCGATCACTGTGCCTGCCTCCACCGGCGGCAGCCAGACGACGTCGCCGTCGCCGACGACGCGCCCGTCGGCGAGGCGGATCGTATCGGGCCCCGCCGGCGTCGCCTCGTGGATCGTTCCGGAATAGGCGACCCTCGCGCGCTTCATGTCGACGCCCCCGCGCCGCGCGCCGAGACCACTCGCGCCTCGGCTCGCCCGACGCGATCGATCTCTATCGCAATGCGCACCCCGGCGCGCACGCGCGGCCCGTCGGGAGCGCTGCCGGTCAGCAGCACGTCACCGGGCGAGAGGGTCATGAACTCGCTGACTTCGGCGATCAGCCTTGCCGCGGAGCGGACCTGGTCGGTGGTGCTGCTCGACGCGACCAGCGCGCCGTCGAAGAAGACCCGCATCGACACCCGGTCGGCGGCGCCGGCCTGCGCACGCGGCACGACGGCGGCGCCGAGCACGCACGACGCGTCGCGCGCCATGGCGCGGATCTGCGGCCGGAAGTGACCGGCGTGCGGCAGCGTGCAGTCGGCGACGGCGAGAAAGCCGGCGACATGGCGCAGCGCATCGGCCTCGGCCACCGCGCATGCCGTCGTGCCGATCACCAAGCCGAGCGCAGCGCCGACCTCGAGCTCATCGTCATCTCCATCGACCGCCACGTCGCCGCCATCGGCAACGAGCGCATGGCGCGGCTTGACGGCGAGAACAACGCCCTTCGGCTCGCCTTTGTAGGGCGCCGCGGCGACCGCCGCCGGACCGAGCGCCTCGAGCGAACGACGGTGATTGAGGAGCGTGGCGTAGACGACGCCGCTCAGGCGGAACGGCGCGACGTCGATGCGGGGGCCGGCGAGCGGCGCGAGCGAGAACGACACGGAAGGCCGCGCAGCGAGGCGATCGGCGCCCTAAGCGAGCGGCGACACGCCGATCAGCCAGCGATGGGCGCGCCAGACGAAGACGACGTAGACGAGCAGCCCGGCAAGGACCGCGATGGCGTCGTTGTACGTTCTCGGCGGCGCCACCCGTGCCTCGTGCCCTTCGGCGACGGAGCGGCGCTTGACCGAGATGCGGTCGGCGACTGCCCAGGCGAGGAAGGCGCCGAACAGGAGCACGTCGGCGAGCGTGCCGTTGGCGAGCAGGTGCGCCGTGGCCCACAGCTTCACCGCGAGCAGCATCGGGTGCTTCGCCGCGCTGCGGATGCGCCCGGGCAGGTAGGCCGCGAACAGGAGCGGAAAGACCGGCACCATGACGAGCAGCGCGAAGTGCCGCAACCCGGCCGGCGGCGTGTACAGGACGACCGACTCGCGCCGCGCCATGCCATAGCCGACGATGAGAAGCGCCAGACCCACGCCCGCGGCGAGCGAATAGATCCCTTTCCACGGCCCCTCGCCAAGGCGGCCCATCGTCGCCGTGCGCCATTGCGGCGCGACGATCGAGACGCTGTGGATCCCGAGGAAGACGATCAGGCCGGCGACGAGGACGAGCATGCGCGGATTGTGGCGCGGAACGTCGGCGGGGCAAGCGTACCGCGCGCGATTAAGACGCTACCGCCAGGGCCGGCGCGGCGACGCGCAGGTGCGGCTTGACCCACAACCACGAGATCACGCCGATGCTCAGCATGCCGAGCGAGGTCGCCGCGAGCGCCAGCGCCGAGTGCATGACGAGCGGCGCGACTAGCCCGGCGACGAGCCCGTTGGCGCTGCTGCCGACGAATGCCTGCAGCGACGACGCCATGCCGCGGCGCTCGGGCACAAGATCGAGCACCATCAGCGTCACGACGGGAACCATCATCGCCCAGCCGAACGCATAAAGGCCGATCGGGATCAGCGCCCACCAGACGTTCGGAACGAAGAGGAGGTTGAGCACGAAGTTGATCGCGCCCACCGCCGCCATGATGATGAAGCCGTAGCGGATCTGCCGCGTCGCCTTGACGCGGCCGGCCATGCGGCCGGACAGGAACGCGCCCGCCATGATCCCGGCGATGGTGAGCACGAAGAACCAGAAGAACTGCGCCGGGCCAAGGCCCAGGATCTCGCCGAGGAACACCGGCGTCGACAGCACGTACAGGAACATGCCGTTGAAAGGAATGCCGCTCGCGAGCGCAAGCATCAGGAAGCGCGGGTCGCCGGCGAGGCTCCAGTAGCCGCGCAGCAGGTTCCGGGTGTTGAACGGCTGCTTGTGGGTGTCGTGCAGCGTCTCCGGCAGCAGCTTCCAGTTGAGCGCGAACAGAACGATGCCGACGCCGGTCAGCAGCCAGAATATCGAGTGCCAGCCGGCGTGGACGAAAAGAAAGCCGCCGACCATCGGCGCGACCGCAGGGGCGACGCCGAAGTAGATCGTCACCTGTGACATCACGCGCTGCGCGTCGGCGGGCGGGAACATGTCGCGGATGACGGCCCGCGAAACCACGATGCCGGCGCCCGCCGACATGCCCTGCACGGCGCGGAAGAAAACCAGCGCGCCGATGTGCTGCGAGAGCGCGCAGCCGACCGAGGCGAGCGTGAACACCGCGAGCCCGGCGAGGACGACGGGGCGGCGCCCTAAGCTGTCGGAGAGCGCGCCGTGGAAGAGGTTCATGATCGCGAAGCCGAACAGGTACGCGGAGAGCGTCTGCTGCATCTGCACCGGCGAGGCGCCGATCGCCTGGGCGATGCCGGTGAACGCCGGCAGGTAGGTGTCGATCGAGAACGGCCCGAGCATCCCCAGGCAGGCGAGCAGGATCGCGAGCGCCCAGCTCGGGGCCTGCCACAGGGTGCGTGCATCGGGATTCATCGGCCGGTCCAGTGTAGGGAGCACGGCGCGGCCCGCCTGTCGGACAAAAGAGTGAAGCGAGCCGATAGGCCGGATTCTGTTCGGGCTGGCGGTCTTGCGACCGCCAGCCCGTGGCCGCCATTCATCTGGGCCGGGCATCGCTGCCCGGCTCGGTGCTACCTACCCGCCGGCTCGTGCGGAGCCACACTTCCAGGCCAGCGCCGAAGCACCCGCCCACGCCGGCCTATTTGGTATTGCTGCGCGTAGAGATTGCCCGTTTCACCCGGCGCCTACGTCTTGCGACACAGGCACCGACTCGTCTCTGTTGCTCTGATCCTCACCTCACGGTGGACAGCCGTTAGCTGCTACGCCGCCCTGTGCAGTCCGGACCTTCCTCGCGTGCCGTACGAAAACGGCACCCGCGGCGACCTGGCTCGCTTCACGACTGGATTATCGTCGCGTCGCCGCGGGGGCCCCGGCCTCTCCGGGCGCCCGCGGCAGCCGAGCCGCCCGGAACGGCTAAAATGCTGGCCGCGGGGCCATGAGCACCGCTCTCGCTCGCGTCAACCGATTCGCCGTTGTCGCGTTTTCATGTCTGGTCTCGCTCTCGAATGCCCTGCATGCCAGAGCGGCGACTCGTGAAATGCCCCTTCCCTTTACAGCAACGATCAGGAGTACCCGATGAAGACCAAACTCGCTCTGGGCGCAATCGCCGCGGCCATTGCCGTGTTCTCGCAAGGCGCTTTCGCGCAGTCGTCGGCGCCCACTCGCGCCGAAGTCAAGGCTGAAGCCAAGAAGGGCTCTCTCGCGCCCGCCGGCGAAGGGCCGGGAACCAACCCCGAGAAGTCGCAGCCGTCGACGATGTCGGACAAGAGCCGTGCTGACCGCAAGGCGACGACCAAGGCCGACCGTGCGGCCGGCAATCTCGCGCCCGCCGGGGAAGCCGAGAAGCCGGCCAACGCCATGACTCGCTCCGACAAGCCCGAGAAGAACACCGGCTCGAACACGACCCGCGCGATGCGCAAGTCGGATACCAAGGCCGCCATCAAGGCGGGTGAGACCAAGCCTGCCGGCGAAGCGGCGCAGCCGTTGTCGGATCCGGCGAAGAAGTAACGCTGTCGAACGCGCTGCCTCGCGGCGCGTTCTCGGCACACGAAGGCGACTCGAAGGAGTCGCCTTTTTTCTTGCCCGCTCCCGCGCACGTTCCCTTGCCGCCCATCCGGCGGATCAGGTTTTCGGCGCGCGCGCCTGGCGCACGTCGCGCACCGACACGTCGGAAGTGCCCTCCTTGTCGAGCTGGAACAGCTCGGTCGCCTTGAGCAGCTTGGTGAGAGTCGCGTAGCCGTAGTTGCGGGAATCGAACGACGCCTGGTTGCCGATCTGCTGGCGCACCGCGCCGATCCGGGCCCAGCCGTTCTCGCCGGCTGCCGCCTCCACGGCGTCGCGCAACAGGCGCACAAGCTTGGCATCGCGCTTGAGCTTGGCGGCGGGCACCCGCAGCGGGGTGCCGGCGCCGTCGTCCCGCGCCGGCTCGCCGGTATCGATGTCGACCGCGGTTCCGGCGGCGATCGTCGCCAGCTTGTCGAGGTACAGAAAGCGCGAGCACGCATTGACGAACGGCTCCGGCGTCTTCTGGCCCCCGAAGCCGTAGACCGCGGCGCCCTTGGCGCGCAGATACATCACGAGCGGCGTGAAGTCGGCGTCCGACGAGACGATGCCGAAGGCTTCGGGGCGATCGGAGTAGAGAAGGTCGAGCGCGTCGATGACCATCGCCATGTCGCTCGCGTTCTTGCCCTTGGAGTAGTCGAACTGCTGCATCGGCCGGATCGCGTGCTCGTGCAGCAGTTCCTCCCAGCCGCGCAGCTCCTGCTTCTTCCAGTTGCCGTACGCGCGCCGGATGCTCGTCTCGCCGAAGGTCGAGAGCTCGTTGAGGATGAGGCCGATCTTGGCTGCCGGCGAATTGTCGGCGTCGATCAGGAGGGCGATGCGGGGAGGCTTGTCGATCATGGGGTCGATGTCGGAAGGTTCAGGCGGCGAGGCGCCAGGCGAGGGTCTCGCCGGCGCGCAGGGGCTTCAGCTCGGCGTCGCCGAAGGGCAGCGCTTCGGGGAGCGTCCAGGCGAGCTTGCTCAGCGTCACGGTCGACGCGTTCGGTGCGAGGCCATAAAACGCCGGCCCGGCGCGGCTCGCGAACTGCTCGAATTGACCGAGCGCGCCCGCGGCCTCGAAGGCCTCGGCATAGAGCTCGAGTGCGCTGAACGCGGTATAGCAGCCGGCGCAGCCACTCGCATGCTCCTTCAGCGCGGCAGGATGCGGCGCGCTGTCGGTGCCGAGGAAGAATCGGTCGCTGCCCGACGTCGCCGCGGCGACGAGTGCACGCCGGTGCTCTTCGCGCTTCAGCACCGGCAGGCAGGAGTAGTGCGGCCGCAGGCCGCCGGTGAAGATCGCGTTGCGGTTGTAGAGCAGGTGATGGGCGGTGATTGTCGCGGCGGTCGCCGGGCCGGCTTCGGCGACATACTGCGCACCCTCTTTCGTCGTCACGTGCTCCAGCACGATCCTGAGCGCTGGGAAATCGCGGCGCAGCTGCAGCAAGTGGCGCTCGATGAACACCGCCTCGCGATCGAAGACGTCGACCGAGGGATCGGTCACCTCGCCGTGGACGAGGAGGACGATGCCTTCGCGCTCGGCCGCGGCGAGTGTCGCCGCGACCTGGCGCAGGTCGGTGACGCCGGCATCGCTGTGCGTCGTCGCCCCGGCGGGATAGAGCTTGATCGCGAGGATGCCGGCCTCGCGCGCCCGGCGCATCTCTGCCGGCGGCGTGGTGTCGGTGAGGTAGAGCGTCATCAGCGGCTCAAAAGCCAGGCCCTCGGGAACGGCGGCGACGATCCGGTCGCGGTAGGCGAGGGCCTGCTCGACGGTGACGACCGGCAGCCGCAGGTTCGGCATGACGATTGCCCGCCCGAACTGGCGCGCGCTGTGCGGAACGACCGCACGCAGGGCAGCGCCGTCGCGGACATGCAGGTGCCAGTCGTCAGGGCGAAGGATCGTCAGCTGCTGCGGCACACACCGATTGTCCCATCGCCCCGGCGAAGGGCGCGATCGGCAGCGCCCGTCAGCGCGCGCCGGCGCCGAGCCAGCGCACAGCCGCGGCGGTGCGCGTCTCGACGCCGAGCTTGTCGTAGATGCGCTGCAGATGCTTCTGCACCGTGCGGTGGCTGCAGCCGAGGATGACCGCGATGTCGCGGTCGGTCTTGCCCGCGACGAGCCACTCGATGACCTGGCGCTCGCGCGCCGTCAGCGCCGCCAGCAGACGCCGCGGCGCTCGGCCGGCGTGGCGCGGTGGACGCAGCTGCCGGTAGATCCCGGCGAGCGTGGTTGTCGCGAGGTCGAGGACGTCGCGGTCGCGATCGCTGAAATCGCGTCGGCGCCGGTTGAGCACGAAGCTGATCAGCGTCCGATCGTCGACATGGAGCGGCACGGCGATCGCATGGTCGATGCCGATGCGGCGGTAGTAGTCAACGTAGAGGGCGCCGTTGCGAAAGCGCGAGAAGGCGATCGAGTCGCTGATCCGTCGCGCGCCCCGGCCGCGCTCCAGCGCGTGATAGCGAACGAGCGGATGCTCGAAGAAGAAGCGGTCGAAAGCCGCCCGGTCGGCCGGGCCGATCCGGCCCGCCGGGCACGAGACGACCTCGCGCCGGCCGCTCGCCAGATCGCACACCGAGAGCGTCGTCATCTCGCTGGCGACGAGGCTCGGCAACAGGCCCACGCCCGCCGACGCGTACGACGCGAAATCGTGCGTCGACTCGGCAACCGCGCCGAGCAGCGCGACCGTCGCCTGGTAGTCGGATCGCTTCAGCATCGCTTCTCGTCCCGGACGCGCGGCGAGCGCCTGCCGTACGCAAGAGTGCCCATGTCGGCGCCGCCGTCTCAGCCGGAAACTACGGCAATCGCCCCCCTCGCGCAAGGAGTTCCCGATGCCTTTCCCCGCCGCCTCGATCGACGGCCGCTCCCTCGCGCCCGGGCCGCTCGCGGCGACCACGGTCAGTTGCATCCTGCCCGTGAAGGACATGGCGCGGGCGCGCCGCTTCTACGAGCAGGCGCTCGGCCTCGTCGCCGGCGCCGCAAAGCCCGACGGCAAGTTCGTCTACCGGGCGGGCGCGACTGAGATCGCGCTTTTCCCGCGCGCCGAAGGGACGCTTGCGGCGCACACCGCGCTCAGCTTTCGCGTCGCCGACATCGGTGCGGCGGTGCGCGCGCTAGAAAGCCGCGGTGTGGTCTTCGCCGACTACTGAAGACGGTCGAGCACGTCTGCGTACTCGGCGCCGAGAAGGCGGCCTGGTTCAACGACACGGAAGGCAACATCCTCTGCCTGCACGAGGACCTGGCCTAAGCCAATCGAAGGGCTCAGTGCTGGAGGATCTTCGAGAGGAAGTCCTTGGCGCGCGGCGAGCGCGCGTCGGGGTTGCCGAAGAACTCGTCGCGCGTGCAGTCCTCGACGATCTTGCCGGCGTCCATGAAGATGACGCGGTGGCTGACCTTGCGCGCGAAGCCCATCTCGTGCGTGACGCACATCATCGTCATGCCCTCCTCGGCGAGCGCGACCATGACGTCAAGCACCTCGCCGACCATCTCAGGGTCGAGCGCCGAGGTGGGCTCGTCGAACAGCATGACGATGGGGTCCATGCTGAGCGCGCGCGCGATCGCGACGCGCTGCTGCTGGCCGCCGGAAAGCTGGCCCGGGAACTTGTCCTTGTGAACCATGAGGCCGACGCGGTCGAGCATCTTCAGGCCCCGCGCGAGCGCGTCGTCCTGCGAGCGGTTGAGCACCTTGATCTGCGCCAGCGTCAGGTTCTGCGTGACAGTCAGGTGCGGGAACAGCTCGAAGTGCTGGAACACCATGCCAACGCGCGAGCGCAGCTTGGGCAGGTCGGTCTTCGGGTCGGAGAGCGAGATGCCGTCGACGACGATGTCGCCCTTCTGGAATGGCTCGAGCGCGTTGACGGTCTTGATCAGCGTCGACTTGCCGGACCCGGACGGGCCGCAGACGACGACGACCTCGCCCTTCTTGATGGAGGTGCTGTTGTCGGTCAGCACCTGGAAGGTGCCGTACCACTTGGAGACGTTCTTGATGTCGATCATCTTGCAGGTCTCGATTGGCGATTCAGCGAATGATGGCGATCTTCTTCTGCAGCTGTCGCACGGTCATCGACAGGCTGAAACAGATGACGAAATAGACGACCGCCGCGGCGAGATACGTCTCGACGGGCCGGTTGAAGTTCTTGCCGGCGACCTCGAAGCCCTTCAGCAGGTCGTAGGCGCCGATCGCGTACACGAGCGAGGTGTCCTGGAACAGGATGATCGTCTGCGTCAACAGCACCGGCAGCATGTTGCGGAACGCCTGCGGCAGGACGATCAGCTTCATGCACTGCGCATACGTCATGCCGACCGCGTAGCCGGCGGCGACCTGCCCCTTCGAGACCGACTGGATGCCGGCGCGCATGATCTCCGAGTAATAGGCGGCCTCGAAGACGGTGAAGGTGATGATCGCCGAGATTTCCGTGCCGAGCGGGCGGCCGAGGAGGAGCGGGATCAGCAGGAAGAACCATAGGATCACCATCACCAGCGGAATCGAGCGCAGCACGTTCACGTACGCCGTCGCGGGGATGACGAGCCACGGCTTGCCCGAGAGGCGCATCAGCGCCAGCACGGTGCCGAGGGCGATGCCGCCGATCATCGCGATCAGTGTGAGCTCGAACGAGAACGCCAGCCCCTTGAGGATGAAGCTCTGGACGAGCTTCCAAGTGAAGAAGCCGAAGTCGAGATTCATGGCCGCGAGCTCACTTCGCGCCGAGCAGGCCGGGCACCTGGACGCGCCGCTCGATCAGCGCCGCGATGCGGTTGACCGAGAACGCCGAGACGAAGTAGAGCCCGGTCACCGCGAGGTAGATCTCGACGCCGCGCGAGGTCTCTTCCTGCGCCTGCATCGCGAACATCGTCAGCTCGGCGATCGACACCGCGAACGCCACCGAGGTGTTCTTGATGATGTTCATCGACTCGCTGGTGAGCGGCGGGATGATGATCCGGTACGCCATGGGCAACAGCACATAGCGGTAGGTCTGCACGCGAGTTAGGCCGGTCGCCAGGCCCGCGTAGGTCTGGCCCTGCGGTAGCGACTGGATGCCGGCGCGCACCTGCTCGGCGATCCGCGCCGAGGTGAAGAAGCCGAGCGCGAAAACGACGAGCACGAAGCTGGGCACTGCGCGCAGCGAGAGAAAGATCGACGGGATGACGTGGTACCAGAGGAAGATCTGGACCAGCAGCGGGATGTTGCGAAAGAGCTCGGTCCAGGCATTGCCGATGAAGACCAGCAGCTTGCTCGGCGTCGTGCGGAGGATGCCCATCAGCGAGCCGACGACGAGGGCGACGATGAGCGAGAGCACCGCGACGGACATCGTCCAGCCCCAGGCCGACATCAGCCATTGCAGATACGTCTGGCCGCCGCCGGTGTCCTGCAGGAAGACCTGCCAATCCCACTTGCCCACGCGTTCTTCCTCTCACGGGGTCTATGCGGCCGACCGCCGGCGCCCCAAAACGAAACAGCGCGACGCGAAGGGCTTCGCGCCGCGCTGCTCGCAATGTAAGCAAACTCCAGGCCGGCAGGCGCTAGGGCTTACCTGAAGCGAACGCTCGATTCAGAAAGGAGTCACTTGTCGGCGTATTCCTCGGCCGGCCTGTCGTTCGGGTTCGCCCAAGCGGCCTTGGTCGCGTCCGAGGCCGGCAGGCCGACCTTGGTGTTGCTGGGCGGGATCGGCTGCATGAACCACTTGTCGTACAGCTTGGCGACGTCGCCGCTCTTAATCAAGTTGCGAACGCTGTCGTCGACGGCCTTCTTGAACGCCGGGTCGTCCTTGCGATACATGATCGCGATCGGCTCGACCGAGAGCACTTCGCCGACGATCGCATAGTCGTTCGGGCTCTTCGACTTCGAGATCAGGCCGGCGAGGATCTGGCCGTCCATCACGAAGGCGTCGGCGCGGCCTGACTCGAGGAGCAGGAAGCTGTCGGAGTGGTCCTTGCCGTTGAGCTCCTTGAAGTCCATGCCGGCGGCGCGCTTGTTCTTGCGCAGCAGTTGCACCGAGGTCGTGCCGGTTGTCGTCGCCACGGTCTTGCCGTTCAGTTCGGCAATGCTCTTGATGCCCGAGCTCTTCTTGGTCGCGATGCGCACTTCCTCGACGTAGAGCGTGGGCGCGAAGGCGACGTCCTTCTGGCGCGTGGCATTGTTGGTGGTCGAGCCGCACTCGAGGTCGACGGTGCCGTTCTGGACCAGCGGGATCCGGTTCTGCGACGTCACCGGCTGGTACTTCACCTCGAGCTTGGCCAGCCCGAGCTGCTTCTGGATGTCGGAGATGATCCGGGCGCAGACGTCGTAGTGAAAGCCGGTGTACTTGCCGTCGCCCAGCGTGAACGCGAGCGCGCCCGACGACTCACGCACGCCTTCGGTGATGACGCCGCTTTCCTTGATCTTCTTCAGGGTGTCTTCGGCGTGCGCGGGGCCGGCGACGGCGAACGCAGTCGCGAGGACCGCAGCGCCGATCAGAAATGACTTTCTCATGGGTTCTCCTGATGTTGGGAATGGCTTCGGGCGGGCCCGCGGACCCTGCGAAAGATCAAACGAAATTCTAGGCACGGCCGCCGACCGCGCCCGGCGTGTTTGCGCCAGTTCGAGGGTTTTGCCGGAGGCGGAGTCGCAACCTCCGTGCCACCCGCCCCGGGCTCAGGCCTCGATGGCCTCGCTGCTGCTCTGCTGCAGCTGCCACATCTCGGCGTAGCGGCCGCCCCGCGCGACCAGCTCGGCATGGGTGCCGCGCTCGGCGATCCGCCCTTGCTCCATGACCAGGATCTGGTGCGCGTCGACGACAGTCGACAAGCGGTGGGCAATGACCAGCGCCGTGCGGTTTCTCGCCGCGCTCTGCAGCTCGGCCTGGATGGCGCGTTCGTTCGCGGAGTCGAGCGCCGACGTGGCCTCGTCGAAGATCATGATCGGCGGATTCTTGAGCAGGGTACGGGCGATCGCGACGCGCTGCTTCTCGCCGCCGGAAAGCTTCAGCCCCCGCTCACCGACGATAGTGTCGTAGCCCTTCGGCGTCGAGGCGATGAACGAATGGATGTGCGCCGAGCGCGCCGCGCCCTCGACCGAGCCGCGATCCGCGCCGGTGCGGCCGTAGGCGATGTTGTATTCGACGGTGTCGTTGAAGAGCACGGTGTCCTGCGGGACGATGCCGATCGCCTCGCGCAGGCTCTTCTGCGTCACCGCGCGGATGTCTTGCCCGTCGATCGAGATGCGGCCGGTGTCGACGTCGTAGAAGCGGAACATCAGCCGCGCCAGGGTGCTCTTTCCCGACCCCGAAGGGCCGACCACGGCGACCGTCTTGCCGGCCGGGATCTCGAAGCTCACGCCGTGAAGGATCTCGCGGTCGGCGTCGTAGCCGAAATGGATGTCCGCGAAGCGCACCGCCCCGCCGCGGGCGACCAGCGGCAGCGCGCCGGGCGCGTCGGCGATCTCCCGGTTCTGGCCGAGCAGGGCGAACATCTTCTCCATGTCGATCATCGACTGCTTGATCTCGCGGTAGATGACGCCGAGGAAGTTGAGCGGGATGTAGAGCTGGATCATCAGTGCGTTGACGAGCACCAGGTCGCCAAGCGTCATCGTCCCGGCAACGACGCCGACAGTCGCGCGCCAGACGAGCAGCGTCACCGCGGTCGCGATGATCAGGCTCTGGCCCAGATTGAGCAGCGACAGGGACGTCTGCGACTTGATCGAGGCCTTCTCGAGCCGGTGCAGGTTCTCGTCGTAACGCGCCTGCTCGAAGCCCTCGTTGGAGAAGTACTTGACCGTCTCATAGTTGAGGAGCGCGTCGAGCGCCTTGGTGTTGGCCTTCGAGTCCTGCTCGTTCATGGCGCGCCGGAACGCGGTGCGCCATTCGGTCACCGTGACCGTGTAGGTGATGTAGATCACCAGCGCGCCGAACGTGATCGCCGCGAACCAGCCATCGAACTTGGCCGAGAGCAGGACGATCACCATCGTGATCTCGACCAACGTCGGCAGGATGTTGTAAATCGTGTAGTTCAGAAGCGACTGGATCGAGCGCGAGCCGCGCTCGATGTCGCGCGAGACGCCGCCGGTCTGGCGCTCGAGGTGAAAGCGCAGGCTCAGCGCCAGCAGGTGCTCAAACGCCTCTAGCGAGACGCGCCGGGCGATACGCGCCGCAACCGGATAGAAAAGGAACTCGCGCATCTCGGTGAAGAGCGTGATCGAGACGCGCAGCGCGCCGTAGCCGACGAGGATCGCGACCGGCACGACGAGCGCGACGCGGGGGTCGCCCGGCTTGAGGGCAAGGGCATCGACCAGGCTCTTCAGGACGAGCGGGACGCCGATGTTCGCGAGCTTGGCGGCGACCAGGCAGAGCAGCGCGACCAGCACGCGCCAGCGCCACGCCCAGACGTAGGGAACGAGCTTGGCGAGCGTCTTCCAGTCGGACCGGGTCCGCCCTTCGCGAGCGCCCTGCGGCTCGGCCGTGGGCGGTGCGGAGAGAGTGGCAGGTCGCATCGGCAGGGGGAAGGAGGATTGATGGAAGAATCGCCGGTCGCGATTCGAGGTGGAGCATATGCCCGAGATTTCAAGCGAGCCCGGCATGGAGCCGGCGCCGCGCATGGCGCCGGTCGAGCTGCCCCGGGATCGCCAGCTCGTGATGCGCGTCATGCCGATGCCGGCCGATGCGAATGGCAACGGCGATATCTTCGGTGGCTGGATCATGGCGCAAGTCGACCTTGCCGGTGCCGTCCTTCCGGCCAGGATCGCCAAGGGCCGCATCGCCACCGTCGCCGTCAACCAGTTCGTCTTCAAGCAGCCGGTGTCGATGGGCGACCTGCTCAGCTTCTACGCCCGGGTCGAGCGGGTCGGGCGCACGTCGGTGACGGTGAACGTCGAGGTCTATGCCGAGCGCAATCCGGCGCAGCTGCACGTCGTCAAGGTGACCGAGGCCAACCTCACCTACGTGGCGATCGACAAGGACGGCAAGCCCCGGCCCATCCCGGCCCCGCACCCGCCTCACTGAGCGGCGGAGAGACCCGCGAAATGCGCCGCCAAGGCTTCGCCGCAGGCGCGATAGACCGGCCCGCCGGGATGGAAGCCGTCGCTCGCCATGCCGGCTGCGTCGAGGTCGAGCGCGAACACCGCGTGCGTGACGTTCCGGCGCGTCGCGGCCCAGCGCGCCAGGGCGTCGTCGTGACGCCGTGCATCGCTGCCCATCACGCTGCGCAGCGGCTCGGGCAGGAGCGGAAAGCGATGTACCGGCGGTAGCGGCGCGAAGACGACGTGGCCGACACCGCCCGGGCCGAGCAACCAGTCGGCTAGCGCGGCGCGGTCGCGCAGCGCGCGCCGCGTCGTCATCTGGCCGATGACATCGTTGACACCGGTGATGATGACGGCGACGTGGGCGCCGCCGAACGCCGGCGCGGCGACGAGAAGATCGTGGACGCCGCGCGTCGTCAGCCCCGTGCGCGCTCGCAGGGCCCAGGCGACGCGGCGTCCCGTGAGACGGTGCAGCGTTCGCACCAGGTGGCCGACGACCGCCTCGTCCTGTCGTGCGACGCCGACGCCGGCCGCCGAGGAATCGCCGGCGACGAGGAGGCGCAGCGCCGGCGTGGCGTTCGCGCCGCCGACCTCGCCTTCGCGCGCGCCTTCGGCCTCGGGCAGCGCCGGCGCGCGCCGTCGCGTCGCGATCGCCTGGGCGACGAGCAGCGGCGCGAGCGCGAGCTTGACCACGAGCGCCGGCAGCGGACGGACGGCGCGAACGTCGTCAGAAGCGCGAGAAGTCGGGCTTGCGTTTCTCGAAGAAGGCACTGAAGGCTTCCTTTGCCTCCGGGCTCTGCAGGCGCGCGCCGAAGACCTGCTTCTCGACTTCGATCGTCTCGAGCGCCGCCGCCGAGCGCTGGCGCCGCAACAGCCGCTTGGTCTCGCGCACCGCGCCCGGCGGCAAGCCGTTGAAGCGCTCGGCGATGCGGCGCGCGTGCTTCGCGACTTCGCTCGCCGGCAGAACCGCGTTGGCGATGCCGCAGTCGACCGCGTCCGCGCCGGTGAACGGATCGCCGAGGAGAAGTTTCTCGGCGGCCCGCGCGCTTCCCATCAGCTGCGGGACGATCAGGCTCGACGCGAACTCCGGCACCAGGCCGAGGCTCACGAACGGCATCGCCAGACGCGCCTCGTCGGAGACATAGACCAGGTCGCAGTGCAGCAGCATCGTCGTGCCGATGCCGATCGCCGCGCCGGTGACCGCCGCCACCACGGGCTTGTCGCAGCCTATCAGCGCCTTCATGAACGTGATCGACGTCGGTTCGGCACCGCTCGGCCGTTGCACGAAGTCGTCGATGTCGTTGCCCGATGTGAAGATGCCGGGCTGGCCGGTCAGCAGCACCGCGCGCACGGCCGGGTCTTCGCGCGCGGCATCGAACGCGGCCGCAAGCTGCGCGTACATCGCCTGCGTGATCGCGTTCTTCTTCTCCGGACGCGCGATCTCGATCGTCGCTACACCGTTGAGGGTCGCGGTCTTGATGGTCATGCCGATCTCCTGGGGTCCGGTCGGAGGTTCAGACGCGCTCGAAGATGCCGGCCGCCCCTTGGCCGGTGCCGACGCACATTGTCACCATGCCGTACCTGAGGTTGTGGCGGCGCAGCGCATGGATCACCGTAGCCGCCCGAATGGCGCCGGTTGCACCGAGCGGGTGGCCGAGGGCGATCGCGCCCCCCATCGGATTGACCTTCGCGCGGTCGAGGCCGACGCTGTTGATGACCGCCAGCGACTGCGCGGCGAACGCCTCGTTGAGCTCGATCCAGTCGATGTCGCCGATCGCCAAACCTGCGTAGCGGAGCGCGGCCGGGATCGCCTCGATGGGGCCGATGCCCATGATCTCGGGCGGCACGCCGCGCGCTGCGAAGCTGACGAAGCGCGCCAGCGGCTTGAGGTCGAACTGCTTGACCGCCTTCTCGCTCGCCAGGATCAGCGCGCCGGCGCCGTCGCTCGTTTGCGAGCTGTTGCCGGCCGTGACGCTGCCCATGCCGGTCGGCGTGCCTTGCGGGTTCTTCGCGGCGGCGAAGACCGGACGCAACTTGGCCAGCCCGTCGAGCGACGTGTCGGGTCGGGGGCCTTCGTCGAGCTTGACGGTGCGCGTCTTCTTCGCGCTCTGCCCAGTGGCGAGGTCGGGAAATCGGTCGACCACCTCGATCGGCGTGATCTCGTCGCCGAACTCGCCTGTGGCCTGCGCCTTCAGCGCCCGCTGGTGCGATTCGAGCGCGAACGCGTCCTGCGCCTCGCGGCTGACCTTCCACTGCAGCGCGACCTTCTCGGCCGTGAGGCCCATGCTGTAGGCGATGCCGACGTTCTCGTCGCGGGCGAAGATCTCCGGGTTGAACGACGGCTTGTTGCCGCCCATCGGCACCAGGCTCATCGACTCGGCGCCGCCGGCGATCAGCACGTCGGCCTCGCCGACCCGGATGCGGTCGGCGGCCATCTGCACGGCAGTGAGGCCCGACGCGCAGAAGCGGTTGACGGTCACGCCGCCGACCGGCTTCGGAAAGCCGCACAGCGCTACCGCGATGCGCGCCATGTTCATTCCCTGCTCGCCTTCCGGGAACGAGCAGCCGACGACGGCGTCCTCGATCGCCGCCGGATCGAGGCCCGGCACCTGCGTCATCGCGCTGCGGATCGCTGCAACGAGCAGATCGTCGGGCCGCGTGTGGCGAAAGAAGCCGCGCCCCGAGCGCCCGATCGGCGTGCGCGTCGCGGCGACGATGTAGGCGTCCTGCACTTGCTTGTCATGTCGTCCCTCAGTTGCGAACCGGCTTGCCGGTCGACAGCATGCCCATGATCCGTTCCTGCGTCCTCTCGTGATCGAGCAGGCCGCAGAAGCGCTCGCGCTCCATCTTCATGAGGTACTCCTCGCTGACGAGTGAGCCCGCGTCGACGTCGCCGCCGCAGACCACCTCGGCGATCAGCGAAGAGACGTGGAAGTCGTGGGCGCTGATGAACCCGCCGTCGCGCATGTTGACGAGCTGCACCTTGATCGTCGCGATCGCGTTTCTTCCCGCCACCGGAAACAGCGACTTCAGTGGCGGCCGCCAGCCGCTCTCGCTCATCGCCTCGACCTGCTGGCTGGCGACGTGCAGCAGCTCGTCCTTGTGCGGGACGACGATGTCGCCCTCGAGCAGGTAACCGAGCTTTCTGCTCTCGATGGCGCTGGTCGCGACCTTGGCCGTCGCGGCGCTGGTGAACCCGTCGGTGAGGAACTTCATGAGGTCGGCGTTGGCGTTGCCGGCCGACGCCATCTCGGCGGCGCGGCGCGCGAGGTAGGTCAGGCCGCCGCCGGCGGGCAGCAGGCCAACGCCGACCTCGACGAAGCCCATGTAGCTCTCCATCGCCGCGACGCGGCGCGCGCAGTGGATCGCGATCTCGCAGCCGCCGCCCAGGGCGATGCCGCGCACGGCGGCGACGACGGGCACGCTCGCATAGCGGATTCGCAGCATCGCGTCCTGCAGCTTCTTCACCTCGGGCAGGATGCCCTTGCCGCCGCTCTTCATGAAAACCGGCATCAGCACCTCGAGGTTGGCACCGGCCGAGAACACCTCGTCGGGTGACCAGATCACGAGGCCTTTGTACGAGCTCTCGGCGAGGTCGACCGCCTTCGTCAGGCCCTCGATCACGGCGGGGCTGACGAGGTGAAGCTTGGCGGTGATGCTGAAGATCAGCACCTCGTCGTCGAGCGTCCAGACCCGGACCTCGTCGTTCCTGAACACCTCGGTGCCCGACTTCAGCGGCGCCGGCGCGTCAGCGCCGAACACCACGTCGCGGAAGGGCTGGCGCTGGTAGACGGGCAGCGTGCTCGGCGCGACGAAGCGCGCGAACGCCGCGCTCCACGATCCTTCCGGCCGATGCACGCCCCCGTTGCTCGCGACCGCGCCCTCGAACACCCACGCCGGCAGCGGCGCGCTCGAGAGCGCGCGACCGGCGTCGATGTCTTCCTTGATCCACTGCGCGACCTGCAGCCAGCCGGCCTGCTGCCAGAGCTCGAACGGCCCCTGGCTCGCGCCGAAGCCCCAGCGCATCGCGAAGTCGATGTCGCGCGCGCTCTCGGCGATGGCGCCCAGGTGGACCGCGGCGTAGTGGAAGCTGTCGCGCAAGATCGCCCAGAGGAACTGCGCCTGCGGGTTCTTCGAGTCGTGCAGCAGCTTGAGACGCTCGGCCGGCGGCTTCTTCAGCATGCGCGCCACGACTTCGTCGGCCTTGCCCCCGCCGGGCACGTATTCGCCTCTTTCTGCGTCGAAGCGCAGGATGTCCTTGCCGAGCTTCTTGTAGAAGCCGGCGCCGGCCTTCTGGCCGAGCGCGCCGGCTTCGAGCAACTTCTGCAGCACCGGCGGCGTCGCGAAGCTCGCGAAGAACGGGTCGTTGCCCTGCTCCGGGCCGAGGTTGTCCTGCAACGTCTTGATGACGTGCGCCATCGTGTCGAGGCCGACGACGTCGGCGGTACGGAACGTGCCCGAGCTGGCGCGGCCAAGCTTCTTGCCCGTGAGGTCGTCGACGACGTCGTAGCTCAATCCGTACGTGTCGGCCTCCTTCATGGTCGCCAGCATGCCGGCGATGCCGACGCGGTTGGCGATGAAGTTCGGCGTGTCCTTGGCACGCACCACCGACTTGCCGAGCGCGGTGGTGACGAAGGCTTCCAGGTCGTCGAGGATCTTCGGCTCGGTGGTCGGCGTCGCGATCAACTCGACCAGCGCCATGTAGCGTGGCGGGTTGAAGAAGTGGATGCCGCAAAAGCGCGGCTTGATCGCCTCGGGCAGCACTTCCGACAGCTTGGTGATGCTGAGCCCCGACGTGTTGCTGGCGACGATCGCATGCGGCGAGATCGCGGACGCGACCTTGGTGTAGAGGTCGAGCTTCCAGTCCATGCGCTCGGCGATCGCCTCGATGACCAGGTCGCAGTCCTTCAGCTTGTCGAGGTGCTCCTCGTAGTTGGCCTGCTCGATCAGCGCCGCGTCCTCGGCGACGCCGAGCGGCGCGGGCTTGAGCTTCTTGAGGTTCTCGACCGCCCCCGAGACGATTGAGTTCCTGGGGCCGTCTTTCGCCGGCAGGTCGAACAGGATGACCGGCACCCGCACGTTGACGAGGTGGGCCGCGATCTGCGCCCCCATGACACCCGCGCCGAGGACGGCCGCCTTCCTGACGTTGAATCGCTGCTGCATCGCTGCTCCTGTGCTCATTCGGCCCGAACCCATGTCTGCGTGCGGCCGAGCAGCGAGATGCCGACGAAGCCCCGCACCTCCAGCTTGGCGCCGTTGTCGACGAGCTTCATCGTCGATTTGTAGACTTTGCCGTTGTTCGGATCGAGGATGTCGCCGCCCTCGAAGACGGCCCTGTCTTCAGCGCTTTGCTTCATGTTGCGGATGATGGTCATGCCCAGGATCGGCTTGTCCTTGCGGTCGTCGCCGCACTCCTTGCAGACCGGGTCGGCCGGCGACATCGTCGGATCGAGCAACTTCTCGATCCTGCCGCTGTAGACGCCGTTCGTCTCCACGATGCGGACGAGCGATTTGTCCTTCTTCGTCACGTCGTCGATCGTGCGCCAGACGCCGGCCGGCGACGTCGCCTGCGCTGCGACGGTGAATGCGGCGCCGGCGAGCAAGCAGGCGACGACGAGCTTCTTCGTGGTGAGGAGGATCATGGCGAGGGTCCGATCAGAAAAGAGCCGCACTGAAATCCATCATCGGCGCCGCCCCGGCCCGGGCGCTGCGGATGAGCCCTGCGGTCTCGGGCAGCAGCTTCGCGAAATAGAAGCGCGCGGTCGCGAGCTTCGCGACGTAGAAGGTATCACCCGACGATTCCTTCTCAAGCGCGACCTTGGCCATCTTCGCCCACAGATAGGCGAACACAAGGTGGCCGCAGACTCGCAGGTAGTCGACCGCGGCGGCGCCGATCTCGTCCGGATTCTTGAACGCCTTCATGCCGATCTCGGTCGTGAGCTTGGTCACCTTGCCGCCCAGGTCGGCAAGGGGGTTCACGAATTCCTGCATCGCTTCGTTCGTTCCCTCTTCCTCGACGAAGGCCTCGACCAGCTTGCCGAACATCTTCAGCTTTGCGCCGTTGTCGGAGAGCACCTTCCTGCCCAGCAGATCGAGCGACTGGATGGTGTTCGTTCCCTCGTAGATCATGTTGATGCGCGAGTCGCGCACGAACTGCTCCATGCCCCATTCGCGGATGTACCCGTGGCCGCCGAACACCTGCAGGCAGCTCGAGGTCGCGATCCAGGCGTTGTCGGTGAAGAAGGCCTTGACGATCGGCGTCAGCAGCGCGACCAGGTCTGCGCATTCCTTCTTCTCCTCATCGTCGTCGCTCGCCAGCTCGCGGTCGAGGAGCAGTGTCGCGAACACGGCCAACGCGCGGCCGCCCTCGGCGAAGGCGCGCGCCGTCAGCAGCATCTTGCGAACGTCGGGGTGGACGATGATCGGATCGGCCGGCTGCTCGGGAGCCTTCGGGCCCGAGAGCGAGCGCATCTGCAGCCGCTCCTTGGCGTAGGCGGCGGCGTTCTGGTAGGCCACTTCCGTCAGGCCGAGCGACTGCATGCCGACGCCCAGACGCGCCGCGTTCATCATCACGAACATCGCCGCCAAGCCCTTGTTCGGTGCGCCAACCAGCGAGCCTTCGGCGCTCTCGAGGACGATCTGCGCCGTCGCGTTGCCGTGGATGCCCATCTTGTGCTCGAGGCCGCCGCACCAGATGCCGTTCCGCTCGCCAAGCGAGCCGTCGGCCTTCACCTTCCACTTCGGCACCGCGAAGAGCGAGATCCCCTTGGAGCCGCCCGGCGCGTCGGGCAGGCGGGCGAGGACGAGGTGGACGATGTTCTCCGCCATGTCGTGCTCGCCGGCGGAAATGAAGATCTTGTTGCCGATGAGCCGGTACGAGCCGTCGGCCTGCGGCTCGGCCTTCGTGCGCAGCAGGCCGAGGTCGGTGCCGCACTGCGGCTCGGTCAGACACATCGTGCCGGTCCAGTGGCCGCTCGTCAGCTTGGCGAGATAAAGGCGCTTCTGCTCATCGGTGCCGTAGGCGTGCAGGCATTCGTACGCGCCGTGCGAGAGACCGGGGTACATCGTCCACGCCTGGTTGGCCGAGTTGAGCATCTCGAACAGGCACTGGTTGACGACGTGGGGCAGGCCCTGGCCGCCGAACGCGGGATCGCAGCTCAGCGCCGGCCAGCCGCCCTCGACGTACTTGGCGTACGCCTCCTTGAAGCCGGTCGCGGTCTTGACCTCGTGCGTCGCCTGGTCGAGCAGGCAGCCCTCGGCGTCGCCGATCGGGTTGAGCGGCGCCAGAACCTCGCTCGCGAACTTGCCGCCTTCCTCGAGAACGGCGTCGATCGTCTCGGCGTCGATTTCCGCGTGCGCGGGGAGGCGCTTGAGCGCGGCGGCGACGTCGAGCACCTCGTGCAGGACGAAGCGCATGTCGCGCAGCGGCGGGGTGTAGGAAGGCATCGAAAACTCCTTGAGAACCGCAAAGGATCAGGTGAGGTCGGGCGAGGGCGGAGAACCTTGCGCCGGCGTTGCCCCGTGCGCGAGCAATCGCTCGAAGGCGACGCGGGCGCGCTCCTCGGCGCCGGAATGGCGCAGGAAACGGGCATCGTGGTGAAGCGCAAGAATGAGGCCGTGGATCTCGAACAGCAGCTGTGCAGGGTTGGTGTCGGCGCGCAGGTGGCCCGCGTCGACAGCAGCACGGATGGCGCGCTCGAGGGCGAGCTGCCAGGTCTGCACCATCGTCACCAGGGCATCGCGAACGGGGCCCGGCCGGTCGTCGTACTCGACCGCGCCGCTGATGTAGATGCAGCCGGAGTCGATCTCGACCGAGACGCGCCGCACCCAGCCATCGAACAGCGCGCGCAACCGCGGCAGCCCCCGCGCGGCGCTCATCGCCGGGCGGAAGACCTCGTCCTCGAACTTGGCGTGGTACTCGCGGACGACCGAGATCTGCAGTTCCTCGCGCGAGCCGAAGTGGGCGAAGACGCCCGACTTGCTCATGCCCGTCACCTCGGCGAGCGCGCCGATCGAGAGGCCCTCTATGCCGATGTGCGACGCCAGCGCGAGCGCCGCGTCGAGAATGGCGGCGCGCGTCTGCCTGCCCTTCATGAGCGGGCGGGCGGCCGACGGCTGGGCCAAACCTCGGGCGGCAGCATCGTCGGCATCGAGCAGCGAATTCACGGGCAGGGGGGGAGTGAAAATCGAACGATCGTGCTATTTTGCAGGAAGCGCGGCGCCTCGCCGGTCACGCGCGGCCTCAATCGTGCGGATTTGTAGGCTTTGCGAAGGGCGCGGGCGATGAAGATGGCGGTCGTCGGGCTCGGCGCTGTCGGTGGTCTGATCGCGGCTCGCCTCGCCCGCGCCGGCCATGAGGTTTCGGCGCTCGCCCGCGGCGCGACCCTGGCGCGCGTGAGTGCCGAAGGGCTCGAGGTCGAGAGCGTCCGCGATCCCTTCACCGCACACCTGCGCATCAGCGACGATGCAACGGAGCTCGGCACGCAGGACCTCGTGGTCATCGCCGTCAAGGCCCCTGCGCTGCCCGCCGTCGCGGCGGCGATCGCGCCGCTCGTCGGCTCCGACACCATCGTGCTGCCGGCGATGAACGGCGTTCCGTGGTGGTTTCTGCCCGCCGCCCTGCCGGGGCAGGCGCCGCTCGCCAGCGTCGACCCCGGCGGGCGCCTGCGCGCACAGATTCCCCTGCCGCGCGTGCTCGGCTGCGTCGTCCACCTCGCCGCGTCGAGCCCGGCGCCGGGGCGCGTGCGCCACAACGTCGGCGAGCGGCTTATCGTCGGTGAGCCGGGCGGCGGCGCGTCGCCGCGCGTCGACGCGGTGTGCGCGGCCCTTTCCAGCGCCGGCTTCCAGGCCGAGGCGAGCGCAGATATCCGTCGTGTCGTCTGGTACAAGCTCTGGGGCAACATGACGATCAACCCGGTTTCGGCGCTCACCGGCGCAGCGACCGACGCGATCCTCGACGACCCGCTGGTGCGCGGCTTCGTGCTCCGTTGCATGGCCGAGGCCGCGGCGATCGGCGCCCGCGTCGGCTGCCCGATCGCGCAGTCGGGCGAGGAGCGGCTCGACCTCACACGCGAGCTCGGCGCGTTCCGCACGTCGATGCTGCAGGACGTCGATGCCGGCCGCTCGATCGAGCTCGATGCGCTGGTCACCGCGGTCCACGAGATCGCCGGCCGGGTCGGCGTCGACGCGCCGAACATCGCGGCCCTGCTCGGCCTGGCGCGCCTCATGGCGCGCGGCCGCGGCCTGTACGCGTCGTCCCCGGGCGCGTGACCGCGCGTCGCGCGCACCGTCGCGCCCGTGCATCGCCGCCTTGAGCACGGCATCGCCATGCATTACGCTCGGGGGGCCATGGAAGTTCTGCAGCTCGACATGTCCGGTCGTCCGCAGTCGTGGATTTCGGCCAAGGAAGCCGCCGTGATCTACGCCAGCGACGGCGTCGCATGGACGCTCGGTGAAGCGTTCCATGTGCTGCGCGGCGGCATGCAGCGCCGCACCGGGCTGCAATCGCGGATCGAGGTCCATCCGATCATCGCCGTGCGCGGCGCGGTGCCGAGCCGGGCCTGGCGGCGCGCGCCCGCGCTCAGCAACCCGAAGCTGTTCGCCCGCGATCGCCAGGTCTGCGCCTACTGCGTCGGCCGTTTCCACCTCGACGACCTGACGCGCGAGCACATCGTGCCGACCTCGCGCGGCGGCGACGACAGCTGGATGAACTGCATCACGGCCTGCCGCGCCTGCAACGGCCACAAGGGCAATCGCCTGCCGGAGGAAGCACGCATGTCGTTGCACTATCTGCCCTACGTGCCGAGCCTGCACGAGGACATGATCCTGCGCGGTCGGCGCATCCTCGCCGACCAGATGGAGTTCCTGCTCGCGAGCGTGCCGCGCTCGAGCCGCCTGCACGGCTGAGCAGCACGTCACGCCGCGCCGCGGCGCTTCACAGTTCTTTGCGCGGGCTTTCCTGGCAGGCAGGACGGCGCGCGATCGCTTGTGGTCAACTGGCGCGAGCCCGCCGCCGCTGGCACGGGATCGCCATTGCCAGGAGAGGACCATGAGAGAACTTTTGAGCGCCTTCGCCATCGCCACGCTGGGGGCCTGCACGACCTCGAACCCCGACGTCGTCCGTCGCTACGAGACGCAGCGGCTCTCGCAGGTCTACGACGCCACCGTTCTGTCGGTGCGCCCGGTCACTGTCGAAGGCAACCAGAGCGGCATCGGCGCGGGTGCCGGCGCGGTCGCAGGCGGCGTCGCCGGATCGACCATCGGCGGCCACCGCGACTCGATCGTCGGGACCGTCGTCGGCGCGGTCATCGGCGGCGTCGTCGGCAACGCGGTCGAGAAAGGAACGACTCGCGAGAACGCCGTCGAGATCGTCGTCCAGCTTCGCAATGGCGAGCGCCGTGCGATCGTCCAGGGCGCCGGTGGCGAAGCCTTCGGCCCGGGCGACCCGGTGGTGCTGGTCACGACCGGCGGCCGCACGCGCATCTCGCGTGCGCCGCAGCCGGGCGGCTACCCGGCACCCGCCGCCTACCCCGCGCCCCCGGGCTATCCGGCGCCAGCGCAGTATCCGAACGCGCCGGTGCAGCCGGTCTATCCGCCCTCGGGGCCCGTGCCGCCGCGCAGCTGAACCGATTCGCCTAGCGTCTCGACGAGCGTTCGGCGGATCTTGGTCCAGGCCGGCCCGCCGGCCTCGACGTAGCGCTGGTTCACTTCGAGCTCGATGCCGACGTAGTGCTCCGGCGGGTACCTGCGGCGCATCACTTGTGTGACGCCGTCGCTCTTGCCGATGTAGGGATAGTTGCGGCGCAGGCGAAGTCCGGGATCGGCGCGCCGCAGGGCGTCGATCCACGCGGTCGCGAACGCGACCTCGCCGGGCCGGCCGGGGTCGTAGAGCATGCCGACGTCGGCCGTTCGCACGTGGCCGTGCAGCTCCGGCGTGAAGCTGTGCGAGGCGATGTGGACGACGCGGTCGCCGGTCGCGACCGCCTCCGCCATCGCTGCATGGACGCGGCGCCGGTGCGGGTAGTAGTGCGCATCGAGGAGCTCGCGCCGCTCGGGCAGCCGGAGGTGGCGCGTCACCTCCGAATGCAGCTCCGGATTGCCGATGGAACGGTTCAGGTCGGCGAGGAGTCGCGTCGTCTCGTCGTAGTAAAGCGGCGCGTCGAAGCGTTTGGCCATCTCGCGCGCAAGCAGCAACGCGCCGGGGTCCCAGCCGCGATGGGTCGGCAAGAGGTGCTCGTGACCGACGAAGAGCGCGCGGTAGCGATCCGGCACGACATTGCCGGCGTGCTCGCAGCTAATGACGAGTCGGTCGGGGCCGGTGCGCATCGGCTCGATTCTGGCCGAAGGCGGCGCGAGGCTGTCACGGCGCGCACGCCCGCAGCTCGATGACGTCGCCGTCGCCAGCGCGGGGCGCGGCCCGGGTGAGGGGCATACATCGCGCCCTGTCGCACAGCTCGTAGGCCGCGGCGAAGCGGGACTGGGTCAGGCGCAGGACGTCGAGCGGCGCCACGTGCGGATCGTAGTGCCAGACGCCATCGCGGAGCGTGCTTCCCGCGGGCGGCTCCATGCCCGCGCCGCTGCCGCGCACGCGCGCTTCGGTCAACAGCAGCTGCGCGCCGGCGACGCGCCAGTCTTCTTCCCACAGAATCTTCTCGATCGAGTGCGTCCAGACCAGGGTGAAGCTCTCGATCGCCAGCGTCACCACCAGCCCACCGGCGGCGACGCAGATCGGCATCAGGTCGCGATCGGCACCGCGTGAACGCGGCTGCGCCACGCATTCCAGCCGATGACCACGGCCGCGAGCGCGAAGCCGATCTCGTCGGTGAGTGGAATTGCGGCGACGAGCAGCGCCGCCGCGATGAAGGCGAGCGTGCGCTCCGGCAGGCTCAGCGGCCCGCGCAGGAAACCGACCACCGTGCCGCCCCAGAGCAGGATCGCGGTGAACGCCTTGAAGGTGACGTAGACGACGTCGGTCCACGCGTAGCTGCCTTGCAGCATGAGCGAAGGGTCGTAGACGGCGATGAACGGCACCGCGAAGCCGGCGATGGCGATCTGCGTCGCCTTGATGCCGGTCTTCATCGGCGAGGCGCGCGAGATCGAGGCGGCTGCGAAGGCGGCGAGCGCGACCGGCGGCGTCAGGTCGGCCATGATGCCGAAGTAGAAGACGAACATGTGGCTGACGATCAGCGGCACGCCGAGCTTCAGGAGCGCCGGTGCCGCGATCGAGCTGGTGATGATGTAGTTGGGAATCGTCGGAATGCCCATGCCGAGGATGAGGCAGACGATCATCGTCAGCAGCAGCGACAGGAACAGGCTCTTCTCGCCGACGCTGAGGATGAAGCCGGCGAAGCTCGACGCCGCGCCCGTCAGCGTCAGCACGCCGATGATCACGCCCACGACGGCGCAAGCGATGCCGACGCCGAGCGCCTGCTTGGCGCCGTCGATGAGGCTGGCGCGCAGCGAATGCAGCGTCTTGCGTCCGCCGCGGATCCAGAAGCAGGCAGCTACGAGCACGGCGATCAGCGCCAGCACCGGGTCGATCCCCCACTTCAGGAACGACGACGCGCCGATGCCGAGCGCGATCCAGAAGACGTAGCGGAAGGCGGTGCTAGACGCGCGCGCGGCAAGCGCGGCCCCGAGGACGAGGATCGCCGTCAGGGCCAGGCCGATCATGCCGGCGAACATCGGCGTGAAGCCGTGGAAGAGCATGTAGACGAGCGCGGCGAGCGGCAGAACGAGATGCCAGTGCTTGGTCAGCGCCAGCCAGGGGTTCGGGCACTGATCCTTCGGCAGCCCGGTGAGGCGGGCGCGCCCCGCCTCGAGGTGGACCATCATGAAGGCGGTGAAGTAGTACAGGAAGGCCGGGATTACCGCGGCCTTGACGATTGCCGCGTAGGGCACGTTCAGCGTCTCGGCCATGATGAAGGCGACCGCGCCCATCACCGGCGGCATGATCTGGCCGCCCATGCTGGCCGTCGCCTCGACCGCACCCGCGAACACCGAGGTATAGCCGAAGCGCTTCATGAGCGGGATCGTGAACTGGCCGACCGTCAGGACGTTGGCGACGCCCGAGCCGGAGATCGTTCCCATCAGGCCCGACGAGATCACCGCCACCTTCGCCGGCCCGCCCTTGGTGTGGCCGACCAGCCCCAGGGCGAGGTCGTTGAAGAGCTTGATCATGCCGGCGTGCTCGAGGAACGCGCCGAACAGGATGAACAGGAAGATGTACGTCGCCGACACCAGCGTCGGGATGCCGTAGATGCCCTCGGTGCCGAAGGCGAGCTGGTCGACGATCTGCGAGAAGTCGTAGGGGCGGTGCGCCAGCGCGCCCGGCAGGTACTGGCCGAACAGGCCGTAGAGCAGGAAGAGCCCGCAGACGATCGGCAGGGCGATCCCCAGCACGCGCCGCGCCGCTTCGAAGACGAGGACGACGATCGTCGTGCCGACGGCGAGATCGACCAGCGTCGGCTCGCCGGCGCGCTGGATCAGCGCCGACTCGAACACCCACTGGTAGAAGCCGAGCGCGAAGCCGAGCAGCGCGAGACCCCAGTCGAGAAGCGGAACCCGCGTCATCTGCCGGCCGCGCTTGACCATCGGGTAGAGCACGAACACCAGCAGCAGCAGGAAGCCGACGTGGAGCGAGCGCGTGATCAGGCTGGACAGCGGCGAAAACGCCGCGATCGTCAGCTGGTA
>JBBRFW010000017.1:0-50077 GCA_038241255.1 Burkholderiales bacterium | reverse complement strand
ACCAAGTCTACGTGAGATCTGGCAACGTTCTGGCAACGAAAAAGAAAGCCGGCATGCAGCCGGTTTCATATTCTCTTAACTAATTGATTTCATTACTATTTATGGTGGGCCCTGAGTGACTCGAACACTCGACCTACGGATTAAGAGTCCGCTGCTCTACCAACTGAGCTAAGAGCCCGAAAAGTTTGCGCTGCTTCGGAAGGTTGCCGAGTGTGGGTTGTGCGGGGCTCGAACCCACGACCTACGGATTAAAAGTCCGCTGCTCTACCAACTGAGCTAACAACCCTCCGAGCCCATGATTATAAGCAGGCGACGTCGCGCGGCCTCGCCGGCGGGCGCAGAGCGAGCTCGATGGCGAGCCCGGCGGCGACCATGCCGAAGGTCGCCGTCACGGCGACGCTCGAGCCGTACCCGTGGCAGTTGAGGCTGCCGTCGACGTCGCATGCCGCGTCGGCCGGCGCCGCGACCGGCTCGGGCGAGAACACGCACGCGATGCCGAGCGGGCCCGCGCGCGGCGCGCCGTGCAGCTTGCGCAGTCGCTGGCGCAGCGACGCCAGCATGGGGTCGTGGGTCACGTCCGCGAGGTCACCGGTGTCGACGCGCTCGGCCGCGCGCTTTCCGCCCGCGGCGCCGACGCAGACCAGGGGCGTGCCGCTGGCGCGCGCCCAGGCGGCGAGCACGGCCTTCGCGTGCACGTCGTCGCAGGCGTCGATGACGGCGTCGGCACGGCGCGCGAGCAGCGCCGGCCAGTTCGTGCCGTCGACGAACTCCTCGACGGTGACGACGACGCAGCCGGGATGGATGTCTGCGATGCGCGTCGCGAGCGCTGCCGCCTTGGCCATGCCGAGGGTGCTGCCAAGTGCCTGCACCTGGCGATTGACGTTCGACTCGGCGACGTGATCGAGGTCCACCAGCGTCAGCGCGCCGATGCCGCTTCGCGCCAGCGCCTCGGCGGACCACGACCCGACGCCGCCCAGCCCCACGACGGCGACGTGCGCGGCGCGGATGCGCGCGTAGCGCTCGTCGCCGTAGAGCCGGCGCAAGCCGCCGAATCGCCGCTCGAGGTCGGCCTCGTCGGTCGCCGGCGCGGATTCATTCACCATGCCGGCGACCGCCGGCGTCATCGCAGAGCCGATAGCCTCTCCCGTCCCGCCTGCGCGGCTTCCGACTTCGGATACGCCTTGACGAGATCGTCGATGGTCTTGCGCGCCGCCTTCGTGTCCTTCAGCTCGGCCTGGCAGTTGGCGATGGCGAGCAGCGCTTCGGGCGCGCGCGGGCTGTCAGGCGCGCTCGCGACGAGGCTGCGAAAGGTCGTGATCGCTTCCTTGTAGTCGCGCTTGGCGTACTGCGCATTGCCGAGCCAGAACAGCGCCGACTGGCGATAGCCCGACGCCGGGTAGCGTCTGAGCAAGCCGCCGAAGCCGGTCGCCGCACGATCGAACTCGCCGCGCCTGAACCCGGCGAGCGCCTCGTCGTACGTGCGCTTCTCGTCGGGATCGACGCTGAATTCATTCTCGTCGACCGTCACCTTCTGCGGCTCGACCTTGCGTATGCGCTCGTCCACGCCCTGCTGCAGGTCGGTCTGCTTCCTCTGCATCTCGGCGACGTCGCGGGCAAGCTGCTCGATCTGGCCACGCAGGCGCGCGTTGTCGCCGCGCTGCGCTTCGATGTTGCCATTGAGCTCGAGAAGACTGCGCCTCAGCTGCTCGATCTGCGTCGACATCTGCGCCATCTGCTCGCTCTGGCGCGCGCGCGCCTGGTCGTTGCTCTGCTCGAGCTGCTTTCTCAGCTCGAGGATGGCGCGGCGCGCCTCGTCGTCGTCGAACAGCCCCGCGTGCGCCGGCCCGGCAGCGGCGACGGCGATGAGGCAGGCGGCGATGAGGGCCGGACCGCGCGAGTAGCGCATGCTCAGCGGCTCGCCAGCTCGGCGCGCCGGTTCTTCGCCCACGCGTCCTCGTTCTCGCCCTGCACCGCCGGCCGCTCCTTGCCGAAGCTCACCGCCTCGAGCTGAGTGGTGTCGGCTCCGAGCAGCGTCAGCGACTTGACGACCGCCTCGGCGCGACGCTGGCCGAGTGCCAGGTTGTATTCGCTGCTGCCACGATCGTCGGTGTGGCCTTCGACGGCCATGTGCATCTTGCGGTTGCCGGTGAGGACCTTGGCGTTGGCCTCGATCACCGGCCGCGAGTCGTCCTTGACGACGTAGCTGTCGAAGTCGAAATAGACGACGCGCGGCAGGTTCGAGTAGTTGACGTTGGCCATTCCCGTGACGTCGACCGGCGCGACCCGCGTCTGCGAGCTGCCCGCCGAGCCGGCACCGCTGCCGGTGCCCGAGCCGACCGTCGCGCCGTTGCGCGACTCGACCGGGGCCTTGTCGTCGAGCTTGACGCTCGAACAGGCCGCCAGCGAGGCGACGGCGACAGCGGTGATGAGGTGGCGTTGGAGAGTGTTCATGGTTGTTCCTTTCTGATCGCTTCTGAAATGCGTTGCGGTGGCCCGCGACTAGCGCCCGTAAGGGCCCCAGACGGGCTCGCGCAGATCGGCCGTCTGGGACGGCAGACGAGCCTTGATCTTGCCATCGAGCGTGGTGGTCATCAACACGCTGCGCCCCTGCGTCCGGGTCGCGTAGATGAGCAGGCGACCGTTCGGCGCGAAGCTTGGGTGTTCGTCCTCGTTGGTGTCGGTGATCATCTGCGGCTGCGCGCCGGGCGTGGCGAGGTCGAGCACGACCAGGCGAAAGGCGTTGCCCGTGCGCGTGACGTAGGCGAGCGTGCGCCCATCCGGGCTCACCGTCGGGCTGATGTTATAGCTGCCGCTGAACGTGACGCGCTCCGCGCCGCCGCCGCCCGCGCCCATACGATAGATCTGCGGCGAGCCGCCGCGGTCGCTGGTGAAGTAGAGGTAGCGCCCGTCGGCGCTGTACTCGGATTCGGTGTCGATCGCGGGGCTGCTCGCCAGCCGGCGCGGCTCGCCGCCGTTGCGGCCGATCGAATACAGCTGCGACCCGCCCTCGCGCGAGAGCGTCACCGCCAGCCGCTCGCCATCGGGCGCCCACGCCGGCGCGCTGTTCGAGCCGCGGAAGTCGGCGATCGCGCGGCGCTCGCCGCTGGCGACGTTGTGCACGAAGACGACCGCTTTCTGGCGCTCGAACGATACGTATGCGAGCTCCTTGCCATTCGGCGACCACGCCGGCGAGATGATCGGCTGGCCGCTGTTCAGGGCGACCTGGCCGTTCTCGCCGTCGGCGTCGGCGACGCGCAGCGTGTGGCGCGTTCCCGAGCGCGTGACGTAGGCGATCCGGGTCGAGAACACGCCCTTCTCGCCGGTGAGCTTCTCGTAGATGAAGTCGGCGATGCGATGCGCCGCCAGTCTCAGATCGGCGGCCTCGACGGCGCTGCTCTGGCCGCCGAGCTCGCTGCCCTTGACGACGTCCCACAGCTTGAAGCGGACGTCGTAGCGGCCGTCGGCCAGGCGCGTCACCGACCCGGCGACCAGCGCGTCGGCGGCGCGCGAGCGCCACTGCGACATCTCGGGACGCGCGCTTTCGTCGAAGGTCGCGCTCGCGGTGTCGACGATGCGAAATGCGCCGCTGCGCTCGAGGTCGGCGCGGATGATCGCCGATGGCGACTGGGCGCTCTTGTCCTCGTCGCGAAAACGGACAACGGCGATCGGCAGCTGGGTCGCGCCGACGCCCGAGATTTCGACCCGGAACTGCGCCGCCGCCGGCAGCGCGGCGAGCGCGAGCAACGCGGCGCAGGCGAGGCGGCGCGAAAAACGAATCTGGGACAATGAGAACGAGAAAAGCGCCATCCGCGTCACGCCGCCGCCAAGATCGCCGATCCTCGCCCCACGACTGCCACGCCATGCGCCCGAACGATTCGCTTGCCGTGGTCATCGTCGCCAAGAACGAGGCGGCGCGGATCGGCGCCTGCCTCGCGAGCGCCGCCTTCGCCGACGAGGTGCTCGTGCTCGATTCCGGCAGCACCGACCATACCGCGGCGATCGCCGAAGCGGCCGGAGCACGGGTCGTGGTCACCGATTGGCCGGGCTACGGGCCGCAAGTGGCGCGCGGCTTTTCCCTCGCAACGAGCGACTGGGTGCTCTCGCTCGACGCCGACGAGCGCATCACCGCCCCGCTGCGCGCCGAAATTCTCGCCGCGATCGCGAGCGGCGCCTGCGACGGCTATCGCATCCCGCGTTGGTCGGAGTTCTGCGGCAAGGTAATGCATCACGGCGGCTGGCGACCCGATTTGACCCTGCGCCTCGGCCGGCGCGGCCGCGCCGGCTTCACCAACGACTTCCTGCACGCGCACATGACGGTCGACGGCAGGGTCGGCGAACTGCGCGAGAGCCTGGTCCACCACAGCTACCCCGACGCGCACGACGTCCTCGAGAAGCTCGACCGCTATTCGAGCGGCAGCGCCCGGGACATGCACTCGCGGGGCAAGAAGGCGAGCTTGCACAAGGCGATCGCGCACGGCCTGTTCGCTTTCGTGCGCACGTATCTGCTGAAGCTCGGATTCCTCGATGGTCGACACGGATTGATGCTTGCGATCTACAACGCGGAGTATGCCTACTACAAGTACGTGAAGCTCATGTTCCTGCAGAGTCCGTCGCAGCGACCGGAGTTCCCTGCATGACGGTTCCGGCAGGCGTCGACACTCCGGAAACTGCCGATCGCGCTGCGGCGAAGGGCACTCCGCCGTCGGCAACCCCCATGCCTGATGCCGCCGCGGCGGCGCCGGCGAGCGCCGACGGGGTCGCGGATCGGGGCGACGACGTCGCCCGACGGCGCCTCGGCGAGCGGCTGCGCCGGATCGCGCCGTTCTTCGCCGACAGCCGGCGCGGCTTCGTCCTCGCCTTCGTCGGCGCAATCGTCGCCGCCGCCACCGAGCCGGCGATCCCGGCGCTGCTCAAGGTCCTGCTCGACGACGGCATGAAGAAAAGCGCGTTTCCCCTCTGGCTGGTGCCGATCGCCGTCGTCGGACTGACCCTCGTGCGCGGCCTGGCCGGCTTCATCTCGCAGTATGGCCTGGCGTGGGCCGCCAACCGCGGCACGCAGGCGATGCGGCGCTCGATGTTCCAGCGCGTCCTCGACGCCGAGCCCCTGCTCTTCACGCGCAACACGGCGAGCAACCTCGTCAACACCCTCACCTTCGAGGTCCAGAACGGCGCCAACCAGCTCGTCTACTCGCTGCAGAGTCTGGTCGGCGACTCGCTCCGCTTCGTCGCCCTGCTCGGCTACCTGGTCTGGCTCAATTGGCAGCTGACGACCTTCGTCGCCGTGCTCCTGCCCGCGGTGGCCTACGTCATGCGCAAGTTCAGCCGGCGCATCCACCGCGTCACCGTGCAGGGGCAGCACTCGATCGACGAGCTGGCCTACGTGGTCGAGGAGAACGTGCTCGCCTGGCGCAGCGTTCGCCTGCACGCGGCCGAGGCGTCGCAGGCGTCGCGCTTCGAGCGCGTCAGCAACGAGCTGCGCCGGCTCTCGATGAAATCGATCGTCGCCGCCTCGACGGCGACACCGATCACCCAGGTCATGGCGTCATGCGCGCTCGCCGCCGTGATCGTCGCCGCGCTCTGGCAAAGCAGCCATGGCGGCGGCTCGGTGGGCAGCTTTGTCGCCTTCATCGTCGCCATGCTGCAGCTCGTGCCTCCTCTGAAGCACCTGTCGGAGCTGGCCGGGCCGATCACGCGCGGCCTGGCCGCGCTCGACAAGGGCGTCGGCCTCCTCGACCGCAGCCGGCCCGAACGCGGCGGCAGCTTCGATCCGGGCCGCAGTGCCGGCCACGTCGAGCTGCGCCAGGTGACGCTGCGCTACCGCGCCGGGCAGCCCGCCGCGCTCGACCGCATCGACCTCGAGCTTGGCGCCGGCGAGACCGTCGCCCTCGTCGGCCCTTCAGGCGCCGGCAAGACGACGCTCGTGAACCTGCTGCCGCGCTTCATCGAGCCCACATCGGGGACGCTGCTCCTGGACGGCCAGCCGCTCGCTGGGTGGAACGTCGCCGCGCTGCGCCGCCAGTTCGCGCTCGTCAGCCAGGACGTCGTCCTCTTCAACGACACGGTCGCGGCCAACGTATCGCTCGGCGCCGGCGGCGCGCCCGGCGGCGACGACCGCGAGCGCATCCGCGCCGCGCTGGCAAGCGCGAACCTGCTCGAGTTCGCCGAGTCGCTGCCGCGCGGGCTCGACACCGTCGTCGGCCACAACGCGAGCGAGTTCTCGGGCGGCCAGCGCCAACGCCTGGCGATCGCCCGCGCCATTTACAAGAACGCGCCCATCCTGATCCTCGACGAGGCGACCTCGGCGCTCGATTCCGAATCGGAGCGGCTCGTCCAGCAAGCGCTCGAGCGGCTGATGAAGGGCCGCACCAGTCTGGTCATCGCGCACCGCCTGTCGACGATCGAGCGCGCCGACCGAATCGTCGTGATCGATGCCGGGCGCGTTGTCGAATCCGGCAGCCACGCCGAGCTGCTCGCCGCGGGCGGCCTGTACGCGCGCCTGCACACCTTGCAATTCAGGAGCTGACCATGGCCGAGAACGCCGCGTCTTCCGCAACCGCCGGTAAGGTCGGCGCCAGCCCGTCCCGGCCGATCAGCCGCTTCCCGGTGCCGTCGCTCGACAACCTGCCAGAGGACGTCCGGCAGAAGATCCTCGAGGTGCAGGAGAAGGCCGGCTTCGTTCCCAACGTCTTCCTCGCCTTCGCGCACCGCCCGGCCGAGTTCCGCGCCTTCTTCGCTTACCACGACGCGCTGCTGCTGCGCGAGTCGGGACTGAGCAAAGCCGACAAGGAGATGATCATCGTCGCCACGAGCGGCATCAACCGATGCCTCTATTGCGTCGTCGCCCACGGAGCGCTGCTGCGCATCTACGAGAAGAACCCGCTCGTCGCCGATCAGGTGGCGGTGAACCACCGCAAGGCCGACATCACGCCACGCCAGCGCGCGATGCTCGACTTCGCTGTCAAGGTGACGAGCGAATCGCACCTCGTCAGCGACACCGACTTCGCCGCCCTGCGCGAGCACGGCTTCGGCGACGACGACGCCTGGGACGTCGCCAGCATCGCGGCGTTGTTCGGCCTCTCGAACCGGATCGCCAACGTCAGCGCGATGCGCCCGAACGACGAGTTCTACCTAATGGGTCGCGTGCCGCGCGCCAAGCCCTGAGGCCCGGCCCGCTCGATGCGTTACGTCGTCGTCATCCCGGTCCTGAACGAGCTGCGCTACACGACGCAGTGCATCGACAGCCTGCTGGCGCACGGCACCCCTGCCGACGCAATCCTCGTCATCGACAACGGCAGCAGCGACGGCACGCCGGGCTGGCTGGCGGCGCACCCCGAGATCCGCTCGGTCCGCAACGCAGTCAACCTCGGCTGCGGCGGCGCCTGGACGCAGGGCGCGCTGCTCGCACGGAGCGACTGGGTCGTCCTCCTCAACAACGACGTCCTGGTGAGCGATCGCGCCATCGACGCGATGCTCGCGGCCGCGGCCCGGCATGGCCTCGACGTCGTCAGCCCGGCCCTCGCCGAAGGCGCGCTCGACTACGACTTCGAGGCCCACGCGACCTCGTTCGTCCGGGCCATGGCCGGGACGATCCGGTCCGGCTGGTTCCACGGCGTCTGCTTCGCCGTGCGGCGCGCCGTCTTCGAGTCGATCGGCTTTCTCGACACCGATCGTCGCCTCGGCGGCCGCGAGGACGTCGAGTTCCTGATCCGTTGCAAGCGCCACCGAATCCCCGTCGGCACCGTGGGGGACGCGCTGCTGCATCATTTCGGCTCGATCACGCAGAAGGCGATCAAGCTTGAGACGGGGCAGAGCGACCTCGGCGATCGCGACCACTTCTACCGCAAAGTGGGCATGGGCTGGTTCGAACGCAAGCGCTTCAAGCTGCAGCGCCGCCGGAGTGCCCGGCACTGGATCGCCGCCGAGGAAGCGGCGCACGGCCTGACGATGCACATGCTTCGCCGCGACGGCCGCTGGACGAACGCATCGTACTTGTAGTTGCTCAGCTCCCGGCGACGTAGCCGCTATGGATCCCCTCGCGGGCGACGAGGTTGAGCTGGCCCACCGCGCGCCGCTGCCAGGCGTGGCGATTGGCGAGTTGCGAGTGGCGCGTCAGCCAACCTTGCGCCGCTTCGTCGCGGAGGTGCCTCAGGAGAAGCCAGCTGCCGAGTCGCTCGGCACAGAACGACCAGGCGCGCTTCTGGTGACCGTCGCGCGCCGCCGGATAGCGTTCGACGCAGGCCCGCACCACGCTCTCGATCCGGCCGATGCCCTCGATCCAGAAGCTGGCCGGGTAGACGCCGAGCTCGATCCCGCCGGGAACGATGACGTCCTCGGCGAAGAAGCGCTCGACCTCACGCTCGGCGAGGACGCCCTGCTCGACCGCCTCGGCCGCGAAGCGCAGCAAGTCTGCGACGTGGTGGTCGCGCGCGTACTCTTTCAGGTAGCCGCGCCGATACCAGGGCACGCGCGTGAAGCACAGCGGCGCGCTGACGACGAACGCGCGCTCGCCCGGATCAAGGTGGCGCCCTAAGGCGTCGCCGCGCAACGACGCGATCGGCACGACGTCCATCGACCGGTACTTGGGATCAACGACGCCGCTGATCCGCTCGCGCGAGACGAACTTGCGGTACTGGCAGATTCCGACACGGGTGGCGTCGGGCCGCTGCGCGAGGAGGTAACGCCTGAGCGCGAAGCTGCCGGCGGTGCCACCCAGCGCCGGGTGATGGGGTTCCCACTCCGGCGCCAGCTCGCGCAGGTCGAGCCCGCCCGACCGCTGTGCGTCGCCGAGCCGGATCGTCGTCACCCACGGCGGCGGCTCGAGCCAGAGCGGGACGTGGGTGATACAGGCGTAGACCAGCCCCGGCCGGCTCGCGCTCACCTCAGCGGACGCGCTTCAGGTAGCCCTCGGGGGCGACGCTGATCATTAACTTGTGGTCGATCTCTCTGTCGATGGTGAACTCTGGATGCTGCTTCAGGTAGTCGTGCAGCGCCGTTTTCGGGTTGTCGCCGGGACCCCACGGCCGGTCGGGAAAC
This sequence comes from Burkholderiales bacterium, assembly GCA_038241255.1. Classification (GTDB taxonomy): domain Bacteria; phylum Pseudomonadota; class Gammaproteobacteria; order Burkholderiales; family Burkholderiaceae_C; genus Schlegelella_A. The sequence goes on along the minus strand of JBBRFW010000017.1, from coordinate 41,044 downwards.
ATGGCCGCCGGCATGTCCTCGATCACGGTGTCGAACACGATGCAGTAGCTGCCTACCGAGGTCATCGGCGCGTACGCCTCGAGCTCTGCGAGGACGTGAGCGTGGGTATGGTTGCTGTCGAGCGAGACCAGGACGCGCTCGCTGCCGGCAGCGGCCGCCGCCACCTTCGCGACGGTCGCCGGGTCGATGCTCGATCCCTCGATCATCAGGATCCGCCGCGCCAGCGGGTGCGCTTCGATCGCGGCGCGGTTGTGGGCTCGGATGTCGATGTCGACGCCGACCACCCGGGCCTGCGCTGGCCCGCCGCAGGCGGCGTTGACCTCGAGCATCGACGCCGAGAAGATCAGCGAGCCGCCGTGGGCGATCCCGGTCTCGATGATCAGGTCGGGCTGGACGCGCCAGATCAGCTCCTGCATGGCGACGATGTCCTGCGGGTACTGGATGATCGGCCGGCCGAGCCACTCGAAGTGATACGAGTACTTCCGCGCATTGGCGCGGTTCATCCATTCGCTCGATGCGGCGCGCAGCGCCCGGTCGGCACCCTGCGCGGCGATTTCGTCGTTGCTTTCACGCAGGAACTGCTGGTAGGGATCGTCGGCGCTCATCTCATTCCTTCACTCGGATCCGGGCCGGGTTGCCGCTTGCGATCGCTCCCGGCGGAACATCGCGCGTCACCACCGCGCCGGCGCCGATCACTGCGTCGGCGCCGATCGTGATCCGCGGCAGGACGACCGCACCGGCGCCGACCAGGACGCGTTCGCCGATGGTGACGCATCCGCACACGGTTGCGCCGGGGGCGACGTGAACGCCGTCGCCGAGGACGCTGTCGTGGTCGACGGAGGCGGCGTGGTTGACGATGCAGGCGGCTCCGAGCACCGCGTCGGCGGCGACCACGGCGCGAGCGAGCACCTGTGTTCCCGAGCCGAGGCGCGCCGTCGTGCAGACCGACGCGTCGGGATGGACGAGCGGCTCGACGACGAGTCCGCTTGCCGCCATGCGCCGCTGGATCGCGATTCGGTCGGCGCCACGCGCGCCGCCGATCGCGACCAACCCGCGCACTTCGCCCGCCGCCGGAGTCGCTGCGCGCCAGGCGGCAAAGCCGGCGTCGCCGTGGTGGAGCGGCACGCCCGGAAGCGCCTGGGCGTCGGGGTCGTTGTCGAAGGTCGCGACGAGGGAGCCGCCGCTCGCGCGGATCAGGCTCGCCAGCACCTTGGCGTGACCCGCGGAGCCCCAAAGCGCATAGCGTTTCTCAGGCACCGAGCATCTCCCGCAACGGCGCGGCGACGCGCCGCTGTTCGTCATTGCTGATGTCGTGGAAGCTGGGCAGGTTGATCGCACGTTGGCAGATGTCGGCGGCGCGTGCGCCTCCTGGGCAGGGCGCGAACATCGGCAGGCTCGACAGGGGATGGAAAAACACGCGCGCGTCGATGTCGAGTGCCGCGAAGGCCGCCTGCAGACGTGGTGTCGTCACGCCGGTGGCGGCCGCGAACACCGCCGTCGGCATCCAGGCCCCGTTGCGCGTCCCCGCCGGCTCAGGGTTCAGGGCGACGCCGTCAAGGCCGCCGAGCAGCTCGCGATAGCGCTCGAGGATGTCGTGCTTGCGCGCCTCGAGCTCGCCGATCCGCTCGAGCTGGCCGCAACCGATCGCCGCCTGGACGTTCGACATCTTGTATTTGAGGCCGAGCAGATCGGGCCAAAACTGGCGCAGCTGGCCGCGCGCCCGGCCGTGGTTCGACAGCGTCAGCACGCGCTCGTAGAGTGCGTCGTCGTTGGTCACGAACATACCGCCTTCGCCGGTCGCCAGCGTCTTGGTGCCGTGAAACGAGAAGGTGCCGAAGGCGCCGAGGCTGCCGGCGCGGCGGCCGTGCCAGACCGAGCCGATCGCCTCGGCGGCGTCCTCGATCACCGGGATGCCGTGGGCACGCCCGATTGCCAGGAGCGCATCCATCTCGCAGAGGTTGCCGTAGAGATGAACGGCGATGATCGCCTTGGTGCGGGCTGTGATCGCTGCTTCGACGCGCTCAGGATCGAGGCACCAAGTGTCTTCGAGAATGTCGACGAAGACCGGCGTCGCGCCGAGGTGGACGGCCGGCGCGACCGAGGCGATCCAGTTGCTGTCGGCGAGGATGACCTGGTCGCCTTCGTCGATGCCCAGCGCCGCCAGGCCGAGGTGGAGCGCACCGGTGCAGCTCGAAGTGGCGATCGCATGCTTGACGCCCAGGTACTCGCGAAAACCCGCTTCGAAGCGGTTCAGGTAGTCGTAGCAGCGCTCGCCCCAGCCGTGGCGGGCCGCGTCGGTGGCATAGCCGACCTCGAGCTCCGTGATCGACGGGCGCGTGTACGGGATCCGCGGCGGCCTCACCACGTCTGCAGCTCCGGAACGGCGACGACGAAGCGCCCGCCCCACTCGCGAACGCCGGCGAGCTGGGCGCCGAGCTCGCTGCGCAGGTTCCACGGCAGCAGGACGACGAAGTCGGGACGCTCGGCATGCAGGCGCGCCTCGTCCACGATCGGGATCCGGCTGCCGGGCATGAACTTGCCCTGCTTGGCAGGATTGCGATCGACGACAAAGGCGATCAGGTCGGGCCGAATGCCGGCGTAGTTCATGAGCGTGTTTCCCTTGGCCGCCGCGCCGTACGCGGCAACACGCTTGCCTTGGCGCCGGGCATCGATCAGGAAGGCGCAGAAGTCGTCCTTGACGCGATCGGCCGCGCCCTGGAAGCCCGCGTAGAACGCGGCGCTCGTCATGCCGGCGCCGACCTCCTCGCGCAGCAGCGCGGCCACGGCCGGCGTTCGGGTCCGGGCGCCAGCGTCGGCGCGCTGCGCGTAGACGCGCAGGCTGCCGCCGTGCGTCGGCAGCGACTCGACATCGAAAACCTCGAGCCCGTCGGCGGCGAAGATCCGCTCTACGGCGGTCAGCGAGAGATACGAATAATGCTCGTGGTAAGCGGTGTCGAACTGGTGCTGGCGGACCATCCGCAGCAGATGCGGAAACTCGAACGTCGCCATGCCACCCGGCTTGAGCAGGCGGGCGAAGCCGCGCACGAAGTCGTCGATGTCGGGGACGTGCGCGAGCACGTTGTTGGCCGCAACCAGGTCGACCTGCCGTCCCTCCGCCGCGAGCTCTTCGGCGAGGTCGACGCCGAAGAAGCGCTCGACGATATCGATGCCGCGCTGGCGCGCTGCCGCCGCCGTGCTCGCGGTCGGCTCGACCCCGTAGCACGGGATGCCGGCATCGCGCACGTACTGCAGCAAGTAGCCGTCATTGGCGGCGACCTCGGCGACCAAGCTCGACCCGTCGAGCGCGAGCCGCTCGCGCATCGCGCAGACGTAAGCGCGGCTGTGCGCGAGCCACGAAGACGAGTATGAGCTGAAGTACGCATAGTCGTCGCCGAAAAGCGCCTCGCGCCCGGCGTGGTCCTCCGTCTGGACCAGCCAGCAGCGTTCGCAGACGAGCAGGCGCAGCGGATACCAGACCTCGGGCGCGCGCAGCCCCGGCGCGCTGAGGTAGGCATTGGAAGGCGGGGCGCTGCCAAGGTCGAGGAACGGCAGCTTCAGCGCGGCGCTGCAGTGCCGGCACTTCATTCGCCGACCCCTTCGTAGCCGTCGCCGACGAGCGGACGCGACGCGTCGCGCGCCGACAGGGAGACCGGCGACAGTGGCCAGACGATCGCCAGGCGCGGGTCGAGCGGATTCAGTCCGTCTTCGGCGTCGGGCACGTGCGCCGCCGAGTGGAAGTAGAGCATCTCGACATTGTCGACGAGCGACTGGAAGCCGTGCGCGCAGCCCTTAGGAACGAGGAGCGCGAGGCCGTTGACGGAAGACAGCCGCTCGGCGTGCCATCTCAAGAAGCTCGGCGAGCCGCGCCGGACGTCGACGACGATGTCCAGGACCTCGCCGCGCAGGCAGGCGACGAGCTTGGTCTCGGCGTGCGGTGGATGCTGGAAGTGCATGCCGCGGATGGTGCCGCGCTCGCTCGTCGTCGTGAGGTTGATCTGCGCGATCGGCCCGTGCCAGCCCGCCGCGTCGAGCTCGTCGGCGCAGAACAGGCGCGTCAACGAGCCGCGCGCGTCGCCGATCGGCCGGCGCCGGACGACCGCCAGGCCCGCGATCGGCGTCGCGCCCACGTCGAATCGGCTCACGCCGCGGCCTCAAAGGCGGTGATGTCGCGCTCGCACAGAGCGCGCGCATCGACGCCGGCAGCGAAGTCGCGGTACCAGCGCATCGTCCGCTCGATCGACTCGTCGATGTCCCAGCGCGGCGCGATGCCGAGGTCGAAGCGCGCGCGCGCCGTCTCTAGCGCAAGCCAGCCGGCCTCGTGCGGCCCGTCGCTGCCGTCGCCGACCGTCCAGGCGCCGCTGCCGTATGCCCGCTGTGCGCGCACGATCACGCTCTCGACGCTCGCCGCCTCGTCCGGCCGCGGGCCGAAGTTGTAGGCACCGGCACGCGCCGGCTCGCTGCAGAGCCGCTCGGCGAGGCGCAGGTAGGCCGAGAGGGGTTCCAGAACGTGCTGCCACGGGCGGACGGCGCCGGGTCGTCGCACGTGCAGCGTCTCGCCGGCACCCCAGGCCCGGATCGCATCGGGGATCAGGCGATCGTCGGCCCAGTCGCCGCCGCCGATCACGTTGCCGGCCCGCGCGGTGGCGAGGGCCACGCTGCGCTGGGCAAGAAAGGCGTCGCGGTAGCTCGCGGCGACGATCTCGGCGGCAGCCTTGCTTGCGCTATAGGGGTCGTGGCCGCCGAGCGCATCCTGCTCGCGATAGGGCAACGGCTGCTCGACGTTGCGATAGACCTTGTCGGTGGTGACAACGACCACCGCTCTAACGCCGTCCTGAGCGCGGATCGCCTCGAGCAGGTTCGCCGTCCCCATCACGTTGGTCGCGTAAGTGGCAAGCGGCTCGCGGTAGCTGCTGCGCACGAGCGCCTGCGCTGCGAGATGGAGGACGACCTGGGGGCGCGCCGCGCGCACGCACGCGGCGAGCGCCGCCGCGTCGCGGACATCGACGATCTCGCTGCGACACCCGCGTGCGACGCCGGCACGATCGAACAGGCTCGGTTCGGTCGCCGGGGCGAGCGCGGCACCGGTCAGCTCGACGCCGAGCCGCTCGAGCCAGATCGCGAGCCAAGCACCCTTGAAGCCAGTGTGCCCCGTCAGCAGTACCCGCCGACCGCGCCAGAACGAGGCGTCAGCCCGCTCACTCACCACGTCTTCCAGGGCGCCCGGCCGGTCTGCCAGAGTTCCTCGAGGAGGTTCTTCTCGCGCAGCGTGTCCATCGGCTGCCAAAAGCCGGTGTGGGTGAAGGCCACCAGCTCGCCCTCACGGGCCAGGCGGCTCAGCGGCTCGCCTTCCCAGCTGCTCGAGTCGCCAGCGATGTAGTCGAGGCAGCGCGGCGAAAGAACGAAGAAGCCGCCGTTGATCATCCCGCCCTCGCCGCGCGGCTTTTCGCTGAAGCCTCGCACTTGCTCGGCATCGAGCTGAAGCGCACCGTATCGGCCGGGCGGCTGCACCGCCGTGATCGTCGCCAGCTTGCCGTGCCGGCGGTGAAAGGCGATCGTCGCTGCGACATCGATGTTGGCTACGCCGTCGCCGTAGGTGAAGCAGAACGCGTCCTCGTCGTTCACGTAGGCGGCGATACGCTTGAGCCGCCCGCCGGTCATCGAATCCTCGCCGGTGTCGACGAGGGTCACCCGCCATGGCTCGGCTTTCTTCTGGTGCACTTCCATCGTGTTCTTCGCCATGTCGAAGGTGACGTCCGACATGTGCAGAAAGTAGTTGGCGAAGTACTCCTTGATCACATAGCCTTTGTAGCCGCAGCAGATCACGAAGTCGTTCACGCCACTGGCCGAATAGATCTTGAGGATGTGCCAAAGGATCGGCCGGCCGCCGATCTCGATCATCGGTTTGGGCCTCAGGCTGGTTTCTTCAGCGAGCCGGCTGCCGTAGCCGCCGGCGAGGATGACGGCCTTGACCGGGCGGCCGTGCCGGGCTTCACCGGTTGTTTTCGGATCGCCTGCGCTCATTTCTTCATTGTCGTCCAGCGAAGGGGGTACGACCGAGGATGCGGTCGACCTCGGCGACGACGCGCGCCGGCGCCATGGTCTGCAAGCAGACGCTGGCGCTGTCGTTGCGGTCCTCGCAACCGGCCCGATCGCAGGGCACACACGCCGGCGTGCCCTGCAGCACGCTGACAATGCCGACTCGCTGCACGAGGGCGTGCGCCACATAGGGGACGTCCAGCGTCGGATTCGGTGGCCACGGCCCGAAGTAGCGCGGGTTGATCGGCCCGTACAGGGCGACGACCGGGATCTCGCACGCCGCCGCGAGGTGGGTGATCGAGGTGTCGCCGCCGACGTAGAGCGCGGCGCCGCGCAACAGCGCGCCGACCTGGTTGAGGTCAAGGCGGCCGGCCGCGGAGAGCACCCGATCGCCCGCGAAGCCGAGCCGGATCGCGTCGACAAGCGCCCTGTCACCCGGCGAAGGCGCGCCAGTCAGCACCACTTGCAGGCCGCGCCCGACGAGCGCGGCGATCAGGTCGTGCCAGTGCGAGAGCGGCCATTCCTTATAGGCGACTGCCACCGGCGCGTGCAGTACCGCATAGGGAGACCGCAGCGCCGTCGCCAGCTCGGCCGGCAAGGGCGCCGGTGGCGGTGCGACGAGGCGGGCCCCGGCCGGGGCGCTCCACGGCGCGAGCAGGCGGAGCTTCTCGACCACCGAATGCGACTGCGCGTCGTTCATCCGCACCCGGTGCTCGAGCAGCGCCCGCTTCCACCACGACTTCGCCTCGTCGGTCACCTGGCCGGCGCGACGGCGCGCCGCGGCGAAGCCGTACAGGTGCGCGCGGTCGGAATACTGCGCGATGAGCGCGAGATCGTAGCGCCGCCAGAGACGTCCGAGCAGCCGCCGCGAGGCCCACCAGCCGCTGCCGGCGGGGACTTCGATCAGCGTGGCGACGTCGGGATTGCCACGCAGCATGCCGAGCGTGCCGCCGAAGCCGAGGACGTCGATCGTCGCGCCGGGCCAGCGCGTCTTGGCGGCATGAATGAGCGGCGTCGTCAGCAGCACGTCGCCGATCTGGCGGGTGCAGACGACGAGGATGCGATCGAAGCGGTCGGCCTCTAACTCACGGCTCGCGCCGCGACGCGCCGGGCCGCCGATGTTCTCAGGCATGGTCCGGCTCGAGCGGCGAGAGGCCGCCGGAGAAGGCCTTCGGGGTCAAGATCGGGCAGCGTCCGACGCGGCCCCATGTCAGCAGATCAGCATCGCCGGTGACCAACGCGTCGGCTCGGCCGGCAACGGCCAGGTGCAGGAACGGCACATCGAAGGGGTCGCGACAGGCGGCCACGGCGGGCGGCGGCTGCGGGATTCGAACGACCTCCGCGTGAGGCAGGTAGTCGGCGAGCAACTCCTGCTGCTCGTGCGCCGTCAGCTCGAAATTCGGATAGGCCAGGACGCGAACGAGCTCACGGGCCGTCGCCGTGCTGACCAGCGGCACGCAGGCGCCGGCCTGCCAAGCACCGCGCAGCCGCGCGGTGTTCCCCGCGGCGAAGACGAGGGCGGACAGCACGACGTTCGTGTCGAACACGACCCGGGCCAGCCGACGGGCAGGCGATGACGCGCCGGGCTCGCGGGTGGCCATCAAGCCGTGCTGCGGCCCGCGGTCACGCCTTGCGACGAGTCGGAGTGCGCGCCGCGGCGGCAAGCTGAGCCGAGCCGTTCGGCCGCGTCGAGCTTCGTGCCCACGTCGCTGCGGCGCCGATATCGGCTTCGCTCAGGTCCAGCTCGGCCAGCTTGGCACGCACGGCATCGCCGCGCTGGATGCGAACGGGCGTCAGCACGATCTCGCCGTCGCGGGTTCGGACATCGAAATACAACGCCGGCCCGACAGCCTGGGTCACGCTTTTGGGCAACGTGAGCTGGTTCTTGGACGTGAGCTTGGCGAGCATGGCAGTCCGGCCAAAGTAAGGATTCCTTACTTTACCAACCTGCGCGCGGGGAGTTCCACGGACGCCCCGGGGAAGCTTCTAGAGCAGGACGATGTCGTACTGCTCGGGCGAGGGGAACGGCTCGGCGCGCAGCGAGATCGGCTTGCCGATGAAATCGGAAAGGCCGGCGAGGTGCGCGCCCTCCTCGTCGAGCAGCATCTCGACGACCGCCGGCGAGGCGAGGACGCGGAACTCTTTGGGGTTGAACTGGCGCGCCTCGCGCAGGATCTCGCGCAGGATGTCGTGGCAGACGCTGCGCGCTGTCTTCACCTCGCCCCTCCCCTGGCACGTCGGGCAGGGTTCGCACAGCATGTGGGCGAGCGACTCGCGCGTGCGCTTCCTGGTCATCTCGACCAGCCCGAGCTGGGTGAAGCCGCTCACCGTCACCCGGGTTCGGTCGCGCCCGAGCTGCTTCTTCAGCTCGGCGAGGACCGCCGCCTGGTGCTCCTCGCGCGTCATGTCGATGAAGTCGATGATGATGATGCCGCCGAGGTTTCGCAGGCGCAGCTGGCGCGCGATCGCCTGGCCGGCCTCGAGGTTGGTCTTGAAGATCGTGTCGTCGAAATTGCGCGCGCCGACGAAGCCGCCGGTGTTGATGTCGACCGTGGTCAGCGCCTCGGTCTGGTCGATGATCAGGTAGCCGCCCGACTTGAGCTCGACGCGTTTGAGCAGCGCCTTGTCGATCTCGTCGTCGATGTTGAAGAGGTCAAAGATCGGCCGCTCGCCGACGTAGTGCTGCAGCTTGTCGACAGCGCTCGGCGTGTATTCGCGGCCGAACTGCGCGAGGTGCTCGTACTGCATCCGCGAATCGATGCGGATCGTCTGCGTGCGATCGTCGGCGAGGTCGCGCAGCACGCGCTCGGCCAGGCTCAAGTCCTGGTGCAGCAGCGTTCCCGGCGGCGACTTGAAGGCGCGCTCCTTGACCCGCGCCCAGGTCGTGCGCAGGTAGGCGATGTCGTCGGCGAGCTCGGCGTCGCTCGCCTCCGCGGCATTGGTGCGCAGGATGAAGCCGCCGCCGGTCGCCTCGGCGGCCGCTGCCGTGCGCGCCTCGTCGTCGGCCTGCACGAGCGCGGCCATGCGCGCGCGCAGCTGCTCGCGCAGCTCCTGCGAGCCGATCTTTTGCGAGATGCCGATGTGCTCGTCCTGCGGCAAGAAGACGAGCAGGCGCCCGGCGATCGAGATCTGCGTCGACAGGCGCGCGCCTTTGGTGCCGATCGGGTCCTTGATCACCTGCACGGTGAGCGTCTGGCCGTCGAAGACCAGTCGCTCGATCGGCGGCGGCGCGGGATTGGCGGCGCGCTCGCCGCGCGAGGTGCCGCCGTTGACGTGAACGTCGGCGATGTGCAGGAACGCCGCGCGCTCGAGGCCGACCTCGACGAACGCCGACTGCATGCCGGGCAGCACGCGCGCGACCTTGCCGGTGTAAATGTTGCCGACCCGGCCGCGCTCGAGGGTGCGCTCGAGGTGCAGCTCCTGCACGGCGCCGTTCTCGACGACGGCGACGCGGGTCTCCTGCGGCGCCCAGTTGATCAGGATGTCTTGCATCGGCGGGTCGAAGGCTCCGGGTCAGGGCCGGACATCGACGCCCGCCCACTCGAGCAGCGCGGCCGTCTCGTGCAGCGGCAGGCCCATGATACCGGTGTAGCTCCCTTCGATCCGCTCGATCCAAGCCGCCGCCGCGCTCTGGATCGCGTAGGCGCCGGCCTTGCCGAACGGCTCACCGCTGGCGACGTAGCGATCGATCCGTTCCGGCGCGATCGTCGCGAAACGAACGCGCGAGATGCTGACCGCGATGCGCGTGCGGCCGCGCGCGGCGACCGCGACGGCGCTGATCACGCGATGGCTGCGGCCGGAAAGCAGCGCCAGCGTCCGGGCCGCGTCGGCGTCGTCGACGGGCTTGCCGAGGATGCGCGCGCCGAGCGCGACGGTCGTGTCGGCGCAGAGGATCGGCGCAACAGCGAGGCCGCGCGCTTGGAGGCGCCGCACGGCAGCGCGCAGCTTGGCGCGCGTCACGCGTTCGACATAGGCCACCGGACGCTCGCCCGCGCGCACCGCTTCGAGCGCCTCGACGTCCTCGTCGGCATGCGCGAGCAGCAGCTCATGCCCGACGCCGATTTGCGCGAGCAGCTCGCGCCGGCGCGGGCTTTGCGACGCGAGGTAGATCGACGTCACGCCAACGCCTGCCATCTACTCTCGGTGGTACGGGTGGCGAGCGTTGATCGACCACGCGCGATAGATCGCCTCGGCGACGAGGACGCGGACGAACGCGTGCGGCAAGGTCAGGTCGGACAGGCGCACGGTCTCGTCGCAGCTCGCCTTGAACAAAGCGTCGAGGCCGTCGGGGCCGCCGGCGACGAGCGCGGCGTCGCGGCCCTCGCCCTGCCATGCGAGCAGGCGCGCGGCGAGCTCGGCCGAGGTGAGCCTGTCGCCATGCTCGTCGAGAGCGATCCGGCGCGCGCCCCGCGGCAGCGCCGTCTCGATGCGCGTCGCCTCGGCGGCCATCAGCTGCGCCGCGCCTTTGCCGCCGCGCGTCTCCGCCTTCACGGCCTTGAGCTCGAGGCGCAGCTCGGGTGGCAATCGCTTCGCGTAGTCCTCGAACGCGGCGTCGGCCCACGCCGGAACGCGCGTGCCGACGGCGACGAGGACGAGCTTCACGCCGGCCGCGCGCGGCCCGCGCTCGACGCCCACGGCGCTCGCGCGGAGGCGCTCAGCGCTTGCCGCCCGCCTTCTTGGCCGCCGGTCGCCTGGCCGTGGCGGGCCGCGCCGAGGAAGCTGCGTTCTTCGCGGCCGACTTGACCCCGACCGTGCGAACGACGTGCCGTGCCGGTGCCGATTTGCGCGCCGCGGGTCTCGGCGACGATCCGAGGCGCGCCGGCGAGGCGGGCCCGGCGCGCCGGGCAGGTGTCTTCGCCGCCGACGCGTCGTCCGCCTTGGCGCGGCGCGGCGCGGCGCGCCTGTCCTCGGCGGGCGCGGGCGCCGCCTTGACGAGCCGCGGCGGCGCGGCGCCGATCTTCATCCGCACCGGCTTGTCACCCCAGAGCTCCTCGAGGTGGTAGTAGTCGCGGATCGCGGGCTGCATGACGTGGACGACGGCGGCGCCGCAGTCGACGATGATCCATTCCCCGTTGTCTTCGCCTTCGGTGCGCGGCGCCGGCTCGCCCGCCGACTTCACCGCATCACGAACGCTCGCTGCCAGCGACCTCGTCTGCCGGTTGCTCGTCCCCGACGCGACGATGACGCGTTCGAAGAGCGGGGACAGATGCTCGGTGTTGAAAACCACGATGTTCTGGGCCTTGACGTCTTCCAGACCATCGACGATGACGCGCTGCAGCTTGCGAATGTCCATTCAGCTCCTGTAGAGGATGGTCGGTGTCAGCGATACAGCCGACGCCGCTCAATATAGCGTGCCACCGCCTCCGGAACGAGCCCGGCAATCGGCTCGCCCGCGGCGACGCGGCGCCGAATGTCCGTCGAAGAGATCTCCATCATCGGCAGGCTCACCATCTGGTGCGGCGTGCGGGCGATCTGGTCGTTGACCAACGGCGCCGCATCCGGCCGGTTGGCGATGGCGAGGGTGACCAGCGCGACCAGCTCGCGCCAGTCGCGCCAGGTGTGCAGGTTCGCGTATTGGTCCTGGCCGAGGATCAGCACCCATTCGGTCTCCGGCTCGGCGGCCGCCAGCTCGCGCACCGTGTCGAGCGTGTAGCTGACGCCGCGCCGGCGCAGCTCGATCCGGTCCAGCACGAAGCGCGGCTCGCCGGCGATCGCCAGGCGCACCATCGCCTCGCGGTCGGCGCCGTCGCTGAGGTGGCGGCTCTTCTGCCACGGCTGCCCGACCGGGATCCAGCGCACCTGGGCGAGCCCGAGCTGCTCGAGGGCGAGGCGAGCCAGGGCGACGTGGGCGTTGTGCACGGGATCGAAACTGCCGCCGAACAGGCCGACGCGCTGCATCACGCGCCGCTCGCGCCGGCCGGCGGCGAGACCTCGGCGGCCCAATCGCGCGGCGGAAGGAAGTCGGCGTAGAGGCGCGCTTCGGGTGAGCCCGGCGCTGGACGCCAGTCGTAGCGCCAGGTCACGACCGGCGGCATCGACATCAGGATGCTCTCGACCCGGCCGCCTGACTGCAGGCCGAACAGGGTGCCGCGGTCGAAGACCAGGTTGAACTCGACATAGCGGCCGCGCCGGTAGGCCTGGAAGTCGCGCTCTCGCTCGCCGTAGGGCAGGTCGCGCCGTCGTTGCACGATCGGCCGGTACGCGCCGACAAAGGCATCACCGACGGCGCGGATCAGCGCGAAGCCGTTGTCGGCGCCGCCTTCGGCGAAGTCGTCGAAGAAGATGCCACCGATGCCGCGCGCCTCGCCTCGGTGCCTGAGGAAGAAGTACTCGTCGCACCAGCGCTTGAAGCGCGGGTGTTTATCGGCGCCGTAGGGCGCGAGCGCATCGCGGCAGGCGCGGTGAAAGTGGACCGCGTCGTCCTCGAAGCCGTAGTACGGTGTCAGGTCCATGCCGCCGCCGAACCACACCACCGGCTCGGCGCCGGCCGGAAACGCCGCCAGCATGCGGACGTTCATGTGCACCGTCGGCACGTAGGGGTTTTTCGGATGGAAGACGAGCGAGACGCCCATCGCCTCGAACGGGGCGTCGGCAAGCTCGGCGCCGCGGTGCTGCGTCGCCGACGCCGGCAGCGCCCGGCCTTTCACATGCGAGAAGCCGCAGCCGCCGCGCTCGAGCAGGCGCCCGCCCTCGACCAGGCGCGATATGCCGTCGCCTTCGAGCTTGCCGCCGGGCTCGCGCTGCCATATGTCGGCGAGAAACGCGTCGCCGCCCTCCTCCTCGAAGGCGGCGACGATCCGCGCCTGCAACCCGAGCAGGTAGGAGCGGACGTCGGCGGCGTTCATCGTGGTCGTCGCGCGGCTCACCGGCCGATCGCCCGCTGACCGATGTCGTTGCGCCATTGGGCGCCGGCGAACGAGATCGTCTTGACGACGTCGTAGGCGCGCTGCTGCGCGAGCCGGGTCGAGTCGCCGAGCGCGGTGACGCAGAGGACGCGCCCGCCGGCGGTCACGACGTCGCTGCCGCGCCGCGCCGTGCCGGCATGAAACACCTTGACCGTCACGCCGTCGGACTCGGCGCCGGCCTTCGGCAAGGCACCGACGACGTCGCCGCCGCGCGGCGCAGCGGGATAGCCGGCCGCCGCCATGACGACACCGAGGGCGACGCGCCGGTCCCACTGAAGCTCGACGTCGTCGATGCGCCTGGCCTCGTGCGGCGCCGCGGCCGCGAAGAGCAGCTCGAACAGGTCCGACTTCAGCCGCATCAGGATCGGCTGAGCTTCCGGATCGCCGAGGCGGCAGTTGAACTCGACCGTCTTCGGTGCGCCGTCGGCATCGATCATCAGGCCGGCGTAGAGGAAGCCGGTGAACGGACGTCCCTCGGCCGCGAGCCCGGCAAGGGTCGGCGCGATGATTTCGTGCATGACGCGCGCGTGCACCTTCGGCGTCACTACTGGTGCCGGCGAGTACGCGCCCATGCCGCCGGTGTTCGGGCCGCGATCGTCGTCGCCGAGGCGCTTGTGGTCCTGGCTGGTCGCCAGCGCGAGCGCCGAGTGACCGTCGCAGACGACGATGAAGCTCGCCTCTTCGCCTTCCAGGAATTCCTCGATGACGACGCGCCCTCCGGCCGGCGCGCCGCGGCCGAGCATCGCCTCGACGGCGGCGTGAGCCTCGTCGCGCGTGACGGCGACGACGACGCCCTTGCCCGCGGCGAGCCCGTCGGCCTTGACGACGATCGGCAGCGCGGCCGCATCGACATGGCGATGCGCGGCGGCGGCGGCGTCGAAGACCTCGTAGGCGGCGGTCGGGATCGCGTGGCGCTGCATGAACGCCTTCGCGAACGCCTTCGAGCTCTCGAGCTCGGCGGCGGCCCGGGTCGGGCCGAAGACGCGCAGGCCGCGGCCGCGAAAGATGTCGACCGCGCCGGCGGCGAGCGCCGCCTCCGGGCCGACGACGGTGAGGTCGATCTTCTCGTCGAGCGCGAACCGGGCGAGCTCGTCGAGGTCGGTGACAGCGATGTTCTTCAGATTGGGCTCGATCGCGGTGCCGGCGTTGCCCGGGGCGACGAAGACCGACTGCACGCGCTCGCCCTGCGCCAGCTTCCAGGCCAGCGCGTGCTCGCGCCCGCCGGCGCCGATCACCAGCGCCTTCATGGCGGCGTGCGCGCTGACGCGCTCACTCCGCCATCTCGGCGTTGTGATGGACCGCCTGCACGTCGTCGAGGTCCTCGATGACGTCGATCAGCCTCTGCATCCGTTGGGCGTCCTCGCCGACGAGCGGGACGACGTTCTCGGGGCGCATCGTCACCTCGGCGACCTCCGCGGCAAGGCCGGCCTTCTCGAGCGCCGCCTTCACCGCCTCGAAGTCTGCCGGCGCGGTGATCACCTCGATCGAGCCGTCGTCGTGGGCGACGACGTCGTCGGCACCCGCGTCGAGGGAGGCGGCCATGACGGCGTCCTCGCTCGTTGCGGGCGCGAAGACGAGTTGGCCGCAGTGGCGGAACTGGAACGCGACCGAGCCTTCGGCGCCGAGGTTGCCGCCGTATTTGCTGAACGCGTGGCGCACTTCGGCGACGGTACGCACGCGGTTGTCGGTCATGCAGTCGACGATGATCGCGGCGCCGCCGATGCCGTAGCCCTCGTAGCGGATCTCCTCGTAATGCATGCCTTCGAGGTTGCCCGTCGCCTTGTCGACGTTCTTCTTGATCGTGTCGGCGGGCATGTTGGCCGCCTTGGCCTTCTCGACCGCCAGGCGCAGGCGCGGATTCATCACCAGCTCTCCGCCGCCCTGGCGCGCGGCGACGACGATCTCACGGATCAGGCGCGTCCAGACCTTGCCGCGCTTTTCATCCTGGCGGCCCTTGCGGTGCTGGATGTTGGCCCACTTGGAATGACCAGCCATGTCGTGTTCGTTGCTGCGCCTTCTCGGCGGCGGCGCTCTTGTCGGAGCGGGCGATTTTAGGGGGCCGCGGCCGCGCGGCCAGCGCGGCCGCAGCTGGCGGTCGAGGATCTGAGGGGGTGACGTGGTCCGGGCGGCGGGCGCGCGCAGGTTGGGGGCACCGGGCCCACCTGTCGACGCGAGCTCGGGCCTCGGGCTTCGCGCCTCGAGCGACGCGCCCACGGGCGCAGTCAGGGCGCCGTCAGCCTCCTCGTCGCCGACAAGCTGCTGACCAGCCCGCGCCTGTACGCGACCTTCTCGCTCTGGGTGCTCTCGGAGCTCTATGAGCGGCTACCCGAACGGTGAGCTCGACAAGCCCAAGCTCGTCTTCCTCTTCGACGAAGCGCACCTGCTCTTTGAAGAGGCGCCGGAGGTGCTGTTCGAGCGCATCGAGCTCGTCGTGCGGCTGAGGAACCTGCTCTTCGGCTCGCCTGGCCCGCGCGGCCGCAAAACACGAGGGCCTCGAATCCGCGGCTCGATCGACGATGCGCTCGATCGGCTCGAGCGTCGGCCGCGAGATCAGCCGCGGCCGCTCGGCTCCATCATCGGCGGCTCGAAGCGGCGCAGGGCACGCGCCGCGTCAGATGCCGCCGTACCACTCGTAGCCTTCGTCCTCCCAGTAGCCCCCCTTGCCGCCACGGATCTGGGCAAAGCTCTCGACCAGCTCGATGGCGCGGATGTACTTGGCCTGCTTGTAGCCGAGCTGGCGCTCGACGCGGCAACGCAGCGGCGCCCCGTTGCTGATCGGCAGCGGCTTGTCGTTGAGCTCGTAAGCAAGGATCGTCTGCACGTGGCGGGCGTCCTCGAGGTCGATGCTCTCGTAGTAGCGCGAATCGTGGCCGTCGAGCGCAGGGCCGTCCATCGAGTCGTAGCAGCGGAAGAGGACGAACTTCGCCTCCGGCCTGGGCTGCACCTGGTCGAGAATCGCGCCGAGCTGCACGCCCTTCCACTTGCCGATGCAGCTCCAGCCCTCGACGCAATCGTGGCGCGTGATCTGGGTGCGCGCCGGCATCGCCTTGAGCTGGTCGAGCGTGAACTCGGCGGGCTTGTCGACGAGGCCGGCGACGCTCAGCTTGTAGCCCGCGAAGCCGGCTTCCCGCAAAGCCACGTAGTCGCCGTCACCGGGGTTGAGCGTGCCGTTGCTGCGGAAGACGGGTGCGACGTCGGCGGCGGTGAACTCCTGAGCCATCGCCTTGCGCGGCGCGACCACGGCCGCCGCCGCGTGGCTGAGGCGCTGCGCGCTCTTCAGCTTGTCGACGAAGGCCTCGTTGTTCGACAGCCTGTCGCAGCCGGACAGCACGGCGGCGCCTGCTGCCGCGAAGGCGCCGCGCAAGACACGTCGACGGTCGCGCTGGCGCGTGCGCATGAGGGTGAAGGTCTTACTCATGGGCGAACCTCCCCAGTCGGGTGGTCGGGCGGCACCCGGTACCAGCCCGTGATCATCGAGCGCATCTCGTTCCAGACGCCGGCGACGATGACCTCGAAGACGTGGATGAAGACGAACAACAGCAGCCCGGCGGCGGCCAGGAAATGGAGCGAGCGCGCCGATTGGCGGCCGCCGAGCAGGTCGACCCAGCCGGTGAAGACCGTGTCGATGCGCGGCGATAGGGCCATCCCCGCCAGCACGATCAGCGGCAGCAGGACGAAGATCACGATCAGGTAGGTGAGGCTCTGCAGGACGTTGTAGCGCGTCGCCGCAGCGCCCGTGGGGTGCTTGAACTTGACGTGGTCGACGATCGAGCGCCCGATGTTCCCGAGCTCGTCCTTCGTCGGCACCAGGTCGCGCACCAAGTGGCGGCTGAAGACGGTGTAGAGCATGTAGGCGATGCCGTTGACGACGAAGAGCCAGGCGAAGAACAGGTGCCAGTGGCGCGCCATCGCCAGCCACTGCGGCCCGGGGATCGTCACCCAGCTCGGGAAGCCGCGCGCGGTCACGTTGCCGTTGACCCTGGAGACGCCGAGCACGCCGGTGGTGTCGAAATCGGTCCTGCCGAGCCGCGTCTTGCCGACCGGGCCGGCGGGCGTGTTCTCGCCGCGGATCGAGAGCCACGGCGTCCCTGTCACCGAGTCGTGGCCCCAGTAGAGCGTCGGATGCGCGTTGAAGATGTTGAGGCCGCTGCCGAGCAGGACCGCCATGCAGACGACGTTGATCCAGTGCATCAGCCGCACCGGCAGGCGGTGGCGGTAGATGCTCCGGGCCGCGCCGGCGGCGGCTTCCGTCGTCGCGGCCGGCACGCTCGCTTCCGTGTCCATGCGAAGGCTCTCCCTGGTTGTGCTGACCTGTCGCCCTGTCCGCACTGCTCCTTACATCGAGGGCGTGGCTAGGGCACCGCTGTCATCCGCATCGCGGGCCGCAGAAGAATACGCGCTTCTGCGGCGACGTCGGCGATGAGGCCGTTGGCGGCGAAGCTCGCCGGCGCTTCGGGCTCGAGCGCGGCGACGGCGAGATGGGCGAGCGGCTGCTCGAGCGAGATGTAGAAGCTGCCGGCCGGGAGGTCGAGCAGCGCCGGCTGCATCTGCACGTGCAGGCGCCGGGACGCGCCGGCATGGGTCGCGTCGTCCCCCGGGATCGGCTCGCGCGCGACCAGGCGGTAGCCCTCGCCGCGCAGCTCGCCGATCTCCTCGAGCTGCTGTACCTCGACGCCGAGCAGGCGCAGGCGCCGCACCGCGTCGCCTTCGCTCGCCGCCAGCCAGTAGCCGCACGGCCGCGGCCGGCTCTTCAGCGTGCGCAGCTGCAGCGCCGAGTCCCAGGCCACGGTGAGGCGGCGCACCTCGCCGCTGCCGATGTCGATCGTCGAGTAAGCGTACTCGCTTGGCGTCGGCGCCGCCTCGACGACGACCTGCCCCTGACAGGCCATCGCCGCGACCTCGCGGTCGACGAACTGGCGCACCTTGGCCAGGTCGTCGGCGTGCTTCGCGGCGCTGGCGAGGACGCTCGTGACCGCGACCACCTGCGCCTGGACACGGCGCTTCAAGTCGATGCGGCCCAGACCGCCGCCGCGCGTCTCGACGAGCAGGCTGACGGCGTTTCGCAGGCCAGCGGCGTTGCGGCCGACCTGAGGCCCGATGCTGCCCATCGTCAGCCGGGGCTCGGCCGAGTCGGCGGCGACGGTCGCGTACCAGTCGCTGCTGAGGCCGGCGCCGCGCAAGCTGGCGACGAGCGGCTGACGGAACCACTCCTCGGCCGCCTTGGTGACGAAGGGCGCCATGTTTGCGGTCGTCGCGTACTGCAGCAAGGCGTCGAATCGCTGCACGCCGCCGAAGCGGGCGGTGAACGCGCCGCCGACCGGGTATTCGTGCAAGTCGAGGACGACGAGCGGCGCGAGCTGGACGAGCAGCTCCGCGATGGCGCGCGCCTCCGGCGTCTGGAGCAGGAGGTGATCGCGGTTGATGTCGGTGCCGTCGGTCGCGCCGCGAACGAACACCGCCGCGCCGTCGGGGTTGGCGCGCGGCAGGAGCACGACGTCGACCTTGTCGAGCACGCTGGCGAGCCGGCCCGCGGCAAGCTCCTGGGCGACGACGATCAGCGCTTCGGTGCCCGCGGGCTCGTCGCCGTGCTGGGCGGCGACGATGACGACGGTCGGCCGGCGCGAGGCCGCGCCGGCGACACCTGGAGCCGCGACGACCACATCGGGTGCCCGCGTGAAGGCCAGCGCCTCGATCGGCACGCCGCCTTGCGAGGTGCCGAGCGGAAGCACGGCGATGCCGCCGGCGTGCTCGCCGATCGGCGCGTTGCGTTCAAGGACGTGCACGATCGCGCCGAGCTCCTCGTTGCTCGTGAACGCTGTGCGGCCCGGCTGGAACGCCGGCGTCGCGAAGGTCACCGCCGGCTCGGGAAAGTGCGCCGCCACCGCGGCGGGCACGGCCGGCTCGGGCAAGGGGACGAGGACGACCGGCGGCGCCGGACGCACGGGCATCGCGGTCGCAGCCGGCGACGGGTCGCGCGCGGCACCGTTGCGCGCGGCAGCGCTCGCCGCGGCGGGCGGCGCCGGCGCCGGGCGAGGCGCCTGTGTCGGGCTCGGCGCGAGCACGACCACCGGCGCCGAGTTCGGGAGCGGCCGCGATGCGCATGCGCTCAGCAGCGCCGCGGCGGCCAGCGCGAGCATCGCCGCGCTGCGCGCCCATCGATCGAACCCCGTCATCCGCATTCTCCTCCGCGCGAGTGTCGCGGCTGCGGCCAATATAGCGGCGGTACCGTGCCCGCGCGTGACGAGCTGTGTGCGAGGCAGTGCTTCGGCGGCGCCGGCCGGGTACCGCTTCGCGCCAGCGTCGAGCAGCTCGTCGCAAGCGCAGACCCGGCTCGCGCCGCTCACCCAGAATCGCGCCATGGCCCCGTTGCAGCGATCGCTCGAGCTTCCGCGGCGCGAGCTCTGGCGTCGCTTCGCGATGCGCGGCGTTGGCACCCAGGGCGCCGCCCTGCTGATCGCGGTCTGCCTCTGGGCGACGTTCCATCAGTCGTTCGCCGTGACGCTGGTCTATTCGATCTGCATCTCGACCATGTGCTGGCTGCTGATCGACCTCGGGCGCGCGCTCGTCGTCTCGCGCCAGCCGTCCTTCGTCGCTGGCACCGCGTCGGGAGCCGGCCAGTGGCCGGGCTGGTTGTGGATGCTCGTCATCGTGGCGGTCGGCGGCGTCCTCGGCTACGCGATCGGCAACGAGATCGCCAACGCGCTGACCGGCGGGAACCTGCCGGGCCCGTTCAACGCCGACCTGCGCCGCACGCTCTCGCTTCTCGTGATGGCGCTTGTGCCGTCGGTTGCGATCACCTATTTCTTCCAGTCGCGCGAGCTGATCGCGATGCAGCGCGCCGATGTCGAGCGTGCCCAGCGGCAGGCGGCCGAGCAGCAGCTGAAGCTGCTTGAGTCGCAGCTCGAGCCGCACATGCTGTTCAACACGCTCGCCAATCTGCGGGCGCTGATCGCGGTCGATCCGGCGCGCGCGCAGGTGATGCTCGATCGCCTGATCGCGTTCCTGCGCGCGTCGCTCGCGGGGTCGCGCAGCGGCGCGCAGACGCTCGCCGCCGAGTTTGACCGGCTGCGCGACTACCTCGGCCTCATGGAAGTCCGGATGGGCGCGCGCCTGGCGACTTGCCTCACGCTGCCCGCGGACCTTGCCGGCGCGCAGATCCCGCCCCTGCTGCTGCAGCCGCTGGTCGAGAACAGCATTCGCCACGGCCTCGAGCCCCAGCGCGAAGGCGGCCGCATCGGCATCGCCGCGACGCGCGAAGGCACGTTGCTGGTGGTGCGCGTCCGCGACACCGGCGCCGGCGCGAGCGACGTGCTGCCTTCGGCGGGCGGCGCCGGCTTCGGCCTCGGCCTCGTCCGCGATCGCCTGGCCACGCTCTACGGCGCGGCGGCGTCGTTCGAGCTGGCGCCCGCCGCAGACGCCGAAGGCGGCATGCTCGCCACGGTGCGGCTGCCGCTGGCGTTCGACTCGCCCGGCGCGGCCAAGGAGGCACGATGAACGCGACCACGGCGCGCGCGCTGATCGCCGAGGACGAGCCGCTCCTCGCGGCTCAGTTGAAGGCCGAACTCGCCGCGCTCTGGCCCGAGCTGGCGGTGGTCGCCGTCGTCGGCGACGGCCAGAGGGCGGTCGACGAGGCACTCGCGCTTCGTCCCGAAATCTGCTTCCTCGACATCCGCATGCCCGAAATGAGCGGGCTCGAGGCGGCGCAGGCGCTCGCGGAGGACTGGCACGACGACGCAGCCCCGTTCCCGTTGATCGTCTTTGTGACCGCCTACGACCAGTACGCGCTGCAGGCGTTCGACCGCGCGGCCGTCGACTACGTGCTGAAGCCAGTCGAGAGCGCGCGCCTGGCACGCACCTGCGAGCGGCTGCGCGGCGCGCTGGCGGCGCGCACGTCGGCGGGCGCCGCGGTGAGCGCGGCATCCGGCGCCGCGAGCAGCGCCGGCCAGGCGGCGCTCGCCGGTGCCATCGAGCAGCTGCGCGCGCTGCTCGGCCCCGCAGCGCCGGCGGCGGGCGGCGCCGAGCCGCTGCGCGTGATCCAGGCCGGCGTCGGCGACGCCATTCATCTGGTGTCGATCGACGACGTCGTCTATTTCGAGGCGGCCGACAAGTACGTCCGCGTCGTCACCGCGGCGCGCGAATACCTGATCCGGGTTGCCCTGCGCGAGCTGTTGCCGCGCCTGGACCCGGCGCGGTTCTGGCAGATCCATCGCGGTGCCGTGGTGCGCGCCGACGCTATCGCGGCCGCGCATCGCGACGACGCTGGCAAGGTGACGCTCGCCTTGCGCGGCCGCGCCGAGCGGCTGACGGTGAGCCGCCTGCACGCTCCGCGCTTCAAGGCAATGTAGCGGCTCGGCGCCAGTGGCCGAGCTCGTGGTGCCGGCGGTCGTGGTCGCGCAACCGCGGCGGCGGCGGCGATGGAAGTGCGAGCGCGCGCGCCGTCGCATCACGCGCAGGTCGCGCCCTAGAATCGTCGACGCCAAATGAGCCATCCCAAGGACGCCGCCGCGACCGGCAGCAACTTCCTCCGCCAGATCATCGAGCGCGATCTCGCGGAGGGCACGTACGCCGGCAGGCGCTTCGCCGGCACGCCGGGCGATGCCGCGCATCACGCCGGCGCGCCCGCCGACGCCGCGCGGATCCGGACCCGCTTTCCGCCCGAACCCAACGGCTATCTTCACATCGGCCACGCGAAGAGCATCTCGCTCAACTTCGGCCTGGCGAGCGACTACGGCGGCATCTGCCACCTGCGCTTCGACGACACCAATCCCGAGAAG
Organism: Burkholderiales bacterium; assembly: GCA_038241255.1. GTDB lineage: Bacteria > Pseudomonadota > Gammaproteobacteria > Burkholderiales > Burkholderiaceae_C > Schlegelella_A. The sequence goes on along the minus strand of JBBRFW010000017.1, from coordinate 19,329 downwards.
GAAGAGCAGGAGTACGTCGATGCCATCGTCGACGCCGTGCACTGGCTCGGCTTCGACTGGAACGCGCCCGAGCCGGCGCTGCCCGACGAGCGGTCCGTGAGCCACCTCTACTTCGCGAGCGACTATTTCGACTTCATGTACCGCGCGGCCGAGGCGCTCGTCGTCGCCGGCCACGCTTACGTTGACGAACAAAACGCCGAGGAGATGCGCGCGAGCCGCGGCGACTTCGCCAACGCCGGCCGCGAAAGCCCTTACCGCTCGCGCACGCCCGACGAGAACCTCGCCCGCCTGCGCCAGATGAAGAGCGGCGAGCTTGCCGACGGCGCCGCCGTGCTGCGCGCCAGGATCGACATGGCGAGCCCGAACATCAACCTGCGCGACCCGGTGCTCTACCGCATCAAGCGAGCGACCCATCACAACACCGGCGATGCGTGGTGCATCTACCCGATGTACACCTATGCGCACCCGATCGAGGACGCGCTCGAGAACGTCACCCATTCGATCTGCACTCTGGAGTTCGAGGACCAGCGGCCGTTCTACGACTGGCTGCTGGACACGCTGTGCGCGCTCGGCCTGCTGGCGCAACCGCGGCCGCACCAGTACGAGTTCGCCCGCCTCAACGTCACCTACGTCATCACCAGCAAGCGGAAGCTCAGGCAGCTCGTCGACGAGAAGATCGTCGACGGCTGGGACGATCCGCGCATGCCGACGATCGCGGGCCTGCGCCGGCGCGGCTACACGCCGGAATCGATCCGCCTCCTCTGCGATCGCGCCGGCACGAGCAAGGCCGGCGGCTGGACCGACTACGGCAGCCTCGAGATCGCCCTGCGCGACGACCTCGATCCCAAGGCGCCGCGGGCGATGGCGGTACTCGACCCCGTGCGCCTCGTGCTCACCAACTGGGCCGAAGTGTTCGGCAGCGCCGCGCACCGCGAGGCCTGCCACGCGCCCGTGCATCCGCAGCGACCCGAGCTCGGCACGCGCGCTTTCGCGCTCGGCCCGGAGCTCTGGATCGAGCACGACGATTTCGCGGAGGTGCCGGCGAAGGGCTTCTTCCGCCTCTATCCCGGCAACCGCGTGCGCCTCAAGTATGGCTACGTCGTCGAGTGCACCGGCTGTGAGAAGGACGCCAACGGCGAGATCGTGAAGGTGCTCGCGACGCTGGTTGTCGACACCCGGAGCGGCACGCCGGGGGCCGATGCGGTCAAGGTCAAGGGCACGCTGACATGGCTCGGTGTCGGCGACGCGCTCGCGGCCGAGGTCCGCCTCTACGACCGCCTCTTCGTCGAAGCTCATCCGGATACCGGAGGCAACGACTTCTTGGCCAGCCTCAACAGCGCGAGCAAGAAGGTCGTCGCAGGCTACGTCGAGCGCTCGCTCGCGTCGGCGCAACCCGGCGATCGCTTCCAGTTCGAGCGCCACGGCTATTTCGTCGCCGACCTCGTCGACCATCGCGCCGGCCGGCCGGTGTTCAACCGGACCGCGACGCTGCGCGACACCTGGTCGCGATAGGTCAGCGACGCAGCGAGTCGATGAGGGCGCTGCGCAGCGTCGACTGGAAGTTTTGCGCCCGGACGAGCTGCAGGCTGTTCACCGTCGCGTTGATGGCGGTGACGCTCTGGATCTTCTGGTCGTTCAGCGTGTTCTGGACGATGGTGCCGACGGTCGCGGCCGAGACCGGACCGCTCACGAACGTGTTGCCGGGACCGTTCTGGATCAGCGTTAGGTTGCTCGACCCGGCGACTGCCGCCCCTGCGACGCCGGTGCCACCGGTGATCTTGCCGAGATCGGAGAGGTTCAGGCTCGTCGTCGTGACCAGGGCACCGTTGATGTAGACCGCCCGTTCGATGCCGAACGAGATCGTCAAGCCGTTGCTGGTCTCGAAGCCGCCACGCACCTTGTCGAGGTCGCTCTGGCTCAAGGCGACGGCACCAGCGCCGATTGCAGAGGAACGCGCCGGCCGCACTGCTTTGGCCAGGGTCGCCGTCGCAGGACACGCCCCGGCGGGCTCGGGCGAGGCGACCTTCGAGAGGTGCCGCAGATCATCGGCCGCGGGCGCCGCGCGTTCGCCGGCGCACGTCGAGGCGAGCGTGCGCAGCACTTTCTCCGCATGCGAAGTCACGAAGACCTCTTCGGCCCCGGGACTCAGATGCGCGGCAGCCGGATCGTCGTGGCCCAACATGACCTCGAGGCTGCGCAGGACCCGATCCGTGTGCGACGCAACGACGATTGTGGGCGCGATCTTGGGGGTGGCATCGATGACGGCGACCTTGGGCGGCGCTTCGACAGTCGGTTCCGGCGCGAGGCGCACCTGCGGTGGCGCCGCAGCGATGATGGCAGCCTGCACCGGCGCCGAGAGCTGCAGCGGCCGCGCCGCCGGCAAAGGCAGGTCGCGCAGGAGAAGCGGCTCGTCGGCCGTGCACACCACGGCGGAAGCGTCGGGGCGAGCCGCGCTTCCGAGCGGCTTTAGCCGCGTCGCCGGAAACACGGGGGGGCGGTCGAGCGCCAGGTCGACCTCGGGCGCGAGATCGAGGTTGAGGTCGAGACCGGGACTGAGGTCGAGGTTGAGATCCAGCGCCCACCCATCACCGAGAAAACGCTCGTCAGAGGCCGTCGGAGGCGGGACAGCGGCATCCCAACCGCTGAGATCAAGATCGACGGCCGCGACCGGGAACGGGGTCTCGGTGTCTTGGAACCGAGCACGAGCGGCATCCCAACCGCTGAGATCAAGATCGACGGCCGCGACCGCGATCGGGGCCTTGGTGTCTTGGAACCGAGCAGGTCCCGGGGCGAGCGCGGATTCGGGATTAACCCGCCGCTCGGCCGCCGCTGAAGGCTCGAGCGTCGCGCCCGCCACCACCGCGCCGGGCTCCGCGGCCCCCGTCGTGGGTTCGCTTTGCGAGGATACGTTTTGGATACCGCGCAAGAACGCGGGATCGGGCTCCTGTGGCCATGCCGACACGACGAAATTCGGCATCGCGCTCGACAGTTCGGAGGGGGGTGACTCGGCCATAAGCACCATCGCCAGCGCGACCGCTGCGCGATCCTCTGCCGAAAGCGCCGGCGTCGAGCCTGGCCACGACAGTGTCACGTCCAGCGGGCCGGCGGCAATCTCAGCAAAGGCCGTTGCCGCGGTCGCGGTGTCGGCCGCGTTGCCGTCGACCTCGCCCTGCAGGTCTCTCAAGCCGAGCGGCGCCGTTCCGCGCGGTGCTGGTTCAGGCGCGTTCCTGGCCTGGGCCGATTCGCCGAGCGAGAGACCGAGGCCGGCGAGCGACATCAGCAGGGCGAGTTTTCGAGGAGTGGGTCGCACGATGGGTGGATCAGAAATCGGAGGAGCCAAACTTCGGAATGACGAGCTGGCTCAGCCCTTGTCGGTTGATGCCGCTGCCGATCGGCGCCTGCACCGCGACGCTCCAGTCGGAAGCCTGGTTGAACCTCGCCAGGTCCTGGCGGTTGCTGATCACGAATAGGATCTGGTTGACCCAGAGCGCCTCGAACGCGGTCCGCCCCATGGCGCGAGTCCCGCCGGAAGGATCGCCGATGAGCACGCGATGGTCGCGGACTCCCTTGATGACGACGAAATGGTTGTAGCCGTTCTCGTTGATGAGCACGATCGCCGGGATCCCGGCGCTCGCGAGTCTGTCGAGCGGGGCCTCAAAGCCGTCGGCCTCGTAGCCGTGCGCCTCGAGGTAGCGCTTCATATCGAGCAGGGAAAAACCCTCTTTCTTGATCTTTTCCTGCTCGCCCTGCGCGAACATCTCCTCGAACACGGTCTGCTCGCTGACAGGGAACTTGTAGTGATAGGTGAGCAGCGTCGACAGCGCGGCCGATCCGCAGCTGAAGTCGAATTGCTGGCGGATCATGGCGCTGAAGCGCGCCTCCTTGATGCTGATCGCGGGAACGGAAAAGGCCCCGCCGATCTGCACCGGCAGGTCGATCGAACCGGCCTCTGCGCTGTTGGCGCAGAGGCCGCACAAAGCGAGCGCGAGCAGCGCCCACGTCTTCCTCATGGTGCTACTTGACCTGAACGTTGACGATCGTCGCGTTTTGGATCAGAACGTTGTTGCCGGTGTTCTGAACCACCATCGGGAGCCCCGAGGTGTTCGCGAAAGCGCCTTCGGTGATGTAGTTGCCGCCGGTCGTGACGTTGACCGCCCGGTTGTCGGCAACGACCCCCTTCAGCTGCATGTCGTTGACCACGTCGGCACCGCCGCGCTTGCGCGCGAGCACCTTCAGATCGACGGGCTTGACGCCCAAGACGAGCGGCCGCGCCGCCACGATGGCCAGGCCGTTGGCCGGTGCGGCCGGCAGCGCAGGCGCTGCCGCCTGGGCAGCCTCGTCCGCCGCTGCACCCGGACTGGCGCACAACGCCGCCAGCGTCGCAACACCGATGATGACGATTCTCATTGCATGTGACATGTCGGATCCCATCGAGAAAGAGGCGCCGGGGGTGCGAGCCCCCGGCGCTCTTCCCTTGTTACGGCCGACCGACGTTGAGGTTGGCCTGCACGTTGACGCTCTGCTGAACGAGGTTCGCCACGCCCGTCGTCTGCGCGATCACCAGGACGCCCGCCGCCGATTGAGCGGTGCCGCTCATCGTGTTGGACATGGACCAGCTTCCCGCGTTCACGGCGTTGCTGCCGCCTGCGCCGCCCGCTCCGCCGACCGCGCCGTTGCCGACACCACCGGTCGTCGTGCCACCGGTGCTCGCGCCGCCTGTGCCACCGGTACCGGTCGCGCCTGCGCCGCCCGGCCCGCTGGACGCGCCGACCGCGCCGTTGCCGGCCGTCGCGCTTCCGTTCGAGGCCATCGTCGACGAGCCGCCGTTCGTGGCGCTGCCGTTCGTCGACGCGCCGCCGCCACCGCCGCTGCCGGCCGTGTCGGTCGCCGCGGCGCCGTTGCCGCCCGTCGACGTGGTGGTGCCGCTCGTTGCCGTCACGGTGCCGCTCGTGCCGGTCGCCGCGCCGCCCGCGCTGGTCGCCGCGCCGCCCGTGCTCGTCGAGGTGCCGGTGTTGGAGCCGCTGCTGGCGGTCGCCGAGCCGCTGGTCGCCGCGCCGCCCGTCCCGCTCGCCGTTCCAGTGGCTGAGCCGCCCGTGCCGGTCGCCGTTCCGGTGGCTGCGCCGCCGGAGTTGGTCGCGGTGTTGGTCGCTGCGCCGGCCGTTGCCGTGCCCGTACCCGTGCCCGCGCCGCCTGTGCCCGTCGCCGCCCCCGCAGTGCCGGTACCTGCCGTGCTGGTCGCGCTGCCGCCGGCACCGCCGGTATTCGACCCGCCGCCACCGCCGCCGCTGCCGCCGGCGCCGCCGACGCCGCCGGTCGGCACACCTGCGCCGCCGGAACCGCCGTTGCCGCCAGCACCACCAGCGCCGGTATTGCCGGTGCCACCGCCGCCGCCGCCGGCTGCCATGCTGTTGCCGCCGCTGGCGTCGGTGCCCGCCTTGCCGCTGCCGCCGCTGGCCAGGCCGGCACCGACCGCGATCGTGCCCGACTTCTGGCCCGAAGCTGCAAGACCGCCGGACGACTCGTTGGACGCCTTCCCATTGCCGCCGGACGAGTCGTTGGAGGCTTTCGCATTTCCGCCCGACGCATCGGTCGAGCCCGAGGCCTTGCCGGTCGTCTGCAGGTTGGCGGAGATTGCGCCGCCGCCCTTGGCTGCCGAGTCGCCGCCGCTCGCCTTCACGTCACCGCTGGTGCCGTTGGCGCTGCCGCCTTTGGCCGTCGAATCTCCGCCGCTGCCGCCGGTGGCATGGCTGGCGGCGCCGCCATTGCCGCCGTCGCCGGCGTTGGAGCTGCCGTTCGTGGCACTGCCGTTCGTCGCCGCACCCGCGGTAGCGCTGCCGTTGGTCGCCGAGCCGCCGCTTCCGCCGTTGCCGCCCGCGCCAGTGTTACCCCCCGCGCCGCCAGTGCCGTTGCCGGCATTGCCGCCAGTGGTGTTGCCGCCCTGGGCATGGCCGCCTGTCCCGTCGCCGCCCTGGCCGCCCTTGGCGCCGTTGGCGTTTCCGGTGTTCCAGGCGTTGTTGCCGAGGCCGTAGACGGAAATGTTGGACACCGCCCCGCTCAGCTTGCTGACCGCAATCGCCTTGCTGGAATTGAAGGAATTGCTGAAGGTCGCGGTTGCGGTGCTGCCGTTGTTGGCTGCCGCCGTTCCATAGCCCTCGGCTTTGGCGTCGCCCTTGGTGTCGCGGTTGTTGCCGCTGCTCTTGTTGTTCTTCTGGTCCGACAGGTTCCGGTTGTCGGACTTGTTGGAGTTGTCCTGCGATGCCGTGGAGTTCTCGTTGGCCTGCGGAGCGTTTCCGCCCTGGGTCGATGTGGCGGTGGCCGTCTGGCTTCCCGTCGATGCCGAGGTGGTGCCTTCCGTACCGTTGTTGGTTGGATTGGCCCACGCCGATCCATACGCGCCCAGTGCCAGCGCGATGGACGACGCAAGTAGCGTTGTCTTCATGTGTGTGTCCTTGGAGTGAGTTGGGGGAGGACGGCGATCTCACGCCGATCCGAAGTCCCACATCGCAAGAACAATACCGTCGCGACACGTATCGCAACCCATTGATTTAACTAGGGAATTTGGCTTCGAGCCGGGGGGCGTCAAAGTCTCCGACGTCTGCACGGCAATCGGTCCTACAACTGCATCAGTCGTGAGACACCGACCGGTAAGGCTTGCGCGAGCGGTGCGCCCAGCCCGCGGTTCGTGAGATTTCGCACACCGGGAGCGTCTCATTTCTGTGACCTCGAGGGTCCCGAAACCGGTGGTTCCGAGCCCGATCCGGGCTTACCCGGGCGCTCGAACCGGGGGGCCAGCAATGCTACGGCCGACCGCAAAAGAGGCCATGCAAGCGCCGCGCCAGTCCCGTCCACGGCCTCGAGGCCGAGATCGAACACGGCCCGCGCACCGAGCGACTCGAGCGCGTGCGCGAGTGCCGGCGTCGGGTTGCTTTTCGTGCAGACGCAGTACTCGGGAAGCGAGGGCGCAATCGCGCTGGCAATCATCAGTGCCGCGCAAGACGCCATGCCGTCTGCGACGACGAGCCGGCGCCGACTCGCCGCGGCGAGCATCAGCCCAGTCATCATCGCCATCTCGAAGCCGCCGACGGCAGCGAGGAGCTCCACGGGATCGTCGAGGTGGCCGTGGCGGTTTTGCGCCTCGTCGAGCACCTGCAGCAGGTGGTTGCGGAACGCTTCCGCCGGCGCCGGGCCGACGTCGATGAACGCGGCCACCGGCGCACCCGTGCGGCACGCCAAGATGAGGGCCGCGCTTTGCGCCGAGCCGCTGCCGACGCCGGCGCAGGCGATCGCATCGCCGCTCAGCGTGTGCGCGATTTCCATCCCGGCGCGCATGGCGGCGTGGGCCTGCTCGGTCGTCATCGCCGCGCTCAGCCGCGAGTTGCGCGTGCCGTGGGCGATCTTGCGGTGCAGCAGGCGCGGATGGGGCGCCAGGGTTTCGGCGACGCCGCTGTCGACGACGGTGACCTCGACCCCCTGGGCACGGGCGATGGCCACCAGAGGCGTGCTCTCGTCGAGCAGCCTAAGCACCGTCGTCACCGTCGAGCGCGCGCTCCCCCCGCCGATGTCGTCGACGGCAAGGCCGTGATCGGCGGCGAAGACGACCATCTGCGCGGACGAGAGGCTAGGCGCTTCGGAGCCCTGCAGCAAGCCGATCCGAAGCGCGAGCGTCGCCAACTCGCCGAGCGAGACACTGGCGCCGCGCCGGTCCTCGATCTTGCCGCGCAGCTTGCGCTCGAGAGCGGCGTTGGCCGTCGGCGGGATCAGCGATCCCGAGGCCGGGGCCATCACTGCGGCGCGTTCAGGCCATGCTTCATCATCAGGCGATAGAGCGTCATGCGCGAGACGCCGAGCTGGCGCGCCGAGGTGGCGACGTTTCGGCCGGTCTGCATCAGACTCGACGAGATCGCGCCCCGCTCCGCCTTCTGCCGTGCCGCGTCGAGAACGTTCTGCAGCTCCGGGCTGCTCGGCGCTTCGAGGCCGAGATCGACCGGCATGATCAGCTTGCCCTCGGCCATGATCATCGAGCAGCGAACCCGATTGATCAGCTCGCGCACATTGCCCGGCCAGTTGTGCGCCTCCATCGTCATCAGCGCGAGTCGGCTGAAGCCTTTCAGCCTGGCGCTCTTTTCGGCTGAGAACTTGCGGAAGAAGTGATGCGCCAGGAGCTTGATGTCCTCGCGCCGCTCGCGCAGGGGCGGGACGTGGAGCGGCAGGACGTTCAGGCGATAGAAGAGGTCCTCCCGGAAGCGGCCTTCGGCGACGGCCTTCTCGAGGTCGACATTGGTAGCCGCGACGACCCGCACGTCGAGGCGGCGAACTTGCGTCGAACCGACCGGGCTAATCGTTCCCTCCTGGAGGAAGCGGAGCAGGTTCGCCTGCAGGTCGAGCGGCAGGTCGCCGATCTCGTCGAGGAAGACGGTGCCGCCGTGGGCGACCGCGAACAGCCCGGCCTTGTCGTCCACCGCGCCCGTGAACGCGCCGCGCACATGACCGAAGAGCTCGGATTGGATCAGGCTCGCCTGGATCGCGCCGCAGTTGATCGCCACGAATGGGCCCTTGACGCGCGCTGATTGCTGATGCACCGCCTCGGCGATCAGCTCCTTGCCGCTGCCGCTCTCGCCGTGGATCAGGACCGGCGCGTCGGCATTCGCCGTTCTTCGCACCTGGCGCAGCAGCTCGACGATCGCGTGGCTTGCGCCGAGAACGGTCGCGTGGCTGCGGCCGCTCTCGGCGACCGAATCGGTGTCGCGCAGGGAGGCCCGCCCGTGAGCATGGCCGACGCAGATCGCGAGCCGGGTGAGATCGACCGGCAGGGTGTGGTGGTCGAAGAGATGGACGAGGATCAGATCCCGGCAGGCGGCGCGCTTGAGCGAGGGCGCGTCGAAGCAGCCTAGCCACTCGAGATCCCCGTTCGCGGCCAGGAACGCGTTCAGCTGGGCGCACACCGCGTCGTCGGCGGCGGCGTGAACGATGACACCGACCGTGAAGTGCTTGTCGGTGAGGAGGCGCTTGGCACACCGCAGGTTCGCGGCCCGATGGACGTCCCAGCCAACCGAATGCAGATACGCGCAGATCGGGTCGGCGACTTCCGACCGCCCGACGCATAGAACCTTGTTGCCTGACATCACTGCCGTCCCATTTCTGTCGCCTGAGCTCAGCGACTATCGATCTAATGTGCAAAACACGTTAATCGAAGTTATAGAAAAAGCTTGCCATCACCCCGCGACCAAGGGGTCGGTGAACGCCCATCGAACCGTGACGGAAGTCACACTAGGGCATCCCTGAAAACACCCTCCCAACGAAGGAGCCGATTGCCCGAAACTCAGCGGGCTCACGCACTGCAAACCGGGTCAGGAGCCACCAATTGAACAAGAGAAAACGCCTCCTCTCGATCCGTACGTTTGGTTGCACGGGGATCGCTTTTCTGGGTGCTTTGGCGCATGCGCAGAGCAACGCTCCGGCCGACGATCCCGGTGCGCGCCTCACGGTGCTGAAGCAGCGGATCGACGAGCAGACCCGTCAGCTGAACGCTCTCAAGCAGTCACTCGCTGAGCAGGAAGCCCGGATCGAGGAGATGCGCCGCGCGCTCGGCAGCGAGGCCCTCGCGGCGCAACGCGGCGGAGCCGGTACGGGGGGCGGCGCCCAGCAGGTCGCGCAGACACAAGCGCCGGCACCCGTCGGCCAGGCGCCCGACGAGTCGACGCGGCGCCCGGAGGTCGCGACGATCTTCGAGCAGCCCGGAGTGCTGACGCCAAAGGGCAAGTACGTGCTCGAACCGTCGCTTCAGTACTCGTACTCGTCGAGCAACCGGATCTCGCTGGTGGGATATACGATCATCCCGGCGATCCTGATCGGCGCGATCGACATCCGCGAAGTGCGGCGAACCACGGTGGCCGGCGCCCTGACCGGACGCTTCGGAATCAGCAACCGCTTCGAGCTCGAGGCGAAGGTGCCCTACGTGTACCGCGCCGACACCGGTGTTGGGCGCGAGTTCCTGCAGGGCGCCGCGACCAATTCGACGATCTTCGATTCGACGGGTCACGGCATCGGCGACGTCGAGCTGACCGGCCGCTATCAATTCAACGACGGCGGCCTCGAACGGCCGTATTACATCGGCAGCCTCCGCTTCAAGTCGCGCACGGGCAAGGATCCGTTCGAGGTCCAGACCTCGAAGACCGTGATCGGCTTCCGCGACGACGGCATCCAGACCGAGCTGCCGACGGGCTCCGGCTTCTACGGCCTACAGCCTGCGGTGACCATGCTCTACCCGTCGGACCCGGCGGTTTTCTTCGGCACGGTCAGCTACCTGTACACGTTCGCCCGCGACAACGTCTCGCGCAATACCGACAACGGCCCTGAATTCCTCGGCAAGGTCGCGCCCGCCGGCATCTTCGGCTTCAACTTCGGCATGGGTCTCGGCCTCAATGAGAAGTCGTCGTTCAGCATCGGTTACGACCACGCCTCGGTCGGCAAGACGAAACTCAATGGCCAGACGGCGGCGGAGTCGGTCCGCGTGCAGCTCGGAACGCTGCTCCTCGGATACTCGTACCGGATCGGCGACCGGCGGACGCTCAATGTCTCGCTCGGTGCCGGCCTGACCCGCGACACGCCGGACGTGACCCTGACCGTGCGCATGCCGATGACCTTCTGAGCCCGAGCGCCGCGCTCGCGGCCGACGAGCTCGCAACCCGGCGAGAAGCCGTGGGGCACGCACGGGCACGGGGCGCAGCGCGGACGGCCTGCAGTCGGCGCTTATCCGGGACGGCGCCTGCTGGGCCAGAATCGCGCCATGAGTCCTCTTCGCTTAGATTCGCCCGTCGCCGCGCTCTGCCTCCTCGCCGCATCGATGGCGGCCGTCGGCTCCGGTGATGCAGGCGCACAGACCGGAGCGGCCTCGGCGGCGCCCGCTGCGGCGCCGGCCATCGTCTACCGCTCGCTGCGCGAAGGCACCGGGCCCAGCCCAACCGCGGCCGATGCGGTGCGGGTCCAGTACCGCGGCACCCTCCTCGACGGCACCGAGTTCGACAGCTCGTACAAGCGCAACGAGCCGGCGACGTTCCCGCTCGGCCGGGTCATCAAGTGTTGGACCGAAGGCGTGCAGCGCATGAAGGTCGGCGGCAAAGCCGAACTCGTCTGCCCACCCGAGCTCGCCTACGGCGCGCGCGGCGCCGGCAACATCATTCCGCCGAACGCCACGCTGCGCTTCGAGATCGAGCTGCTGGCTATCAATCCGCGCTAGCCTTTCGCCGCGGTCTAGCGAAAGACGTGCTCGCCGCTGTTCGACTTCCACGAGCTCTCGAGGTAGCTCGCGTCCTCGTCGTTGCGCGGGCGAACCGCCATCAGGATGCCGCCTTCGCGGATGCCCTCGTCGTATTCCTTGACGCGCTCCTCCGGAATGCCCCAGCCGATCAATGCGCCGACGATGCCGCCGGTCGCGGCGCCAGCGCCCGCGCCTGCGATCGCGGCAGCGAGCGGGCCGGCGATGACGAGGCCAAGTCCCGGCAACGCGATGGTCGTGCCGACCGCGGCGATGGCCGCGGCGATGGCGCCCAGGCTGCCGCCGATCGCACCGCCGATGCCGGCGCCCTCTGCCGCCTTCGTGCCGAGCTCGGTCTCGCGACCACCGGCGGTGCCGGTGAAGTGGCGCTTGCGGGTGTCGTCGGACATGACGACGTTGACGTCGTCCCGCGAGTAGCCGCGGTCCGAGATCGACTGGTAGGCGCGCTCGGCGCTGTCGCGGTCGCGGAAGAGCCCCGTCAACATGCGGTCGTTGCTGGTGTCCATCTGCATCGCTCCTGAGGTTGAGAACAAGCGAGGATGGTGCCTGCCGAAGCGACGCCGAAGCGGCAGCGACCGCTCGCGCCGGTCGTCTGCCGTGCCCGTGCGGCGTCGGCGCACTCCTACAGGCAGCGCGCGCGAACTTAGCGGCGCTCAGCGGCGGGCGTCAGGAAGTGGCGCACGAGCGGCGCGGTCAGCATCAGGCAGGCCGAGGCCGCGAGCGCCATCGGCAGCATCGATCCGGTCGCGCCCGTCGCCCACGCGCCAGCGAGCAAGGCGCCATGACCGGCGGCGTAAAGCTTGAGGGGACGCATCAGCGCGGCGCGCTTGTTCGACATGGGGTCTCCCGAATGGCGAGACGAGTGTGCCAGTGCCCCGGGGCGCGGATTCGCCGCCCGCTTGGACAGGCGCGGAAACCGTGCACTGTTGGCGGCACGCGGGCGCGAGCACGGTGTGAGAGCATCGCCCCTATACCCGACAGCGCGATCCGGTCGGCGCCTACAGGCGGCAACCGGCGAGGCTGCCATAGTGCTCGGTCCATCTCGCGCCACCGGGCTCATGAACCTTTACCGCCTTCCCGCTCTTTTCCTCGTCGCCACTGCGCTCGCCGCCTGCGGCGACAGCGCGACCTTGCCGCTCGCCGCCGGCACCGGCCCGCGCCCGCAGCTGCCGCCACCGCGAAAGGACCTCCTGCCGACGGTGCACATCGCGCCTGCCACCGGCTGGCCGGCGGGCGACAAGCCCGTCGCCGCTGCGGGCTTGGTCGTCACCGCGTATGCGACCGGCCTCGACCACCCGCGCTGGCTGACCGTGCTGCCGGACGGCGACGTCCTCGTCGCCGAAACGAACGCGCCGCCGAAGCCGGAGGACGGCAAGGGCGTGCGCGGCTGGGTCATGAAGCAGGTAATGAAGCGCGCCGGCGCCGGAACGCCGAGCGCCGACCGCATCACCCTGCTGCGCGGCCTCGGCGGAGACGGCAGCGCGGCGGAGCGAACGGTCTTCGTCGAGCACTTGCACTCGCCGTTCGGCATGGCGCTGGTCGGCAAGGACTTCTACGTCGCCAACTCTGATGCCATCGTCCGCTTCCCCTATGTCGACGGCGCGACGCACATCGAGGCGGCGCCGAAGACGGTCGCACCGCTGCCTGCGGGGCTGATCAACCACCACTGGACCAAGAACGTCATCGCCAGCAACGACGGCTCGCATCTTTATGCGACCGTCGGCTCGAACAGCAACGTCGGCGAAAACGGCATGGCGGCTGAGGAAGGCCGCGCCGCGATCTGGGAGATCGATCCGAGGACCGGCGCGGGCCGGGTCTTCGCCAGCGGACTGCGCAACCCCAACGGCATGGCCTGGGGCAGCGACGGCACGCTCTGGACCGTCGCCAACGAGCGCGACGAGATCGGCAGCGACCTCGTTCCCGATTACCTTACGTCGGTGCGCGACGGCGCCTTCTACGGGTGGCCATACAGCTACTACGGCCAGCACGTCGACGAGCGCGTCCAGCCGCAGCGGCCCGAGCTCGTGCAGAAGGCGGTGCCGCCCGACTACGCGCTCGGCCCGCACACTGCGTCGCTCGGCCTCGTCTCTTCAGCGGGCGCCGCGCTGCCGGCGCCGTTCTCGGGCGAAGGCATGTTCGTCGGCCAGCACGGCTCGTGGAACCGCAAGCCGTTCAGCGGCTACAAGGTGATCTTCGTGCCGTTCGCCAACGGCAAACCGGCCGGCGAGCCGATCGACGTGCTGACCGGATTTCTTAGCGCCGGAGGCGAAGCGAAAGGCCGACCTGTCGGCGTCGCGATCGACAAGACCGGGGCGCTGCTGGTCGCCGACGACGTCGGCAACGTCGTCTGGCGCGTCACGGCTGCCGGCCGCTGACGCCGGCGCGCCGGTCGCACCTGCGGCCGGCTATTTCTTGTTCGACTGCGACCAGTCCTTGAGCGCGGCGAGCGTCTTTTCGACGTGGCGGCTCGGGTTAAGGCTCTGGTAGTTGTAGATAACCTTGCCGTTCGGCGCGATCACGTACGAGACGCGGTTCGCATAGTCGGGGCGCAGCGCCATCACGGCGTCGTACGACTTCATCACCCCTTGCGTGTTGTCGGAGGCGACCGGGAACCTGCCCTGGCAGGCCTGCACGGAAAACTTGCCGAGCGTGTCGATGTCGTCCGAAGAAACGCCGATCACCGTCGCGCCGAACGCTTCGAAGCGGGTGATCGCCTCGGCGAACTCGTGCGCCTCGATCGAGCAGCCGACCGAGAACGCGGCCGGGAAGAAGTAAAGGACGACCGGTCCCTTGGCGAGCGAATCGGCGAGCGTGAACTTGTAGACCTTGCCGCCGAGCGCGGCCGACGCTGTAAAGTTTGGCGCTGCATCTCCGACATCAAGTGCTGCGTATGAGGGTGTCGCCAACGTGAGCATCAGCAGGATGAATGCGAAAAACTTTTTCATGACGGACTCCGGTCGGTCGCTGGTGCGCTCTTCATCTTACGAGAAAGGGGCGTGTGACGCCCAGTACGAACGGGCAGGCGCGGCGGATGCGGCGGCGCGCGCCGGCAGCGCGCGCGCCTTCGGCCGGCTCGCCGCCGCCGCCGTCATCGCCGTGGCCACCGCGCTCGCGGGCTGCGGATCGCTGCCCAGTAACGTCGGCAAGACCGATTCGCTGGCGCTCGCGCCCAACCCGGAGAGCCCGCTGGTGAAAATCGCGACGCTTTCGTCGCCCTCGCCGGAACAGACCGGCGTTCGCCTGCTGCCGCTCGGCGCCTACTCGCTCGACACCCGCATCCAGCTCGCGCAGCGCGCCGCGACGTCGCTCGACGTCCAGTACTACGTGCTCGAGAACGATCCGACGGGCCGCCTGCTGATGACCGCACTGCGCGACGCCAGCGTGCGCGGCGTCCGCGTCCGCCTCCTCGTCGACGACCTCTACACGACCCAATCCGACCCGCTGCTGCGCGGCCTCGCGTCGTTTCCGAACGTCGAGGTGCGCCTCTTCAACCCCTTCTGCTGCAACCGCGGCAGTGGCGTCGGCGGGCGCTACATGGCGTCGATCTTCGACTTCGGACGGCTCAACCACCGCATGCACAACAAGCTTTTCATCGCTGACGGTGTGATGGCCGTGGCGGGAGGCCGCAACATCGCCGACGAGTACTTCCTGCGCGCCGCCGACGCCAACTTCGTCGACATGGACGCGTTCGTGATGGGCGCGGTGGTGAAGTCGATGGCGCAGATCTTCGACCGCTACTGGAACAGCGAGGTCGTCTATCCGATTGAGGCGGTCGGCGAGCCGCTCGGCGACCGGGCAGCGCGCGCGAAAGCGTTCGACGCGACCATCGCCGCTCTGCCGCCCTCGCCTCCCGCCGACCCGCCCGGTACCGATCTGCTCGGCTACGGCCCGCTGGCTGAGGAGCTCGAGTCGGGCCAGCTCGGCCTCGAGTGGGGGATCGCCCGCGCCTTCGCCGATCCTCCCGAAAAACTTCTGGCGATGACGCCGAAGATCGCCTTCGAGATGAGCGTCACCAACGACGTGATGATGCAGGTCTGGCAGGCCAAGACCGACCTCGTCCTCACCTCGCCGTACATGATTCCGGGCGAGACCGGTATGCAGTCGTTCCGCAATCTCGAGCGCGACAAGGTCAAGGTCACGGTCATCACCAACTCGCTCGCCGCGACCGACGAGCCACTCGTGCATACCGGCTACTCGCGCTACCGCACCGCGATGCTGAAGGCCGGCGTCGACCTCTACGAGCTGAGCCCGACGCGCACCCAGCACACCAAGCGGCTCGGCATGTTCGGCGCGTCGCTGGGACGGCTGCACGCCAAGACGGCCGTGATCGACAAGAAGATCATCTTCATCGGCTCGATGAACCTCGACCCCCGCTCGGCCAGCACCAACACCGAATTCGGCATGTTCATCGAGAGTCCCTCGCTCGCCAAGGAGCTGCTGCGCGTCATCAACATCAGCAAGCTGGAAAGCGCGTACCGGCTGCGCCTCGAGCCGAAGACCGCGCAGCTGCAATGGCTGACGCTCGAGGACGACAAGGAGGTCGTCCTCGGCGTCGAGCCCGAGTCGAGCTTCTGGCTGCGCGTCCACAACATGCTGCTGGGCTGGTTCGTTCCGGAGAAGCTCCTCTAAAGCTGCGTCGGCCGGCGATGTTGACGGGCGCGGGCGGCACAATCGTCGCGATGCGCCCGTCGTTCGTTCTCGTCGTCCTGATCGGCTGCGCCGCGGCCGCACCGGCGCGCGCGGTCGAGAGCTGCGACCTGAACGGCCAGTACGTCAACCCGGCCAACGGCAACACGACCTCCGGCAGGAGCGGGCTCATGCGCTGCCGCGACGGCGAAGGCGGGCCCGTCGTTCGCGAGCAGGAATTGCGGAACGGCGTCTTTATGGGCATCGTCCGCTATTTCCGCGACGGCCAGCTCGAGAAGGAGCACCGCATCAATGAGCGGGGCAACCGAGACGGCCTGGCGCGCGAGTACGCGCGCTCCGAAGGCGGCGCCAAGCCGGTGCTGGTGCGCGAGGAGACCTATCGCGACGGGCGCACGGTCGGACTCGTCCGCACCTGGTTCCCGAACGGGCAGCTGCGCCGGATCGCCTATCAGGGCGATGACGATCGCGAGCAGGCGGCGGCGGAGTTCACCGCCGAGGGCAAGCTCGCCGACTTGCGCTGCGCGCCGCGCGCCGTCCTCGGCGCCGAAGCCGACGATGCGCATTGGTGCGGCCACGCCGGCGGCGCCTCGAACGTTGCCCTCTTCAGCGGCAGGGGCATCGCCAAGGCACGCATCTCGTACGAGCGCGGCGAGCGCCGCAGGAGCGAGCAGCTCGCGGGCGACGGCATCGTGCGCGAGCAGGAGGAATCGAGCCCCGCCGGGGGCGTGCGGCGGATCTTCTACCCGGACGGAACGAGGCGCAGCGAAGCGCAATGGGTGACGCTCACCGGCGATCGCGCCGGCCGCGTGCAGACGCTCGAGCAGGAGTTCCACAAGAGCGGCAAGCTGGTCCACGAGCGGCGCTGGCGTGTCGGCGAGCGAGGCGCCGAGCCCACACTCGAGCAATACTGGTACCTGAATGGACAGCCGAAGAATCGCCTCGAGTTCGCGACGGTCGACGGCCGCTCGCGCCGACTCGAGACGGCGTTCCACGACAACGGCATGAAGGCGTTCGAGGGCGCCTATCTCGTGGCGAGCCCACGCAGCGGCGAAGTCGCGAGCGGCGTGCACCGCACCTGGGACGACGCCGGGCGCCTGCGCAGAGAGCGCTTCCACGACGAACAGGGCCGGGTGACGCGGGAGCGCGAGCTCGATGGCAACGGCACCGTCGGGCGCGACGACGAGGTCTTCGAGGACGGCTCGCGCAAGGCGTACGGCAAATGAACGACGGCGGCGAATTCGACTACGTGATCGTCGGCGGCGGCTCGGCCGGCTGCGTGCTCGCGGCGCGGCTTACCGAGGATGACGGCGTCCGGGTGTGCCTGATCGAGGCTGGCCCGGCCGATCGCAGCGTCCTCGTCCACTGCCCCGCGGGGCTCGCGCTGCTGGCCAAGAACGGCGCCTTCAACTGGGGCTTTCAGACCGTGCCGCAGCCCGGCTTCGGCGGCCGCCGCGGCTATCAGCCGCGCGGCAAGGTGCTCGGCGGCTCGAGCTCGGTGAACGCCATGATCTACGTGCGCGGCCAGCCCGAGGACTACGACGGCTGGGCGCGGGAAGGCAACCCCGGATGGGGCTGGAACGACGTACTGCCCTACTTTCGGCGCGCCGAGCATAACGAGCGCGGCGGCGACGAGTTCCATGGCCAGGGCGGGCCGCTCAACGTCATGGACTTGGCGCAACCGCATCGCTTCGGGTCGCTGTTCGTCGAGGCGGCGCGCCAGGCCGGCCATCCGTCCAACCCCGACTTCAACGGCGCGCGCCAGGAAGGCGTCGGTCTCTATCAGGTGACGAACAAGAACGGCGAGCGCTTCAGCGCCGCCAAGGCGTACCTGACGCCGAACCTGGGGCGGCCGAACCTGCGCGTCATGACCGGCGCGACCGCGACGCGCCTGCGGCTCGACGGCGCGCGCGCAAGCGGCGTCGAGGTGCGCATCGACGGCGCTCCGCGGACGGTGCGGGCGCGCCGCGAGGTGCTGCTCAGCGCTGGCGCGCTGCAGTCGCCGCAGCTGCTGATGCTCTCGGGCATCGGCCCCGGCGAGCACCTGCGCTCGCTCGGCATCGACGTGCGCCACCACCTTCCGGGCGTCGGCCGACACCTGCACGACCACGTCGATGTCGCGGCCGTGCTCGACGCGCCTCACCTCACGGATCTTTTCGGCCTCTCGCTGCCCGGCGCGATCGACTTGCTGAAGGGCGTGTTCGAGTGGCGCCGCCGGCGCAGCGGCCTGCTGACGACGAACTTCGCCGAGGCCGGCGGCTTCGTGCGCAGCGACGCCGCGGTCGAGCGGCCGGACCTGCAGCTCCACTTCGTCATCGGCAAGCTCATCGACCACGGCCGCAAGACGGTCCTCGGCCACGGCTACTCGTGCCACGTCTGCCTGCTGCGGCCGCAAAGTCGCGGCAGCGTGACGCTCGAGAGCGCCGACGCCGGCGTTGCGCCACTCATCGACCCCGCCTTCCTGAGCGAGCGCGACGACGTCGACCGGCTCGTGCTCGGCTTCAAGGCGATGCGCAGGATCCTCGCCCAGCCCGCCCTCGCCGGCCATGGCGCGCGCGAGCTGACGACCTCCGCCGCGGCGCAGAGCGACGCGGAGATCGAGGCCTTCATCCGCGCCCACGCCGACACGATCTACCACCCGGTCGGCACCTGTCGCATGGGAACCGGGCCGCTCGACGTCGTCGACAGCGAGCTGCGCGTGCGCGGCATCGCCGGGCTGCGCGTCATCGACGCGTCGATCATGCCGAGCATCGTCAGCGGCAACACCAACGCGCCAACGATCATGATCGCCGAGAAGGCCGCGGCGATGATCCGCGCCACGGCACAGGAACCGGAGACGAGCGCAATGACCGTCCCCGACTACTACGGCGCCGAGGTACAGCGATGAAGACGCGCGCTGCGGTCGCATGGAAAGCAGGCGCACCGCTGACGATCGAGACTGTCGATCTCGAGGGTCCGCGCGCCGGCGAGGTGCTCGTCGAGATCAAGGCGACGGGCATCTGCCACACCGACTGGTTCACCTTGTCGGGCGACGACCCCGAAGGCCTCTTTCCGGCGATCCTCGGCCACGAGGGCGCAGGCGTGGTGGTCGAAGTCGGCGCCGGCGTGACGACGCTCGCCAAGGACGACCACGTTATTCCGCTCTATACACCCGAGTGCCGGCAGTGCAAGTTTTGCCTGTCGAGGAAGACCAACCTCTGCCAGCAGATCCGCGCGACGCAGGGCAAGGGCCTGATGCCCGACGGGACGAGCCGCTTCTCGCTCGACGGCAGGCCGCTGCTCCACTACATGGGCACGTCGACGTTCTCGAATTACATCGTCGTGCCGGAGATCGCGCTGGCGAAGATCCGCCGCGACGCGCCGTTCGACGTCGTCTGCTACATCGGCTGCGGCGTCACCACCGGCGTCGG